>JBGCGG010000210.1:0-33726 GCA_045110585.1 Phormidesmis sp. | reverse complement strand
TCAAGCTGCTGTAATCTCGTCTCAGGCACCTTACTAGGCGCATGGGCATGAACAGTCGTGAGCAAATCAGGGGTCACCTGCTCCACCATCAGCCCCATAGATACATTCACCTGCTGCAGTTCAGCCATTTCCGTTTCACTCAACGGGCCAACATTGGTATGGGGCAAAAAGCCCAGAGATAAAGCCAATTCGCACATCTGATAAATGCGCTGAAACCAAGCTGATCTGCGTTTACTTTGCGGATGCACCTCACCGCTAAGAATCAAGATTTCGATCACATCTTGCGATCGCAGCTTCATCAAAACCGTCTTCGCCTTATCCAAGCTCATCCACTCGTCTTGCCCAGGCTCACGCCGAAAGTTGCAATACGTGCAGCGGTTAAAGCACTCGTAGGTAGGCACCAGCGTATAGGCCGGACTGTAGGTGACGATCTTCTCCATACCTTTATTTTAGGGATCTCCGGTGTAAGATAACTCTGGCCTATTTTTCCGGCCCATTCTCATACCCCCCTACAGGCGAGGCTAGGATCCGTTGAAAACTACCGTAATTATTGTTCGTCATGGTGAAAGCACCTCTAATGTAGAGCGCATCATCTCAGGACACCATGACAACGCAGTGCTCACAGAGCGGGGCGAACAGCAGGCCAAAAAAGTAGGCGAAATGCTCAGCGGACTAAAGCCAGATGCTGTGTACGCCAGCCCGCTAAAACGAGCCGCTAAAACCGGCGCATTAGCCCTCGCAGAGATGGACACAGATGGCACCGAGTTACCGCCCATCCAAACCGCTGAGCTAATTAAAGAAATTAACTTACCCCTGTGGGAATCTAAGTCTTTCGCAGATGCGGAAGCGAACTACCCCGAAGAATTTACCGCGTGGCGGCAAGATCCGAACAACATGAAAATGGCCGTACCCGATGGAAACAGCGGCACTGTTGATTTCTATCCCGTGCGTGACATTTGGGAACGGGCAAGCAAATTCTTACAGGCGAAAGTCAAAGAACACGCCGGACAAACCATCCTTTTATTTGGCCACAGCGCCATTAACCGAGCCTTAATTGGCTCCTCCATCGGCGTTGGGCCAGAGTGCTTGAACCATATGGGGCAAGACAACTGCGCCATTAACGTGCTGAACTTTTTGGGCAGCTATGAGGAGGGTGCGCAGCTAGAATCTCTGAATTTGACGAGTCATTTGGGCAATGCGATTGCCCCTCGCCGCAGTCGGTTTAAGGGGCCAAGGCTACTGCTAGTACGCCACGGTGAAACCAACTGGAACCGAGATGGACGCTTCCAAGGGCAAATTGATATTCCACTCAATGACAATGGCCATGCGCAAGCTGCACAAGCCGCTGAGTTTCTAAAAACCATTCAGATTGACGCGGCAGTGACCTCTTCGATGATGCGCCCCAAGGAAACCGCAGAAGGCATTTTGAAATATCACCCAGCGGTGGAGCTGAGCACCACTGAAGATCTTTGGGAAATTAGCCACGGCGAATGGGAAGGCAAACTGGAGAGCGAGATTGAAGCAGGCTATCCCGGCATGCTGGCACAGTGGCAAAGCCACCCCGAAACCGTACAGATGCCCGCTGGCGAGAACCTAGAAGACGTGTGGAGCCGCGCGAAAAAAGGGTGGGGTGATATCGTCGCAGCCTACAGCAACTCGGCAGAGCCAAAGACAGTCATGGTGGTGGCGCACGATGCCATTAACAAGGCGATTTTGTGTCAGGTATTTGGCTTGTCGCCAGATAAATTTTGGCAGTTTAAGCAGGGCAATGGCGCAGTCAGCGTGATTGACTATCAGGGCGGGGGAGAGAATGGTTCGGCAGGTAAGCCTGTGCTCAGCGCAGCAAATATTACCACCCACTTATCCGGCAGCATTTTCGATAAGACCGCAGCGGGTGCATTGTAACAGTCAAAAAGCAGTAGGGAGCGAAACGAATGCCCACGCTGATTAAGCAGGCTTATGTTCTGGGGCTTAGTGATCAGACACTAACGGGAGCTGAGGGCGTAGGAGATGTCCTGATTGAGGATGGGCGGATTAAGGTGATCGCGCCTTCACTCTCATCAGATCTCCTGCCTGATAACACCCACATACTCAACGGACAGGGCCAGTTTCTCGGCCCCGGTCTGGTGGATTTGTACAGCCAAAGTGGGGAACCCGGAAATGAATCGCGTGAAACCCATGCCACCTTGAAGCAGGCGGCCATAGCAGGCGGATTCACCCGTGTAGGCGTATTGCCCAACACAGCGCCTGCGGTGGATAACGTGAGTGCTATCACAGCGGTGCAACAAGCCAACCAAACCGCAGACCAAACCGGCGCACAGGCCCAAACTCAGCTGCTGCCTTGGGCCACCATCACGCAAGGCGGCCAAGGCGAGCAGCTTAACGAACTGGCTGAACTCGCAGATGCTGGTGCGCTGGGCTTTACAGATAGTCGGCCCATTACGAATTCGGTTCTACTGCGTAGGCTTTTGGAGTATGCGCAGCCTCTCCAAAAGCCCATTGCACTATGGCCTTGCAATCCTCAACTGGCGGGGCGAGGCGTAGCCCGAGAAGGCACCGATGCGTTGCGATTAGGGTTAGCGGGGGTGAGTGCGATCGCAGAAACAACAGCCCTCACCACGCTGCTGGAGTGCATTGCCGAAATTCCAGCCCTGGTACATATCATGCGCGTTTCTACGGCCCGTAGCGTGGAGCTACTAAGGGAAGCCAAGGCGAGGGAGCTGCCCATCAGTGCGAGCGTTCCTTGGCATCATCTTATTTTTGATACGCAAGATTTAGAACATTACGATCCCAACCTTCGCCACGAGCCACCCTTGGGCACACCCGCTGATCGAGAAGCGCTGATAGCAGGGGTAAGCGATGGGGTGATTGAGGCGATCGCCATCGATCACAGCCCCTACACCTACGAAGAAAATACCGTCGATTTTGCTTCAGCGCCCCCAGGGGCGATTGGCCTAGAGCTAGCTTTGCCCATTCTGTGGCAAACCTTGGTAGCAGGCAGCCCCCAGTGGAAGCCAGAACAGCTCTGGCAAGCACTGAGTTACGGCCCTTGTCAGTGCTTAGGATTAACGCCAAATACCCTGCAAATTGGAGCAGCGGCTGAGCTGACGCTGTTTGATCCACGGGTGGGCTGGCAGGCCAGCGCCAAAACCTTAAAATCGCGATCGCACAATACAGCTTGGGCAGAGCAAGCCATTAAAGGCAAAGTTATCGCTACCTGGACAGCTTAAATGAAGCTGCGTTTAAGCGGCATCAATCCAGGCCACCAATCCGGCTCGGCGGCCAAAAGCGCAGAGACGCTTTACCAATGATGGTGTCTTCCGGCAAAAACCCCCAAACATGACCATCTAAGCTGCCATTGCGATTGTCACCTAGCACCAGATACTGCCCCTCAGGCACCAGCGCCTTTTCCCAGGTGTAGTTAGGGGGTGCCTTAATGTAGTTCTCGTGGATGGCACGATCATCAATGAATACTTTGCCATCTTTAATTTCAACCGTCTCTCCCGGCAAGCCAATCACCCGCTTAAGGTATGCATCATTTGTGGTTGCCCCAGCAATCACTAACGCCTTTTCAGGAGCCTGAAACACAATGATGTCTCCCCGGTCAGGAGAATTAAACAAATAGCTTATTTTCTCAATGAATAAACGATCATTAATCTGAACCGTTGGCTCCATCGAGCCTGTGGGCACAACTCGCGCTTCCGCAACGAACTGCCGCATACCAAGCGCTAATACTACGCTCAAGCCCATTGTTTGCAGTAGTTCAACCCAAAAGCTCGGCTGTTTTTTAGTCATGTTAATTAATTTTTCGTCAGGGGCTTAGCACACTGCCCCTTGTTTTCAACACATACTCACCCAAAGTGTATCTTTCGGGAGAGTGGGCAAACCATTGTAAATATGCCAGTTCGTTTTAACGGCCAAAGCCGAAACCAAGCATTCACGCGTAGCATCTAGGCTACGCAGTTAAAGCCCAACCTTTAACCTGAGCGAGTAAGTTCAGGCATTGAAGCTAAGCATTCAAATGAATGCATTGAAGCTAAGCATTCAAATGAAGCGTTTCAGCTCAAGCCTTAATCTAGTCCGCCGATACGAGTCGGGGGCCAAAATCGCACAATCGCCCGGCCAATGATTCTTTCACGGGGTAAAAATCCCCATACATGGCCATCAGAACTACTGTTGCGGTTGTCACCAAGCACCAAATATTCATCTTCAGGCACAACTTTTGGCCCCCACACATAATTAGGAGGCGCTTGAATATAGTTTTCCTCTAGGATGTCGCCATCGATAATCACTTTGCCATTCTTAACTTCTACCGTTTCGCCAGGCAAGCCAATCACACGCTTAATGTAGGCATCGTTCGTTGTAGAACCCACCTCATCGAGTGCGGCTTGGGGCGCTTGGAAAACAATAATGTCGCTGCGTTTGGGCGGATTGAAGCGATAGCTAATTTTTTCGACGACGAGGCGATCATCAATTTGGAGCGTCGGCTTCATAGAACCGGAGGGAATAAACCTCGCTTCTGCGACAAACTGGCGTATGCCGAGGGCTAGAACAATACTCAGACCAATGGTTTGAAGCCCTTCAACCCAGGGATTTACTTGCTTTTCAGACACGATTATTAAACGCTTCCTGTAGGTAGGAACTCAAAGAAGTACCAGATGCTTAGATGAGTATAGGATAGTGAATTGTATTTTTGCCGAGGCAAATCAATATGACTGATTCTTCGCCATCTGCAATACCTACCGCGCCCATGATTATTCAAGACGCGCAGGTGCTGTTACCTTCAGGTGAAATGGCCTTGAAGGATGTAGCGATCGCAGAGGGAAAGATTACGGCTGTCGGCACGGGGCTAGCGGTCACCGCAAATACTCAAACCATTGATGGTAGAGGACTGACGCTGCTACCAGGGGTCATCGATCCGCAAATACAGTTTCGTGAACCAAGCTTAGAGCAGGAGGCCGAAGTATGCACGACAAGTCGAGCCTGTGCGCGAGGTGGGGTCACGTCTTTTTTAGAGATGCCCAATACACAGCCGCCCACAACAACGCAAGCTGTTTTGACAGAAAAGTTAGCGATCGCAGCAAGTACAAGCCTTGTTAACTATGGCTTTTTCATTGGCGCAACGGCTGAGAACCTAGCCGAGTTACACACCGCAACGCCTATCTGCGGCATCCAGATCACACTCGGAGCAGCACGTAGCGCCCTTGCGACTGATACGCCTAAAGCACTTGATACGCCGGAAGCACTAGAGCCCATTTTTGCCACAGGGAACCACCTAATCGCTATCCACACCGCACATCAGACGAGACCGGTAGAACCGCACAACAAATTATTACGTCACACCATCGACCAAGACCAGCAGACCAACCTGCCAGACAGTGAAACCGCACTGATGGCCACCCAAAAGGCATTGGAATTAGCCAAACAGTACGAACGGCGGCTGCATATTCTCAACGTATCAACAGGTGAAGAAGCGGCATTACTGCGTGAAGATAAACCCAGCTGGGTGACCGCAGAAGTAACGCCGCAGCATTTGCTTTTGGATATAGAGGCCTATGAAGAAACAGGGGCACTGGTGCAGGTGAATCCCCCACTAAAAAATGAGCGCGATCGCGAACTTCTCTGGCAAGCGCTGAAAGACGGCATCATTGACTGTGTTGCGACGGCCCACGCCCCCCATGCCCAAGACATTAGCCGAGAACGCACCCGAGCAACTCAAAACCCAAACGCGCCCGACCATCCGGCTGGCATACCAGGGGTCGAAACGTCTTTAGCCCTGATGCTAACCCAAGCCAAAGAAGGCCGATGCACCATTGCACAAGTCGCAAACTGGATGAGCACAGCCGTTGCGAAGGCATATAGCATTCCTAAAAAAGGACTGATTGAACCAGGGTACGACGCGGATCTGGTACTGGTCGATCTATCGACCTATCGCCCCGTCCTCAAAGAAGAACTCCAGGCCCAGTGCGGCTGGAGTGCCTTTGAAGGATGGACGCTCACAGGCTGGCCAGTGGTCACCATCGTAGGCGGACAGGTAGTGTACGACCATGGCGACATTGACGATACGGTGAGGGGTCAGCCCTTGCAGTTTGACGCAAATTAAGTCAGTGTAGCTACGTTACACTCTCAAACAGCTCACTACCCCTTTGGCCCTTGAGATATTTGCCTTGGTCACCGCTATTTCAAAGCGCCGGGTTAACGGTACTGGTTGCAACCGCGCTTGATATTTTGCTGGGCATGACGCTGAGCTTCATACCGCAGCTGGGCCAATTTTTGTTCACGAACGCCTTTTTGGTTCTCGTCATTTCGCTCGCTGTGCCGTTTGGCGTGGGCGCGCTCGGACTCTTTTTTACCCGGCACTTCTTCCGTCAAGTTTTGCTCGGCACTGATACCATTTGGGCCTTAGTAGGCTGCTTACTCGTCGCGCTGATTGTGAAAAGTTTCTTACAGCTCATTCCTACCCTGTTTTTAGGTGGCTTTTCTCTACAAACGGTGATGATGGTCGCTGTAGGCTGCTTCACGGCAGGCAAACGCTACTGGTACTAGAGCGAGAGTAGTTTCGTGTTGTTGTTGCTACCACTCAAAGCGACAGCTCATGTCTGCAATAGAACATTCTGCAATAGAGCACTCTGCAATAGAGAATTCTGAGTCAATAGAACATTCTCTAAAAAGAGAGATTTCTAAAACAGACAACGTAGCAACAAGCTCAGCGTGATTTGAGCTGTTGCGATACGGAAAGATGTGCTACAGCAGATTGTACTGAATAGAAAAATAAATACCGCTATCTTGTAGGCTATCGCCCGAGCTATCGATATCGACGAGCGGGATGCCCCAATCTAAGCGAGCACTCAAGTTATCGTTTTGCTGCCACAGCAAGCCCACACCCGTACCCACCAGCACGTTATTACCCTCTGGTGTATTTCTGTTATTCCAGGCGGCACCAGCATCTAAAAAGGGCGTAATTTGAACGATGCTATCTTCTGCGAAGCGAATGATAGGAAAACGGGCTTCAGCGGAAACCAGTGCACCATTGTCACGCAGCAGGGCGTCCTGACGGTAACCGCGTACGGTTTGTTGCCCCCCTAAACCAAATTGTTCAGAAGATAAAAGACTATTGGCCGCTAGTTGCACATCACTCCGCAAGAAAAAGAGAGAATCGTCGGCAAGTAAGCGCACCCACTGCCCTTGGCCACGCCAAGAGAAAAATTGACTGTCAGGCACATCGCCTTCGTTCACCGTCGCATTGAGAAAATCCACACCTAAGTTGAACTGCGATCGCGCAGCAATGACTTGCTTTTGGCTGCGCTTTGTCCACCCCTGAGAGAATCGAAAGGCGGTCACTCGGCTCTCTCCATTTTCATCGGCACCTGGAGAGAGGGGAAAAGGGCCAATGTTATCAATGCCCAGGCTAGTCTGATTCTCTTTATGAGACAGTGCCAGGCCGAGCGTTAGCTCTTCGGTGGGGCTTTCGATGAGTGGATGGGTGACACCCACTTCGTAGTAGTGAGCATCGGAGCTGATCTCTAGCACATCGAAGGTGTCGTCAATGACGCGGCTTTCGGAGATGCCCCCTTCAAGGTTAATGCGCGTGTTGTGAGGACTCACTGGCACGGAGTAGGCCAAGTCTAAGCTGTTGCTGCCATCAGTGTTGGAGTAGCCCGCAAAGAAGCGATCGCCAATGCCAAACAAATTGCCTTCGCTGACATCAATACGGCGACGAACACTGCCAATGTTGGGCGATCGCCCATTATCCAACCCCACAGTTAAATCAAACGAATCGGCCTCGGTAACCTCCACCCGCAAAATGCTGGTGCCAGGCCGCACACCCGCCTGCAAATCAGCAGAGACCGTTTCAATTAGCGGATCAATCTGCAATCGCTGCAACCCTTCTAGCAACCTATCCGCATTAATCGGCGGCTGCGCAGCCAGCCCTAAGCGGCTACGAATATACTCCGTCTTTAACTTGCGCGTCCCCACAATTTCAATATCTTCGATTAACCCTTCAATGACCTGCACCGTAACCATGCCATTTTCTAAGGTCTGCGGCGGAATAAACGCACCTGAGGTAATAAAACCATCTTCTACATAGCGCTGGGTCACCGCAGAGCGCAGCTGAAGCAGCTCATTAAATGTCACAGGCCGATCTATGTACTGCGCAAATAGCTCAGCAAAATCTTCATTGGTGTATCGCGTACTGCCCTCTAGCTGAATACCATTAACCACAAAGGTCGCTTCGCCGTTGCCCGCCGCATTATCAGGTGTATTCACCCCATCTGGATTACCTAATAGCTCATCTACGGGCGGCAGCGTAGGGAGCGGCTGCGCGGGCAAATCGTCATCAGGCCGAAAATCTGGAATAACATCCGCAGGGGGTAACGGCTCACTAGGAATCGCGTTACTCGGTAAAGAAGGCGGCAGGGTTACTTGCGCCTGAGCGGACAACATACCGCCGGGGCCAGAGTCTGTTGGGGCAGCCCAGACAGCGCTGCAACAGCTCAACAAAAGCAAGAGAGAACGACGAGACGACATAGCAGCACTGGCAATAAGAAGCTTCGCCCTGTAAGGTTCCCGAATCATCAACTGGCGTCCACAGCGGCTAGTTTCACCTACCCTTGAACCATATCAGGCGTTCGGTAATCACGGAATTAAAAACCTGCGCTCAGTTTTTTTGATACTAGCGCTGTCATGGAGGGAAATGATGATGTTTAACGGGCCAGATTCAACAACCAGATGTCACAAACCAGATTTCACAAGCCAGATTTCACAAACCAGATGTCACAAGCCAGATTCAACGAGCCAGTAAAACTGCCCGTAGCCCGGCGGCTCTAGCCCCGGCATAATCTTCTGCTTCACTATCGCCCACATGCCAAGCTTGAGAGGCTTCACACTGGTGCTTCGCTAACGCCGCCTCAAAAATTTTGGCAGCAGGCTTGGCCGCGCCAACTTCTGACGAAATCGTCACGGACTGGAAGTAGGGCGCTAACCCCAAAATGCTCAAGATTCTATGCAACCTTGAATCAAAATTAGAAATAACCCCTAACTCTATGCCCATCGCTCGCCAACGGTTCAATGAACTCAGCGTATCGTCATACACTTTCCAAGGCGCAGCCGTTTCAAAATAGCCATATAGCCCTGCATAGAACATCTCAAAATCTTCGAACTTTTCGAGCGCCCCCACCCGTGCAAAGGTATCAGCCACAATCGCCTTCCACCAACGAAACTCTAGCTCCGGAATCGCTTCCTTTTCAGCGCCAGGGAAAGCCAACCGCTCCGAAGCCGCAAAGCTCTGATAAAAAGCACGATTCACAGCGTGCGGATCTGTACTGACATCTGCCGTACGTGCGAGGTTGCTATAAAGCTCACCAACGCTGCCCTTCAGACCAAAGAGCGTACCGAAGGCGTCGAGATAGATGACTTTAGGCGGAGTAGAGGGCATTTAAAGGCGGGGGTAGACAGAAGCCACTTAGCTATTTATTCATCGTCAACAGATCTTGGATAGGTTGAGTAATCCAATTGACACCAACCCGAATCTGATGCTCCAGTGTGGGCATGCGATACAGGTAGGTGAGACGACGAGCAATGTGAGCTAGGCTGCCATCTAGCTTAATACCCAAACCCGAGAGCGTTGCATTATCGGTGCCTAACGTCATCATTTCCCCTAAGTGCTGATAGCGGAAAGGCAGCAAGGGTCTACCAGTCAGGGTCGCCCAAATATTCCAAGCCGCATAGTCCGCCTGCTGCAAAGCGGATTGGGCTGTAGTTGGCACGGTTTTGCCATTGCCATCTTTACCATCGGCCAAATCACCTAATGCAAAAACGTGCGGATGGTTAGTGACTTGTAAGGTGGGTTCTATCGTGAACTGACGGCGCTCATTACGGGGCAAATCTAAAGCATCTAAAGCCGGACTCACTTTATTGCCCACCGTCCACATCACAATATCGACAGGCAACACGTCGGTTTTATCTTGGTAACGCAGTGAAATAGTATCGGCGCTGACGTTGGTCACGGTGGTTTCATAGTCTATCCACACGTTTTTATCGCTCAGGGCTTTCTGCGCCGCCTTTTGATTAAATTCAGGCGAGGTTGCCAGAATTTTGTTGGCTCGCTCCACAATGCGTACGCGCCCTTGTTCGCCCAGTTTTTCGGCTATTTTGCAGGCAATTTCTACGCCGCTATAGCCGCCGCCCACCACTGCGACACGAATTTTCTCGGGGTCTGCGTCTTCGAGCTGACGCAACCGCTCTTTTAATCGGTACGCGTCGTCTAGGGTGCGGAACGGAATGGCATGTTCGGCTACGCCAGGGGCCATGTCCATTGGGGTTTCACCGCCTAGGGCGAGCACAATGCGGTCGTAGGAAAGCTGGGTGCCGTCTGTGAGGGACACGCTTTGCCCTTGGATATCGATGCTATCGACACCGCTTTGGTGGAAACGAATGCCCGTGCCCGCCAGCAGTTCTTCGTAGGGTGGGGCAATTTCCCAGGTTTGGAGTTCGCCAGTTACGAGTTCGTAGAGAAGGGGGGCGAACATGAAGCGATCGCGCTTATCTACCAGCACAATATCAGGCTGCTCACTGTTTCCAGCATTGGCCTGGTCATTAGCCCAGTTGAGCTTACTGAGGGCTAGGGCCGTGTAGAGACCGCCAAAGCCACCACCAAGAATGCAAATAGAGTGAGACATGGAAACAGCACACGCAAAAAAGTCACTTCCTAGGATAACGCTAGTTATTGACGGGTGCTGAGATTAGAACAGCAAGGCACAGGCCACTTAGGAACGAAACGGCAGCTTTAACGCGCAGAATTAGCAACCAGTCAGCAACCAGTTATCGAACAGGCTTAACGGATCGGAATGTGAATGATGAAGTTAGCGCCTTCACCTACGGTAGAGGAGCAGGTTAACTCACCGCCGTGATGCTCAGTAATGATTTGATAGCTGATGGATAGCCCCATGCCGGTGCCTTCACCAACAGGTTTTGTCGTAAAAAATGGATCAAAAATATGCTGTTGCACTTTAGGAGAAATGCCTGCACCGTTATCAGCAATTGAAATCTGCACCCACTGCGTTGATGTATTTTGAACAGCTGTATTTTGAACAGCTGTATTTTGAACAAGCGCGCGCGACGCTTCGCCACCTAAGGCATCTGGCAGAACGTCAATGAGCTTCGTTCGAATCACAATCTGCTTTGTAGGGTTGTCATCATTCACCAGCGAATCGATCGCATTCGCAATCAAATTCATAAAGACCTGATTTAATAGCCCTGCAAAACACTCCACCCTGGGCAGTGCCCCATAGTCTTTTGTGACTTGAATGGCCACTTGAGAAGAAGATGCCTTGAGCCGATGCGCCAAAAACAGCAGCGTATTATCTAGCCCTTCATGAATATTGACGGCTTTGCGTTCCGATTCATCTAATCGAGAGAAATTGCGCAGGGCCAGCACAATAGAAGAGATGCGATCGCCACCTGTTTTCATAGACGCCAGCGTCTTTGGTAAATCACTGCGGATAAAAGGCAGCTCAATGTCTTCAATTTCGGCGGTGATGTCGTCGGTAGGCTGGGGATAGCGTTGCTGGTACAAAGCAATGAGGTTCAGCAACTGCTCCACGTACTGTTGGACATACTTCAAATTGCCACAAATAAAGTTCGCTGGGTTATTCAGTTCGTGCGCGACTCCTGCGACTAGCCGCCCCAGTCCAGACATTTTTTCGGCCTGCACTAGCCTGACTTGAGCTTGCTTGAGCTGTGCAAGCGATTGATGCGATCGCGTTGCTTCCAACTTAGCCCTTTCTGCTGCCTTGCAACGTTCTTGATACAGCATCATATGCTGCTCTTCCATAGCAGATTGGGCAGCATCGCTTTCTTTTTGGTACTGGTTAACCACTGCGTCTAGTGCAGGCAAAAGAGTATTAGACGCGGCCCATGACAGGGTTTGCAAGAGATAATGATCAGAGGAGAGCACATCATCGGGCAGTTGTAAGAAGGTGCGAACGTTAGTGATGTAGGTTTTCACCTGATGATCAACATTCAGTGGCGGTTCAAAATACATAGTTGCGATCGAACAAGAATGCTCCGCCGGTAAATCAAGCACCTCATCGCCATGAATTAATCGGTCATGAGAGTGCGCCATCAGGTTCACCAGCTCAGACAACTCATGGCGCAATCGATCTCTTGCTGTTTGTTGTTGGCTAGTGGCCAGCATGAGACAAAACATTGCTGTCCGCTGCGACAACATGCGCTGACGGCCACTAATATTTACCAGCGCAGCCTTCACAGACTGATGTTTAGGTTGCTCAGTAGTAGAGTCAAACATTGTCAGAGACTGAACAGCAGTGACCATAGATAGGCGAAAGAAAGGGGTTGATGTTACGAAATAGAATGCCCAAATGGCCAAAGTCCAAGTAACCAGGTGGATGGATTAGCAGATTATTTTTTGGCAACATCTCGTTTTCAAACACATCCCATAGAGATGGGCACATAGAAACCTTGCAAGCCCAGAAAGAGACAATCAAAAAACCAGAGAACAACCAACAAAGATGACAAGCAAATTAATTTGGACTGAGTCAATCCTGAAACCAACTAGAAGAATTATGAGAGATAAGAACAAACAAAAAAAGAACAAACAAAAAGTCGGCCAAAGCCCTTTATTTACAGCACACAAAGAGAATTCACATATATTCGATGCTGATCTCGCATCACAATACTTTCAAGCGTATTCCATGCTACAAAAGTCTCTTTTTCAATGACATAGTCTCTTAATCAACACATTCTCTTCAGCAATATATTTATCTTTTTTCTTCCGGAGTCCGGCAGAGAAACAGAGGTGCGCGCGTGATTGCGGAGAAGTGTGCAAGTTTTTTATTTAGGTGATGAGGTGAACAATATTCGTACAGGCGTGAGGCCAAGTGCCTCCAGTTTTTTGGTGTCTCGCTTTATATCGTTGCGAGCATTAGCAGGTAGTTTGGGATTCGGCTTGTTGTCAACAATTTTGTGTTTGCTTCCAGCGGAAGTAGCATCGGCCAGTAGCAGCCCGACAGCCACAGAAGGCACAACAGCTCTTGAGTCTACTGAGCTGGTTGATGCTCAACTGGCCAATTCGCTGGCCAGTGAAGAAGGTCAGGATGTCAGTCCATCCCTTGTCGCAGCACAGAGCGTTTCTCAAGGGATTGAAGTAGATGTTGAAGCAGTAGAGATTGAAACAGTAGAACCTGAAGCAGCGGCTGAGACAACCGTAGAAACAAAGGCCACCGAAAGTGACCTGATTAGCGTACCGGAGGCATCTACCACCAGCGTGGAGCTGCTCTCGCAAAACGAACCGTTGCCTTCGGATATAGATCCGTCGGACTGGGCATTTGAAGCGGTCAGTGCACTGATTCAACGCTATGACTGCTTGGCAGGCTTTCCGGATGGCACCTTCCGGGGCGATGAATCTCTCACCCGATTTGAATTTGCCGCTGCGTTGCATGCTTGCTTTAGCACCTTGCTAGAGCGTCAGGAAGAGCTAGAAGACGTGGATTTGGTGGTGATTAGCCGCCTACAAGAAGACTTTGCCACTGAGCTAGCGGGCTTAGAAGAAGCTTTGGATGCCTTGGGCACTCGTGTGACGGAACTGGAAGGCAGCCAGTTCTCTCGTAACTTTAAGCTCAATGGTGAAATTGCCTTTATCGTTGCAGATGACTTTGGCGACGGGGCGAATCCTGCGGCAGAGGGTGATGCCGTCTTCCAGAACCGAGTCCGTTTGCAGTTAAGCAGCTCAGTGCTAGAGAACGTAGACGATGTCTTTATCGCGCGTTTGACCTCTGGCAACATTGGCAATGGCTTTACGGATGAAATCGGCACCAGTGAAGGCAGCTTTGTATTTGCAGGGCAGGCCAACAACGATGTCACCCTTGACCGACTGCATTACTACTTCTCTCCCACTGAAGATTTGCGCGTTTCGGTGTTGGGTAACTTTGCTGGGCACCACTTTTATGCAGATACGCTGAACCCTGGCCTGGAAGTGGGCGGCGGGGCCGATGGTGCGCTGTTCCAGCTGACTGAGCGCAATCCTATTTATCGGTTGGGTTTAGGGATTAATGGTGCGGGCTTGGGCGTGAGCTATAAACCCACAGATACGCTGAAGTTTCAGGCGGGATACCTTGCACCTGCTGCGGGCGTGCTTGGCAGTGAAGCCGGTGGATTGTTTGGCGGCAACTATTCGGCACTTGGGCAGTTGGTGTACGAGCCGAGTGATTCTTTTGAAGTGGCCTTTAGCTATTTGAGATCGCTTAATACAGCAGTTGGTGTAGATGGCGCAGGCGGCAATATTCGTTTTGGCGCAACTGGCACTAACGTCGCTGATTTACCTTCATCAATTACGGGTGGATCTTCAGATGCATCGTCTAACACCTTTGGTCTTACTAGCCGGTGGGATATTACGCCTGGCATTAGCTTGCGCAGCTTTGCAGGCTACAGCGATGTGAGTCTGGATGATTTGGGCGGCAACGCTGACATTTTCACATACGGCACTACGTTGGCGTTCCCGACCTTGTTTAAGCCGAATGCGTTGGGTGCGGTTACGGTCGGGGCGGAGCCTTATGTGACGAGCATTAGCACACCGGGTGCGAGTGACTTCCCTACGGATGTGCCGTTGCAGGTATCTGCGATGTATAAGTATCCGGTGAGCGATCGCCTTTCCATCACCCCCGGCTTCGTTTGGCTCACAGCGCCTAACCAGGATGCCTCTAACGATGACGCGGTTGTGGGTGTGATTAGAACAACCTTCAAGTTCTAATCACACTAGAAATTAGAGAATTAACAACGTATCCTCCCTGTAGGGGCATTGCATGCAATGCCCCTACAGGGAGGATGACGATAAAACGCAGATAAAGAACAACGTCAAAACAGGAAATTCATTTGTTCTCTCATGTTCATTAGTTTTCTCTATTTATGAAAATATTTTGATCGCGCTACGCGCGAAAAAGAGAAAAGTGCAAGAGGGCAAAAGAGTAAAGAGCTACTCAAGAATCCTGGGCGCGGCACAACTAACTCGAAAACCGATATCGTAGTAGCGGAGCTCGGGCGAAAGGTTGCCGCGGAAAGCGGAGCGGCAGTACCACGGAAGGTAGTACCAGGAGCCGCCACGAACAACTCTCCTGTCAGATTTTCCACCTTTTATCCAAGCACTGCCATCTTCAGGTGCTTTACGGAAAAGAGCACTATATCTATCATGCCAACAATCCAAGCACCATTCCCACACATTGCCATGCATATCATATAGACCATAGGCATTAGCAGAAAATATGCCTGCTTCTGTTGTTTCTTCTCTATACGCGCCCTTCGGTTCAGAAGCATAAGTATTTTTTGCCCGATAGTTAGCAATTTCCGCAGTTAACGTCTCACCAAAATAGAACGGAGTTGTTGTACCAGCACGACAAGCATATTCCCACTCAGATTCACTCGGCAATCGGTACCTGACTCCAGTGCACTGCGCAAGGCGATTACAAAACTCTCTAGCCTCGTACCAATTCACCTGCTCTACCGGACGATTATCTCCCTTAAATTTCGACGGGTCAGACTTTAAGGCTATATTTACCTTTGGCAACGCTGCCACCGATTTCCACTGCGCCTGAGTCACCGGATATCGGCCCATCCAAAATTCAGGCACTGATACCTTATGCTGGGGCTTCTCATCTTTAAAACCTTCACCCTCTGGCGACCCCATCACAAAGTCACCGCTCGGTATCCGCATCAAATCTAACGTAATCCCCCCACCCAGATCTTCCTGATAATATTCCGCACCGTGCTTTTCACGCTGGGTTACCTCACCCTTGGAATTCACCGTCACCACCTCAAAGTCCAATCTCGGCTTTTTCGGTGAGGCAACTTTAGGCTGTACAGGGACAGGCTGCTTTTTCCAAGCTGAATGTTCTTCTTTCTGAACAACTAACGGCTTGGGTACAGGCTGAGCCACAGGTACAGGCTGAGGGTTCGATTTAGGGACGTCATCGGGCACTGGTGCTGGTTGCTCTAACCTGGCAAAATGCCGCTGAATTACCCCAATGACATATTTAATATCTTTCCGAAAATCCGGATCATGTCTTATAAAGGCCGCATTCCGATACGCCAACGCCTGCAACGATTCTGGCAGCATCCCCATCCGAGGCATCGCCACTCCATCTAACAACACCGGAATCACCCGAATCTTCCGCTTCAGCGCAGTCTCAATCTCCAATCGCACCCAATCCGCCGGATTATCCAGCCGCCGCTGCCCCGCCCCGTCTTTTATAGTCAGCCAATCTTGGCCAATCACCGCCAGCAGCACCTGACACTGCCCCACCGCCTCATTCAGCCGCTCCCGAAAATCATCCCCCGCATCAATATTGTCCACATCTTTAAAAACTGAATCCTCGCCAAACGTCCTTTCCAAATAGTCGTAAATGCGACCCGCCTCAGCAGCAGAATCGTCTCGACGATAGGAAATGAAAATGCGCGACATTTCAGGAAGGCTTAACTAAAGGAAGCTGGCTTAACTGATATCTAATATAGTCGTTCAGCGACGGAGCAAAGACTAACGCGTAACGTACATCACGCGCAACACCAGCCTTCCTACGGAAAACCATCACACACCTAACGCTGGCAATCCCAATCAGAGCAGTCGCCATCCCATATCCAAAGTCAGTAGCACTAACCATGCAAGTTTGAATCAGCATGATGCCAATCTCGCATCGAAGAATGTTCAGAGTATTGCACGTTACAATTTTTCTTGTTGAAGCAGCATAATCTGAAACAAGCGTACGTCCTTATAAACACTGATACATCTTCTCCTAACGCGTCTAGCTGCCAGTGTCTGGCACCAGAGCATCAGGCAAAATTGTTCAGTTTGGGCGTAGCAGTTAAACGTATGCAGATTTTTTCTACTGACTTTCCCACTTAGGTAATTTAGGTGAATAGTATTTACGCTTGTGCGAGGCTCAGTGCCTCTAGCTTTTTATCGTCTCGTTTTATACTTTCGCGCACGGTAGCCAGCCGATTCAGCTTCGGGCTATTGCCAGCTATGCTGTGGCTTACACCAGGCGAAGTACTCGCAGCCACCCCCCATACAACAGAACCAAACGTAGCGGGCCGTACCCTAAACGAAGAGATGTATGCGGCCCTCCCTTCGCTGCGAGTGAGCAACGAAATCTCTAAAGGCATTGAGGTAGACGTTGAGATTATAGATTTTGATATGGAGCTAGAAGCAACAGAACCAGACACCAGTGAAAGCGAACTAACGGGTACATCAGAAGCCTCTACTGATGGCCTTGAAACGCTTCCTCAACATAATGACTCTGAGTCGTCAGAAATCAACATCTTAGACCTAAGCGCGTTAGATAACGAGAACACTGAAGAAGAGTAATTGGGAAACGCAGCCCTCACTCGCAAAGCAAGGAAACCAAACGCTACTTCCCAGCGTCTCAGTTCAGCAGCTATCAAGCCACAAAGTCTACAGGGTTTTGATCGCGGCGATGACGGATAGGAATGGCTGGGCCTGGGCGATCGCCCACCAAAGCAGCCGTCTCTTCTATTGCGGTACGCAAATGCTTCGCCGCATAAATCGACATATCCCTCGGCACATTAATCCGATCTCTCAAATACCGCAAACCTAAATCACTCGCCTTCGGTGGTGTGCACGCCTCACCCTTCATCATGTTGGTGAGCGCGCAACGCAGCGCCTCATCAATCACCGCATCCTCAGCCGGATTCACCCGAATCACCGCCGCCCGATGCTTAATCACTCTCGCCAGCGCCTCTTGTTTGGCGGTTTCTGGCTCAGCATATTTCACATCTGGCAAGCCAAACCAAGGGCCATTATCTACCCTGTTCTGGTTCACTTTTGTCTGTGCCTCGTCATTTTCGTAGCAGCCCCCCATCTGCGGCGGCAAATCATGCACATGGGTATGAAAATCGCTTTGGGTGCCCCGATACGTGGCGCGTGTTTCCATCGCATCAAACCAATCAGAAAAACGAGGATTCTCCTCTCGCAGTGAATAGCCTTTGTAGTAGTAAAGGCTGGCATTCATGCGCTCCACATAAGGCGTAAATACAATATCCGCAATGCTAAAGTCTTGCAGAAAGTAAGGGCCGGGCGTACTGCTCAGCGCCGCTTCCACTTTAGTCACAACGCTTTTAAATTGCTGCGCATTGTTCTTCTCTTGGCCAAACCATCCGCTCGGCTGACACAGCCACCCACACCAAGCCCGAAACAACAATCGCTCTAATTGTCTGAGCGGCAACACAGCAGGATGTTGCATGCCATAGTCAAGCGATTCTAACGGGCCAAAAGCTCGCTCCAGCGCCACTAAAATGTCGTCGCTTTCCGTGATCATCCGCCCATCTATCTCCAGGGCAGGCAGCATCCCAGAAGGCACTTTGCGCTTATACCAGTCCTCTTTTTGCCCGTAGCAAAACATGGTGACCTTAGCGATGCGGTACGGAATCTGCTTTTCTTCTAGCCACAGCCAAATCTTTTGGCAGTAAGGGCACCAGGCATGGTTATCGCGGTAGAGGGTAACGCGCACGTCTGATTCGGCATGGCCGAAGAGGCGCAGGCGCGATTGGGCGTTGGTGGGGCCGTTGATGGGGTCGGGGCTGTAGGGGGTGAGGGCTTCTAGTTCGGGCCAGGTGAGTGGGGAGGTCGTCATGATTTGGGGTGGGTTGAGCGGAGTCGCAGGGTGGATTATCGGGACTGAAATATATTCTGCACCATTTGCTTGGTGCAAGCAGCGGAAGCTTTGTCGAGTTCGGTGACTTCGCCGTCGGTGAGTCGCCAGCCGAGTGCGCCTGTGTTTTGCTGGGCTTGCTGTAAGTTTTTAGCACCGGGGATGGGGAGGGTGCCTTTGCACATGCACCAGTTAATGGAGATTTGGGACATGGTTTTGTCTTTTTCAGTGGCGATCGCGCTCAAACAATCCAACAGCGGCTTTACGCCTGGCAAAATCTGGCCTAAGGCAAACTTCCGCAGCCCCTTCGGTAAATCATCCTTCCGCTTGTACTTACCCGTCAGCAACCCTAACGCAAGCGGGCTATAGGCAATCAGCCGAATATCTAGTTCATCGCACACGTCTTTTAGACCAAGCTCTGTCACCGGATAGGTAGACAGCAAAGAGTACTGCACCTGAAGCGTTTGAATTTTGATGCCTTGCGCAGCCAGACGCTTGTGTGCGAGGCGAAGGCGCTTGGGGCCAAAGTTAGAAACGCCCATGCCCTTAGCCGTACCCTGAGCGCATAGCGCCGCCAACCCATCTAATAAAGGGGCTTCTTGCCAGGGTAAATAATTCGCTGTAGACCAGTGCATTTGCACAAGGTCTAAATGGCCTAGTCGCTGGGCCGAGGCTTCACCCGCTGACACCATTGACTTAGACGTTAGCCGCCAAGGGTAGGGGGCGAGCTTAGTCGCCAGACAAATCCGGTCTTTATTCGGGCCTTCGTAGGCAGTGCTAAACTTGCCTAGCAGCTTTTCACTTTGGCCATTGAGCTTACCTGTCCCATACGAATCACCTGAATCAAATAACGTAACGCCTCGACTCACACAATGATCGAAAACTTGCTGGAGGCCATTATCCATCGACGCTTCATAATCCCACAGCAGCCGGTTCCCCCAAGCCCAAGTACCACAGCCCATTTCGGGCAGCGCAACAGCAGAAGAGGACGTTTTAAGAGACATTAGAAACGACAAGAAAGGGGCATGATACGCCCTTTAGTATATGGGGCAAAGAAAACTCGGTTCAAGATAAAAGACAAGAAAAAGGACGAAAAAGCAATCATCACGCTTTCCCGTCCCTTATAGAATTCACGCTGGCGCGGCAAATGATAGTCACTGCAGCGCTAGCACCCTTGTTCCACAACAAAACTACTCAACGATAACCAGTTAGTCAGCTAAAACCAGCCAGCCAGAGAATGCCAGCCAGTGAGCAAAAACCAGCCAGTGAGCAAAAACCAGTCAGTGAGCTAATACCTAAAAGCCCTGATCCGAACGGATAGAAACAGCACACCCAGCCCAATGCGTACAAGAAGGAACAGCCACCTCAACCACAAAAGTGCCTTCATACGGTGCTGTCACAATCGGATTGGCGTCAATGCCGTCATCAGAATCAACCATGACACCCATCTCGTTGTACAAAAACAAATCGAGGTCGCTGCAATCTTCATCGCACAAACCACTGACAGACTCACCCTGCAAAAGGTAGCCCGTAATCTTTTTAGTTTCGTTATCCTCAATCCAACTACTATGCTCCTGTGCCATAGCGGGAATGAACGCACCAGAGATCATAAAAACCGCTGACACACCAGACATCATCATCACACGAAGACTAGATGGAAGATTAAACGCAAAAGACATCGTTTTCGTTATCTCACTAACAATATTGAATAAAACATCTACAGCAACATCTCTTTAGCGCTTTCTTTCCGCGCCTTTCAGTTGCCGCTACAAGCAGCATGACCGAAGCTCACACAGAATTATCAATCGAGCGATCGCCGAACGCCGTATCAAGAAAAATGCAGCTTCATCTTCAGCACACACTTAAACAAATCCACGTATAAAAACAACAACATAATTGGTTCATTAAATATAGGCGAGAAGTATTTTCCGTCTTATCTTCGGCTATTTTCATCACCGCCATACCTTGCCTTCACACGGAGCACTCAACAGCTTCAATCGGTCTAAGCCTCTCTTTTTTAAGTTTCCATAAACTTGGCAAAAACAAAAATTGTTGAGTTCACCGTATATTTCCTCTTTAGCCTAAAAAGCTCAAGGAGAAAGCACTACAGAGATTCAACATGACGACCCTACAAACATAGCGGCACTCAAAGATGCCGGATCTCAGAAGACTACTAAAGCATCCAGGGAAATCCCAATAAAAAAGGATAAGGGCACGCATAGTTGCTCCCTTATCCTTCTGGTATTCACGCTAACTTTTTAGCTTGAGCTATCCAGGCATCACTCCCTATCTAAGCTTTCGAAATATCATTAGTTATTATCTCAAGGCAACAACTAATGTTGAGCAAAGGTAAGTGCGCGAATCACTGGCAAGCTCAGAATGACCCAACGAAGAAAACACTAACAAACACAGCCACAACCAAGCCATAGCAACAGTCTCCGTAGGCGATACACGTAATAAGATCTACGGATAGATTCATCAAGAGAACAAACTCTTTTAATGTGGTTCAATCCCTTTATGAATAAATGCATCAGCAGATTTCAGCGATCCCACCACACAACTTAAGCATTTACCAGAATTGTTCTCAACATTAAGCTTAAAAGTTATATAAAGAGCTAACCGACAAGAGTTGTTGAATCTTGCGTATATCTTCTGTGGATGAATGAAAATCTCAACAGAACGGTGATTGAATCAACGAGAAACACAAGCGCCGTGTAACCCAATCGCCGCCAAAATAGCGCTCAACAGCGTCCAAATACCATCGGCCATCAAATTAATTCTGTGAATGTTTTGCTGCGCTTCAGCCACAAATAGCGCTTCCATAGAGTCGGACTGCTGAATGACCGCCACAAAATAACTGTAGTCGAGCTGCAACTGATCCCAGTCTTGCAGCGCATAGTATCCAAAAACTAAAACGCCAGCGACACCTGGAACCGTTGTCAATAGCAACAATAAAACAATACGGAGATGGAAACGCGACATAGGATTTTTCACGGAACTTAAACTCGCTTAAACTCTAGGAGAGACGGCAAACAGTGGTCGCTTATCATAGGCGATGAATCAGGGGCCTTACGCGTTAATGCGCGATGATGGCTCATCTAGTTGTGCCCCCTTGAATACCGTTCAATCACGAGCTACTAACAAATCATGGGTGACAAAAAGCCAACTAATAAGCGGTGGAGTGAGCTACGAGAAAAGGTAACCAATCGGCTGTCAACCAATCGACTTTTAAAGTGGCTCCCCACCGATGCGCTTCAGCTTAGGCAGGCATACACTGAAGCGCAGAAAAATGCCCGCAACAATGCTCAAAGCATTCTGAAGTCCTTAAGCGTCAGCGATGAGCAGCTGGCGGAAATTTTAGAACGCGTACGCACCGAACTACCTACCACTGAAGCGCTACTGATTGGCAAGCCTCAGGCTGGGAAAAGCTCCATTGTGCGAGGACTCACCGGCGTCTCAAAAGAAATTGTCGGCCAAGGGTTCCGGCCGCATACTCAAAATACGCAGCGCTACGCCTATCCCTCGGAAGAACTTCCCCTGTTGATTTTTACAGATACGGTGGGACTCGGCGATATTAGCCAAAATACTGACAGCTTAGTAAAAGAGCTAGCAGCAGAACTGAGCACCGAAAAGGGTATAGACACGCCTGACAACGCCCCCAGACTGAACGAAAAGGAAGAAGCTGCTAACCGCCAAAAAGCAGCCCGCATTTTGATCCTAACGGTCAAAATTACAGACTTTGCCATCGATCAGCTGCGGCTGATCGTTCAACAACTGAGGCAGCAGTATCCCCATGTGCCTTGTTTACTGGCCATTACCTGCCTCCACGAAATCTATCCACCAGACTGCGAGAATCACCCCAGCTATCCGCCTCAGCAAGCCGAACTGCTACGGGCTTTTGAAGCACTCAAGGCTGCTTTGGAGGGTTGTTTTGATCGCGCTGTACTGCTCGATTTTACCCTAGAAGAAGATGGGTTCGCCCCCGTTTTTTATGGTCAGGCAGCGCTGAGTGATGCCTTAGCAAAGCTACTGCCAGAGGCGGAAGCCAATGCCATCTATCAGCTCATTAATGACCAAACAGCTGTTAGCGCGGAGCTAGGCAATCTGTATCGGGATGTGGGAAGGCGATATATTTCGGCATTTTCAGTGATTGCGGCAACGCTGGCAGCCGTGCCGTTACCGTTTGCTACCATGCCCGTGCTGACGGCGTTGCAGGTTTCAATGGTCGGTGTACTAGGTAAGCTGTATGGGCAAAAGCTCACGTCTTCGCAAGCGGGTGGGGTGGTCAGCGCGATCGCAGGTGGTTTTTTTGCCCAGGCAATTGGCCGGGAATTAATCAAATTTATTCCCGGCTTTGGCAGCGTCATTGCAGCGTCTTGGGCGGCGGGCTATACCTGGGCACTGGGCGAGGGTGCCTGCGCTTACTTCGGGGATTTGATGGGGGGCAAAAAACCTGATCCCGAGCGCATTCAGCGTGTGATGAAAACAGCCTTTGAAACGGCTAAGACGCGTTTTCGTAACACCTGATACAAAGCGATAAGTCACAAGCGTGATCTACAGCTTTTTAATGGCTTTTTCAGACAGATTACCGATGAAGCCTTCCTGAATCAGACGATTTTTCGTGTAGTAGTGAGCACGTTCCAATCTGCGTATTTTACGCAGCGATCGCAATGAGTCTGTTGTATGGGCTTTGCGGCATGAACGTACGGCCATGGGGGTGCACAGAAGTGATAGATACGATGATCAAAGATAAATTCTTTGTGATATTCGAGTCTTCACACACGAAATGTTAGGGTTTGCCCCTGAAGTAACCTTTAACCCAACCGTCAATTTCTTAACTAATTACCCATTCTCTTTTGGATTAACGCTCTTTATTTATTTGCCTCAGCGGCGCAAAACGCAACAACACATTTACTACCATCATCTGCTTTTCCCAAAATCCATCTCGACTAATGCAGCACATCTGGTCAAGGGTAACCCTCACCAGGAGACGCTTGAATTACGGTTCTCAAAACTATCTAAATGTTTTACAACCGAAAAAACAGAAGTGCATATCAGCCTGGTCATTAGAGCCTGGTCATTAGTCTGACGTTATCTACATTTTCACGCCATGCATTTTCAAAACTATCCGACTGTGCCATCGGTTTCATCGCTGGCACAGATGCCTCGTGAAGCCTTGGCACCCGCAACAGTAACACCACCGCCTGATGCAGATGCAGCAATGGCAGCGCTACTTGCACGCTTTAGTGCCGCTGATTTTGATCCAGATAATGTTGTCTTCCCAGACGAAACGAGCGGTGTCTATACAGACGTAACCATTACAGAATATAGGTTACGCGTGTACGCCGTAATGCATTTAGGAGAGTCGACATCGAGCTTATTTTTGATTTTAGGCTCTTTAAAGGGGAGCTATTTGCCCGTCGGGAGCCGAGTAAGCGTAAAAGAACAACATTTGTTGTTATCAGATCCAGGCTTGCATTGGACTGAGCATTCCACCTATGTGTATACGCAGGTGTTTGGTGACTGGAAAGAACAATTTACGATTGAAATTGTGTTGCCGAATGCACGCCCAAAGGTACTGGCCCCCTTGGCGTTTAAAGCAGATAAAGCAGAGCGATCACACACCTCAGTCATCGATCAAATGGCTGCATAAAACTGCGTGCATAAAACTGTCTGAATAAAACTGCCTGAATAAAACTGGCCGCAGACAACGCCCACTCAACTCAACACGAAGCCAAAAAGCCCACACCGGTACAAGTCAGCTTAGCGGCCTTTACCGGTGTTGCTTTTCGAGGGTGCCTCTCGTCACCCCGAGCTGGCTAGACAAATTAAGCATTTGCCAAAGCTCGCGGCCGCTGATGTCTCCGGACAAAAGCTGCTGATACGCAGACAGCGTGCGCTGAACCTGCGCGGGTGACTCGTTGAGAAACTCTACGCGAAAGTGACGTGCGCCTTTATCCGTGAGGCGGGTCATAAATTCTGCGCCGGTTTGGGCGCGGCCATTAAAGACCGTGTTGCGGCAGCCTGCATCCGCTTGGAGAATATGTTCGGTTTGTGTGCGATCGCGCAGCACAACATCATGCTTCTCACAAGGTCTACCGCAGTTTGTAAAATCGGTTCCTTCAGATAAAAACGCACAAAATACGCAATGCGCCATATGAAACATGGGCATATGCTGATGAATGGTGATATCAAACCACTCAGGCGGGGCAGTTTCGAGCAAATCTTGTAGCTGCTGTACGTTGAGATCGTAAGAGGCGCACAGACGCTCTAAGCCAAAGGTTTGCTTGTAGTAGTCGGCTGTGAGCGGGTTCGCAATATTCAGCGAAAAGTCTCCAACGCAGCGGCTATCGGCAAAAAAGGCCAAATGGTCGTAATTACGCACCAAGTAGCCATCGGCGTTAGACTTACGCACTTGCTCCAGAATGTACTGCTCACCCATTTTAGTGATGCGGGGCGGGGCTACAAATAGCTGCACCTGCTCGCCAGCGGCATCGTTGAAAGCCATCACCTGCTGCATGGCCGCTTGATAACGGCGTGGGTCTTCTAACTCGCAGTACACCGTTTTCAGGCCCGATGCCATTGCGGCTTGGAGCTGGGGCATGTCGCGCACAAGCGCAATGAGCTGGGGCGCAATGAGCTGGGGCGCAGTGGGCGGCGCGGATGCACCGGCTGCTGGCAAATTCACCGTGGGCAGCAGATCGCGGTGAGACGCATGGGGATGAAGCGTCCAAGGTTGAGGCTGCGATCGCACCTCACTCAGCTTTTCAACCAGTGCCCGGCGCAACTGATTCAGCGCGCTCACAGGCACCATCACATCCCCTTGTAAATGGTTGTGTAGTTCAGCCAATTCAAAAGGCGTATTGCCCAAGCGGCCCAGCTGCTGCGTAAGCTTTTCGGTGGTGAGGGGTTTGCTGTGGGCAGGCACCAAGACTATTTCGGTGCGGGCCTGAACCACGGCATGAGCGCGCGCCTGGGAAGGGGAAGATACGTGCATGGTGGCCACTAAAGCCTCATCGGCCTTACCCTGCACATCTATCACCACAGGCCGCTTAAACTTAGGCTGTTGGCCACTGTAGGTTTGCCACAGTTCTTTATCTAGCTCTGGATCGCTGGTTTTCCAAAGGCTGTAGCCAACTTTCACTGCGCTCAAATCAATATCTCGGCGGCCAAAGCTAATCCACGTCTCTTGGCCATGGGGTTCTACCCCGTACAGCCGTCCACCTTGATCTTGATCAGGATGGCCAGAATCAATCACCACCCCGTCACCCGGTTTGACCGGTACCTGACTTTCCACAACCAACCTGGTTTCTCGTTTACCCGCCCGTTTCACGGATTGAATCCGCACAATTTTGCCCATGAAGGCCCCTCGCTTTTTCCCAAAGCGAGCATGCACCAGGGTTTGGTTATCAATGCCTTGAAACCAGCCTGTCGAGAGGCCACGTGAAAAGGCCATTTCTAGTGCGTAGCGCTCTTCTTTAGACGGTTGATAAGAGGCGATGGGCTTACGAAAGGTAATATCTGTGTGCGGTTGGGGGAGTGTCGCTGCGATCGCACGATCTAGCGCCTGCCGGTACACACGCGTCACGTTTGCCACGTATTCGGGAGTTTTCAACCGTCCCTCTACCTTGAGGCTGCTGATCCCCGCTGAAATCAAATCGGGCACAACGGGCAAACCAGACAAATCCTGCGGACTCAACAAATACTCTCGACCATCCAGATCAACCATTTGGCCATCCGAGATCAAATCGTAGGTCATGCGGCAAGCCTGGGCGCACTCGCCTCTGTTCGCAGAGCGCCCACCTAACGACTCACTGGTCAGGCATTGCCCCGAATACGCCACGCACAGCGCACCATGCACAAACGTTTCTAGCGGCATAGAAACATTGTCGTCTCGTAGCTGCTTTTGAATTTTATTAATCTCTTTTAGCGAGCACTCACGCGCCAGTACCACTAAGTCACAGCCGATTTTTTGAGCAAATTTTACCCCCGCCGCAGAGGTCACCGTCATCTGGGTGGAGGCGTGAATAGGAAAATCGGGAGACAGGTGCCGAATGAGCTGACAAATGCCCACATCTTGAACAATGGCAGCATCGACTCCGGCTGCAATCACGGTGCGCAAGTAGTGCGCCGCCGCTTTCAGTTCTTTAGGAAAAACCAGCGTATTGAGGGTAATGTACCCGCGAACGCCCCGACCATGCAAAAAGGCCATCAGCGCTGGCAAATCGTCCGTAGTGAAGTTGTGCGCCCGCATCCGCGCATTAAAACGATCTAAGCCAAAGTAAATGGCATCCGCGCCATTTTCTACTGCGGCCTTGGCACTCTCCCAACTGCCCGCAGGCGCTAGTAGCTCAGGGACACGGGGCACAGCACGCAGCTGTTCAAGATCCGTTTGTGAAGCGTTGGATTGTGAAGCGTTGGATTGAACGGGAAACGGGACATTTGTCACAGCAAGTCAGAAGCGGGAAACAGCTCACAAAACACCCCTTGAGCTTATAGCAAACCTCTTGGTGTGACAGCGAACAGACCGGAAAACGCATCAAAATTAACGACGGGCGATCGCATTCCCAAGTCACCCCTGCAAAGCCCTCAGCGATGAGCCTCAGCAATAGGAGTGATGAGGAACATCTATGAACGGCTCAAACCTACATGCCTTGAGTCAATGACCGTTGATCCCTAGAATTGAATACGTATCTTAATATTGCAAACTCTCTACCCAGAGACACTAGGAGGAAGTATGGCTGAACGTCCAATCATCGTCGGCATCGTAGGCGATAGTGCCGCAGGAAAAACAACCTTGACACGCGGCATCGCCCAAGTACTAGGTGAAGACAACGTTGTAGCCATCTGCACAGACGACTATCACCGCTACGACCGTAAGCAACGTGCTGAGATGGGCATCTCTGCGCTGCACCCCGACTGTAACTACCTCGATATCATTGAGCAGCACTTACAGGATTTGCGCAACGGTCAGGCGATCTTGAAGCCCATTTACAACCACACCACAGGTGAGTTCGACGCCCCTGAATACATCGAACCTAAGAAGTTCGTCATTGTAGAAGGCTTACTGGGCTACTCCACCAAAACGGCTCGTGACGCTTATGACGTAAAAGTGTACTTGGCTCCTCCCGAAGATTTGCGCGCTAAGTGGAAAATTAAGCGTGACACTCGCAAGCGTGGCTACAGCGACGAGCAGGTATTAGAAGCGCTCCGCAAGCGCGAGCCTGACTCTGAAGCGTTTATTCGCCCTCAGCGCCAGTGGTCTGACGTAATTGTGTCCTTCATTCCCCCCAGTGAAGAAAGAGAAGATGCGAACGATCTGTTGCTCGATGTGAAGATGGTGTTGCGTCCTACCCTGCCTCACCCTGATTTCACTCACATTTTGGATGATAAGGGCAACGACTTGGGCGATGCTATCCGCCTACTGCTTGATCGTGACATGGGCAAGCCCGTAGATGTACTTTCTGTAGATGGCCATGCCACTGAAGAACAAGTGCAGCAGCTAGAGCGCATTTTGTGTAGCGAAGTGCCTTATTTGGCGCAGTTCTGTAGCCTTGAGGGCAATCAGGACGTGGGTAAGGTTGTCGGCACAACTGGCGAAACACTCCAGAGCTACCCACTGGCACTCACTCAGCTTTTGATTACGTATCACATGCTGAAAGCACTTCAGAGTGCGAAAAAACTTCAGTGATGACAGCTACCATCGAGTAACTTCAGTCAATTAACTGAAGTCCGTTAACTAAAATGCGACCGCCAGTCACTGGCTAAAAAAACAACTTTTAACCAAGACCTTCCAACATTTAGGAAGGTCTTTTGCTTTTAAAGAACGGATAAGGCCCCTCGTAGTCATTGATGTATTGAGTATGAGAAACCAGACCTTTTTCAGGCTGCCAGAGGTGAAGCTGGTAGGCAGGTGGCTCCATTGAAAACGTGGCGGCTGAAAACGTGGCGGCTTGCGAACTGCCCTGTCGCGAGCTATGGCGTGAGCTATGCAGAGAAAGATCTAATGAGACCTGATGCACAGGGCTTGGAACCGTGTAGGCAAGGGTGCCTGCCCACAGCGTTTGAATAGGCCGGTGAATGTGTCCGCAGCCGATGCGCTGAATGCAGGGATAGCGTTGCACAATATCAGCAAGGGCCTGGTGACCTGTAAGGCCAAAACCATCCATTAAATCTATGCCCGTGGTAAACGGCGGATGGTGCATGAACAGCAGGGTGGGCTTATCGGGGTGCTGGCTGAGCTGAGCGGAAAGCCATTGGAGGCGATCGCTATCTAATTCACCTCGCCCTTCTCCTGGCACATTCGTATCCAACATAATCAGCCGTAGCGGATACTCTTCCACCACGTACTGCAAGTATCCCTCAGCGGGAAGGTACGCATGCGCTGAAAAAACATCACGAATCAGCTCGCGGCTATCGTGATTGCCCGGCAGCAAATATACCGGCATGGTCAGCGGTGCGAGCATGTCTTTGAGCTTTAAGTACTCGGCGCGCTGCACGGTGTGCACCAAGTCGCCTGTAATCACAACGCCATCTGGCGCAAGGTGGGCAAGGTGGGCGATCGCCTTTTCCACCATCGGATTCGTATCCACCACGCCATAGGCCAGCTCACCATCCGCCAACACGTGCAAATCCGAGATATGAGCTATGAGCATAAAGACGATTCGAGTAACGTCAGCAGTCCAGCCGATTCTTTAAGGGTCACTAGGCTATTGGCACAGAGAATAGCAGAGGCCGCAACGGCGGGAACACCAATACCGGGCAGGGTGCTATCACCCACTAAATGCAACCCTTTAATCGGCGTTTTGCCACTGGGAAAGCGGCCTTCCGTAGCAGCGATCGCAGGCCCGTACGTGCCCTGATATCGTCTTAAATATCGGCTATGGGTCAGCGGCGTTCCGATCAGTTCTAGCTCAACGCGGCTCCTCACATCCGGAATAATGCGCTCTACCGCGCGATACAAAATATCTGCTTTTTCTCTCTTAAGCTGTTGATATTGCTCGCTATTTCTATCCAGTGTCTGTCCGGTTTCATCTTGCCAATGCGCGTAAGGCTCTAGGGTATAGGCATGAACGGTGTGGTAGCCTGCCGGGGCCTGCTGAGGATCTAGCACCGTAGGGATAGACACCATGCAGGTGTTGCCCGGAACCGTTACCTCTGTTTCACTATCGTGAACAACAACATGATGAATCGGCACGTCTTCTAATCCTTCCGCTCGAATGCCCAAATGCAAGTGCATGAAGCTCTCCACCGCCGGGGTATCTAACGCCTTAGTCCGAGCAGTACTGGGCACATCAGCAGCATCGAGCAAATGCTCATACGTGTCCCAAATGGTGGCATTAGAGATCACCGTTTGCGCCTGAATAATCTCACCACTTTTTAAAGCAATGCCTTTGGCGACGCCTTGCTCTACCAGCACCCGCTCAACGTGCGCCTTCAAGCGCAGCTCACCGCCCCATTTTTTGAATCCGCGCACCAGCGCCTCAACAATGGCACCGCTCCCGCCAATCGGATAGTCAATAACAGATTTGGTACGCTCCCCAAACATAAAAGCCATCTCAGGTGCAACGGTTTCTTCACATTTCATACCCGAGAGTAAAAAACACTCCAAATCCAACAGCCTTTTTAGCCAAGGGTTAAAGCCCGCCGGAACGGCTTTTGCCATCACCTGGGCCATCGAACGATCTAGATCTCTCAGGGATGGCAGCAGTTGGGCGATCGCCTGCGGATAGCGCCGCAATAACAGTGGCAACAGGTTGAGATCGGCCCGTAATGCCAGAGTAGGAATCGATTTAAGCGGGGCATAAATTTTTAGTAGCCGAGCCTCTAGCGCCGCTAGCTGAGCTGCCGCACCTGGGCTAAATTTCTCAACGGCTTGTCGATACTTTTCACCATCGCCATACACCGGCAAAGTGCCTTCAGGAAAGTGATAGTAGCCAAAAGGATCATAGGGAATAGCTGAGACAGATTCGCCTAAAACAGACAGCACCTGGCTCAGCGGATTGGCAGAGACCGGATCAGCAAGACCACAGTAGAACGACGGGCCGGAGTCGAAGGTGAAGGAGCCAGCGGCGGTGCGACGAGTAAACGCATGGGCCGCACCGCCAGCAATAGTATGACTTTCACAAATCACGACGCGCCTGCCATAGCGAGCCAGCAGCGCCCCAGCCACCAGCCCACCCAAACCGCTGCCAATAATGACCACATCAGTTTTGCGGCTGGCCGCAGAAGGCGCTGTAGAAGCGGTCGAGAAAGCACCTGTCATGCACACTTTGCCTGTATCAGCGTTTTCTCAATATCGGTAAGGTGCTGCTTCACCAGGGCTTCTTCCGCAGGATTAATGTCGGTGAGCGCCTTTAGCCGCCAATCATTGGCACTGCGCAGCTCATCTAGCTCTTGCTGAATTTTAGCTTTGTCATGATTTTTCTCATGATCAGGGGCCGTAGCATCTGCCTCTATTTCAGCTAAACGCTGATGCAATAAAGACGACTCACGCTGGGCAAACGCATGGACAGCCTCGGTTTGAGCCTTCACACCGCCTGATTTCACCACCGAGTAAACTTCCATCAGCCGGTAATAGGCTTTTAAATAGGTTTCATCGCTCTTTGGAAGCGCTCTATTGAGATTAATTCGAGCACTGGCAATGCGCTTACGCTGCTGCCACCAGTCAAGCAAAATGGGAATAGAGACACTATTAATAGTAGGGATGGTTTGTAGAGACATCGATATTTTTCTCAACTAGACTGACAGTTTTGGATGCATCCCTTTTGCAGATCATTAGGATGCCCCATCGGGTTGAGACGATAATCAGAAACGAGACTAAAAGATACGCTTACGCGATCGCTAACTATAGTAGATCGCAAGCTGCAAGTCCGTCTGCTCAAAGTTTACAGCTTGTCATTCTTAAGGCGAATCGGGGCAGTGCGTAAGCTACATTGAAAAGGGAAATGACTAAAATATAAGCAATTAGCCCTTTTGGTTAGCTCTTTGAGTTAGCCCTTTGGTTAGCCCTTTTACGGCGATCGCCTTTCCTTGCGGGTACCTATGGCTCTTAAAGCTGCTCTGTTTAACTTCAATGGCATCATCATTCATGACGAAAACATTCGTCAGACATTGAGCGAACAGGTGCTACTGGCAGAAAATTTGCGGCCTAACCCAGATGACTATCACGACGTATGTGTAGGCAGAAGCGATCGCGCTTGCCTTAATGCCCTCCTTTCCCAACGGGGTCGCGCCGTTACCGACGACACCCTGACTAAGCTACTTAAAAAAGAAAACGCCGCTTACCAAACTTGGCTCGATAGCCTAGACAAGCTACCCGTTTATCCAGGCTTAGAAGACCTCATTTTTCGGTGCCGCTCGGCCCACATCAAAATGGCAATCGTGACCGGGGTTGAGCGATCGCAAGTAGAAAGTGCCTTAGCCAAAACCGGATTGACCGAACATTTCCCCGTCATTGTCGCAGGCGATGATATTTCAGTCGCAGGCAGCAAGCCTGCCCCCGATAGCTACCTCCGCGTCATCGAAAAGCTCAACCAAACCTATCCCGATTTCCACCTCAGCGCGAACGAATGCATTGCCATTGAAGATACTTTCGCAGGCATTGCCGCCGCCAAGAATGCCAACGTCCCTGTCATTGGCGTCGCCCACACCTACCCAAACCACATGCTGCAACGCCGAGCAAATTGGGTCGTGGACTACTTACGCGAGATTAAATTTGACTGGATCGGCGAACCTTTCGGCAGCGTAGGCGAGCCCGCCAATCAAGCACCCACCACAGCGCGTACTAACCACAAAACAACAGCCCCCGAAGGACAAGAATCAGCCGAGAATAAAGCAACAAACGGCATCCCCCCTCAGCCAAACGCCAACACCGAACCCAACACTAAACCCAACACTAAATCGGCAAACGAATAGCGTGAGCAAACGCTATTCGTTTGCCGGTTAAGGAACTCGGCTGGGGAACTCGACTGAGGCACTCAGCTCAGGCACTCGGTTCAGGAAACTCAACGCAAAAATACTGAAAACAACAGCGTCTCTACATGCATCCTCTTAACTAGCGTTCTCACTTAAAAAAACGCGTTTGAAAAAGGTGGGCACCTTAAGTGACAGCAACCATGTTCCTCAGGAGATTGCTGTGAAAGCCCTTAAATTAAAAGCATTTTCACCCCTCATTTTTTTCGGCGCTGAGGCTATAGCCGTTGGATTACTGAGTTTCAGCCCGCCAGTAAAGGCGCAGGTTATCCCGGATAGCAGGGTTGGAACCCCAATAAGCGTAGACGGCAATATCACAGGTGGAACGACCACCATCGACGGAACTCAACAAAACCTTTTTCACAGCTTTCAAGCATTTTCGCTTGACCCGGCAGATACCATCACCTTCATTGCACCCAACTCAGTTGAAAACATTATTACGCGCGTCACGGGGCAGCTTCCCTCAGAAATCAATGGGACCTTACGGGTCGATAACACCACCAGCAACCTGTTTTTGATTAACCCTGCGGGAATCGTTTTTGGCCCAAGCGCACAACTGCAAGTACCCGGATCTTTTATCGCCAGCACGGCGGAACAGATTACGTTCGAAAACGGCTTTGCCTTTGACACAGACAGCTTAAATGCACCACCGCTAATGACCGTCAGTGCGCCGATAGGGCTTCAAATAGGTAGCGGCTCAATCACCGTCAACAACTCAGGGCATAACATCGCCAAGCTGAACATCACTGACCCCAGCCAAGGAGCCAACGGCGGCATTGCCCCTCACGTACAGCAAGGCTCAACGCCAGGGCTACAGGTTATGCCCGGTAGCACCCTTGCGCTCATTGGTAATGGTGTCACATTTAATGGCGGCGTAGTGACAGCCAACAGTGGCCATGTGGAAATCGGCAGCGTTGCGGAAGGTAGCGTGGTGAGCTTAGCCTGGATTATTCACGACCAGTTGCAGTACAAAAGAAAAAGAGCCTGAAACGCTTTAGAATCAGGCTCTGACAAAATTTATTGCATTCATTGTGCCATGACAGAGTGTTCAAGGGAACTGGGTTTAGATTTTTATCGA
>JBGCGG010000209.1:0-11453 GCA_045110585.1 Phormidesmis sp. | reverse complement strand
TGAGGCGGCGTTGGCAAATCAGAGGATCCGAGTGACAGATCAATCAGGGGTTTTCCAGCCGCGATCGCCTTCGCCTTCGCCCGATCCATATCGGCAAAGACATTCGTTTGTAATGGAGCAAGGCGATCAGCAATCGGCATAGTTTCATGCTTGCAAAGCAAATCAGAACAGAAGCAGTTTAGTCTATCTATTTCTATGCAAAACCTGTATGTGTGATTAGGCTAAAAGTAGTTGATTTTGAATGATTAACTATCTGGTTAGTGTCGTTTGCATATAGGAAATAATTGAAATCTTCAGGAACACATCAATTTTTATTTGGTTTAAAGTGTACGTAAATTCACACCTATCGCAATCATGTCTGAACAGACTCATTTTGCTCAACTAATGGACTGGTTCGCAACAAGAACAAGGAAGTTATTCCCTGCCGGGATGATTTTATGCCTTATGGCAACAGGGTGTGAATCTTACCAAATTGCTATGGAAGAACAAAACGCTGAAAAACTAAGAGAAAAACTATATCCACAAACGCTAGAGGCGCTTACGCTCTCTTTAGAGGAGAATTTAGCGTACAGAGAACTTAATGTATCTTGCGGGCCTTTATCTCATAAGAAGCTAGTTAGCAAAGTTATGCTGATCCCAGTGAATAAGGAAGTGGTAGATGCGGCAGTAAGTCATAAAGCTGTCGCGGAGAGGTTCTCAGAGTCAAAGAAGCAGGAACTCCTAGAGAAAAAACGTAGAGAACTTCTAAAATCAGATAAAACCACATTCATTATGGTGGTTGTCAATAATCCAAAACTGGAATATGGGAAAGATGCTATTTACTTTGAAAATATCTCAAAAAATCTGACTCTCACACTGAATGGGAAGCCGTATAAGTTAACTAATTTTACTAATAACCTTGCTGCCAGTCTAAATCCTGGTTGGGATTCTGGCTATATACACTTTGATAACTTTCGTCAGGACTACTCTGGTGGAATTGATGCTTACGCCGTCAATTTCGGCAACTTCAAAATGGTGTGCAATGGAGAAATAACTGCTAGTCAACCTTGGGCACTGACATTTGACGATACAGATTTAAACTTCCTCGCACTAATACAGGAAGGTTTTACGAGTAGTGAGATCAAGGAAAAATATGTGGTAAACACATTCGAGACAATTCAGATAACACAGAAAGATGTAGACAATATGATCAAAATTCTGTTTAAGCTCGTACTCTAGTGAATTACGGTATTTAAATCAAATAAGCACAGTTTTTTCAATAAGCAACGCGGCATCTGTCATAGAGATGCCGCGTTGCTTATTACTGAACGAGTAAATAAGTCTTTCTAAGGAAGCCCCTCAATCTGAGACTTTAGCTCCTCTAGTTCCATGTCCAACTTAGTTTGCTTATCTCCAACTTCCGGCTCATCTGCCGCAGGCAACGCTTCCTGACTAGGCGAGGCACCGCCCAACATCTGAGCTTTCATCGCCTCCAGCTCATAATCCACATCGCTGCCAGATTCTAGCTGTGCAAACTGACTTTCCAGATCAGCGCCCGCTAACTCAGCGGCAGCCTGCCCGCTGGCCTCCATCATCATCACTTTCTCTTCCATGCGATCAAAAGCACTCATGGCGCTGCCCGTGCTGAGATTGCCCACACTCTTTTGCAGCTGCTCATTTGCTTTGGCCGCACTCGCGCGAGCCTTAAGCATGTCCTTCTTGGTCTTCGCTTCAGAAATTTTGCTCTCTAGGGCAATGAGCTGACGCTTCAAATTATCGACAGTCCCGGTCTGCTGATCGAGCTGCGCTTTAAGAGAAGAGGCCGTTTCAGCCTGGGCTTTTTTACGCACCAAAGCTTCACGGGCTAGCTCTTCGTTCCCTTTTTGCAAAGCTAGCTGGGCACGTTGCTGCCACTGATTGGCCGCATTTTGAGCCTTATCGGCTTGCTGCTGCGATCGCTTCTGAGACGCAATTGCTTTGGCCACCGCCTGACGCATCTGAATCAGGTCTTCCTGCATGTCAATGATGGCCTGATCGAGAATCTTTTCCGGATCTTCAGCAGAACTTACGGCGGCATTTAGGTTAGAGCGCACTACCCGGCTCACGCGATCAAACAGTCCCATGTCGTTACTTTCCTCAGTTCTTTAGTTCTTTAGATGTTGGATTCTCTAGTGCTGCGAAGCGATAGATATAAAGGCCATAGATTCAGTATAAGCATCCTGCTCGACGCGCTTAACCGCACAGGTTAGTAGAAATAGCCGTCCTTGGGCATATCCTCACTCAAAAGATACCGCAGGAAGCGAGGAAATTCCTGACTTTTCATCTAACGATTTTTGACGAAACGCTAATGGCGGCAAAGGTTCAATGCGAGGACGCAGGGCCGTAAGTGAAACCCCCGCACGAAAAGCAGCGATCGCACCTGCCGCTTCCAAATAAGTATTCACAAAGATGGCCTTAATTCCCAAGTCTTCTGCGCGCACCGCCATCGCCGTGCTGTTCTCACCCACCGCTATCACCTGAGCGCCTCGCTGAGTCAATACCGGGGCCAAACTCATCACCGCACTTCCCCCAAACGCCGTCGCGGGTACCACAATGGCATTGACATCTTTTGCCCACATCGCATCTGCCTGTGCATCGAAAGCCGCAGGCGCATCAGGCACAAATCGAGGCGCACGGCTGAGCCCCGCCAGCACACAAGGCAAAAACGTGTAGCCAATCTCTTCAGCCGCAGAACGGGGAGAAATCGTTGGCTCTAGCGGGAGCGGCAACAGCGCTGGTGCATGGGCACACGGCAGTCTAAATGTCTGCACGACTAAGTGGCTAATCACGGCCTCTGCGCCGGCTAATGGATCGACGCCTTGCCCTTGACGGTAGGCATCTAGCGCTGCCGAATCTTCATCATCTGGGAAGCGAGCAACTACTGCGATCGCCCGCGCCCCTGCCTCCAAAATCAATCGCTCTGCGGCCCGCAGCAAGCTCCCTGGGTTCTCTAATGTCCCCCAAGACGCCCCTGACTCAGCCGTCTTTAGCGTCACGCCTAAAGGCGCATCAGTCACCACATGGGCACGAATATCTAGCCCTAGCGTTGCCCTAGCCGCATCTGCTGCCTGCAAATGACGCACCCGCAAATCCGCTTCTACCGCCTGATCAATCACTAGACCAATCGGATTTTGATGCACCGGCTGCAGCCCCCATTTCCCCGCAGCAAACTGATCGAGACCATAGCCTTCCACATAGTACGCATTGGGTATAGGCCAATAGAGCTGCGCCCCATTCATCACATTGGGGTGGGTGATGAGGCTATCTGTGACCTGTGCCAACATCCGAGCGACGGGCAGCGCGTCTCCGGCATAGCCACCCATCGCAGCACCAATACCGGTGGGAATCACCAGGACAGTTGTGTGAGGTCTAGTTGTGTGTGAGCGTGCCATTGATAAGCGTGCCATCGATGTAAGCGTGCCACCTATAACATGGTGACAACAGCTTCGACATGAGCAGTCTGAACAGATTTATCCACTGCGGTAATTGCCCAACGGAGCGGTGAGCCGTGCTGGGCGAGCTGGGCTTCAATGCGCGATCGCAATTCATCGGAGCGCATTACCCCACCAGCACCCGGCTTCAGCAAAGAGACATCCAGCGTAATCAGCTTCGTCTGCATACACTCATCTCTTCTCATCACAGCGGCGCAAACTAACCACGGCTGACCAGCTAATCACGGCTGGCCAAACTGCCGCGCATACACTTCGTCCTCTTTTTCTGTCTCAATCTTTAAATCAGACGTTGGGAACGCCACACACAGCAGTGCGTAGCCATCGGCTTGCAGCTCCGGACTCACGCCCATGCCATCTTCCTGATTCACGGAGCCTTCCAAAATTAGCGCCGCACAAGTCGTACAAACGCCCGAATTACAAGACGTCGGCAACTCTAGCCCCACCGCCTGAGCTGCGGCTAATACAGTCTGATCATCTGGAACCTGAATGCTGTGAACGGTGCCCTGATGATTAATTTCGGCGGTGAAAGTCTGTCCCATTGTTTGCGTCTTAATTTGGTGGCTGATCTTTTGTGAGCCATATGAGCCCCGTCATATGAACTACTTTAAGAGGCTACCTGATTAGGAAAAGCACGATCAAATTCTTCTAGCAAATCATCCATCTCTTCGAGCGCCTGATTGATATCAATACGCAAAGACCCAATCCCGGGCTGCTCCAGAAGCTTCAACAATGACTGCCGTTTGGAGCGGATCAGCTCGATTCTGGTTTGAAGCGCGGCAAATTCCATATCCGATGGGTCTCCGAGATGAGTTACATTTCTTTATAGGATAAGCACATACGGTCACAACTGCATCTGCATCCATGCCTAAGTTTAGAGCCTGGGCTTAGCAACGGCAGCTCAGGCCATTTAATCCGCCTCTTTGATTCCAAGGACCAAACCTCATGCTTCGCAAAATCCCCCTCGGCGGTGTTCTTTTAGTCGTAGGTGGCATACTCACCATCGTCGGATTTGTCGCCTACGCCCAAGAAAATGCCACCCTCAATCTAGTGGGCTTCTTCTATGGGGTACCCATCTTACTGGGGGGACTCGCCCTACGTGCGGCTGAACTAGAGCCGGTGCCTTACACCACCCTCCCTAGCGAAGCTGCGATCGCCCTCCGTGACCAAGCCACCCAAACCCAAACCCAAGTCCGTAAAGACGTTACCCGCTATCGCTACGGCCAAGAAGCCCACCTAGACGAAACCCTAGAGCGGCTAGGTCTCAGCCCTAACGACACGCAGCGCCCCGTATTAGCAGGCATCCGCGAAGAACAGCGAGATGGCGCATACGCGTTAGTCCTGGAATTTGAGTCCCCCTATGTCCCCTTTGAAAAGTGGCAGGAAAAGCGTGAAAAAATTGAAACGTTCTTCGGCCCTGGCATTGCAGCCGAGCTGGAGCAGCCCGCCGAGAAAAAAGTAGCACTAGCGATGAAAACTGTAGTGGCGTAACTGCAATTGACGTAACCTAACTTCGACGTCGCTCATCAGCTTTTTTCGCAGGGAAACGCGGAGCTGGGTGTTACTTCTCTAATCGCACCGCATACCACTGCACGGCCTCGCCCGGTGCTACTTCAAACTCACAGTGAGTCTCTAGCAAATACTTTGCCCGCGATTCAGCGTCAGCCAGCTTTTGCAAATCAGGTGAAAGCTGGCTTTCGTGTGTCTGCACAATCTCCTTAAGCTTCTCTATCATTTCAGGAGGTGTCATAAAAGTCTCACTTGCATCAGGCGTAAGAAAGACAAACATATCCTCGCTATACATCATGGAATCAGTCATAAAATGTAGCTCCTGGCGTAGCTTCTGGACTTTGATGCGGGGATAAGTAGGCGATGTTAAATAACGTTTCGCAATCCACTTTAGAATAAGTCGTTTTCTTGAGAGTTAGTCACCTTCCTTATGCCACGGTGATAGAATTTTTACTACATACACCACAATCCCGACCGGATTACCGGGGATTAGTCAGTTCACACAACCTTTGCCCATCTTTACCTCCCCAAATCGCTACCAATGGTTCAAACGCCCCTAAAATCCCAACTTCAAGACGGAGCTGAGAAAAAGGTCTCCAAGCTCGAAGGTATAAAAGAGCGCAGCCAGTTTTTGCGGGAACCCGTAGCGACTGAGCTAAAGCAAGACACCACGCACTTCACCGAAGCGGGCATCCAAATCCTCAAGTTCCACGGTTCTTACCAGCAGTACAACCGAGACGAGGTTGTGCGCGGCCAGGAAAAGCCCTATTCCATGATGCTCCGCCTCCGTAACCCCGGTGGCTACATCTCCCCTGAGCTATACCTCACCCTCGACAATATCTCAGACAAGTATGGTAATGGCACTCTCCGCGCCACCACACGCCAAGCCTTTCAGCTCCACGGCATCCTCAAAAAGAACCTGAAAGCAACCCTTGCAGACATCATCAACAGTCTGGGGTCTACCCTCGGCGCGTGTGGAGACTTGAGCCGTAACGTCATGGCGCCGCCCGCACCCTACAAAAACAAGCCTGAGTATGTTCTCGCGCGCAAGTACGCCAAAAACATTGCCGACTTGCTCACCCCCCAAACACCGGCCTACTACGAAGTTTGGTTAGACGGCGAGAAGGCGGTGACCACTGAAGAAGATCCCGCCGTTGTCGCAGCCCGGAAAGGTGGCCGCGTGGCCACGGACTTTGAGACATCCGTTGAGCCGATTTACAACACGTACTATTTGCCCCGTAAGTTCAAGTGCGCGGTCACCGTTCCTGGAGACAACTCAGTTGACGCTTATACCCAAGACATCACGTTTGTTGTCATCACGGATGATAATGGCGAACTACAGGGGTTTAACGTGATGGCTGGCGGCGGCATGGGCCGCACCCACAACAAGGCTGAAACATTCGCACGCGTAGCCGACCACATTGGATACGTCGATAAAGATGATGTATACGACTTAGCCAAAGCTATTGTCTTTACCCAAAGAGACTACGGTGAAAGATTCAATCGCCGCTTGGCTCGGATGAAGTATCTGGTTCATCGTTGGGGGCTACCCAAGTTCATTGAGGAAGTTGAACAGCGATTTGGTAAAAAGCTAGAACCTTACCGTGAGCTGCCGGAGTGGAAGTTTGAGGACTACCTTGGCTGGCATGAACAAGGCGATGGCAAGTTGTTTGTAGGGGTGCATGTCCGCAATGGCCGAGTGCATAACAACGGCACCCTACGAAACAAAGCCGCGCTCAAGGAAATTGTTGAAAGATTCAATGTTCCAATGCGGGTGACACCGAACCAAAGCGTTGTTCTATATGAAATTAATCCCAGCGATAAAGATGCCATTCAGGCGATTTTAGATCGTGATGGAATTACGCCTGACAGCAAGGTGGACTCACTAGAGCGCTATGCCATGGCATGCCCTGCGCTGCCTACCTGTGGCTTAGCTGTCACAGAATCTGAGCGAATTATTCCGAGCATGCTGACACGATTGCGCAAGCAAATGAACAGGCTTGGGCTACGCGGTGAGACGTTTGTGACCCGGATGACAGGTTGCCCCAATGGCTGCGCCCGCCCTTACATCGCAGAGGTTGGCTTTGTGGGTCAGGCACCGAATAGCTATCAGGTTTGGCTAGGCGGGGCACCGAATCAAACCCGATTGGCGCGTCCGTTTATGGACAAAATGCACCAGGATGACCTGGAAAAGACGTTCGAGCCGTTATTTGCTTGCTTTAAGCAAAATCGGGAAAAAGGTGAGAGCTTTGGTGATTTTTGCGATCGCTACACGTTCGAAGCGCTCCGTAGCTTCAGCGAAACCTACGTGCCTGCCAAGCCCAAAGGCTCAGGCCGTCGCCGCAACCGAGTGGGCGTTTCCGACGAGCTATTTGCCAAGATGAAAGCCAAAGCCCAAGCCGAAGGCAAGAGTATGGCAGATATCTTAGAAGAAGCGATTGGCGATCGCCTCGACTAAGCTCACAGCATCAGCGCTCACAGCATCAGCGACAAAAAGACCTCCGGACACATGGTGAAACGCACCCGCAAACGCGACGATCTCATTCGAGTTGGCCGTGCGCTCATCGTCCGGAAGGGCTTTAATGCCACAGGGCTCAGCGACGTTCTCACGCTCGCAGAAGTCCCGAAAGGCTCTTTTTATTATTATTTTGAGAGCAAAGAAGACTTTGGGCTAGCCATTATTGAGGCATCAGCGCAAAGCTATCAGCAAAAACTAGCGGACACCCTCGGCAATGAGCAGATGTCGCCCCTAGCAAGACTCAATAGCTACTTTGAGTATGGCCTTAGCGAAATGGACGCCAGCAGCTGTGAAGAGGGTTGCTTATTAGGCAACTTAGCGCAGGAAATGTCTGCGCAAAATCCAGTTTTTCGCGATCGCCTCAACCAAATATTTTCAGACTGGGAGCGGCACTTAGCAAACTGCCTACAAGCCGCCTACGAAGCAGGTGAACTCACCCAGCCACCTACTGACGAACTGGCAAGTTTTATCCTATCAAGCTGGCAAGGTGCAATGATACGCTCCAAACTAGCTAGCTCCACAGAGCCCTTAAAAACATTTACCAAGCTCATATTTGGACAGGTGCTAAACATTGCAGACATGGGCTGATTTACACACGCTGATCTGCACACCCAGAATCTGCCGACCCAGAATCTGCCGCTAGTTAGAGTCAGGTTTTCTTCTTCCGCTATAAGGTTCAATTGTAGTCAACCGGTCTACTACTTCTCAAAGACACCCGTTCCGAGGCTCCGCTTCAAAGCACACGCTATCCACGAACACCTATGACATCTCAACCCCAAACGCCCCATCTCCTATCCGCATACACGATTGGCGAGCTTTCACTCAGCAATCGCATCGTTATGCCGCCCATGACCCGAGGCCGAGCCGGTGAAGATAGAATCCCAAATGCTTTGATGGCTCAGTACTATGCCCAACGCGCTAACGCCGGACTAATTATCAGCGAGGGCACTGCCCCATCCAAACAGGGCAACGGTTGGCAACATGCCCCCGGCATCTATAACGAAGCACAAACTGAAGCTTGGAAACAGGTCACAGAAGCCGTGCACAACCAAGGCTCATCCATTTTTGTGCAACTTTGGCACACTGGCAGAGCCTCCCACAGCGACTTCCAAGAAAATGGCCAACTCCCCGTTGCCCCTTCGGCTATCAGAATTGAAAACAGTGAGTCTCACACAGCAGAAGGCAAAAAGCCATACGAAGTGCCTAGAGCCTTAGAAATAGAAGAAATTCCGGGCGTTGTCGAGGATTATCGCAAAGCCGCTGAGAATGCAAAAAGCGCAGGCTTTGATGGCGTAGAAATTCACGCCGCAAATGGATACTTAATCAATGAGTTCTTAGACTCCACAACGAATCAAAGAAGCGATCGCTACGGCGGCAGCTTAGAAAATCGATATCGCTTCTTGAAAGAGATTGTAGAAGCTGTGCTAACAGTGCTGCCATCTAACCAAGTAGGCGTCAGAATCTCGCCGAATGGCGCTTTTAACGATATGGGCGGCCCCGACTACCGGGAGACCTTCACCTACGTAGCCAAACAGCTCAATAGCTACGATTTGGCCTACCTACATGTTATGGATGGGCTAGCCTTTGGCTTCCACGAGCAAGGCGAACCCATGAGTCTCGCTGAGTTCAGGCAGGTATTCAAGAATACGATTATCGGGAACTGCGGATATGACAAAGAGCAGGCAGAAGCAGCGATCGCATCCGGCAATGCAGATCTAATCGCCTTTGGCCGCCCATACATTAGCAACCCCGATCTTGCCATCCGCTTTAAAAACAACTGGCCACTCAACCCAGCCCCAGATCAAGCAACGCTATATACGCCGGGTGCAAAAGGCTACACGGATTATCCAACCTATGAAGCATCGCAGGCTAGCACGTCTGCAGTTGGTGCATCTGCCTAAAAAGCTGCGCACGGAGTGCAAACCACCCGTCATTTATGCAAACCACCCGTCATTTATCATGAAGGGACGTTCTTCAGAGCGTCCCTTTTTGTGATGGAAATCTGTGAAATTCAAAAGTACGCCCAATCGCTGCATCCACGTTGACGGCCAAGAGATTTGGATTAGTCGGAGTGTAACTGTTTTGCCCGTGCTGTTTTTTGAAAAGGGAGGCGATCGCTACGTCCCCCTCGGGCAACGCGGTGAAGACCTGCCAGACGGAGTAGGGCTGTGGGGCCTGCCTGGTGGCTACCTGGACTATGACGAAACCGCCACCGAAGCCGTCTACCGCGAAGTGTGGGAAGAACTCGGACTAGATATTCCACAACTGCTCCAGCAATTCCGATTTGAAGGCAACCTTGACCACCCCTACGAGGTATACAGCACGCCATTACGTCGACAAAACGTTACCCTCAAATACGCACTCATGTTTCATCTAGGCGATGCTGAACTACCGGCACTAGCGCCTCAAGTCTCCAAAGGAGAAGTCGTCGAAGCTAAATGGATACCTGTCGAAGAAGCGCAGAAAATGCAGCTTGCCTTCAATCACCATGAAGTCATCACAGATTGCTTAAAGCGTGAATACGTCTGAGCAAATTGGCCCAAGGCAGACGTAGCAGGCGAGCGATCGCACAGCAGCAGCCAATAAACACCCGCAGCCAATAACAAGAAACCCCGTAGAGGGCGAGCATACTCAGCCTCTACGGGGTTTTAAGGACAAGGGTGCAGCCTGTAAGCGCATAGCCCTCAATATCTCTTTAATCATTTATGTCAATGTCATTTATTAAACGTGCTGATATCAAACGTGCTGGAAATAGTTAGTTGGCCTGTAGCCAGCAATTGTCTGTTTCACGCAGTTCAGCGTTTGCCGATTCTCGTAGCCGTAGTTGACAGTTATAGGCTGAGGGAAAGGGAATAATACCTCGCAGCGAGCCGCTTCAACAGATTTGGCCCAAGGCGAGTTCTGATTAGATTGGTGGGCATTTGTGGCGGCCCAGCCCCACGCTGGCCAAGGATGATACCCACAATGCCAAAAGCCCAACTGCTCGCCAACGAGGTTGCTCACGAGAGCATCAACGTCATTCAATATCGATTTATAGTTCACGGTTTTCTGTTCTCAAATAGGTGTAGGCAATGCCAGTTGCTAGAACAGATTGCCCGTTAGTGATCACGCTTTACGGCAGACCATTACGAGGTTCATGAACTCAGGTTCTGTATGAAGACATGGACAATCGTGGTGGTCAATGAACAAGTGCCACAAAGACGGCTTCAGCCTAAAGCAATCATTTCCTAAAGTCCTTTAGCAGAACTACTCGGTTAAGGGTTTTCAACCCTTAACCGAGTAGTTCTGCTACCCATTTTCGATCTTCTATCGATAGGCTAGGAGACTGCAATGGCTGAGCGTCGTCAATTCGTGCATCATAGCTAGCCCGTTCGATAACGCCTTCAAAGACACACTGCATGTCCACAGCGACTGTTTCGCCTGCCTGTGGTAGAGGCAGAAAGAAAGTAGGCAACGTTTCTCTGAGACCAAATGAATATAGCTGCGCAACAGGTCTTTGTTCAGATGTACTGATCAGATGTACTGACTAAAACGCAATAGTCTGATGACCCATTAAGACCATCTGATAGGTAACGAAGCATCTCCACGCAACCAGTCAATTTCGACCAGATGAAACGACAACCAGACAGCAGGCTGTTCTAAATAGGGATCCATTCCTGGAAAAGGAGAAGCCATAGCGCCCGTGTAATTAGGCTCTCATCATAAAACAGCTCTCAAAACTGAACGGATTCAAGGTTGCTTAATGCCTCTAAAGCGTATGCGGAAACCCTTGACAATAAAAAACCCCAACCAGTAACAGCTTGGGGTAATTGACTATTTGAATGCCAGGAGGCGGACTTGAACCGCCGACACGAGGATTTTCAATCCACTGCTCTACCAGCTGAGCTATCCCGGCTTGCGCGTTTTGCGCTTAACCAAATTAGCAAAATAGGGGGACGCTAGCAAGAAAGTTTTTGGAA
>JBGCGG010000208.1:0-9527 GCA_045110585.1 Phormidesmis sp. | reverse complement strand
GCAAGACAATCTCTATCAGACCCTCTGAAGTCAAGGGCTCTAATGCGGATGATAGCGTTATGTTCGTGGATAAAGAGGCCATGCGTACACCTTATCGCTACGGCTCAATCCATCACGTTAAGGAAACCTGAATACTTACACTCCAGCGTTGTTTATTTAGGCGACCATGAGCTGTCCACATTTGGTGCGCAGACGAGTCGCCTCATGGCAGCTTCGGCGAATGATGCTGACGTACAGGCGGCTTTATCGGCAGCTGATACTCGTATGCGTGAGTGCAATATGACGCCTCATCATCTGAATGGTGATGACTATAGAGCTGCGCCGATGGTCGATGAGGCGTTTGTGGCTGATTGTTTGGCGACTGATGGATCAAAGTTGGTGTTGTTAGGCGATAGCTTTGCCGGTGTGATTGGTAAGCACGTTGCCTATGCGGCCCATGATTTGGGTTATGAGTTTACGATGCTGAATGGCTATCACTGCCCGTATCCGCTGGATACCTATGGCCAACTTTTGAGTGCGAAGCAAAGTGAGTGTGAAGTTGATCCGCAGTTTTTGCAGCGTGCGGTCATGAGCTCTCTTAATAGTGGAGATATTGTGATTCTGAGGCTGTATTTCTCGAATCCTGTTTACTTACGGTTGGCTGAGCAAGATTGGGAAAGGGCCTTAGCGTTTTACGATGAGGAGTTGAATTCACTGCATAAGCAGGTGAAGCAGAAAGGGGCATCTTTGTTAGTGGTTGGCTCTAATGCTACGGCGATGATTCCTCCGGACTGTCAGTTTCAGAAAAGATTCAATTACCCATCGCGCGATCCGCAGGTGTGTGAGTCGGCGACGATTGATATGGCATCAGAGCGGGTTAATCGGTTTGCAATTGAGCATAATCAACACTTAGCTGAGGTGTTGAGTTCAAAAGATGAAACATTGTCGTTTATCGATCCGATGGCGTATCTCTGCTCGGAAGATTTAACGTCTTGTTTGTTGACTGATGAGGGAACGCCTTTGATGGCCGATGATCAACATTTAGCTGAGATAACTGTGGATAAGGTCTATCCGACGTTAGTTTCTACGCTCAAACAGCTTTCGATGAATAGCCTCAACGTTACGCTGGATGCTACGGAGCGTTCAACGTTGCCGAATTAGCTGGTGATTTTAACTATCGGTGGTGCGTCTTAACAGTGGTTTTGAGGCGTTACTGCTAAAACCTAGCCCCCCTGTGATTATGTATGTGTAAGTCACAGGGGGGCTAGGTTTTGATGGGTTAACCGTTAGGTCGTGGGGTTTTAGCTGCCGATGCGCAAAAGCTCTACATCAAAGATGAGGGTCGCATTGGGAGGAATTACGCCGCCCGCGCCACGAGCGCCGTAGCCTAGCTCAGGGGGGATGATGAGCTTGCGGCGATCGCCTACTTTCATATCACCGACGCCTTCGTCCCAGCCTTTAATCACCTGGCCTTGGCCAATGGTGAAGTCAAAGGGGCGGCCGCGATCGCGGGAGCTATCAAACTTAGTGCCGTTCTCTAAGGTGCCAACATAGTGCACAAAGACTCGGTTCCCTGGCTGTGGTGATGCGCCATCACCTTCTTCAATTACGACGTACTGTAAACCAGAGTCCGTCGTCACTACGTTCTCATCTGCTGCCATAGTTTCCTCTTCTATCTTTAAATCGTCTGCACTACCTTGGGCTACCAGTGTTTCTGTCGCTGCGGGTGCGTCGGTTGTTTTCCCAGCGATCGCCTGTTCACCATCGCCACCCGTAAACTGAGCGATGAGCAGCATCACGCAGCAAGCGGCGACTACACCAAAGCTAATTAGAATTTCTCTCATGAATCTTCAGAATTTAAAAATTCAGGTGTACTCAAGTTTCCTCGCACAGTGTACACGGTGGACTGAGTGTCGTCTAAGTCGGATAGGGAAGTGCAATGGCCAAGCCGCGTCGAGGTTATCGCCACTGCTTATTTTCCAAATCTCTGAGCTGTCGCTCCAATCGATCTAGCCGTCCGCGTAGCTCATCCATCTCTGATTGGCGAGGCACCCCCAAATCTTGCATGATGTTGCGCACTTGCCGTTGCATTTGCTGCTCTACGGCTGCTTGATCAATATTGAACTGACTCATGAAGTCATCGACGAATCCCTTGGCCTGATCAGAGTCTAATTTGCCGTCGCGAACCAGTTCCTCACTCATTTGCTTTACCCGCTCAGCGACGAGCGATGTTGTGCCAATGCCGAGCATCAACAGCTGTCTGAGTAAGTTAGAGGTATCCATCAATTCGCTCCGTCACGGCAAGAGTTACCTCTCCATTCTGACAAACTATCTGTGCATTGAAAGGGCCGTTATCGTGCGGTTTACCGAATCCAAAAAGGGGCCGATTGACTATGCTGGTGAGCAGTGTTGTGAGATGAATGCGTTTGTTATGCCTGTTTGTCCCAGATGTTCGACCTCTAACCCTTCGACTGCGATTACCTGTCCTAACTGTAATCTTGAACTGAAAGCCCACGGACATCCTGGCATAGACTTGCACCGAGCCACAGGCGCTGCGCCTTTATGTTCTACTTGCGCCTATGAAGCCGACGATAGCTGTACTTTTGATAAGCGTCCCCATGCTATGAGCTGCACCCTCTACCAAAGTGTGGACGCTCAGCCCGAACTCAAGCCGGAAGAGATTTATCACATTCCTTGGCAGCGCAAAAACGCTGTCAGGCTGGTGCTATTCGTGCTGATTATTTTTAGCTTGATCGTTATCAGTATTTGACGCTGGCTGTAGAAAAGTGAGGATAGGTGGCGAATCAATACGCTTCACTACATTGCGATCGCAAGCCATGAAAAGGAGTGCTACCACTAGAGCTGGATTAGCCTAATTTTTCATTGCCCATTCCTTAACTTCAAGGATTTGCTTATGTTGGCCTACACTCACGTCACTGATCTCTTCTATGCGCCTACTCCGCTGGAAGCGGCTGTCTTTCTCTCAGGCTTTGTGCTTATGCTCATACTCCCTACCCTCGTTTTTGGCTTGGCAGATCGACTCGTGGCGCGCAAGTCTAATCAGATGAGTGAGGCCAGCAAAGTCTCTGAAAGCTAGAGTCTCTGAAAGCTAGAGGCACTGCTAGTAAAAAAGAACCTCAAAAAACAATAAAAAGCACATCCTGAGTGACGGGATGTGCTTTTTTGTGGTGTGTATTGGGTTTGCGGTTGTTATTTACAACAGTTGCGATCGCGCCAACCTGCTCCCCCATTAAATGACTCAACTTTAAATGACTCAGCGCGGCAACTCAGCGCGATGAGCCATCTCGGCAACTAAGCGAGATGACTTGAGCACAAGCTTATGCCACTGGCTGCTTAGAGGATACGCCACCGACGATATCAGGCTTAGCTTCTTCTTCAAGCACACTCTTGTAGAAGAACCCAGCCAGCACCGCACCTAAAATAGGCGCTACCCAGAATAACCAGACCTGAGAAAGGTATTCTGCACCCGCAAAGAGTGCTGGGCCAAGACTACGCGCTGGATTAACAGACGTATTCGTGACTGGAATGCTGATGAGGTGAATGAGCGTTAGGGCCATGCCAATAGCAATAGGGGCAAAGCCTTTTGGCGCGCGGCCATCAGTAGAACCTAAAATGACGACTAGGAAAATAAACGTCATGACCACTTCTGTAATGAAGCTGGCGACTAGGCCAAACTTGCCAGGAGACAGCTCACCAAAACCATTGGCTGCCCAAGTAGCACCCGTTAAATCTACACCGGCTTGACCAGAGGCAATGATGTAGATGGTGGCAGTACCCACAATTGCACCAATGACTTGGGCAATGATGTAAGGCAACAGCTCAGAACTGGGAAAACGTCCGCCTGCCCATAAGCCGAAAGAAACCGCAGGATTTAAGTGACAGCCTGAGATATGCCCGATTGCGTAGGCCATTGTCAGTACTGTAAGACCAAAGGCCAGGGATACACCCAAGAACCCTAAGCCCAACGGAAAGGCAACGCCATTACCTAGATCCGCACCGACGAAAGTAGCTGCTAGTACGGCACTGCCGCACCCGCCTAAAACTAACCAAAACGTACCGACCGCTTCGGCGATACACTTTTTCATCAAATTCATTTGATTTTAATCTCCAAAAAATAATCTGTCTGTAGAGTATTAATTAATACAGCTAAGAGCACTTCTTATAGTAGAAAACACTTAGTCGTTATCCCCCAGCTTTCATGAAAAATTCATGTTGATGGTTTAGTGTGAAAAACCTTAAAAATTTAAGATAATTAAGGGACTAGAGGTGCATCTGAGAAGCATGATAACGCGCTACTCCGTATGACTACTAAGCAAATGCACGAGTGACGATATCAAGGTGACCGCATTGAGTATGCGTAGCCTATTTCCAGTTAGTAGATTGGCACTCCGGTCGCTTTTAATAATAAGTAGCCTGAATTGAGCTGATGGCTTGTCTTCACGAATATTTGGAGAGGGATGTAACGTCTATCCCTGGTCTGCAAGGATTGACGGAATCCGGTATAAATCTTTGCTTCGGTGCATGAAAACAGGTTAAGTGCTTTGTTTAGGGTGATGAATGTAACCAATTGGATGACTGTCACCTTGAAGCAGGGTTAAGAAGTGTGATGATGCGGCAGCTACAGGCTTAGTTCGGTTGGGTTGAGCAGTGTGAGCGCGATAGGCGCAACGGCTAAAACGGGGGGTGGAAAGAGTTTCGCAAAGAGGAACTACAATTGTTAGGCTGATTCCTTCCTATCAAAGCGACCCGAGCTGAACTGATGACCTCCACCCTTGTTGCGAGTAGCGAAATTGCTGAAGCTGTAGAGCAGCGCCGAAATTTTGCGATTATTTCTCACCCGGACGCGGGCAAAACGACGCTCACTGAGAAGCTGTTGCTGTACGGGGGTGCTATTCACGAAGCGGGGTCAGTGAAGGCCCGGCGGGCGCAGCGCCATGCGGTGTCTGACTGGATGGCCTTAGAGCAGCAAAGGGGCATTTCGATTACCTCTACAGTGCTTCAGTTCAGTTATGACGACTACTGGATTAATTTGCTCGATACGCCGGGGCACCAGGACTTTAGTGAAGACACGTATCGAACGTTGGCGGCTGCCGATAATGCGGTAATGCTAGAGGATGCAGCGAAGGGGCTGGAGCCACAGACACGCAAGCTCTTTGAGGTCTGTCGCATGCGCGATATGCCAATTTTTACCTTCTTTAATAAGATGGATCGGCCTGGACGAGAGCCGTTGGAGCTGCTAGATGAAATTGAGCAGGAGCTGGGGCTAACAACCTATGCGGTGAATTGGCCGATTGGAATGGGCGATCGCTTTAAAGGCGTATTTGATCGCCGTAGCCGCAAAGTGCATCTATTTGAGCGCACTGCCCATGGCAGCAAAGAAGCTAAGGATACGGTGCTAGATATTGATGATCCCAAGTTGTTAGAGCTGGTGGGCGATGAGCTATTTGAGCAGTTCTCAGAAGAGCTGGAAATGCTCGATGAGATTGGCCCTGAGCTAGATTTAGAAATGGTGCATGCTGGGCAGATGACGCCTATCTTTTTTGGCAGTGCGATGACCAATTTTGGCGTAGAGCTGTTTTTAGAAGCGTTTTTGGACTATGGGCTGAAGCCTGGCGCACATGAGAGCACCATTGGCGCAGTGCCGCCCACAAAAGAAGAATTTTCGGGGTTTATTTTTAAGCTACAGGCCAATATGGATCCGAGACATCGCGATCGCGTTGCTTTTATCCGCGTCTGCTCCGGGAAGTTTGAAAAAGATATGGTGGTGAACCATGCCCGCACCGGAAAAAACGTGCGGCTTTCTCACCCCCAAAAGCTCTTTGGTCAGGGGCGTGAATCGCTTGAAGTTGCCTATCCTGGCGATGTGATTGGCCTGAATAACCCTGGCGTGTTTGCCATTGGCGACACCATTTATCAGGGCGAAAAACTAGAGTACGAAGGCATTCCCTTCTTCTCTCCTGAAATGTTTGCCTATCTCAAAAATCCAAACCCTTCAAAATTCAAGCAGTTTCGTAAAGGCGTCTCAGAACTGCGAGAAGAAGGCGCGGTGCAGATTATGTATTCTGCAGATGAATCCAAACGCGACCCCATTTTGGCGGCGGTCGGTCAGCTTCAATTTGAAGTGGTGCAGTTTAGGCTCAAAAATGAATACAACGTGGAGACTCGGCTAGATCCGATTGGTTATAACGTAGCGCGTTGGGTTACAGGCGGTTGGGATGCGCTAGAGAAAGCGGGGCGCATATTCAATACAGCCGCTGTAAAAGATAGCTATGGCCGTCCTGTGCTGCTCTTTAAAAATGAATGGAACTGCCGTCAGGTAGAAAGCGATCATCCCAATCTAAAGCTGAGTAATACGGCACCCGTTGTTTCCGGTATGCAGCCGGAAGATATCTAATCTGGCAGATATCTAATCTGGCAGCCATCTAATCTGGCAGACATCTAAATTTCTGGCAGATATCTAATTCTGGCAGATATCTAATTCTGGAAGATACCTAATTTTGCGACTGCGTTAAGCATTGCAACGGTTTCTCTCATTGGCGCAATTCAGCCTAGCCTGGTCGCTAGGCTGGAGATATCTAGGCCATAGACATTGACGTGCAAGCGTTAGCGTCGTTGACCGCGACTTTCTGTAGGAGGCCCCCATGAATAAAAGTATTGCGTGTCTTCTGGTGTTCGGGTTTGGGTTGGCTGTGCTCCATTCCCCCGCGATGGTGATTCACCTGAGCATAATCACAGGGCTTATTTTGGTGGCTGTGAAAGTTTTTTGGTCTCTGTTGCAGGTGTTTGCTGCCCCTTCGCAGATGTAGCCGGTCTATGCAATGTCGTTGCAATGTTGCTTACTACAAAATTGCTTACTACAAAATTGTTTAGATGAATGGGTGTCGGTGAGCTGATTTCTCTGTCTGACTTCTTGCAGAGTGGTGCCAGAAAACTGCTCTGTTATCCAGCCGTAAGTCTCGATGAAGGCCGCAGGCGTGAGCTGCTAACGCTGGGTGTTACAGGCATTTATAATTTTGGGCCAAAGCAGATAGCGCAGTGGCACTGTTTAGGGTTGGGTTACTGCGGGCTGGTGCTGCTGGTTCGGTGGCATGACCGTTTAGCGGCCCTCAAAATCAGGCGAATGGATGCGCCACAGGAGAGCTTTGAGCTGGAGGCAAAAGGCTTGGCACAGGCCAATGAGGTGCAAGTGGGGCCGCGTATTTTCGCGTTTACGACTAACTTCTTGGTGATGGACTATGCCACAGGTCAGCCGCTGAGCGAATGGCTGAGCGTGAAGCCCACCCGCAGTGACGCGCTCGATATTATGAGGCATGTGTTGGCACAAGCTTTTCGCCTTGACCAAGTCGGTATGGATCATGGCAATCTTCGCTGCGTGACCCATCATGTTGTTGTTTCTGACCGTAAGCAACCGATGCTGTTAGACTTCAGCAGCGTGAGCTTTCAGCGCCGTGCGGCTAACGTTACCACGCTTGCTCAAGGCTTGTTTTGGGGCACGGTAATTGCTCGACAGCTAAAAGCGTTAGGGATCTCACCTCATAAAGATAGCTGTATTCAACAACTGAGAAGCTACAAGCAGAAGCCCACTTCCAACAACTTTGAGGCGTTGTTGGAAGTGGTTTTTTGATTTATTAGTTCGTCCATCTGTGAGCGTTAGTTTGTCAGGCTATGAGAAGGACGAATTTTTTTTAAGGTGCGCCGGTACTCGGGTGATTGCCAGTAGAGAATCGTGGCGAGGGTAAGGTGCTTGAGAGGCCAGTAGATGAACGCGATCGCGCAGAAGGCTACAGCCATCATTGCCAGTGCCTGTGGCTGAAACATGTCGTGGATAATGAAGTTGGCAATGCTCATCGGGTGGGTAAGTAAATCCCAGCTATTGAACCGAGGCACCCTACCGAGATAAATGCCAAATACGCAAAGGGCATGGACAGCTATTTCCAGGCGGCCTATCCACCGGGTATAGCCTTGCTTGCGCAAATACTCGCCCATATTAATCAGTGACAGCACATACGCTTCTGTGCCAATCAGCATAAATAAGAAATACTGCGGCATCCAAACGAACACAATTGTCCACATAGATGCGCCCTGGCGAATATATCTGACCAGGTGAATAATGTCAGTGAGCACGTAGGGTGCATTGGGCAAAAATGCCATGAAGGTAGCAAACCCAATCCACCATCCTACGCTTCTTGCTCCGGAACCGCGCCCTCTAAAAATCCATAAGCTAATAGCCCAAGGAATAATGGCTAAAAACGTATTCCAGGCCATGAAGCCCAGGCTGCGGTTAAATGCGTGATAAGAGCTGAGCGCCCAGTTTGTAATTTCTACAGGCATGAGTTGAGAGAGGATCGATCTGTAAGGTGTGTGGAAGCAGAGATAGATGGAAACAGCGGTAAGACTAAACGACAGGTGGTCTGCATGGTCTAACTACCGATGTTTCCCGATGTATTTCGGAGATTTCATAAGTTCATAACTCTATTGGGTGCGCGCTTGGGTTTGCTATTAGGTGCGCTAAGCCTGGCAAATTATGAGTTGCTGCGCATATCTGACACATTCCTTATAAAATAGTCCGGTTGCTTTAGGCCCAGTGCTTCCCTTGATAGAACGCTATACGCTGCCCGAAATGGGCGAACTTTGGACGGAACAGTATAAATTTCAAACCTGGTTGCAGGTAGAAATTGCCGTATGCGAAGCGCAGGCCCAGCTCGGCAGAATCCCCAAAGAAGCGGTTGAAACTATTAAGAAAAAGGCCAAATTCGACGTGGCTCGCATTCTCGAAATTGAAGCCGAAGTGCGTCACGATGTAATTGCTTTTCTCACCAACGTGAACGAGTACGTGGGTGATGCTGGTCGCTACATTCATCTCGGCATGACCAGCTCTGATGTGCTAGATACGGCGCTGTCTTTACAAATCGTTGCAAGCCATCAGCTCATTCTGACCCACGTTGAAAACCTCATCCAGGCGATTCGCTACAAAGCTCAGGAACATCGAGATACGGTGATGATTGGGCGATCGCATGGCATTCATGCCGAACCGATGACCTTTGGCTTTAAGCTGGCTGGCTGGCTAGCAGAAATGCAGCGCCACCGCGAGCGGTTAGTGCGCATTCAAGACGAAATTGCCGTGGGCCAAATCTCTGGCGCTGTTGGTACCTATGCCAATATCGATCCAGAAATTGAAGAACTCACCTGCCAAATTCTGGGGCTAAAGCCAGATGCGGCCTCCACTCAAGTCATTTCTCGCGATGTCCATGCAGAATTTTTGATGACGCTGGCAGGCGCGGCTGCGTCTATTGAGCGATTTGCGGTGGAGATTCGTAACTTGCAGCGAACCGATGTGCTGGAAGTGGAAGAGTTTTTTGCTAAAGGGCAAAAAGGATCTTCTGCAATGCCGCACAAGCGCAACCCGATTAAGTCGGAGCGGCTCACGGGGATGGCGCGGATTTTGAGAGGAAATGCGATCGCGGCTTTAGAAAACGTGGCCCTTTGGCACGAGCGCGACATTTCCCACAGTTCTGTAGAGCGCGTCA
>JBGCGG010000207.1:0-16149 GCA_045110585.1 Phormidesmis sp. | reverse complement strand
ATCGCATCGTCATTTACCGTACCCACCATTAGCGAGAGACGATCTTCGAGTGCGATCGCCTCTCGTTCATCACGACTCAGTTCATCACCATTACTGTCCTTGCGGTGGGCTTCTCGTACCACATCGCCCAATGCCTTATTGGTCATCAGCGTTTGAAAAGAGAAATGCTTTTGGTCAGCATCGAGCCCAACCATTTCCTTTAGTGGGCGATAGCTAAAGAGGACGAACGGCTCGTCGTTCCAGTTGCGGTTATTTAGCCACAGAGACATAAATGTCTCCATAGAATTCTCTTTAATGCCGTCGTGCTTGTAGGTTGTGGACCCGTGAATTTTAGCCACGGTCTCTTTAGCGACGGTATCCAGCGGCTTTTTGCGGCCGCCCTGCTGCACCACCATGGTTTCCAGCGGAGTGAGGGCCGCCGCTGAACCTATCTGCTGAAACTGGCTAAACGGCAGCGCTATGAGCAACAACCCCAGGCAAAGTCCGATTGTAAACTTGATAATTTTCATCGTGCGGTAATAATTGTTTGAGTTTGAGTATTTGTGAATGTATTGAAGGATAAAGCGTTAGGCGAGCAAACCGCCCCCGCCACTACGCCCAGCTATCGCCCCGAAAAAACGCCTGAAAAAGCCTCGAATAAGGGAATAGAGGTCACTGTGGTTTCTTCTTCTACCTCAGCAGTTGTCTGTCCAGCAGACGGTTCAGAAGACGGTTCAGAAGACGCCCCAGAAGAGGACTCAAAAGAGGAGCCAGAAGGCAGATCAGAAGCGCTCATTAAAGTAGAAGCTTTCTTGAACTTTTTCGCGATCGCCCGCCCATAAAACATGGTGCTCACGCCCACTGTCACCATCAAAGATCCGAGCCATGTCAATCCAGTCACCCACCAAGGCTCCCGCTTTACCTGCAAAGTAGACTGATTCAGGTCGCCTGGATTCCAAGATGCCTGGGCAATTTTCCAGCCCTTGAACCAAGTCGGATGATTCATCCACACGCGCCGATCCGTTTTAGCCGCCTCGGGCGTTGCCGCAAACGGGTCTAACAAAGAAACTGCACTTGTCCACATCGCCACCGATTCGCTGCCTTCGTTGCGCTCCACAATAAAATCATTGAGCTGCAAGCCAAACGGCAACTTCAACAGCTTGGGGCTAAAGGAAACAAACCAGTCACCTGCGGCGCTGCTGATAGTCGTTGGCTCTCCCCAAGGAATCCACACCGGCTCGCCTTGTGCGCCCGCTTGATTCGTCGCAACGAGCAAAGCAGGCTCGCCTTCTCCAGGCATCTCCTTCGGCAAAGGAACAATCTCTCTTTTCACTTCAGCATGGGGTACATACTCAGCCAGCGTCACCTGAAAATCAGCCCAGCCAGGTGTGACAGAATCACCAACGGCTAGCTCACCGGACTTAAAGCCCTTAGAAGATTTAGCGGCGTAGTAAAGGTGATTGTCGGCATCTGCCACCACGCGGAAAAAGGCATCCGGCGCACGTACCGTTGAAATTTGATAGGTCACCTCTGCGGCAATAGGCTCACCTGCAATGGGGGTGCGGATAGGCTCAAAGCCCTCATTGCCAAATATAAACCAGCTTTCTTGGGCATCATCGGTAGACACAATCAATTGAACGGCTGGGTTGTTTAGCGCGTCAGAAGCCGTTGTAGGCTGGCGATTGCCATCTAACCGAAAGTCTGGCCAAAAATCTTTAACTTCAACAGAAAGTGTTTGGCCCTTAGATTCAATGGAGAGAGGCTGCTGAGAGAGAGGCTGCTGTAAAGACTGAAAAACATCTATAGATTCAGTACGCGATCGCCAAGCCACATCCAACGTTCCCCAGGTAGCCGCTTCCGCTTGCTCCCTAGGCGCTGCCAACAACTCAGATAACGCAGCCTCATCGTTCGCCTTAAAGAGCTGCAATTCAGCCGGGCCAACGTCCATGGTTCCGTACGCAGCGGGGGCAACGGCCAGCCAGCGCTCTAACGACTGACCCATGCGTTCACTGGTTAGCGCCAGCCGCACCGCCGGATTTTCAACGCCGCCGCCCTCTTCAAACCGGACGGTCTTCATTGTGTTGTCGCTGTAGCTCAACAGCGACAACTCTCCAATCCGACTGGGGACAACCGTGCCATCATTTTTAATAAATAGAGAAGTCTGCGCCATCTGTTCACCCGGTGCAGCCACCTCTACCAAATCGCCTTCCACGCGCAGCGTACTGACTGGGCCAGCATCGGTACGAGCCAACAGCATGCCTTCCACACTCAGATGAATGACCGCAGCAGAGCCCGCAATAATGACCACGAGTCCCCAATGCGTAATGGCGAACCCAATCTTACGCGCCCCTTTCCACGGGTAGCGCAACAGTGTAGATGTCCCCAGGTTTACCGCCAGCAAAAACATCAGGCCGCCAAACCACGGGCTTTTATAAATTTCTTGCTGAACAACCGTGGAGCCAACCTCAGACTCATAAAAAGTAGCGCCGATGAGAATAGCAGCGATCGCCACCAGCAGCGGAACAGCCAGCTTAATAGAACCAAGTAACTGAGCAAATCTTGCCGTCATACCACTTGCCGTCATACCGACAGACGCTAAAGCAACAACAATGTCTCTGTATACTAATGCAGCTCGGTTATCGCTGCATTTTCCGCAGAACATAACAATGGTGCGGACTAAACGAAGCACCGTTTGTATCAAAAGTTGCAAAAAGTACCTTACTACCCTCAAAAAACGCATAACAAGAAATCGAGAATTGCATAATGATGCCAGAATGTCTCTTTCCCCTGACATTTCTCAGCTTAAATATCGGCATTCATACGGAGAAAGACTATGAAAACACCGTTTTCGACGCAGTTCCTGCATTTCCCAAAGGCAGAAACTGCAATTCCTCTCTTGAGTTTGTAATGAATTACACAAAAAGAGAGAGAGGCCTCAACCTATTGTTTGATTGTCAATCTTGCATTAGAAGAGGATTAGTAATCACTGATTTATGATTGTTGATTCACAAACGCTGGTTCGCAAACGCTGATTTATAAATGACGGCTTAAAAAGCAGCGGTTCAGCAAAGTAGTCACTGTGATGAAATAAGTTCTCCTTCTAATAACAAGCCTTAGAAAATTACATGTCAGGTATGGGATATCCCACTACTTAGGGCTTAAGTGCCACCTGTATGGCCACTTCTTAGGGCTTGTCTGCGTCGTTTTTATGTTGTGGAGCCTGCGCTAAGTATGTCTTTAAATGTTGAACTTTTAGAACAGAGCTTTGAATTAGTTAAGCCCAAATCAGATGAGTTTGTTGCAGACTTCTACCATAACTTGTTCACTGATTATCCTGCGGCTAAGCCCCTGTTTGAGCACTCTAATATGACCAAGCAGCAGCAAATGCTGAAGGGTGCATTGGTGATGGTCATTGAAAACCTTCGTCAGCCTGAAGTTTTGAGCAAAGCGCTGAAAGGCTTAGGTGCTCGCCACGTTAAGTATGGTGCTTTACCAGAACATTACCCGCTGGTGGGGAACAGTTTGCTGAAGACACTATCGGAATATGCGGGCAACGCTTGGACGCCTGAACTTAAAGGCGCTTGGGTAGATGCTTATGGCGCAATCACAGAGTTAATGCTCGATGGTGCAGATTATTCTGCGCAGTCTGTTCAGCTAGAAGCGCCCGCACCAGAAGCTGCCGCAGCTAGCGTGCCTACAGAAGAAATTCCCAGCGGAATTAGTAATACAACAGCCGCAGGGATCATCGGTGGCGGCACAGCCGGACTGCTTTTATTGCTTCTCATCGCCCTCTAGGCTTTAACGCTTAGGCCCTCATTTTGCAGTTTTTCACGCTGTCGATCTTATCTCTCGGCAGCTGCCCTTTTTTCAATCGCAACGTTCAATGGCGACTCGCTCTCCGAAGCCTCCTTCTTCTTCTGCTCGGCCTAAGCCGAGATCTAAACGCAGTTGGCGCAACTTTTTCAATGTGAGAAACGTAATTGTTTTCACTATGGTTTTGCTGCTGGCATGGGTTTCTGCAGCTTTTGCACTAGATAAAAAGGAGATCTTTTTGCCCGGTGAGACGTCAGAAGGGCACCATCTTTTTGAGGCCTCGTGTGCCTCTTGCCATGAAGGCTTTAAGCCTGTTAGCAACGAAAACTGTAATCGCTGCCACCAGGCAGAACTTGCAGAGGATTTACACGGCACCAAAAAGTTCAAAGATCCTCGCTGGGCAGGCTATCGAGAGAATATTGAAGTCCTCACCTGCACCGCTTGTCACAACGAACATGTACATATGTTTGGCCGAGGCGTCCATCTCCAGCCAGACCTATGCATGGTGTGCCATGAAGAACTCACGACCACCCAGCTCAAAAGTCATGAAGGGTTTGACCCAGACGGCTGCTGGACTGCCGGGTGCCATAACTACCACGACCACCGCACTATTTCTACAGGTTTTCTGCGGCAAAACCTAGATCAGCCCGCTATGCTTCCGGTTCAAAAGCTGCCCGATAGAACAGTGACCACTCAGCTTGATTCTGCGCCTCAGCCGAACTTAAGCAAAGAGTTTCTGGAGGGCGGCGCCTAATGAATACCTGGACAAATATATGGATGAATCGCCCTATTCAGAACCGCCTCTTGAAGCTCATGGCTCTTATGCTCGTTGTGCTCATGAGTTTAGGCGCAGCCCTTCCTGCTGCTGCGGCCACAGAAGCCGAGTTAAGCGAAATCAATCAGCAGTGGAGCAGTAGCGTTCATGCGCTCAATGATGTGAACTGTGCGAGCTGCCATCAAGACAGTGAAACGAAAGCCTTCGTGGCCGCGCCAACTCATGAAAGCTGCCAGTCATGTCATGAGAACTCAGTAGATACTTTTTTACTAGGCAAACATGGCATTCGGCTATACGAAGGGAAGTCACCGCTGACCCCTAAGCTGGCACGCTTGCCCATGCAGCACGACGCGTTTGACAAGCAAATGGACTGCAATGCTTGTCATAACGTGCACACTGTAAATACCATGCAGGCCTCTGTCGATGCTTGCTTAACTTGCCACAACGATAACCATTCGTTGAACTACAAAAACTCTAAGCACGCGAAAGCAGTGTTTGCTAGCGTAGAAAGTAATAGCGAATTACCCCGCCCTGGAGACGAGATGGTCACTTGCGCCACTTGTCATCTGCCTCGTGTGGCACAAAAGAAAGGCGAGGCCACTCTCGTCAAGGTAAACCACAACAACACCTATAACCTCAAGCCACAAGATCGAATGGTGGGTGATGTGTGTATGAACTGCCACGGCGTGGAATATAGCTACAACAGTATTTTCGACGATGAACTTGTCGAAGCCAATTTTGACCGAGCTCCCACCCTTTCTCATCAGTCGTTTGATTTGATGAGAGCAGCCGAGAAGCGGAGATCGGGCAATAACTCTGACTCGAAGGGTGAATAGCCCTTCAGCAGAAAATAAGTGATCATGGCGTAACTCTCCTGTAGGGAAACGCCATCCTTTTAACCTTGTATTACTTAGGATATTTCAGGAGATTTTTGAACGATGGTTCGACCTAACTGGTTTCAACGCATCCGTGCGAAGACGATGGCATTGTTTGCCCTCGCTGCCGCAATTTGTTTTACCGCTGTTGCCTGTAGTGGCGGCGGCACCACTAGCGCCACGGCTTCCGGCCCAGCGATCGCACCCGATCTCGTAGCCGACTATATTCACACTGTGCTGGAAGCTGATAGAACAGCTTATACAAAGCATGTTATTAGTCGCGTTAAAGTGCTGGAAGGAAAAGAGAAAGAAGCAGGGGTTTTAGACGTAGAGTCTACTGAAGGCTGGCAGCAAACTGACGGCATTCCCTTGCCTGCACAAATGTTCCGCCTAGGCTCTGAGATTGCGAATGAGAAAGGGATCTTCACCTACGGTTTAATCTCTCCTTGGAACCTGAATGATAACCACGCACCCAAGGGAGATTTTGAAACATCTTCTGTACAAGAAATGATTGACACAGGTGAGTCTGTGAAGGGTTACCAAGAAATTGCAGGCCAAGCCTACTTCTCTGCAATGTACCCTGACAAAGCCGTTGCCGAAGCTTGTGTCACTTGCCACAACACTCACCCTGTTCACCTAGAGCGCTACCCCGACAAAGTGTTCGAATTGGATGAGGTTATGGGCGGCGTTGTTATCAACATTCCTGTTGAAAGCATGCCCGGATAACACTTGTTGCTTAGAAACAGTCGGCATCATGCCGATTCATCGTAGGGGGCGTAGGCCGTGCGCCTCCTCACGGTAAAACATCCAATGCCGCATCATCTATGAAGCCTAAATTCTCTACCCTTATTATTCTGACGCTGGTGTGTGCGGTGCTAATGGTGCCCTTTGCACTGAGTCCTATTTATTTAGATATGCTGCGCGATCGCTCGTTCGATCTGCACCAGTTTTTACGCGGCGAATGGTACAAGCAAGTCTCTGGATTTGTGGCCCTAGCGCTCGTTGGGGTAGAAATGCTGCTCACCTTCAGAAAGCGTAGCCGCAGCTGGTCTTTATGGCCCAAGAAGCTAAGTGTGCCAGGCTCTGTTATTTTTTGGCGGAGCGTTCATATTTTTGTCGGGACAGCGCTCGTTGGCGCAGTTTTAGTCCATACCATTGGGGCAACGGGAATTAACTTCAATGCTCTTTTCCTCTGGATATTTTTTGCCGTCACGCTCAGCGCACTCGCAGGGGTTGTTGCTGAAACAGGCGTTTTAGAATCCCCTCGCAAAGTTTTTTCAATTGGGAAAGCTAAGGTAGTTGAGGGAAAGGCCACGGGCATTGGGAAAGGTGCCCTAATCCGGGGCATGAGAGCCGTTTGGTTACCTTCTCATATTTTTTTAGTGAGCGTGTTTGCACTCATGCTTGCCGTCCATATTTTTCTGGTTTATTACTATCGCTAGTTTTTTTGCTTCTAGTCTTTTGATTAATGCTTACTAGTTGATCAAATATACAGAATCCATAACAGATTAAGCCTATTCTCAACGTTAAGGTAGTCGCTAGGGAAAGATTATGATCTCTACAACAGAAAAGCAGAGCAGTCTTTGGAAGCTATGGACAGCGCTCGTTGTTGTTTTACTGTCTGTGTGGGCCACCATCTTACTCACCCGCCCTGCGGCCACGCCCACTAGCATGACACCGCTCAGTGGCCTCATGACGTTAAAGTCACTTGCGACAGAAGCCACTCCCTACGAAGCGGCAATCGCAAACACCCAACCCACTTTTATAGAGTTTTACGCAGACTGGTGCACCACCTGCCAGAGCACCGCGCCCACCGTCAAAAAGCTCCACCAGCAATACGGCTCACAAATCAACTTCGTCATGCTCAATATTGACGATCCCAAGTGGGCCACTCAAGTCGCTGACTATAGCGCCTCTGGTGTGCCGCAATTCACGCTCCTAGCCGGTGATGAGCAGCCCATCGATACTTGGGTTGGGAAAGTACCCAAGGCCATCTTCACCCAAACTTTTGAGGAAACGCTAGCACAGCAAGGCATCCCCACCAGTTAGCTGCCAAGACCTAGCGTCTAAGGTTTAATGCCTAAGGTTTAATACCTAAGTTTTAATGCCTAAGATTTAGCATCAAAACTTTTTGGCGACTAAAATTTTCAGAGACAAAGTTTTCAGAGACAAAGTTTTCAGAGACTAAATTTTCAGAACCTAATATTTAGCAGCTAAGGTTTCTAGCGCCTAAAATTTAACTTCTAAAAGAGAAAACCCTTCGTCTGCAAATATATTGCATACCCATGATTATCCTCAGACGATTCATCAAGCTCCTGGAGTGGCTAGAAACCACACAAGATTTCATTTACTTCCTCACTCAGCCTATCGGCCTCTCGGTCGCAGTTGCCCTCTTTCTCTACTATCCTATTCAAATGCTGGGCTGCGACGCACTTTCTGCCGTCGCCTTGTCGTGCACGCTGTCCTTAACGTGCTTTTGTTTGCTAGAGCGCCCCCGCTTCTAGCCGAGCACTACGTATTATGTAGTCATCCCTGAAAAACCTATCTGAGCATTATGTGATCGCGAAATTACCGACCGCATCAAGGCAGTAACGGTAGAGCTTACGGAGGTTGAAGCCGCAGGCCGCCATCAGTGCATTGATGCGGTCGCCCTGCTTGCCTTTGAGAAAATTACGCCCCAGCGCATGGTCATGCTTGAGGTGGCCGATGACCGGTTCAATCGCACTGCGTCGTTTGACCAAGCGTTTGAGCACTCCTTTGAACTTCCGGGTGCCTGCCACGAGCACTTGTAGTCCTGCGGGATGATACTTGCTGCCACGAAAGCCTCTGTCTACCGCTGCCTGCTTGGGTGAAACGCCTGTGAGCCTGTTAGTTTGCGCTATCACATCGCTCAGCGTTGCCCCGTCGTAAGGATTGCCGTGGACCGCAGCCGCGCCCACAATTCAATTGCTTGCACTGGTGGTCACAAGTACCACTTTGCAGCCAAATTCGTAGCGCTTGTGAACCTTGCCTTTCGCAATGCATTCAACCTCTGGCGCGTGCATACTGTAAATTTTGTTGGCATCACTTCGCTGTTGTTGTTTAATCTGCTTCGCGCGGACCAACAACACTTCCATCACTGCATCTGGCTGCGGTAGCTTTCGTTCAATATCTCGAATCACACGGCCCAGGTAAGTCCGCAACTTTCGAGTATATTTTCGCGCTCGCTTGAGTTGTCTAGCAACCCGATATCGACTCTGTTTGAAGAAGGCGTACTTCCCAACTCTCACATAGCTTTGGCGTAATTTGACACCGCGCTTCCTGGCTGCACGAACTAGCGTTGTTCTGGCGTGGTTGTAAAGTCTTGCATCAGTTGGAAAAGCGACTGCTTTTTCTTGTACAGTCGTGTCTACATTCACTCGCTCAATTTCTTTTGGTTTCAGCGCAGCGCTACGCATAGCCGTCTGAATAATCTGTCCCAGTAATTGTTCAAAGCCGTCTGTGCCGATTTGTTTTCGCCACTTTACAAGGCTCGTTGGATGGCACGGAAATTCATGCTGAAACACCTGCTCCCCGCAGAAGTGCTGCCAGTATGGATTTTCTACCCATTTAGACACCACTGACTCGTCGCTTTCGTCGTACAACGCTTTCAGGTAGTGCAGCCCCACCATCACCCTCGTCGGCAGCGCGGGTCGCCCACCACTCGCTTTAGCAACCCGACCGAACTTATCCTCAAACGACTGCCAGTCTATCGTTGCAGCCATTTGCACTAGCGGATGATTCAGATTCAACTGGCGGGCTAAAGCTGACAGCAGCGGTTCGGTATTTGAAGGCATTAAGGGTGGCTGCATTTTGCAAACTTTTTACGGCGATAGTGGCTTATTTGGCAATTCTATCCTCCTATCTACAGACTGAAACACCTATCCGCTTTAGCTTTGAGTAGTTTTTCAGGGACGACTATGTAGGTTTGAGGATCGAAAAAGACCGCATTACTGCAGTCTTAAAGGCAAATCTACACGCTTAAAAAGCAAAAACAAAATGGAGAAAAGCTGTGAGGTAGAAGCGTTGCTACCTAACTTCCTTTCCAGCTTCAACAGCATGCTCTACACGCTCGGACGGCGCGAAAGCATTAGTGCTGCTGCCCTCCTCTGTGGTTGCTTTCTTGGCTTTTTTAGAGGTGCAACAACCGTCTGCCCAGACATCACCAGGCTTATGGTTGCACACGACTTCTTGCTCGTTCTCGAGCTCGTTCGAGCTCGTTGTAGGTACTTGACGATCAGTCATATGGTTCTACCGAATGTGCACAGCGATTATTATATGAGCAAATCGGTAAAATGTGGCATTTTTGGTAAATAAGAGGAAATATATCAATACTCCTCACTATCACTGCAGCAATAAATATGTGGTGATAGTCTATTTTGCTGATGCTTATGTAGGCCTCATAGGTGAAAGAGTTTTCGGCAAGACAGCTGAATTTATAGGTTTCTTACGTTTGCCATCACGGGAAGTAGTGCTGACTAATCTGACTCAGAAATATTCGAAGAAGTCGCATATTGCTTGTCTATCCAGTAGTTAGTTAGTGCGTAGAAAAGTGCGATCACAACAATTGCCGGTAGCGTAACAGAAAGTAGCTCTGTGCCGTCCAGCTGCAGTTCAAGCGCGAGCATCAGCAAGATGGCAATCATTCCATTTTGATGGCCAAACATTACTCTCAGCAGATTTTCTTTTGACTCTTGAATAAACAAAAGCGAGACCAGTGGCTGCGCTATGAAGAAGGTAGCTGCGCCTAGCACAGTGCCAGCCCAGATATTGAGAGCTACATTTATCGTCAGTACACCAATTACGAAGCAGCTAAAGACGAAAATGACATTCAGCGCGCGCTCCTTAGTTTGCTCAGAGAACGGATCTACCATGAGTCCTAAACTCGCCGGGAGCAGAAACCTTCCAGCCAATCCGCTGAAGACACAGACAGCAATCACTGCGGCTCGTCTGAATGATCGAGTTCTAACCGCTGCGGATGCCTTTTGCGCATTTAGTAGCAGCGCTAGCAAACAGCAGATTACTATTTCTATGCTCAGCTCTATGGCATAGCGACCGATAAAGTTGGGCTGGTCACTAAAAAGCAGCGGGAGAAAAATATAGAACGCGAACAGCACAGTGATGGGTTCATCAAAGCTAAACCAGCAGAGCATGATAGTGCCTGACTTTTGGCTAAAGCGCTCGTGGTCAATATTTTTGGCAGATAGAATAGGATCAATTTGCGCAATGACAGTCGCACATAAGAAAACGACAGCTATGCTTAGCGAAGGCATTATGGCCAGCAGAGCTAAACCGGGAAGAAATATCTTTATAGGAACGCCGAGGAACAGAACGAGGGCGGTCGCCACTCTGTTCTTCAGCAATTCCGCAAGTTCAATAGCAGAAACATTGAGATAGAGCCCTACCGCAACTGCAAAATACATTGCAGTAGGCAGCCACGGAAGCGACTGCACTTGGAAGGAAGGAACCAAGGCGCGCGTGCCAAGAACCGAAAGAAATCCTATCCCTACAATCAGAAGCGGCAAAAACGCAGATTTGATTTTCATGCTCTCAACAACGTGTAGCCAAGAAAGCAACCTTTCCTAAAACAAAATTATGCAGCTTTCTCAACCGAACCTTCTTGATACGTAGCACGTATCCTTTCGGCAATCTTATCGCTTGATGGCGGCAGCACGAGCGAATCCACCAGCCCCATCCATATGGAACGCTGACAGTAAACATCAGCCGACAGACAGTCGATCAAAAGCTCTAAAAGATGCAAGTAGTTATTGAAAGCTTCTACTTCTCTCTTTTCTAGGAATACTGGCTCTGAGCTGACAACTTGCCCACCGTACAAATGAGTAATCATAGACTTCCTGAGCTGGTCTGCCCACAGATCACACGCTTTCACGTCAATCTCGCTATCAGGTAGACAATCTAAAAACTCGTCGAGTTCTTGCCCAAAGGCAGGAAGCAGCTCGTGTGCCAGCTTAACGGCCTCTCTAAACTTTTTCTCGAAATTATCCTGCGCACTCAGATAGGATGAGTCAAATTCTCCAATCAGCCTAGTGCTCGTGTCTATGTCTCTTGCTCTATCTTTAGCTAGCGTTTGAAGTACGGCTAGGTCAAGGACTAGCTTAGACATTGGCGTTCTAGCAATGATTCGGTCTCTCTTCTTATTCAGCTTCCTAAGCTTTTCTGATATTCGCTGAGCAGACTTTTCATCAACGCCTTCTACAAGGTGAGAAATGTTTATGTCCGTTTTCAAGCCGAATGTCAAATAGCATGAGCGCCACGAACTAGAATCAACGCCAGCCCATTCAGCTACGCGGTCCCAAACAGCTATAACATCCGAAAGCCGGCCTACCTCTAGCTGCTTCATTTTCAGTTGATAAAGCTGTATGAAAAAGTCGCTTGCTTTCGGTGATCTTTCGACCGCGAACAATAAAACTTCTCTCCAATCTTCCTTCAGTGCATGTTCCTCTAATAGCTTCTTCAGCTTTTCTGCATCTACACCAATCTCTTCGATTATGTACATAGCAGAAAAATACTGCTGAAAGCTGCGATATGAGAAAGTGTACATATCTGAGCTAGAGCGCGTCAGCAAACTATCTTGAGACTCAAGTGCATCAATGATGGCCTGCGCGTCATCGTTCTCATTCATACCATCAGAAGTCTCTTGCGCCGGAATATAGCGCATAAAGTCTTTAATAAACATTTCTAGCTCTTTACGTCGCCAAAAATATTTCGGATCTTCTTCTTGATTCATACCATCAAAAGAGAGACCATAGAATAGATTGCGCCGACGCATGCGAGAGAGTCTTCCATCGTATATGTCGTTTCTGTGCTCAATTCGACGAGATGTATCCCACTTAGACAGATAAAGTTCAGTCGCATCATAGAATAGAGAACTCGCACCCTTTGGAAATCCGTAGCCCTGCTGATACGTTGTACAGAGCATCGTCAGCATTAGAGGATTCTTACCCAACTCTTGAATATTGGGACTGTTCATAAGATGTATCAAGAATCTATTTGCTAATCCTTCTTCCTCAGACTGCCGAAACCAGGCTTTTACGAACCTCTGAATTTGATCACCATCAAAATCTGTCATCTCGACTTCTTTGAAGTCATATGGAACAAAGTTAGTAGCACCATACCGACAGGTCAAGATATAGCTATTGTTAGGATAATCGCGGACTAAATTACTAATCTCGCCTTGCACCCGAGAGAGGATGTTTTTAGGCACTTCATCCAAACCATCCATCATTAGCAGTAGTGAGCCTTCACGCAGCAGAGATGAAGCGTGCTCCTTAGCAACTTCTGTGGAGTTGATACCACCCTTCTTGATCTGTTCAATAATTGCATCCAGCAGGCTAATAGAACTTTCAGACCGTGGAAACTGTCTCAGATGGATAAATACCGGAACCTTCTCTTCCTCAGAATCCTCATGCCTAAGACGCTTGACTGAATCTGCAATTCTTGCCTTCAGAGCCGTTGTCTTCCCCGAACCAGCAGGCCCCCAGACCATCAGACGCGGATATTGCGAAAAAACTCGTGAGACAGCGACCTTATCCTGATGAACAGATGTGGTCGCCTCTAACTCAGCCAGCAACTCCGTGATGGATTTGTTTTTGCGTACCTTCAGCTCATTTGAAAAATTAGCTTCTGTATAGATAGAAGATAGCTCAGCAGATTCCGACATATTTGGAATGCGAACAGTTCCAAACTGCTTAAGCAGGCTTTTACAGTACTGTTCGAGCCAATCGCCAGGCACTCCGTTCTCGGAGGAATTATGTTCCTCCGCAGCCTGATAGCTATCAAAATTTAGTAAGGCCGCGCATAGGTAGTTTAAGAACTTCTCCGACAGAGACTGCGGTGTACTACTGTTGAAAAAGTTTCTGAGTGTTTTATCAGATATCAGATCTCTTCTTGATGAGCCCGAACGGCGCTTTCGGGCCTCGGCTAGCTCAACCTCAAAGGTTTTGTTGAGCTTGTCAATGAGGACACTAGGTGATCGCCCACACTGCTCCTGATACTGGTCTTGAAGTCGCTGGTAGACCTTATCGCTAGGTTCGATAGATTGAGCTGCCATATCAAAACGTCCTCAGCTGAATAGATATGATACGAAAAGCTGTCTACAGCCATATCAAGAATAAATAATCCGTTATGTATATAGTATCGCCTTCGGATAGCGACCTCTCACTCTCTTACGAAGGCACAGTTAACTCAAATATACAATCTGCCTTCAATGCGACGTTAAAGACAGATAGTACAAACAGTCTACCCGCAGCAACATACATGCACACGCCCTTCAAGCAGTGCTCTTAAGTACCGTTTTTTACCGATAATTTTTTCTTTAAAACCGCTTAAGTTTGATTTTAGCCCTAAAAAGCTGCTTTATACCGGAATAGGTATTGACGATGTCGAGCGAGTAGTTTAGGCTGAATACATCAACAGTTACGGTTCAATAGGCATCGTCATTCGCCCATCCGTTTGTACGTAGTCATACTTCTCAAGAGATTTCTGGCATCTGTACATCCGGTTGGCTGAGTAGTCACTAGGTACCTCTCATGGAGCCATTTGTCTTCCTCCTGTCTCAGTTATGCCTTGCAGCAATGAACGTGAATTTGTGGCAGGCGATAGCTGGATTTGTGGTAAGTAGTGCTCTCAATTTTTCTATTAGCCTGCTGGGGAAAAAGGCAGTTGCTGAGCCGCAGACTATCTACGCAGTCACGGTCATTAATATATTCGTGAACATCGAAGCTACGGAACCACCTTTCAGCAGCACTAATGTTTGATTTTGATAGCGAAACACAGCCGCCATCTGCATAAGATGACAGAGCAATGAAACCCCCTCTTACCGACTTCTTTTCCTCAGTAGATAAAGCAGTTAGCGCTTGTCTCAAGACTATGAGCGAGGTCTTCTTTGGAATGAGTAATTTTCAAGTCACGATGATCACTATCTTTCTTCTATCTCTTGCTGCTATTTTGAGCGAGGTAGAATTTGTTTCATCTAGTAAGATTGCCAGGGTATTTCAACTCCTCAATATCTTGTTTGACAGAGCAGAGCCTATAGCCGTGCTCACAGCAGCCGTTGCTTTCTTGAAGAATTCTCCCAACAGAAGACGAGATAGAAGAAGAGGAAGCACAGTCTCAAGAAAAAGGAGATCAAGATAGATATTTAATATCCTCAAGTGCTGTCGCTAGCTTCCTTCAAAGACATTTTTCAGAACAAATATATCGCTCACCATAGACCGGAGATGTGTATAGTGCTAACTCGGTTTCAAGCCTTTCTTCATTGGTTGAGAAAATCGTATTATCAGACAGAGATGACTACAGTAGTTCTCTACAGCGTCTCTCTAACTTCTATCGTTGCGATCGCGCTCGAAGCCGACCGCCCCATCAGCCAGTGGTTTACCTTTTCCGTGCTAATTGGCATTCCTTTTGAAAAGGCAGAATCTATCGCAGCGATTACACTAGCGGTCATTTATCTTAAAGACACGCCAAACCGCATTATGCGACAGCGAAACGAGCTATCGAGCCTGATGTCTACGTCAGCTTCGCAGCTATTTCGAAACAGTCAAGCGTTTGTTGAACTGTCAGAACGGCATAGCGCAGAAGGCATCGCGTTGGATTTTTTCGATCTGTCGAACGTGAAAAACCTAGAAGGCATCAATCTATCGAATACAAAAATACGGGGCGCAGATTTTACAGGCGTCAATTTGAGCAGAGCACAGTTCCGCTCAGCGAACCTTTGGAACTCTTACTTCAAGCATTCTCTCTTTAGCAGAAGCCGATCTAACCCAGGCGGTTCTTTCTGGTAGCGACATTATTGAAAGCAATTTAGAGAAAGCCATACTCAGAAATGCAGTACTCAACAACGCTAACCTCTTCAAATCTAATTTATATAAAGCAGATCTAACGAATGCGGAATTGCAAGGCGCTGATTTGGTAAACACAGATCTAGGCGAGGCGATTTTGGTTAACGCGGATCTAAAAAGAGCAAACCTATCTGGCGCTGATTTGAGCTATGCAGATCTGTGCAACGCAGATTTAACAGACGCAAACTTACATGATGTGGATCTCTTAACAGTCTCGTTTAGAAGAACAAAAATGCCCAACGGAGAGACCTGGAACCGCGCAGGTAGATAGTACTGGGAACGCTCAAAATGAAGTTCTTTAGCATGCTAGATTTTTCGAATCTTTCACTCCTTAGGCAATTTGTATTGCCCGACGATGCGTTTTGCAAATTCAGGAACATGCGCGGCTAGCTTTTCTGGGTAGTTGCGCCGGGTATAGAGGTAATTGCGGGTGAAGTGGGAGTCGATGGAGAAGCGGGCGTATTCGAGACCTTTGGGGCCAATTTTTTCAATCACAACGCCCATGAGCTTAGCCGCCCACATCGGCAAAGTCACGCCTTTGTCATACGCAGGGATGCTGTTTTGCACCGCTTGAGCGCGATCGCCCGAACTCATCACCGGCTGCGTTTCAATAATGCCTTCTAACAAATCAAACATCTCCGCGCCCGTCTCATTACGCACCACCATCCACTGCCAGCCAAAGGGCGCACCCATATAGCCCACCACAATATCTGCCAAAGAATTGGTGTAGTCAAAGCAGCTCATACAAGAAGGCGCAAAGACGTCTTTAAGCTTGTTGGTTTTTAATCCAAAAAATGGGACTTTCTCTTCCGAGCCATCTTCATGCTTA
>JBGCGG010000206.1:0-3817 GCA_045110585.1 Phormidesmis sp. | reverse complement strand
CTCAGCATCGGCTTCAGGCGGTATCACCCAGTAGGCTATCTTGCGATTGCTCATGTCATTTTTTTCAGGGTTTGGCGCGCGGTCTCATGACTCACTGCTTTGACGATACCGAGTTCAACGACTTTGCGGGCCAGCAGACGCAGCGACCAAGTAGCATAGCCTTTGGGGGCTTCGCTAAGGCGCAGGGCAATCACTTCAGCTTCTTGATTCCCATCGAGCAGTTTGGCCACAGGCGGATGCTGACGCTTGACACCATTGAGCGTCACCTCCAAGCCATGCGTAACCAACCGTTTCCGGATGTTCTCGACTGTCTGGGCGCGGCAATTAAATGCCTCGGCAATCTGCGCATCTGTCCAGTTCGGCCCATCTGCATCTGCTTTGAGCAGGATGTGGGCGCGGCGTACCTTTTGGCTGCTACCATTGAGCCTTTTGATAACGGTATGAAGGTGAGTCCGTTCTGTTTCATTGAGGCGAACGATGTATTTCTTCGGCATAGAAATAGGTGCTTTTTTCCATGCGACTGAATCTGTTCTGTCTTTGTTGCCTTCCCCAATTTTTAGTCTTGACGATGCACTAGGGAGCAGACATTGAAGTAGGTCCATGAGCAATGCACCCGAAAGGTAATGGCTTCAATAGTTTCCTGCTACTCGCCTCGGATCACCAAAAGTTAGGAAGCTCCTCTCTACGCGCCATCCTTAGTGTCGTCCAATAAGTGTTGGGCTTGCGATACAACAGACAGACGTCTCGCACTGCCTGCAATGGCAACTTAAAACGCTGGGCGATGTCAGTCAGCTTTTGGTCAAGCACACCCGCAAAAGGCAACAGTTGGTCCCGCTGATTGTGCAGCGCTGTTCTCAGTTTACGGGTGCTCGGATACGACTTGCCTGCTCGTTGCTTAAGTTCTGCAACAATGAAGTCATATAATTCCTGACGCACAGCCAGTGCTGGGCCTGCCAGGGGCATCACATCATGCTCAAGCCACTGTAGGAGAATTTTGACATCTCTGGCCCGAGTCACTAGCTCAGCCTCTCTGCGCTTCACTTTCACCTGTTGGATAGTCAGTTTTTGCGTCATCTTGTCTGTCAACGTAGCCTGGGCAATCTTCTTCTCCAGCTTGATGCGCCGTGTCGTTTCTCCTTGGGCTTGACGAGCTAGACGATTGGCCACCTGCTCAAACTGATGCTGAATATGAAATACATTAGCAGTACGTTGAAGGCGCATCGACACCGACCAGCACAGGTTTGTCAGCCTGATATATCTCATCTTGAAGGCCAACCTCAATGCCCGACAAGTCTTGACTGTGATTGATTTCAGCGGCTTTTGTTGCGGTGGCTTGAAGTCGATTGTGGACAGTGCCAATACTGATCGGCAAATCAAATCAAATAGAGCGCGAAACAGTTCCATCACGTTTCGATAAGAACTGTGGCAGATGAGCACTAACCCCAGAATTAGCTGATACAGCCAGTTCTTCGTCACCAGCAGGGTAAACAGAACATCGTCAGCTTCCTGAGAAGGCACAAACGACTCATTGAGGGCTTGCTGAGCTGTGTCGCCCTGCTGATAGACAAACTTTCGGCTGACCTGATGAGTCGCGGCTAAGTGGCTGATGGGCTGTGAACGAGACAGCACCTGAAATTAATGTCCTGACGAACGGTAGGTGGCAAGCTAGCGGCAGTAGCAAGGGCTGGAATCATGAGGGGCGATCACTGAAAAGGCGTGATGACAACCATTTAGCCCATGCGATCTCGCGGACTGTCGAGTAAGAAATCGCATTGAGAGTGTGTTACCCGCTGCTGAACTTCGCCCATTCAGCTGACCACGATTTCATCTTCAATCGTTGGAGTCTGCGGACTGTCTTAACATTGCCACGTTGCGAGGTTCGGTAGATGCGCTTTTGCAACTTGAAGACACGTCGCTCTAGCTGTCGCCAAGGGAGTGTCCTCCATTTATACGCAGTCGTTTAGGTCAGAAGGGTAACTGCCTAGCTCGATTCCCTTTCCCATTTTAGGCAAGCCTGGTTCTCACAATGGAGACCTCCTAATGGAGGATTAATCCCGCGTTGGCTTGGTTTCAATGACGACGTTTCTAATGTGGGTTCAAGTTGGTTAACCTTGGCCAGCTATGCTCGGTGGGGTTCCTGGTCGGTTTCCGAGTTACCGCCTTCTCGACCATGTTTGCGACGCTTGGTTGTCAGCCCAATCGTAGTGGTTGATGCTGTCACTTCCGCATCAGGAAGGGATGGAATTTCACCATTACGAAAACTAAGTTGTCAAGATTCTATTTGGATTCTTCCTTATGTTTAAATCTTGCTAGCTGTCCCCAGGCGGTTTGCCTGTTTAAGCTGAACGAATCACATTTCTTGGATTTAACCACGCCCATAGGGCAATACCAACAGTACCCTCTTTCCAATATTTATTTGTTCGAGCGCTTCTTGACTTAGGCTTCTTTCTCATTGAGTTGCCCACTCATAGAAGTCAGCCCAGGTGACAATGAATGGATTTGTGTCAGGTAGCTAGGTCTCAACCTCACTGCGATTACATTCTCCAGAACCTTTCAGCAGAGGGGGTCTGGAGAATGTGAAAATTATTTTAGGCGAACCCATTGACACCTAGTGATGAACTCCGTTATATTCATTAAGCGCTGAGGGACGCGGCCACGAAGTGAGCCACCCACCGAAGCGACGAGCACCTAGACAAGAGAATAATTCAGAGAAGAATTAACGAGACCCTCGTTAATGATTAAATTTGCTAGCAATGTAGCATAGCTGCGTTGGTTTTGCAAAAGGATAGCCAGAAGTGGCTTGAGTACAAGACAAACGGGAATTGGTTCTAAGGAATTAATTTTCATCTATTAAAATGGAGAGTTTGATCCTGGCTCAGGATGAACGCTGGCGGCGTGCTTAACACATGCAAGTCGAACGAACCTTTTCGGAGGTGAGTGGCGGACGGGTGAGTAACGCGTGAGGATCTGCCTAAAGGACGGGGACAACAGTGGGAAACTACTGCTAACACCCGATGTGCCGAGAGGTGAAACATTTATGGCCTTTAGATGAACTCGCGTCTGATTAGCTAGTTGGTGGTGTAATGGACTACCAAGGCGACGATCAGTAGCTGGTCTGAGAGGACGATCAGCCACACTGGGACTGAGACACGGCCCAGACTCCTACGGGAGGCAGCAGTGGGGAATTTTCCGCAATGGGCGCAAGCCTGACGGAGCAACGCCGCGTGAGGGAGGAAGGCCTGTGGGTCGTAAACCTCTTTTCTCAAGGAAGAAGTTCTGACGGTACTTGAGGAATCAGCATCGGCTAACTCCGTGCCAGCAGCCGCGGTAAGACGGAGGATGCAAGCGTTATCCGGAATTATTGGGCGTAAAGCGTCCGTAGGTGGTTTTACAAGTCAGTTGTTAAAGCCCACAGCTCAACTGTGGATCGGCAATTGAAACTGTAAGACTTGAGTGTGGTAGGGGTAGAGGGAATTCCTAGTGTAGCGGTGAAATGCGTAGATATTAGGAAGAACACCAGTGGCGAAGGCGCTCTACTGGGCCATAACTGACACTGATGGACGAAAGCTAGGGGAGCGAAAGGGATTAGATACCCCTGTAGTCCTAGCCGTAAACGATGAACACTAGGTGTTGGCCGTATCGACCCGGTCAGTATCGAAGCAAACGCGTTAAGTGTTCCGCCTGGGGAGTACGCACGCAAGTGTGAAACTCAAAGGAATTGACGGGGGCCCGCACAAGCGGTGGAGTATGTGGTTTAATTCGATGCAACGCGAAGAACCTTACCAGGGTTTGACATCCTACGAACTTCTACGAAAGT
>JBGCGG010000205.1:0-5095 GCA_045110585.1 Phormidesmis sp. | reverse complement strand
GAACAAGTCTTGGTAGCTTTGGCAGTATTCGTCAACAAAGTGAACAGTCGGTCTTGCAACGCGCGGCGCTGTCATCGCTCACACCGATCAACGACACGCTTATCTTAACTCTTTTACCCTAGAGTCATTAAAGAGCGATATCAAGCTTTCCTGAGCTTAGGCCAAGTCCACACCATCGCCCTTGATCGCTTCATTACGGCTCGTAACTTTGAGAAAACACTGAATCAATCTGGCATTGATATTGTTGGCAATGTTGAACTCGGTGCCGTCCAGACGGCGGGTGAGTGGGTTTGTTCATTGAGTGCAAATGGTGAAACCTACACCGCCCAACAGTTTGTCGATGCAAGCCAAAGCGGTGAGTTAGCAGCCGCCAGCGGCGTTGAGATGATGCAAGGGCTAGAGGCGTTAGGGTTTCCAGATAGCACCTTGAGTATCGGCTTAGTGCTCGATTTTTATGGGGTGTCTATTGATGATTTAAAGGCAGTCGAAGCCGCACTTATTACCCGACTGTTAGATCCTGCCGATACCGAAGCCCAAGGATGGCTAGATGCGGCCAGTGGGGGCGATGCGGCCAAGCGCAAAGACTTAGAACTCAGTCTAATCGACCAATACCGCAACCCTAAAGTGCTCTATCAAGGCACCCCCGACTCTGCCGATGTGCGATCGCTTGCCTTCAGCATTGTCGTCCACGGGCAGCTCGGTCAAGTCTACGATTTACAAGCCTCTGGCTTCCTGTTTGATCGCGCGAACATTGCCATTCTCAATGACCGCTTAAGCTTTAATGCGCTGTTGTTTTATGCCGATGCCACCGAAGCGCGAGCGCTCAGCGTAGCAGGAGCCAAGCCCACCCCTGACATGCAGGCCATTGCCGAGCAAATCAAAACTCTTTTTGAGACCATGATGCTACCCAGTGAATCTGCTGCTGGCGCATCTTTCCAAAAGGTACAAATTCAAGACGAACTCTACATCCGCAACGCAGGCCAAATCGCCCACTCCGTAGACGAACTCTCCGCCACCCTAATGACCGCAGGCGGCATTGACGCAGCCGATGCAATCGGCACTTTTGGCTATCCGTTAGATGATCGCGGCGGCATTGATGGCCTAGACCAAGAAGTAGAAAGTTCGGTGCTGCGGCTGCTTAACTTCAAGCAAATGCCTGTTTTCAACTACGGCTTTCGTCACACCCTGCCCCAAGAAAAACAAAATTTGGCAGTGTTAGGCCCAGCCTCTGGCTTTGGCGGCTTAGGCACCACAGCAGGGAGAATTGTTGAATTTAATGTGGGTGTGGGCGAAGGGCTGGGCATTGCGATCGCGCAGGCCATTTCCGAAGGGCGATCGCTCCACACTATCCGCAACCAAGAAGTCCGTCAGGCACTGGGCTACACCCCTGCCATCTATGGCTTTCGCACCGACAGCTTCAGCGCCGTCGCCCGGCTAGAACGGCAGTTCAGAAACATCAACTACGAGCAAGATTATCTCAACCGCGCCCAAACCTTTTTAGACGACGGCAACTACCCCGAAGCCTCGCGCGAACTCTCACGGGCACTCACCCTAGAACCTGACAATGCAACCGCCTACTACCTCCGAGGCAACGCACTCCTCAGCTTGCAAATGTTCGACCTCGCCAAAGCCGACTACACCAAAGCCCTCACCCTCGATCCGCAGCTCATGGAAGCCTACCTATACCGGGGCTACCTCAACACCTTTAACAACAATCACAATCAAGCGATCGCTGACTTTGAAAAAGCCCTCGGCCTCAACACCAACAGCACCGATGCCAAATTTGGCATGATGATGGCCAATGCCTTCATGGAAAGCACCAAAACCCAAACCCGCTGGACAGCCGTCACGCTACCTCGCCTAGAGGAAGCCATTCAAAACCACCCGGAGTTTGCCACAGCTTACGTCATCAGAGGGCTGACAAAGGCAGAGCTGGGAGAGCTGGAGGCAGCAGCAAGGGATTTAGAGCAGGCGATCGCCTTACAACAACAACAAGGCGACGAGATCGCAGCTCGCAACACCCAAAGAACCCTAGAATCTTTAGCAGTGGTGAGTGCCGTGCGCTAAAGCAACAGACCCAAGGAGTGTCCGTGTTCTTCTCTTCTAAATCGCGATCGCTTCATCTTTAAATCGATGAACTAAAAAGTCGATGGCCCGCCGCACCCTCAACGGCAAATGACGACTAGGATAGACAATCCAAGTAGCCCGATCACAATCCCAAAACGTCTCTAAAATAGGCACCAACCGCCCCGACGCTAGGCCATTGGCCACATTCACACGGGGCGAATAAACAATGCCTAATCCAGCGATCGCAGCAGCCTCCAAGGCAGGGCCATTATTACTCATCCAAGGCCCGGAAATGCGGATATAGCGAGGCCCATCTGGATACTGAAACCGCCAGCGATCCTGATTACTCGACAAACAAGCATGATCGCGTAGCCCCTCCGGATTATTGGGCACGCCATGACGCGCCAAATAATCCGGACTCGCACAAGCCACTAACGTTCGCCCCGTCAGCTTACGCGCAATCAAACTACTGTCTTCTAGCACACCGTAACGCACCGCAAAATCAAACCCCTCCTCGATCAAATTGATCCGGCGAGAGTTAAAGTCCATTTCAATCGTTACCTTAGGATGCTGTAGCGCAAACGCTGCCAACGCGGGAGCCACATAACGTTCGGCAAACGCCCCTGCCGCCGCCACGCGAATGCGCCCCACCACCACAGCCTTTTCTCCCGCAGCCATTTGATTGGCCTCTTCCAGCCCCGCCACCAATTCCGAGCAGCGTTGGTAGTACTCTGCCCCTGCATCTGTCATCCGCACTTTACGGGTAGATCGCGCTAACAATCGCACGCCCAGCCGTGCCTCTAAAGCCGCCACCCGCCGACTCACATAAGACGTAGAAACTCTCAACCGTTTTGCCGCCGCAGAGAAGCTACCGGCATCCACCACCGCCATAAATTCTGGAATACCGTCCCAAATGTACATTGAGATATTGCTGCGATTGTTGCAGGTGAGCAAAAGTTATTTGACTAAGGCTCATTTTATCTTTCCTGAGTAATAATTACTCTAATCTATCTGACTCACAACACCAGCCCCTACAGCCTTTCCTCATGACTCAACCCACACTGACGCCTTCTGCCAAAATTGTGGCCACTCAGTTTTTTGATGCTTATCGGAAGCAAGATGTCTCAGCCATGGTTCAGCTATTCGACCCAGCAGGGGTTGTTGAATACGTGCCTTTCAATCTCAAAGGATCGGTAGAGGCAGCCGGCGCAGGGACATGGAATACCCTCATCGATGCCTTCCCAAACTTAACGAACCGAGTTCTCAGCATTCATCAAGATGAAACAGGACATATTGCCCATGCCGATGTTTTTATCGGCGGCACTCAAACCAAAGAAGTTCTGGGCGTCATCAACCAGAACAAAACCTACGATCTAAGGCATCTGTTCGTTTTTAAAACCAATGCAGCAGGCAAAATTACGAGCCTCGTTAGCTTCTGGGACAATGCTGATTGGTATCAGCAACTCGGCAAAACAAGCCTCATTTAGCGCTTCTCTTCCTCACTGTTTTTGTTCAATCTATTTAGGATAATCATTCGATGTCAGCTCCTCGTATTCTCATCGTTCTCACCTCTCACAAAGACCTTGGCAACACAGGCAAACCAACTGGGTTCTGGCTAGAAGAGTTCTCTACGCCCTACTATGCCTTTACAGATGCAGGCGCAACTGTCACGCTGACCTCTATTCAAGGTGGCGAGCCACCGCTCGATCCCAAAAGCCATCAAGCAGACGCACAAACAGAAACTACTATCCGGTTTCAATCTGACAAACCCTCTCAAGAAAAACTGGCTAACACGATTCCTATAAACGAGGTTCAGGCTAGTGATTACGATGCTATTTTCCTACCAGGGGGCCACGGCCCCATGTGGGATTTCCCTACCAGTGCTGATCTCATCAACCTTATTGAAGCCTTTGACCAAGAAAATAAGGTTATTGCATCCGTTTGTCATGGAGTAGTTCGATTAGGCATCTTGATACTCCTATCAAAAACGTAAGGTCTGGATATTACCGGCTTTGAGTTGCTCAAACTGTAGGAGCGTCTCAGGGTTGTCTGGAAATAAATAGAGTTTGGTGTCCTGATGGCGCTTTATCTGAATCGTTCCATTGTGGATGCGGTCGTGGATCCAGTGCTTGGGAAGTTTCAGTTGGTCAGCAATCTGAGTAACTGTTAGATAGCCCGGCACCCGTCGAGGATGAGACTGATGAGCTTTTATCATGATGCCATGTTGTAGCCGGATTCGTTTGACCGTACTGGCTAATAAGGTGTCTGGTGATGAAGGAGAGCGATAGCCTTCCTTTGTGAGACGTTCCGCAATCAGCTGATCGTCAACGCCTTGCTGGCTGAGGGCAATGATTTTAGCCTCTAATTCGTCTGCCTTAGCGAGTTCCTTCCAGGAGGTCACAGGAATAGGTAAATCAACCGTTGAAGTTTCTGCGCCTTTCCAAACAATGCGAGTTCGCACAGTATCACGCCCGATTCGATGCACGACAATTTTATCAATCAAACACCGTAACAAGGCTTTCTTCTGAGCTTGAGTGAATACGTCTGTTGGCCAAATTTCAGGCAGCTTCGCCCCAAGCTCAGTGAAGGCAGCTTGGAGCTTTGGTGGCAAGGTGACAGTAGTGTGAGCAGAGGGTGTCTGTCTGTAGTTGTTCTCAGCGTTCTGAAGCTCACCTAGTGAGGTTTCCCAACGCTGTTCTAGCTCAGCTGCCACCAGTCGATTATCAGGGTCAACTTGATTAAATCGCCGTTCTGCTAGGGCCGCCTCATAGCGTAATCTTTCTACCTGTTGTGCATGAGCTTTTTCTATTTTATCATCTGTTTTCTGTTGTACTTTTATAGCTTGTTCATAGGCGTTCAACTCTATTGGCGAAAGTGCTTCAAAGAAGGCATTGACAACGTGGTTATCTACCGTATCAGCAGGAATAAACTGACAAACGGGGACACCGTATTGTTGTCGTAAATAATTGCAGATATAGCGGGTTGAGTTTTTATATTGCACCACCATCTTGTGACCGCATTCTCCGCA
>JBGCGG010000204.1:0-29327 GCA_045110585.1 Phormidesmis sp. | reverse complement strand
TTCGTTCAGTTGCAGCACGGACGGCTGAAGCGCTTGACAAAGCCATTACAGAAGCTTTTGAAGCTGTTTCGCTTGAAGATATTCGGCATTGGTTTACATATCGCTGCTATGTACCTCACTAAACTGAGAACCGCTATATTGATCCATACATTGCAAAAATATAAAGCAACAAAAAATCGCTAAAGGCCCGTCTGTCAAAGAATGGCTTTTAGCGATAAACAGATTACGAATAATCCAGATGAAACCGTTGCTTTAAATAGAACCACCCGCTGCTTGCAAGCGAGCGCGAGCTTTCTTCAGCGCATTGTTTGCTTTCATCACAGCAGCGCGGTCATCGGCTGAAACACTACTAGAGTTAGCTTGCGCTTCCTCGTAGGCTTTTTCTGCTTCAGCAGCATCAATATTGCTGCCTAGCTCTGCGCCATTGACCAGTACAGTCACTTCATCTTCTTCAACTTCTGCGAAGCCGCCCATTAGCGCGATAGATGTCCAATCACTACTGCTGGCTGCACGAACGCGCAATACGCCTGTATCGAGCGCTGTGAGCAAAGGCGCGTGGCCACCTAAAATACCGAGTTGACCAGTGGTGCTAGGCAAAATGACTTCTTCGGCTTCGTCATCCCAAACTGTTTGATCAGGCGCAACAACGCGCACGACTAAAGACATAGCTCTCTTGAATAGTTTTGTTGATGTTCAAATGTAGGGATTTAGCATGCTAAATCCCTACAAAGTGCGTTGTTTACGCTTCAGACTTGAGCTTTTCAGCCGCTTCAATCACTTCTTCGATGCCGCCTTTGAGGTAGAAGGCTTGCTCAGGAACGTCGTCTAGCTTGCCGTTAAGGATCATGTTGAAGCCCTTGATGGTTTCCTCTAGCGTGACGTACTTACCTTTCATACCAGTGAAGATTTCAGCAACGAAGAAAGGCTGAGAAAGGAACTTCTCAATTTTGCGTGCGCGCGCAACGACCTGACGGTCTTCTTCAGAAAGCTCATCCAAACCCAAAATGGCGATGATGTCTTGTAGTTCCTTGTAGCGCTGTAGGGTGGACTGTACCGCACGAGCCGTTTGATAGTGCTCATCGCCGACAACGTCAGGCTGGAGCATTGTGGATGCAGAGTCCAATGGATCTACTGCAGGATAAATACCTTTAGATGCAAGGGCACGGGATAGTACCGTGGTGGCGTCTAGGTGAGCAAATGTGGTTGCAGGTGCGGGGTCAGTTAAGTCATCCGCAGGTACATATACTGCCTGAATAGAGGTAATGGAGCCTTCAGTCGTAGAGGCAATACGCTCTTGTAGGTCGCCCATGTCTGTACCCAAAGTAGGCTGGTAACCTACCGCAGATGGCATCCGACCGAGTAGTGCAGATACCTCAGAACCGGCCTGTACAAAGCGGAAGATGTTGTCTACAAAGAGTAGTACGTCTTGCTTGTTGGCATCGCGGAAGTACTCAGCCATGGTGAGCGCAGAGAGTGCAACACGCATCCGAGCACCAGGTGGCTCGTTCATTTGACCGTACACCAGGGCTACTTTGGACTGGCTCAAGTCATCTGCGTTAATTACGCCGGATTCAATAAATTCGTTGTAAAGGTCGTTTCCTTCACGAGTGCGCTCGCCCACACCGCCAAATACGGATACACCACCGTGCTCCTTAGCAATGTTGTTGATGAGTTCTTGAATCAATACAGTTTTACCTACACCAGCACCACCGAAGAGGCCGACCTTGCCGCCTCGTCTGTAAGGTGCGAGCAAGTCTACTACTTTAATACCTGTTTCAAATACCGCAGGCTTTGTTTCCAGGTCGATGAGCTTAGGTGCGTCGCGGTGAATAGGCAAAGAGCTTTCTGCAGCTACGTCGCCTTTCTCGTCTACAGGCTCACCCAATACGTTAAAGATACGTCCGAGAGTTGCTTTGCCCACGGGTACAGAGATGGGCGCGCCCAAATCTTCTACTTCCATACCGCGAACGAGACCATCTGTGGTGCTCATTGCAACGGCGCGAACTTGGGAGTCGCCCAAAAGCTGCTGTACTTCACAAGTTACGGAAACTTCTGCTCCAGCAGGGTTAGTACCTGTAATTCTGAGAGCGTTATAAATGTTAGGCAATTCTTTGCCTGGAAATTTTACGTCTAAAACGGGGCCGATCACCTGTGTGATATAGCCAGTATTTGTTTTCTCTGCGGTGGAGACCATTCCTGCGCCTATCCTACGTTTAAGCTTTTATGGCGACTCAGTAACTTATCAATTTATGACGTTTTAAAAGTGCCATGTTTAAGATTATCACTAGATGTATCGCCTTTAACGGTTTTGTCTGCTAGGCAAAATTTTAGTTGGGGATCAACCCCGCTCCCATTATGTCTGTGATCGAATGCGTTTGATCAAACGGCTGTGATCAAACGCCTGCAAGCGTGCTTTTACGACAAGGATGCGATGGATGTTTGTGTAGCGGCCTGTGCAAAGACGCTACGATGTGCCGTTTGTAGTCTATGCCTAAGATGCCGTGAGACCTTGATTTTCTTAGGGTTACAGTCTTGTTAAACCGAACAGTTCGGGAACCCGTACCGGGCTAACCGTTGCGATCGCCATCTAGCATTCGATAAGTTAGCACTCGACAGCAGAGAGTGCTAAAACAGTGCGTAATCTCTGCGCCAGCAAGTGCGAAAGGCTTGAAACCAAAAGGGTTTTACCGCGTACGGACAAAGACGCTGGCATGTCGAAATCCAAGTATTTTGATTCATTGCGGAGAACATTAAGTAACTATGGCAGCTATCTCTTTGGGTAAAGCAACCCTCAAGCCCTTGGGCGATCGCGTCTTCGTTAAAGTCAGTGAAGCTCAAACCACAACTGCAAGCGGCATCATTTTGCCTGATGCAGCGCAAGAGAAGCCTCAAGTTGGCGAAATTACGGCTGTGGGCCCTGGCAAAGTGGAAGACAACGGTAGCCGTCGTGCTATGGACGTGAGCGTAGGCGACAAAGTTTTGTATTCCAAGTATGCGGGCACTGAGATCAAGCTAGAGGAAGGCGAGTACATTTTGCTTTCTGAGAAAGATATTTTGGCGACCGTTTCGTAGGCCAATCCTTTCGCCGCAAATAACCGGAAACAGATAACCGAAAGAAAGAACAAAAACCTTACAACCCCCGATTCATAAACTATGGCAAAACGCATTATCTATAACGAAAATGCTCGCCGCGCACTAGAGCGTGGCATGGACATTTTGGCTGAAGCCGTTGCGGTTACGCTTGGTCCCAAGGGTCGCAACGTCGTACTCGAAAAGAAATTTGGCTCTCCTCAAATCGTTAATGACGGTGTGACGATCGCTAAAGAAATTGAGCTAGAAGACAACGTCGAGAACACAGGCGTTTCTTTGATTCGTCAGGCGGCGTCTAAAACTAACGATGCGGCAGGAGACGGCACCACGACTGCGACTGTTTTGGCGCACGCAATTGTGAAAGAAGGCTTGCGCAACGTTGCGGCGGGCGCAAATGCGATCGCACTAAAGCGCGGTATAGACAAAGCGACTGCTTACTTGGTTGAGCGAATTGCTGAGCAGGCTAAGCCCGTTGGCGATTCCGATGCGATCGCGCAAGTCGGCACCATCTCTGCTGGCAATGACGCTGAAGTTGGCAAAATGATTGCTGATGCGATGGACAAAGTCGGCCGTGAAGGCGTGATTTCTTTGGAAGAAGGCAAGTCGATGACGACTGAGCTGGAGATCACAGAAGGTATGCGCTTTGATAAGGGCTATATCTCTCCTTACTTTGTGACTGACGCTGAGCGCATGGAAGCGTCTTTTGATGAGCCTAAAATTCTGATCACTGATAAGAAGATTGGCCTCGTGCAGGACTTGGTTCCTGTATTAGAGCAGGTTGCTCGCGGGGGGAGTCCGCTACTGATCATCTCTGAAGATATTGAGAAAGAAGCGCTGGCTACGTTGGTTGTGAACCGTTTGCGCGGTGTGCTAAACGTGGCTGCGATTAAAGCGCCTGGTTTTGGCGATCGCCGCAAAGCCATGCTTGAAGACATTGCGGTTCTCACAGGCGGCACCGTCATCACAGAAGATGCTGGCCTGAAGCTAGACACGGTTGATGTTGAGCAGCTGGGTACCGCTCGCCGTGTGACCATCACTAAAGACAGCACCACACTCGTTGCAGAAGGCAACGAAGCAGCTGTGAAGTCTCGCTGTGACCAGATTCGCCGTCAAATCGAAGAGTCTGATTCTAGCTATGACAAAGAGAAGCTTCAAGAGCGCCTAGCTAAGTTAGCTGGTGGTGTAGCCGTCATTAAAGTAGGTGCAGCCACTGAGACTGAAATGAAGGATCGCAAGCTTCGCCTAGAAGATGCCATCAACGCTACTAAAGCTGCTGTTGAAGAGGGTATCGTTCCTGGCGGTGGCACTACCTTGGCGCACCTCTCACCTGGCCTCTCTGAGTGGGCAACTTCGAACCTCAAAGGTGAAGAGCTTGTGGGTGCCATGATTGTGACCCGCGCATTGAGTGCACCGCTCAAGCGGATTGCTGAAAATGCCGGTCAAAATGGCGCGGTAATCGCTGAGCGTGTCAAAGAAAGAGACGCCAGCATGGGCTACAACGCGGCTACTAACGAGTTTGTCAACATGCTCGATGCCGGTATTGTTGACCCTGCTAAAGTAACGCGTTCTGCCTTGCAAAATGCGGCTTCTATCTCTGCGATGGTGCTCACCACTGAGTGCATTGTGGTAGACAAGCCAGAAGACGACAAGGCGGCTGCGGGTGCAGGCATGGGCGATTTTGACTACTAATTTTGATTACTGGTTGACTGCTGGATAGAGTCAATCGCTTAGAAGGTGAACGTTGAACCAACTGGCTTGCACAAAGCGGCTGGTACAAAGCATAGATTTCACCTTTAACTTCATAAAACGAATCAGGTGGCCTGTCTCATGACAGACCACCCTTTTTCTGTCACCTGATACCGTTAGAGCAATACCTTTGAGACCACAGCTCACCTCAAAAGATTTCTACAATGACGCCTGACGATATCACAAACGCATTCCATAGCCGTTTTGGCCCAGAAATTTGTCAGCTTGTCTCTGATGATGCTTGGCAAGTAGAGACGAGTGATGTGCGGTTACTGGCTATCCGCCCAGGGTCTTGGCTGAAGCTGATGACACCATTGATGCAGGTCGCAGAAGCGCAGCCGTTTATTGCGCAGATGATGGCTGCTAACTTTGATGAAACTCAGGAAGCTCGCTATGCCTTTCATCAGGGTGTCGTGTGGGCTGTCTTTCAGTACGATATGGCGGCGCTGGCGTTACCTCAGTTTGAGAGCGCGGTGGACTGCTTGCTAGCGCTGAAAGCAGATGGTGTAGAGGTCTTTTTTAATCGCACTGTGGAAGCGCAGGTCACGCAGATTATTCTGGCTTCTAAAAAGCAGGGCCAAACCTTAGAAGGCACGATGAAGACGCTAGATCGTTTTTATGCTGAAGGGATGATGGGCGATGTCGGCAGTGCTTCTAGTCGTGATTATCAACAGCGGGCTTTAGGGGCCTGGAGACGGCAGCTAGAGCGGTTATGGCCCACTATTCAGGTGGACGATCAGGTGGATCAGGTTGATGAGCAGGGGGATAACCATGAGTGAAGTTGTGGCGCGGCTTAAGCGAGATTACGCTCAGTTCCCGAATAATCAATCTTATGAGCTGTATGCAGAAGATGTGCAGTTCAAAGATCCGATGAACGCCTTCAAAGGTGTGGATCGCTATCGCAAGATGATTACTTTTTTGGATCGCTTTTTCAATGACATTCAGATGGATCTACACAGCATTCAGCAGACGTCGCCTAGTTTGATCATCACCAAGTGGACGCTAAACATGGATGCGCCGTTGCCTTGGTCGCCTCGGCTGTCTATTTCAGGGCGTAGTGAGCTGGGCCTGAATCAATTGGGCTTGGTGAATTCCCATGTGGATTATTGGGATTGCTCGAAGTGGTCGGTGCTGATGCAGGTGTTTGGTCGTTAGGTTGAGGGGTGAGGCTAGCTCGTTAGAGTGGGAGGCGGATGATGGGACTTGAGTGACCTAGGCTTGATTCGCGTAGGCTTGAGTGGCTTAGGCTTGAGCGATCGCGCTTCCTTGGATAACGGTATGACCTAACCACTGATCGCTGGGCTGTGGGTAATCCTTACGATAGTGCCCGCCCCTACTCTCTGTTCGGAAGTGCGCACTTTTGAGAATGAGGTGGGCAATGGTTAATAAATTATCTACTTCGCCCCACAGCCGAATATCTGTATCAGTAACGGATGCTGACAGCTGAATGTGCTCTCCAGGATTCAGCTGTAAGTTTTGACTGATGGAAAGGTGATTGAATTCGCCTCGCCACTGGTGGACTTGAGCGATCGCGGCCTCTATTTGCGCCTGCTGCCGACTAATACCTGCACTTTTCCAAATGAGTCGAGGTAAATCGACACGGAGCTGTGTGAGCACTTTGTGCCAATCTCCTTTGGATGTCCATGTTTTAGCCTGTTCCTCGTTTACCGTTTTAGCCTTGGCTGTGAGCTTAATTTTTTTGAGCTGAGCACCATAAACTAAACACTCCAACAAAGAGTTACTGGCGAGCCGATTAGCACCATGAACGCCCGTACTTGCATTTTCACCGACCGCGTACAGATGGGGAATGGTCGTTTCGCTGTTGAGATCGCACGTGATGCCACCCATCCAGTAGTGCGCAGCAGGCGATACCGGCACAGGCTCATGAAATAAATCAATTCCCCACTGCTTACACACCCTAATAATGTTAGGAAAGCGGTATCGAATACGTTCCGGCTCAATCGGACTGAGATCTAACCAAACACGGTTATCTGTCGCTTCCTTTTGCAGATGGTTGAAAATGGCACGGCTGACGACATCGCGAGGGGCGAGTTCACCATCTGGATGGTAGTCAAACGCAAAGCGATGCCCGTGAGCATCGAGCAAATGTGCGCCTTCTCCTCGGACTGCTTCGCTAATGAGAAACCTGGGCGCACCTGGTTTGGTCAGTGCAGTAGGGTGAAACTGAAAAAACTCAAGGTCACGAACCTGCACCCCTGCCCGCCATGCCATGGCGACCCCATCTCCCGTACTGGCCTCTGGGTTGGTCGTCTGCGAAAACACTTGTCCGCCTCCACCTGTGGCCAACACCACTGCGCGAGCCGGTAGCCAACCAACCTGTCCATCTTTGGCCAAACACAGCCCTTGGCAGCCGTCTGCATCTATCCAGAGCTTGAGCGCAAACGTTTGCTCAAAGACTTTGATATTGCCTCGTTGAAGCACTTGCATGGCCAACGTAGAGACAATGGCGTGGCCTGTGGTATCTGCTGCATGCAGCACGCGTTTGCGAGAGTGCGCAGCTTCTAAGGTCATGGCTAGTTCAGTGCCTGATCGATCAAACGCTACGCCCAGATTCACAAGAGCTTCTATGCAGGGGCGTGCATCGTCTACTAAAAGCTGAACAGCATCTTGGTCACAGAGGCCCGCGCCGGCTCGCAGCGTATCTTCAACGTGGAGCGTAGGCGAATCTTCTGGCGAGATAGCGGCAGCGATGCCACCTTGTGCCCAGTCACTGGCAGAAATGGTGAGATTGTCTTTCGTAATGAGCGCGACGTTCAGATTAGGCGGGAGGCACAGGGCAGAGTAAAGCCCTGCCGCGCCGCCGCCAACAACGACAACATCAAATTGGCCAGCGAAGGGAGAAGAAGCAGCCGAAGAAGAAGTAGCCAAAGAACGCTCCTGTAAGTCGCCTAATGATAAATCCGTAATTAAATACTCTAGCAGGCTCAATCTCCGCAAATGAAAAGCCGTCAGCTAACGTTAGCTGACGGCTTTTCGAAGTTTCGCTATCTCATTGAACCACTTGCACTAAAGGCAATGCACTAGAGGTTAAGCACTAAGGGTTAAGCTCTAGGCAAGCGATTAGCGCTCATGAGCGGCAGGTTACTTGTACACACCGTTATTGAAACGATCAGCACCTTCTACCAAGGCGGGATCGGGTGCGGAGATAGTGAAAATATCTATGTTTTGTACTAGGCGATCGCGCTCAACTTCGCTCAAGTTTGGAATATCCAAGATATCGTCTACGTTCTCGTAAGGTGCATTAGAAACCACCTTACCCGCGATAGTTGGATACAGACCTCTGTACTTTCTAAACGATGCAATGTTGGTGTTATTGACATCAATTTTATTGCCGTACTCAGTGGCCAGCTTGTCGTCTACCGAGTTACGTAGCTCTTTTCCGCCAGCATTGGCCAACAGTGCGCTACCCACCGGACTCATCAAAGCAGTGTCCAAGCTAACGGCTTCAGCAGGCTGCACATTGCCTAGAACCAAAGACCCAACCATCATCCCGACGGCTACCAACATGCTCCAAATCCGGTTGCTTAGTGCCTGCTTTATAGCTCTCTTCATGTCGCTCAAACCCTCTTATTAAATAGTCTCAACACATTAACCATGAGGATATCATTTTCCCAAGCCTTTACAGCGTTGGCTCCTGCGAGAGGTTGCACAACTATAAAGTAGGTGTGGTTTATCCACTTTGTCTCTGTGCTATCTACTTAGCAGACCTGCTAAGTAGATCTCTGATTAGACAGATAGTGAGTTGCGCTGCTTTTGGTACGTATTCAAAAATCTATCCAAATCAGAAAACGCGCATCCATGCGTAATGAGAGGCCGTTCGTAACCTTTCATCGCGACGGAATATCGCCTAAAGGTTTGTTCGTTGATGCCGAGTTGCTCTAGCGATTGGTAGGTCGTTTCGCCAACCGCGACATCTAAGCCAAGCTGCTTGGTGGAGCTTTCGAACCGAAAGGCTGCGTTTACCGTATCGCCTAGCGGCGTGTAGTCCGGATGATCGCTACTGCCTGCATTGCCGACCATGGCGTAGCCCGTATTGAGTCCGGCACCTATGCGAAGTGGGAATGGAAGTGGAAACTCTTCGTGGAGTTTGCTGGTCATTTCATTGAGTTCGCTGATAGCTTTTGAAATTTGGAGCATTGATTCAGGTGTCACTTCCTGAGAGCCATGAATCCAAACTGCCATTACGGCATCACCGATGTATTTATCGACCCAGCTACCGTATTCGCTAATGATTTCTCCAGCGTAGCGGAACCAAGTTCCAATCACTTCTGAGAGCACTTTTTCATCTAGCTGGCGGGTCATGACGGTGTAGTCGCGAATATCTACGACTAGCACAGAGATCATTCTGCGAATGTGAAGTGCGGCGGTTGCTGTAAAGTCTTGCGGTTCGCCGTAGTCGTGAGTGGATGCGGTTTGACGAGGCGGACAGAAAAAGTTGAGTTCTGTTTGGCCAAAGGTAATGGCATCGCCGTTGTGTAGTGTGACGGGCACGCTGACCCGGCGACCGTTAATGAAGGAGCCATTACGGCTGCCTAGGTCGATCAGGTAGTACTCGCCTGTGTCCATGTATTGCAACATGGCGTGATTTCGCGAAATCCAGCGATCGCCCAATACAAAGTTATTGTCATCGCTACGACCGACCGTCCAGCAGTTATTGCCAGTCAGCGGCAAATATTGCTGACCACTATTGGTTTTGAGAACTAAACAAGGCCCAAGTTGATGTGAGGTGGTCTCTGTAGTTGCCACAATTATCAGTAAAGAAGTTACCGGCGGAAGATGATTTGACGTACCCGTAGCCAGCGCCAGCTAAGATAGCGCTGGAGATGCTCAAAAAATGCCGGAAGACGTTCAAAAGTGCGATGGCAATAGCCTATAGCCATACTCGGATTCGCACCAACGTGTTTTTACTGAGTGCTATTCGTCACTCGGGCCACAGCGGTTTGCAAAGGTTCTGTCAGGCATATGAGCGATCTAGTTAGAAGTACGGAAAAATAATTGGCTTCTCCGGTAAGAATGTGTGTGAAACGTAAGACCTTGAAAGTTAGTTCACGCAACGTTTACATATGGCTCGCCCTTAGCGGGTATGAGCCGTAGCTCCCTGCTCCTATTGGGTCGTTGCCGTGCTACTTGGCACGAGCCTGTAGTTAGCTTGAAGTAACGGTCTAGGTATGAAAAAGCTTACTTTTCCTACGTTGCCGTTAATTCTGCGTTTTTTATCCTGCGCTTTTTATCCGGCGCTCACCATCAGACATTAAGTACTTTGTGAGCTGTCTGATATAAAGCCTGCCCAAAACCAAGCGCCCATGACTACTTGCGTAAGCATGGGCGCTTGGTAACCATTGCGATTACCCTAAGACAAGATCGCTGCTACAAAGAACAAGCTATCGACCAAAATGGTGCTTAGAATTGCGCCGCTAAAGGCCCACCATTTGATGCTGTACGAGCGCATAGGGATCGTGCCTAGCATTACGAGTAATGTAAGCAGGACGATGGCATAACCGACACCTTCATAGGTTTCCATTCGCAGCAACGCACTGTGCAAAATTGTACCAGCGCTTTCAGGCGGGCTCACCATGAGCTGTTGCCAATAAGGAATGAGGCCCACACAGTAAAAGTAGAGGTCTGTGATGGCCGTACCGAGCAAAGAGCCGAGGTAGAAGTAGTTTCCAATTTGGGCCTGATTGCTCTTGTTCTTGCCATAAAACATGAGGGCCAGAACAATGGGCAACGCCATACTCTCGATGGGGAGATGAATGTATGGATTTGTGCGGAACCATCCCCAATACACAGAGCCGGCTAGCCAAGTCCAGCTAAACCCTACAATTAAATCACCCCAGATTGCTCTATGGGGATGATGCGCTGAAGTCTCAGCCATCCAGCGGTAGCCCAGCCATAACCAAATGCCGGTCGCCAGCAAGCTAAACGTAGGGGCAACGCGTACGAGTGGCGCTTGAATAAATACGGGAACAGCAACGAGAAAGGCCGCCAATAAGAACGCTCTAACCCGATTGCTCTGAGAGTTTTCGGAAAGCTGAATAAACGCGGCGTATTGTTTCTTGAGCTGTAGACTTGCGGCGGCGATAGCAGAAGTATTCTGAAAAGAAACTTCTGTAACGGGAGCTGTGGAGGCCCCTTTCAAAGGAATCTGCAAAGTCTCAACATCCTTAACTTGTACTGTGGGCTGCTTAAGAACTTGCAAAGCGTTTCTGAGATCGGTTAACCATTCTTAACATAGCACGCTTTACAGTGGCTCTGATCCTTGCCAGCTCTACATAACTAGCAATATCTGGCAAGCTCAATAAGTCTTATAAGCTTTGTCTTTGCAGTATTTAGGGGTCGTTTATATAGGTTTGAGTGTAGCGGTTGAGCACGGTTGTGCGCTGCGTAATTTAAGCCCTTCTTTACAATTCTTGCCGCATTTATACCTGCGTGAAGATTTTTTCTGCTGCAACCTATTTCTTTGTGGGGAGTCATGGCTCAGATACAATCACCTTTGAATTAATAAATATATACAGATAGCTGTGCTTAAGGAATGTTTCACTATGCCGATAACGATGCTCTTATCTGATTGCCGATGGATAGCGCTATTGAGTCAGATAGCGGGAGACGGGCAGCAGCAGGCAGCTCAAACAATGACGCTGTGGCGCGCAGTCGTGATTGGTATTGTGCAGGGTGCAACTGAGTTTTTGCCTATTAGCAGTACGGCGCACGTGAAGGTGGTGCCTGTGTTGTTAGGTTGGGGCGATCCGGGGGTGTCATTTACAGCTGTCATTCAGCTGGGTAGTGTCGCCGCGATTCTTTGGTATTTCTGGGATGATTTATCGTCGGTGACGGTGAAATTTATTCGGGCTGTGCTGGCGAAAGATTTTCGCTCCTCTGATTTTCGCCTGGGTTTTGGCATTGGTCTTGGCACGCTGCCGATTGTGATTGCAGGTCTCTATCTCAAAATATTTGTGCCGAACTACGATGAATCCATCGTGCGTTCTACCGGGGCGATCGCGATTACCTCTATTGTGATGGCTGTGCTGTTGGGTATTGCGGAAGTGGTGGGCAGCCGTAAACGCAACTTTGAAAAGTTAGACATGAACGACGGGATTGGGGTGGGCTTAGCTCAAGCCTTAGCTCTGATTCCGGGGGTCTCTCGCTCAGGTTCTACACTGACCGCAGGACTATTCTTAGGACTGTCTCGTGAAACGGCAGCGCGATTTTCTTTCTTGTTAGGAATGCCTGCGATTTTGCTGGCGGGTCTGGTTTCTTTGACGGATGTGGTGGGCGCAGATAGTGCAGTCGGGGGTGTGCCGCTGATTGGCGGGCTGATTTCTGCGGTGGTGTCTTCTTATGTGGCGATCGCTTGGCTCATCGAATTTCTCAAAAAGCACAGCACTTGGGTTTTTGTCTGGTATCGCTTGGCCTTTGGTGCGGTGCTGTTAATTGCGCTGGGTCTCGGTATGATCGAAAACATCTGAGTCAATTTCTGTGCTGTTGGCCCATGAATTGCTCAATGCACTTGCCCTAGACGTAGTTGCCTTCAACGTTTAATTTATATGCCCGCCCCTCTTCCTACGCCAATTACGGCTGCCTCGAACAAAAGCGCTTCTATTTCACCCGCTCGAATTACGAGTGTGGTGCCAGGGTCTATTGCAGAAGAAATCGGCTTTGAAGCGGGTGATGCCTTAGTCTCTGTGAATGGTGAGCGGCCCCGAGATCTGATTGACTATCGCTTTTTGTGTTCAGATGAAGTGCTTGATTTAGAGGTGATAGATGCTAAAGGCGTGTGTCACACCGTTGAAATTGAAAAAGATTATGACGAAGAGCTGGGACTGGAGTTTGAAACAGCCTTATTTGATGGTCTGATTCAGTGTGTGAATCGATGTCCTTTTTGCTTTATTGATCAGCAGCCGCCTGGTAAAAGAGACACCCTATATTTAAAAGATGACGATTATCGGCTGAGTTTTTTATACGGCAGTTATCTAACGCTGACAAACTTGCCCGCCGCAGAGTGGGACAGAATTGCGCGGATGCGACTGTCTCCTCTATATGTATCGGTGCATGCCACTGAAGGAGCGGTGCGATCGCGCCTGCTGAAAAATGATCGCGCTGCGAAAATTCTGGAGCATTTGGCGTGGTTTCAATCGCAGCGCCTGCAAATTCATGCGCAAGTTGTGGTTTGCCCTGGTATTAACGATGGGCCTCACCTCGTGCAAACCTTACGAGACTTAGCCCGCTTTCATACAGGTGATATGCCTGCGGTTGCTTCGGCTGCAGTGGTTCCCGTTGGGCTAACCCGCTTCCGCCCCGACCAAGATGAGCTAGTGCCGGTTACGACTGAAAAGGCAAAAGAAGTGATTGCTCAAGTGCAGGCACTGCAATCAGAATTTCAGGCTGAACTAGGCACGACGTTTGCATGGCTTGCGGATGAATGGTTTCTCATTGGTAGAGAGCCGCTGCCGCCTGAAAGTCACTACGAGTCTTACCCTCAAATTGGTAATGGAGTCGGTTCGATTCGATTGTTTTTAAAGGAATTTGAGGCGATCGCGCCTTCCCTTCCCAGCGATATTGCAACCCCCCGTACCTACACCTGGGTGGTGGGTAATGCTGTAGAGCAAGCCTTCGCGCCGATTGTGTCTAAGCTCAACGAGATTGATGGACTGACGATTCATATGGCCCCTATTAGCAGCGGCTATTGGGGGCAAGATATTACAGTCACTGGCCTCCTGACGGGGCAAGACATCATGGCTCACTTAGCTAATCAAAATTTGGGTGATGGCGTGCTTTTGCCGTCACTGATGTTGAAGCAAAGTGATAGCCAACGAGCAGATGAGACTTACTTCTTAGACGATATGTCTGTTGCTGCCCTTGAAAATGAACTAAACAGTTCAGTAATATCTGTAGAAGGTCTGCGTGAATTGGTCGATATTTGTACTCGTTCCGTTGATGCTTAAGCTGGCGCTTGCGTAGGCACCGCATCAGGCTGTGATTTATCCGCTAGGGCTACTGAAGTCTGCAACTGTATAGCCCCGACGGCTGAAGCTCAGAACCAACCTGCCGGATTGTGTGTTTCGTATAAACCCCTGTAGGTTGTCCGGGGAAGTGCTCAACCAGATCGGAGAGTAACTTATCCTATGCACCTTGGGTACGTTTCACAGTACCTACTCATTTTGAGAGTGCCATATAACCCTATTGCCTACGATGCTATCTGTCGTATGGTTAGGTGAAGTGATTAAAAATCTTAACTTAAAGTTTTCGTCGAAGCCCTCAGCATTATGCGATATCTAAAACCTGCTGCTTTTTTGCTGTTACTTGTAGGGAGTTCGGTGCCTTTTCTGTCGCGCACTGCGATCGCTGCTGACGATGGTTTTTCTGTGCCAGAAGGTGCCACTAATAATGACAGTGAAGTTAGTCAGGCTGGTGCTGCGAGTGAAGCATTGGCCGTCGCAACGAGTCAGTCAAAATTAGTCGCTTTATTAGATAGTGCGCAAGGTGAAGCTAATCGCTCGCTGATCAGCAGCGTCTCCTTTAGCGCTACTCCGAAACCTGCTTTGCTCTCTACACTGGCTCAGCCTACTGTTTTGGAAATTGAGACGCTACAAGCCCCTCAATTTACTTCCCTGACGACTGCTCAAGCGATTCCTGTAGAGGTAGAGAATCCGAATGCAGAGAGCGTCATCACTGAGGTGAAAAGTGTTTCACCTGACAGTAAAGCGCTGGAGGATATGGAAGATTTCCGGCAGCTAGTGCAAAACGCACAAGCACCTGCCTCCGACTCCTCAGGCGAAACTTCAGATAGCGAGACCCCTGATGATGAGTTACCTACGTTAGAAGAGGTTGCGCCACCTGCTGATACTGTTCCAGATGCACCTAGTCTGGAGCCTGCAGAAGATCCGGCTGTGAACACTGACAACAGTGACGAAGCGCCAGATGCGAGTGACTCAGATGCGAGTGATTCAGATGCGAGTGATTCAGCAGGCACAGAGACAGAGGCTGTTGAACCAATTGAATCACCACTCGTGACACCTGATTCACTCACCTCTCCTGCTGCCGATGCAGCAGAATTGGACGCAGTGCCTGATATTTTAATCAGCGATCCGAATCCGTTGAGCGTTCCGGTATTGTCTGAAGAAGTGGAGATTGAACAAAACCCGCTGGTTACGCTCGACGAAGCGATTGAGCTGGCTTATCGCAACAATCAAACGCTACAAGCTTCTATTCTTCAGTTAGAGCAAGCCGAGGCTGCGCTTGCTCAGCAGAAAGCCGCGCGGCTGCCAACGGTATCTACAGCGGCAGATATTCAAGATTCTCAGCAAGGAAGTGTGGATCAAATTCAGCTGGGTGCCTCGGTTTCTGTCAACTATGATTTATTCACTGGCGGTGGTCGTAGAGCTTCTATTCGCGCTGCTGAGCTTCAGCAAGAGGTAAGTGCGTTAGCTGTAGAAGCTCAGCAAGAACAGCTGCGATTAGTGACGGCTAACCTCTATTACGCGCTGCAAGAATCCATCGAGCAAATTCGTATTAACCAATCTTTTGTAGATGAAGCTGATCGCAACTTAAGTGATTCAGAACTGCGCCAAAGCGTTGGTGTGGGTACTCGTTTCGATGTGCTTAGAGCTGAGGTTCAGCTAGCGAATGCTCAGCAAGCGCTGGTGCAGTCCCAGTTCAATGAAAATATTGCCCGTCGTGACATCGCTCGGCTTTTGAACTTGCCGCCAACAGCGGGTTTGCAGACAACGCCAGTGGCTAGAGCTGAAGACTGGCCACTGGATTTAGAAGAAAGTATTTTGCTTGCTTTTCAAAACCGCTCTGAGCTAGAACAACAGCTCTTGCAGGCCGACATTAGTGAGCAACAAAGGCAAATCGCTCTGTCTGCTATTCGCCCTCAGGTTAGTCTGACGGCTAGCTACGGTTTGGAAACCATCCTCGATAGCAGCATTCCTACTGTGGATACAGGCGAGTTTACGGATACCTCTTTACTGAGCCTGAATCTTAACTGGACGCTATTTAACGGTGGTGCGTCTCGGGCATCGGCTCGGCAACAAGAAATTGCTGCCCTGATTGCCGAAGAGCAGTTTAGCGAAAACCTTGATCAAATTCGTTTTGATGTAGAGCAGGCTTTCTTTAACCTGCAAGCTAACGAAACTAATATTACGACGTCTAATAGCGCAGTGGTTCAGGCTGAAGCCGCTTTAGAGCTAGCTAACCTTCGTTTACAAGCAGGCGTGGGTACTCAGCTAGATGTTTTGTCTGCGCAAAGTGAATTAACTCAGGCTCAAGTCAACAACGTGACAGCTATTTTGGGCTACAACCGAGCGCTGGTGTCTATTCAGCGCGCGATTAGTAATGTGGAACTGTAAGCGTTAGGTGCTGTCGCAAGTTGTAGCGTTACGCGCGCATGGTTGTTATGGCTGAATGTTGAATTTTCAGCCCCCATGATGACTCAGGTCTCTAGGAGTGAATTAATGCATGAGTGACTTATTCATGCGTGAATGACCCGTGAATGGGTCATCTAATGAAGTAAGGCTGCCTTAGGCTTAGGTGGCGTTTAAGGGCAGTTGGGCTGTGCTCGTGGCGGCTGAGTTGAGGGCAGTTACTCTACTGTGAGCGATCGCAGGTTCTGCATTGCCTTCTGCTTGGTTGACTGAAGGATCTAAGTTGGGTTGATGGTCTGTTTGGTTAGGATGCTCATGCCAATGAGGCTGGAAGACATTTTCTTCGCACAGGCGCTCGATTACTTGTTCTGCGCTCAGTAAACGTTTTAGCATTACCTGTCCAATCGGGGTTTTTGAACAGGCAGGTGCTTTGGGCTGTACTTCTAACATCAAAATGGACTCTTCTGCTTGAAAAAGCCAGAGCACTTCGCCGTGTTCATGAATGCAGAGAGACTGCTTTTGTAAATAGGGCTTGCGGCGTCTGCCTAACTCATCCCAGAGGCCGCCAAACTCCCATACTCTGCCGGTTGTCCAGCTATCTGCTAAGAAGAAATATTTCACGCTATTACCAGTAATATTTGTCAGGATCAAATAAGTTGAAACAATGATGCAAAAAAGTGAGCCGGCTTATTATGACGCTAAAAAAACATGACTGTTGCGGAACGCTAGACAAGCCTTAACATTCGAGCGGCTGCACTGACATAAAAGATATTTCTAGGTTTGCGTTTGAGGTTTGCTTTTTGCCCGGATGAGCAGTTGCTATCCAGAAGTATTAAGTGGTAGATGCACCCTGACAAAGCGCTTGGATTCAGATTTTTCTGATTATCCCAGGCGTTTTTTTTTGCCTATTTTTTATCCGCTCTTAGAGCCGTGATAGGCTTAGCCAACATAACAGGTATAGCAATCAACAACTGCATCCGTTGATTGTGAGTCGAGTTAGCTGCTGTGGCTAAAGGGTTTTTGCGCTCACTTGTGTCCTCACTAACTCGATAGATGCAACATTTGAATAACGTAACAGGGAATTAAGGGATCATGGCTATGCGAGTCGGCTTGTTATTTGGCGGACGCTCAGGAGAGCATGAGGTATCCATTTGCTCAGCTGGCTCGATTGCTAAGGCGCTATCAACCGGCGGCAATGCCGAAAAATATGCGGTCGTGCCTGTTTATATTCGTAAAGACGGTGGCTGGCTGAGTGGTGAGCTAGCTCAGCAAGTGTTGGATGCTGGTAAACCGTCATCTAACGACTTGGCAAACGGCGAGAGTGAGGCAGGCCAAGGTGGTGTACCTAATGCTGCAACGCTAGCTATGCGGCTGCCGAATTTATCTGATATTGGCCCTATCGATATTTGGTTTCCTATTTTGCATGGCCCGAATGGTGAAGATGGCACCATTCAAGGACTCTTTGAAGTGCTGCAAATGCCCTACGTTGGCTGTGGTGTGTTGGGGTCTTCTTTGGGGATGGATAAGCTCGCTATGAAAAGTGCGTTTGCTCAAGTGGGCTTACCTCAAGTGAAGTATTGTGGTGTCTCGCGCGCCGAAATTTATTCTAATCCCTGCATATTTCCTAAGCTGTGTGACGATATCGAAGCTGAGTTGGGCTATCCCTGCTTTGTTAAGCCTGCGAATTTAGGATCTTCGGTGGGGATTGCGAAGGCGACGAACCGTCAGGAGCTAGAGGCTGCGCTGGACAGTGCGGCGAGTTATGACCGTAGGGTGATTGTGGAGGCGGGTGTGGTTGCGCGTGAAGTAGAGTGTTCTATTTTAGGCAACGATAATCCTAAGGCTTCTGTGCTGGGTGAAACACAATTCAGTACAGACTTTTACGACTATGAGACTAAGTACACCGATGGCGGTGCGAAGCTACTGATTCCGTCGCCTGTACCTGATGATGTACGCGATCGCATCCAAGAAATGGCAATTTGTGCCTTTAAAGCCGTTGACGCAGCTGGTATTTCACGTGTTGATTTCTTCTACATCGAATCGACGGGCGAAATTTTGATTAATGAAATTAATACAATGCCTGGGTTTACGGCGACCAGTATGTATCCAATGATGTGGCAAGCCAGCGGTGTTGATTTTCCTGATTTGGTGGATCAGCTCATTCAGCTTGGCCTTGAAAGAACTGCTCAGTAAAAGAGCAGTTCAGCAAAAGGACAGTTCGATATAAGAACAGCGTAATCAAAGCGGGATGCGCTGAGGCGTTTGTGTCTAGACACAAACGCCTCAGCAGCAACCTAAGCGTTTTGGCTCAGCGCCATTGCTCGAGGTAGCCAGTGCTCATTTAACTTACAAATGAGCCTGGCATTGTTATAAGCCTGCCTGAGCGTCAAAATTGTGTGGCCGATATATTTGCCAGATGGCTCGCGTCTGACCACCAGCGCTAAGTCTACTGTATGCTCATTGACTAGGCACATGGGCAGTAGTAAATCGATGCTGTTGATTTTGGGATAGTAGGTCGGAACAGCCGTTGTGTAGTTAATTTGGGTGCGGCGCAGGGTTTTGCCTAAGGCTTCTTCTAGGCGGCTCACAATATTGCGATAGCCTGACGGGTCTGCTTCTAGGGCCTGTGTAAAGCTATGTTTGTACTCGTAGAATTCGGCTGTGCTCATGTCTTGAGTGCTTTGTGGCACAAAGCCTGCTGGTGCATAGCGTTGTAGAAAGGGCAGTGGCAATCTGGCCATGTTGTCTTTGACAACATGTTGCCAATCGACAGTCGGTGTCCCGGCGGACAAATGATAAAAAGCTTTGTCGGCATTTTCAAAGTAGTTGGCCGCAATAGGGAGCTGTGAAAATTCAGCCACCAACGTTTTGCCGACATAATCTTCTCCAGCAGTGCAAAAGTCTAATGTCCATGGCGACGTGGTCGTTTCTGCGCAGGTGAAGAGTGCGTAGATAGGCCGTAAGAGCATGTCCAATAAGCCTGTATTGAAGGCTCGATATTTTTGGTTAGCACTGGTTAGCACTTTGTTTTCGTGCTGTAAGCGGACGAAGGTATAGCGGAGGTAGCTTTTGAGAATGGGATAGGCAAAATCGGAGGGTGGTTTGGGGCCGAAGTACCAGGGTTCGGGTAAGGCGATCGCGGCTAATTCACCAACTTTTTGATGCAGCACTTCCAGAGGAAGTCCTGAAAATTTGAGAAGTGATTCTGTTCGTGTGCTGTAGCCGGAACCTGTGGATGTGCTGTTGCGCAGATTAGGCCGTACTAGCGTTGTTTTTGGTGCGGATTTGTTTTTGTTAGAACGGGATGTCTTGACCTCAGAAACGAGCCTGACATAATCATGACTATCGGGATGAAACTCGACGAGATCGGGCCGATTCTTCAGGACTATTTTGAAGCTGTTAAAGCCGTATTTGTGTGCCGAAAACCCAGGTGAGTTTTGTGCAATGGCATCTTTTAAACTGTGCCAATGCACCCATCCGTGAGGGTTGCTAACGTCATCGTATGGTTCGCTGTTCGCTACGTGACGCTGAACCGGTGCGTTTTTAAAAGACTGTAACCCCTCGGTGATAAGCGCTGTTGTGTCCGTAATGGTACGAACATAATAGATGGGCGCTGGGCGCTGGTTCGTGACATCCGCTTTAGGCGTTACTTTCTCTAGTTCCACTAGCTCTGGTAGGGCCTGTAGTAAATCAATGAGCTTGGTAAAGCCGTATTGCTCGTAGGAAAAGGATGGATCGGTTTGTTTCAGCAAAGCGCCAATACGCGATGCGTGAACCCGTTGGCTTGGCCGTAGCTGGCAAGTCGCTCGATAAACCAGTTGCTTGAGTTCTGTAGAGACCTCTTTTTGCGATGCATTCCCTGGCAAGGTATGACTATGCTCATATGCTTGCTTGAGGTCTGTTTCTGGTTGGGGCGTAGCTAATGGCTTACGACGGAAAAGACGCTTTAAGAAGTCAGTGAGTGAATGAAAAAATGCTCTCATAAGGTGAGCTTGAGCTACGCGTCAGTAAAACGGACAGATGCCGTCATTATTGTGAAGTGATCAATCTACTTACAGCGTAGCGAGCTGATTGATAAATAACAGCTCTTTACGGTACATACTTTGACTTACCAATATAGTCATCTTGTGACAATTAAGCTTGTTTTTACTGTGCTCACTGCTATTTTTCTGATGCCAGTCAGAACTGGTGCTGGTCAGAACTGGTGCTGGTCAGAAGCTTGAGGGTAACTTTTTTGTGATAGCAGCGTTACAACAGCACACACCGCACAAGGCCGCCTTGTGCAAGCGCTATCTAAGTGGGCCTGTTACCCGATCGTCCAGGGTAAACGCACCATCATCTGATTACGTCCCCTACGTTTGGCTTCATACAGCCCTAAATCTGCCGTATCGACTAGGGTGCTCATGGCTAAATCTGGCTTGGGGGTAATGGTGGTAACGCCTAAGCTAATGCTGACATAGGGTGAAACTTGGGAGGCTTTGTGCTCTAGTTTCAGGGCGAGTACGTTGGCTGCTGCTTCTTTTGCTACTTGCTGCGCGCCTTCAGAGGTTGTATCGGGGAGTAAAATCACAAACTCTTCTCCACCGTAACGAGCTGCAATATCATTAGGACGATGCACTGCTTCACCAATGGCTTTGGCCACTTGACGCAAGCATTCATCGCCTTGCGGATGGCCGTAAGTATCGTTGTACAGTTTGAAATAATCTACGTCGCACAGGATCAGAGAGAGCGGTGTGTGCGATCGCGTTGCGCGCTGCCATTCATTGGCTAAATTATCTTGAAAACTGCGCCGGTTTGCTAGCTGCGTCAGTTCATCGACTTCCGATAGGGTTTGTAAGCGGTTAATTTTTTGCAAGCGCGTGATGATAGGCGCGCCAAATAAAGAAAGACTGACCGGTACTACGGGTAGCCACCACCCTGACAGCCATAAGGCTAAATAGCTGACGCCAACGGTACTCACTAATGCGAGTAGCAAAAATTGGATGCGCTGGATATCGTAGCGTCCTAGCCGATACAAGCTGATACCGAGGCCACCTGCGATCGCAATCAAAATGACTTCCACGTACTCTGGCAGCATTTTGATGACAGGGCGTTGCCCAAAGGCTGCGCTAATCAGCTGGCTAGCAAAGCTCGCGTGAAGCTCAATGCCATGACTCGGTAGGAGGTTGGGTTCACCGGCAACGTGACTATAAGGCGTGAAAAATACATCGGCATCGCCAGACTGCATGCCGCCAATAAAGACAATTTTGTCCCGCAAGGCCCCAGGGGGAATTTTCCCGTCTAATGTTTCTCGGGCATTGAATGTTTTAAAAGAAAGGTTAGAGCGCCAGTTCATTACTAACTGATAGCCGCCCGCATCCGCCCCTTGATAGCCGCCTGCATTGGATTCAAACGGTGGCATGCGGGCATAGCCCAGCTCCAACATCTCAGAATCGGGATTGGGTTGGATGTCATGGCTGGCTAGGTATTCTAAGGCTACTCTAAAAGCCAGTCCTTCTAAGGCGCGGCCTGTGGCATTAGGCACCACAAACCCTCGGCGGACTCGACCGTCCACATCTACAATCAAGTCGCTAGCGGCTGTTTGCCCTTGTTCTGACAAGATTGAATTGCCTGACACAGAGGGCAGTGCTACATCATTGACTACTTTTTCAATACCAATGATGTTGTGGGTTTCTCGAAAAATAGTTTGTAGCCGTTCGTAGCCTTTGAGATCTGTGGGCACGTTACGAAACAGATCTAAGCCAATGACAGTTGGATGCTGCTCATTGACCACTTCTAGTAAATTGGCTAAGAGGGTATCGGTGAGCGCAGCCCTGCCATACTGCTCAATATCTTGCTCATCAATGCCAATGATGACAATGCGATCATCTTGCGCTTCGGCTGGCCTATGGTTCATCATCCAGTCGAAGGTTTGTAGCTCCCACACCTGAAAAGTGCCCATTCCTCGGAGGGCCATAATTCCGCTGGTCGCGAGAATGGCCAGCATAGGTGCTAAGTATTGGGGGCCAAACAATCGTCGCCGCCAGATGCTCAAACTATACGTCCATTCCATGACGGGCGACTTGCGGGGCTTATCTACCACGTAAAATCTGTCCTTTTGCAGTCCCCTTGACGGGTGTGACGATTACCTTTATTAAACCCATTCAGCTCTTAAAAAACTGCCGCAAAAACCCTGTCACGGCAGGTGTGCTGTGACAGGGAAAGGCTGCAATTAGCCTGGAATGCGATGGTTGTTGGCCGGAATATGCGTTTAAGAGGCGATCGCAAGGGCCAGATCTAGAGGGACTTCGGTGCCAGCTTGCTCCAAGAGGCTGCGAATATCTAGCAACGTGCTCATTTGAGCATCTTCGCGGTATCCCTGAATCAGCGTATTGAGTGCGTCGTACCAAACGCCATGGGAAGCATAAACGTCGGCTTGCTCTGTCCAGGAGGTTGCCGTATTGACTGGGATATCAGTCGCCGCTACGCGTTTTACAAAGCTGCGAGCATGCACTTCATTTTCACCACCATTACAGGTCATAAAGACTGTCCAGCGATAGCGAACCCCTTCTTCTAGTTCGATGGAAGGGGGCAAAGTCACTTCTACTAAGCCTGCTGAAGCGCTAATCTCTTTCGAGTAGAGCGGCTCTGCTTCGGCAGGGTGAGACAGCATGAACTCCATATGGGTAACTGCTTTGCTTTCTAGGAACCAAGCAAGTGTCGGTTGCGCTTGGGTGGTGAGTTCTGTGCTGTTGCCTGCGGGCACTAGCAGCGTCAGGGCAGGATCGGGGATATCAGAATCTAGCGCACAGGCCGATGCTGTGATGCCTCGGCGGCCGCCGGAGAGGGTGCTGGAAGCGCTTCCACGGTCAGGATTGGGTTTCCAACGAGCATTGGCTTGGGCACTTGCGCCCACTTGCAGATGATTCAGGATGTTGGCAGAAGGCGTTGCGGTGTGTACGTAGGTCGCTGACCATGCCGTTAATGCAATAAGTGCGCTGAGAATGTGACGTTTGCTCATTGTAAAGTTCCCTGGATGATGTAGTGATGGGGTTCAAGGGCGTGACTTTGCACTGAGGATGAGTGTGTGCCCCAGCATGGCAAAGTGAGATAAATCCTTTGAATGTCCATCGGACAGTCCACCTCAAATAGACTGTTTTTGTGTGTATAAATTTATACTTTCAAATGATGGAGAATCCGTGCGTTTTGAGATAAACCTTTGGTAAGGACAGGTGGAATTGGCTTGAATTTATTATGAATTCTAGGGCCGACCTGTTAGTAAGGGGCTGACTCCGCTGCGGATCGCTTTTACACAAGGCAGATGTCTACATATGCTGGCTAGACATCAGGTATAAAATTGACAGCTTGTAGTCAGTGAAGCATTTACGTCTTTTGTTTGGTGAGGGTGCTTTTTCGTAATGAGATCGCCTCACCATATTTCTATGGCCACATTCCCACTGCCACATGCATCAGGGCAGCGTCATTTCGACGGTTTCATAACGACAGCGCCATATCGACCATTTATTAACGGTGGCCTAGGCCTAATAACGGCGGCCATCCTGATGCACAAATTGACTCTCACCCTTTTCAGAGAGGTGATGGATCAAGTCTGCATCTGGATATTGAGCCGTGTCAGGTTGGGTGCGATCGCCTATTTCTAAGTACATGGCTACGCTCTGAGAACGGTTTACCAGCTGATGTCCATTCGCTTTGCCTGCTGCGAAGCCAGCCATCTCACCCGCTTGCAACGTTTGCTCTCCTTCGTTAGTCACTAATACCAGCTCTCCTTGCACCACGTATACAAACTCATCTTGCGCAGTGTGCCAGTGGCGCAGCGCTGATTGTGCGCCGGGCTGGAGTGTGGTGAGATTGACTCCAAAGTGAGTGAGGCCGGCGGCCTTGCCTACTCTCTGACGCGATCGCCCTTCAACGGCAGCCTTAAATGCCTCGGGATATGTTGTGCCTGTTTCGACTGGCACTTTCGATAAATCAATGTGCATAGCGAGTTCCGAGAGAGTTGCGTCTAAAGGGTTACTTCTAAAGGGTTATTTCTAATACGAGGGCTGCTGTGATGCGTCTTAGACTGTAGCTTGCCAGCCTATTTCTAGAGGACATGCCTGAAATTCAGGCAGTGCCTCTGCTTTCGCAGATAGTGCGGCTACGGCAGGATACTGAGCCTTCTCGATAAAGTCAGGCACCATGAAATGGGTAAATTGCCATGCAATGCTGACGGTGATATCTGCTTGAGTGAGGCGATCTCTGACCAGCCATCCTGACGTTGCTTGTGCATGTGCTTCCATCAGTTCGTATGCTGCTTGGAGTTGAGTTTGGACGCGATCTATCCAAGGCTGATGAAACTTTGCCGCTGGCCGCAGCTTACGCTCATATTCAATCTGTACACTTTTGTCGCAGGCGTTAATGCCGAGTCCAATTAACCTCAATGCCTGCTGATAGTCAGTCATATTCTCAGGCATTAGAGAATTAGCAGGTGCTAGAGCAGTTCTGGCTTGCTCAGCCGAAACTTTCTCCACATAGCCTAAAATCAAGGTCGAATCCATCAGAACCGTGCCGTTATCTGTCACTAGAGTAGGCGCTTTAATTAATGGATTAATCTCGTGAAACTCATCCACATTACGAAACACAGAAAGCGGCTCGTGATGAAATTCAATTCCTAAAAGATGTAGTGAAACGGCCACTCTTCGAACGTAAGGAGAATCCAATAAGCCGACCAATTTCATCGCAAACCTTTGAATGCAGCTGCCTACAGAAAAACACAGATTGGCTCTCGGGAAAATCTATTAAATAGATGGCTGCGATCGCAAAGATCAATATAGGCTGCTCAATCCAAGCTGAGTTAGTAATGCATCCGAACGCCTTCACTGGCATCGTTAACTCGGTAGCGATTGAAAAAGATTGTGGATAAGCGATTTCGTTTTTTCGTCCAAAACCAGCCAATCGACTTCTCCCTCGTCATTTAATAAGGTTGTATCTGCCTCAATGACGTTTTCTTCAGAAGGGGTATATGCCATCGCTGAACAAACCTGGTAGCAAGTCGCCCAAATATCAATGGTTTGCTCGGGGTGATCAGTCTTCGTTAGCTTCAGTGTGTATAGCGGAGAGGGCTGAGGCAGCTTGGACATTTCCGATGCGATTCGGTCGTGTTCTTCTGGTGGGACACCGTGCAGTCCTTTTTGCAACTCAGCATATGCTTGCTTTTGCTCGTTGGTTGTTTCTGCTGGCCAAATAAAATCTTCTTCGTATTGCCCTTGCCAGTCGGTGTCATCTAGCTGCTTGCGAATATTATCAATGACCCGAATTAAAGCAGGCTGCATGAGCTGCTCAACCTTAGATCTATCTTCAGGGGTGGCAAACGTGGGAACAGACATTTTTAATAGATGTTGAGCAAGATAGCGATGGTGTGACTACTCCATTCTGAACCAAGCTGTGAGGGCAACGGCCAGACCATCAGCCGCATCATCCGGTTTAGGAATAGAGTCTAGGTTGAGTTCACGCATAATTGCATCCTGCACTTCCACTTTATCTGCGTTTCCGTGCCCGGTAATTGATTGCTTAATTTGCGCAGGCGTAAACTCTACGAACGGTAAATTTCGCTGGGCTAACACCAGCATAACTACGCCACGGGCTTGGGCGACCAAAATGGTGTTGCCCATCCGATAAAAAAATAGCTTCTCAATCGAAACTAAATCTGGCTTGTACTCATCTATCACGCTGTGTAAGTCGTCATAGATGGTACATAGCCGTTTTCCGGTATCCGTCCGTGCCGGGGTTTGAACCACACCATAATCAACTGTTGTGATCTGGGGCGATAAGGCTCGCATCTCTGCGGGATCATATTCAATGACGCCAAAACCCAGAATCGCTAGCCCTGGATCTAACCCCAAAATACGCTTAGTTTCAGGCTGTGTCATGTCAGGCTGTGTCATGTCAGACTGTGTCATGTCGGACTGTTTGGGTTGTTCGGACACGCTGTTGCCTAATGACTATTTAATGCTTTCTGACTATCTAACGCCTGCAGGTTTTTGTCCGTTCATGCTGGGTTCTGCTACACCGAAGGCTTTGCTGAAGGTTTTTTCTACTTTGAATCCAGAATCAATCGACTCCAAAGGATCCTTCCTCAATCGATGACGTAAGCACAGGGCAATAACCTTCTGAATATCTTCTAAGGTAACTTCTGTGCGACCTTGGTAAGCGGCTAGTGCCTTGGCAGCGCGGTTGGTGACAATGTCGCCCCGCAGGCCATCCACATCTAGTTCAGAGCATACTTCAGAGATTTTTACTCTAAACTCGTGCTCTAGCGTGACTTCGCTCAAACGCTGCTGCGCTTCGATAATCTTTTGCTGAAGCGCATTTTGCTCTGTTTGGCACTTAGTCGCAAAGGTTTCGGGATCTTGATCAAATTCAGTGCGCTGTTCCACGATTTGCACACGCTGTTCAGGGTCTCGTACCGTACGAATTTCAGCATGCATGCCAAAGCGATCCAGCAGTTGCGGACGTAACTCACCTTCTTCAGGGTTGCCAGAGCCAATCAATACAAATTGAGCTGGGTGGCGAATCGAAATCCCTTCACGCTCTACGGTATTCCAACCAGAAGCTGCGGAGTCCAGTAGAACATCTACGAGGTGGTCATCTAGGAGGTTGACCTCATCTACATATAAGAGGCCGCGATTAGCCTTGGCCAGCAAACCTGGCTCAAATGCTTTTACACCTTCTGCCAATGCTTTTTCAATATCAATCGTGCCGCAGACGCGATCTTCTGTCGCACCTAGCGGCAAGTCAACCATGGGTACTTTCTTGGCTGCAACGGGGATATCTTGACCTTCCCGCTCAGCGGCTACATCTGGGTTACCCGGTTCACGGTTAAACGGATCGTCTGCAACGACATTAATTTCGGGCAGCAGATCCGCAAGGGCGCGGATAGTTGTGGATTTACCTGTGCCGCGATCGCCCATAATCATGACACCACCAATCTTTGGATCGATCACGTTCAAGATTAGGGCTAGCTTCATGTCCTCTTGGCCGATTACCGCAGTAAAAGGAAAAACGGCTCGGCGTGCTGGCTTAGCGATACTCACAGGCTTATCAATACTTCGTTTTAAGGGCTGTTCTATTGTGCCATAGGAGGTTATGCCTAGTTGCGCTTATCTAATGTGGCCTCTACTAATTGACCTATATTTAGGCCAGCTTGCCCGTTGAACGACAACAGCCGCCCTCTTTTGAGAACGGCTGTAAGTCTTATGTAGCAAATATTTTGCCAATCGGAGCGGCGGGATTTGAACCCACGACCCCTACTACCCCAAAGTAGTGCGCTACCAAGCTGCGCTACGCCCCGAAGCGTTAATTTGCTTATCAAGAATAGCATAACCTTGCGCTACGTTAAGGCTTTAGGATGCAGCATCAGTTTGCTTGAAAATTTTGAGTGATATCTTAAGCAGACCGTTTCAGTAGGTGACTTTAGATTTAACCTTTAGCTGCTGTGCTTACAGGCTACTGTCCTGAGGATAATCCTGACAAAGTTCTCTACTTAATGATTAGATGTCGAACTGGTTTTTGGGTTGTTTAAGATTCTCAGCATAGATTTTATTGTGCTGAAAGTACTGATTTTTCGTTGTCTGGCATTGAAATTAGCTAAGCATCGATACTGTCCTGAGGTCTGTCCTGAGGATAGTATGTCGGAAGTGTTGACGGACTGTCCTTAGGACATATATAATTATTTCAGTTACGAAGACTTGAGGGTTCAAGAGGAGACGCTTCCACTGGTAGGTAGAGCCTCTGCTGGCGTACAAAAGCCAGAGTGACTAAAAGTCCGCTACTTTGTTAGTGTCCTGATGGCTGTCTAAGGACACTCTGCTGATATAAAAAGCAAAAACAAAGTGGTGCCAGTGCTAATATCCGCATCACTGCAAACATCATCACCAACACCACTGTCGCAATCACCGATAACAGACATTTTGTGAACTTAGCAAGGCTCACAAAAAAACGAACATTAGCTGACGGCAATCAGTCAGTGTTCAACGGTTTAATACATACTGAATAGACATTGGAGCTAGCTATAATGCTGGCTCTTTTTTTGCCTAGTACTAATATCCTACATCGTGTCCTGTGGCTTTGCAAAGTGTCGGCTTGTACTATGGTTGGCTTGGTTGCCGTTATCGGGGTGCTTTTGTCACTACCCATGCCGCTTCGCCACCTGATCGGTAGCCTGCCCGATTAAAAATAAATCCAGCTTCGTAAAAGGTTTGCTCAAATCGGTTAATTTCGTTGGTATCTAGTTTTAGAAGTTCTGCCAGTTCTGATGTGCGGAGCTTCCAACCATTCCGAGCTGCTTTTTCTAGGGCTTCGTAGTAAGCGAGGGGATCGGCTGGGGGAAGTCGCATTTGGGCCGACATTTCGGCTGCGATCGCACTTACTAATTTCACCATATCTGATTGATTAAGGGCGAGTCCTGAGGACTGTTCTGGATTACCCTTATTTGCTTGGGTTGCGGATAAATTTAAGCCTTTGCGCGCGATAAATTCAGCGACATTGCCGCCGACTTGAATGAATGAGTGGAGTTCGTCGAGGAGTTTGACCTGTTCTGCGTTGACGTAGGCCCGGTTGCCAATTTTTTCTCTTTCTATGCCTAAGTCGGCCATGCGCTTATAAACCGCACTTCTGGCCAAGCTGTAGCGATCGCTCAGCTGATTTACAGGTATTCGGTCAACATTACCGTCGCTCATTCCCTATCCTCTGGACAATCCTCAGGAGATTAGTTGTAGATATACCATATGATCTGATAGGAGAATATTGATTGTCGAATAGGCTTGATCAGTAAAGCCTGACATTCCATCTGACATTCAAACTTACGCTTTTAAAGGGCGTACTTACAGAAAGCACCTAAAGAAAATTTAGTATTTATATACTATACACACTTTCCAGAAGACTGTCCTCAGGACTATTTACTACGAGGTCTTTGTTAGTTTTTATGTACTAGTGGATCATTTGCTATGGTCATAGGCATTTCTCCAACAAAGACAATCGTTTACGAATAGGCGTGTAGGTACAAGCGCCCGAGGCAGGCAGTTGATAGCGCTTACGGAGGCGAGTCTGCTGCCGGCGCTGTGCCCGCTT
>JBGCGG010000203.1:0-15239 GCA_045110585.1 Phormidesmis sp. | reverse complement strand
TTAAGGCTCATGGCCGTTTAGCCAAGAGTATTTTTCGCTATGGATTCGACCATCTGCGCCATATCTGCCTCAACCTGTCTCAACCTCAGCAGCAGAAAGGCTTTCAGCACGCCATACACTTTTTGTCCTGTACATAGAGCCTGGGTAAGCCGGTGCACCGCTCACATTTGTTTCCGCCACTGTGCCCGTGATTGGATCAGTTTGCTCTGCTACCAGTAACGCTAGTGCGGGCGTACCTTCTATTTCAAAGGGGTGTTGTGGTTCAAAGGGGTGTCGTGATTCAAAAGACGGTAGCGGCTTGTTCTGTGCTATCAGGTTTTGTTCTGATAGTAGGTTTTGTTCTGATAGTAGATTTTGTTCTGATAGTTGAACAAATTGATCTACCCAATTATCACCAGCGCTGCTGACATTTCTGGGCAGCGCTGGCGATAAATCATCTTGTAATGAAGCGCCTGTCGGTGGAAATAGACCCGGCAACACAGTGGATGTGTTCGCAAATATTGAGTCAATGTTCGATGAATTCATTCCGGATGCCTCGTTTAGCGGCCAGTGGTGACTGCCTTTTGGTCTTACGGCACGTGTTTTCTATAATCCGCTTACTTTCATCCGAAAAAGTTTAGATAACGCCTAAAATTACTTGATTTTGCCTCAGCGCTCACTGATCCGTCTTAAATCATCCAACACATGAAAAGCAGGCATAGCCTAACGACCACGCCTGCATAAACACACAACAGCAAATATTTTTTACGCAGTGAAAAAAGACCTTTTCAGACAGCGTTAATTGAGCGATTCTAAATAGTCTCGCACCCGATTCCGACGTTTGGGCTGACGCAGTTTCTGCAAGGCTTTAGATTCAATTTGGCGTACTCGCTCACGCGATAGCTCTAGTGTGCGGCCAATTTCAGCCAGTGAGTAGGGCACACCATCTTCTAGGCCAAAGCGCAGCGTAATCACCTCTTGCTCACGAGTGGTTAAATCCGTTAGCAACTGCTTGAGATCTCGCTTTAAAGATTCACGCATTAGCATCTCTTCTGGCGAGATATCTTCCGTTTCTAGCAAGTCCCCCAGTTCTGTATCACGGTCTTTTCCAACTTTGGTATCGAGTGAGACCGAGCGAGGAACCTTTTGCAATACCTCTCGTACTTGCGCAGGCGTCATGTCCAGCTCTTTGGCAATATCTTCTAATTTAGCGGTGCGGCCCTGCGTTTGAGATATTTTGCGCTGGGCTTTCTTGATTTTATTGAGCTTTTCAGTAATGTGGACAGGCAGGCGAATCGTTCGACTTTGGGTTGCGATCGCTCTGGTAATGCCCTGACGAATCCACCAATAGGCATAGGTACTAAATCTATAGCCTTTGGTTGGGTCAAACTTTTCTACTGCCCGTTCTAAGCCGAGTGTTCCTTCTTGGATCAAGTCCAACAGCTCTAAGCCCCGGTTTTGGTACTTTTTCGCTACCGATACCACTAGGCGCAAGTTGGCCTTGATCATGTGCTCTTTAGCCCGCTGGCCTTCGGCCTGCACTGCCATCAAATCTTCCACGCTGAGGCTTGCTAGCTCCGCCCACAGCCGCTTGCCTTCAATCAATGTTGGCTTCAGTTCACTGACAGGAATCTCAGCCGTTTTAGCCCAGCGTTCTAAAGATGGCTTGTGGCCCAGCTTTGCAGTTAGCTGATCACGCGTGTTCAACAAATGCACATAAACAGCGAGAACGCCCTCCACTTCTTCCGCTGCTTTATTGCGCAGGCTCAGCAGCTCCATGTGTTGCTGCACCCTTTGCGCTTCAGCGACTTCCTCATCTCGTTCTAATAGGCTTACACGGCCAATCTCTTGCAAATATATGCGCACCAAGTCGGTGGTGCGGTTTGCTCTTTTCTTCTTGCCTTTACCGTTATCATCAATGCCTTCAATGTGGACATCGCCGCTCTCTTCAGCTAACGACAAGTCGATCACAGAAGGTTCACGCAGATTTTCCGTGCTGTCATCTTTTGAAGCGCTAACAGAGCGCTTATCAATGGAATCGGACGTAGCTTTCATGATGGTGTGGAGTAGCGGGATAGGTGGAGAATCGGCGAAGCTCACCCCTTGTATAGCTAGTATTCCCAGCCGATGAGAGCATGGAGCAAAGACTATGCCGGAGGTCACTTAAAAGACACGTTGAAAGAGACTTTTAAAAGGCTCTAATCAGGTGAGGTACTAGATATCTATCGGTCGTAAAGACAAACTTTGTGCATCGTATGTAAGACGTGTAAAAAGTTTTGAGAGCCCTTCCAGACAGAAGATTCAGGGGTTCGCACCCACATTCCAGATTTGTCACACCAAAAATGTCATAAATATTACCTATAGGACGAACGGGCCGAAAGTTCAGAGCATAGTGCTGTTTGTTTGCCCTATTAAACAGATATCAGGTTGCTCAAACTTGAATGAAAATCAGTATTCCAGGTTTGTCAGTGGCACAAAGCGAACCACATCTTTTCTGGAGCAAAGCCCTGGTTTCAACACAATGAAATTGAGTAATTATGCGTAACGCCTATCCTGCTTTAGTGGATTTCTAAGACCGTGACGACGGATGTCAGAAATGGCTAAAGCATAGGTTCTTAGCGGTTTTACTGAGTTTGACTTCTCAGGTTTGTAGCGTTGCTTTATTCTGGCTGTTGTTGCGGAATTGTAATGGTGAATGTTGTGCCTTGGCCAACGCCTGACTCGCAGGTGAGTGAACCACTGTGGCGCTCTGTCACAATCTGATAGCTGATGGAAAGACCCATTCCGGTGCCTTTGCCGATGGGCTTAGTGGTAAAAAATGGATTGAAAATTTGCGATCGCACGGCTTCTTCCATGCCTGCTCCATTATCGCTTATGCAAATGGTGATCTGATTTTCCTCGGCGGCGGTCGCAATGGTGAGGGTCGGATTTTCAATATTGTCTAGGGCATCAATTGCATTGCCTAGAATATTCATGAATACTTGGTTGAGCTGGCCTGCATAGCAGATAACAGCAGGGAGATCGCCATATTGTTTTTGAATCGCGATCGCTCCTCGATTTTGTTGTGCTTTAAGCTGATGGCCCAAAATCATTAGCGTACTGTCGATACCATCGTGGATGTTGACCCGTTTCTTTTCCGCTTCATCTTTGCGTGAAAACGTTCGCAGTGAAGAGACAATCTGTCGAATTCGCTCAGCGCCTAATTTCATAGAAGCCAAAAGGTTTAGCAAATCATTTGTCATAAACTCAAAGTCAAGATCTTCAAGTTCTTCAACAATATCTTCTGGCGGCTCAGGGTAGTGATGTTGATACCGTTTGAGTAAGTCTATGAGGCTATTGGCATAGCGTGTGGCCGGTTTTACATTGCCATAAATGAAGCTGACAGGATTGTTTATTTCATGTGCAACACCTGCGACTAGCTGGCCTAAGCTAGACATCTTTTCTGTTTGTATCAACCGTGTTTGGGCCTGCTGTAGTTCTGCAAACGCTTTTTCTAAGTCTTTAGCTTGCTGTACTAAACACAGTTCGGCGCGCTTACGCTCGGTAATGTCATTATGAATAGCGACGTACTGATAAGGGTCGCCACTTTCGTTTAGAAACGGCACGATGGTGGTATATACCCAGTAAAAATCACCATTTTTGGCCTGGTTCTTCATCTCTCCTAGCCAAACGTGGCCATTGCTGATGGTGTACCACATTTCTTCAAAGAACTCTTTCGGATGGTGACCGGAATTGATTAGTCTGTGTGTTTGACCAATAAGCTCTGCTTGGCTGTATTTAGAGATTTCTCGGAACTTGTCGTTGATGTAGGTGATACGACCCCGGTGGTCTGTAATAGCCACGTTAGAAGAACAATCTAGGGCAAATTTGACATCGGCGAGCTCTTTTAAAGATTGGTTCAGCTGAGATTCGATTTGTTTGCGATCGCTAATGTCGCTTAAGCAGCCGTACCAAACAATTGAACCATCTGGCTGGGGTTGTGGCTTTGCCATCGTCCGCACCCATCTTGTTTTTCCTGAAGGTAAGACAATGCGGCACTCGTAGTGATAAACCTTCATTGTCAGCGCCGATTCTCTGACCGCTTCTTTAAAGGCGTCACGTTCATCTACATGAACCAGATTGAGCATATCAATGCCCTGCTCTTGAAACGCCTCAGGTGATAAGTTAAGCAGGCGGTAGCTATCTGATGAAACATAAGGGAAAGACACGTTAGATTCACTATCCAAGCGCATCTCATACAGCAAATCTGGCACATTATCAGCTAGCTTTTGCAACCGATTCTGGCTAACCGCAAGTTCTGCGGTACGGGCTTCTAAGCGGCTAGAGAGCAAGTGGTTAAGCTGTTTTATGTCAACTTCTGTTTGTTTGTAGGCCGTAATATCTTGTGCCAGTGCATTCCATAAAATAGTGTCTATTTCAGCATGGGTAGACACAGGCTGCATGGCCAGTGAAATCCACTTTGTTTTACCGCTATTTAGGACGATGCGGCCTTCCCATTTCCACAGTCTAGGTAGTTTAGCTGCGCGCGCCATTGCTAATTCGAACCCATCAATATCTTCTGGGTGGATAGCGCGGAAGAGACAGTGTTCTGCAGCCTGGCTATGCGTGGTTTGACTATGAATTGTCTGACTGTGCGTGACCTGACTGTGCGTGACCTGACTGTGCTCAGCAGGCGCGTGAGCAGCAGGATCGTGCGTAGGATTGTGCGTGGTCGAGAAGGTGGTGGGAGCGGCGCACTCTAAAAGTTTGTAGCAGCCCGCGCTAGCGTATGGATAGGCCAGAACCAGCCCTTCTCGCGTCGTTATGAGGCGAGCAATAGCCCCTGGAATTTCATCAATTGATTGCTGAAAGCTGTTGGATAGCTCAGCGATATTTCTCCGCCTTGCCGAGTCTGGACGGCTGGATGGAGCGGACAAATTTCCAGGCGAGGACGTAGGCGCTTGCATCGAAGGCATTGGAGAAGACTGACCACTTTTAATTAGCATTCCCGAGCTGTGAAGCAGGCCAAGACGGTATTAATACGGAGACGCGATGGCGTGACCTGGCGTGACCTGGCGTGACCTGGCGGATGACTTAATGGCGTCATATTTAATGGGACTAGTTCAGAAACATATATGCCTTCGCAAAAGCTTCTTTTCCGCCGCGCTCTACGACGCTGCCATGTGCCATGACTACACGGTCAAAGTCCCATTTCAGAATGGTGTTAACGGCATTTTTGAGCTTTTGTTTTTCTGTAATGGCTAGCTTCTCTAACGTTGAAGGGCCAAGGGCGTTATAACTTCCGCTAATGCGGGTAACCAATCGAGTGATCCAAGGGAACGTTTGATCAAAGTTAAAGGCTGCGTCTGTCAGGATAAGTGTGCCTGTTTCTGGATGCAAAAAAACACACTCATTGAGCGATTCAAATCCGGAAGGCACTAGCGTTCTGAATCCATCAAAAAAGATATAGTCTAGTTCGCTCTGTAGGGTAAAAGGTTCTTCGCCAATGGTCTTGTCGATAGATAAGTTAGGCTTTTTCTCTTTGAGTCCAGGGGCAGCCCAAAAGATAGCATTTGGATATTGTTCTTTAAATTGGTTCGCAAACATGTAGTGATATAAATTAGGCGCAATGATGTGGCCTATTCTGCCGAGGGCACTGAGTTGTTGAATGGCCTGTGCATTTAGATTGATAGGAGAAATGACAACGAGTTCACCATTTTGCAATTGGATGATTGTCATTCGTGTTCGAATGCTAAGTCCAAAGTACTTTATAGGTTGTTCGGCAACCCAAAAATTGTGATCAATCTTGTTAATCATGATTTTCTCTGGGTTTGTTTTTCTATATCTGTTGTTGTTAGATGTATTGTTGCCAGATATGTTATTGCCAAATCTGCTGTTACTGGATTTCTATCTAGATCTACAGTTAGCTTTCATCAATGACCGCATCGCGATCGAGCAGCAACAGATTTCGGAGTTGATCCGTATCGAGTTCGGTGAGCCATTGTTCACCTGCGCCCACGACTTGTTCGGCTAGCGCTTTTTTGCTGTTGATCATGTCGTTGATGCGTTCTTCTAAGGTGCCGGTGGTGACGAACTTGTGCACCTGGACGTTCTTTGTTTGGCCGATGCGAAAGGCTCGGTCGGTGGCTTGGTTCTCTACGGCAGGGTTCCACCAGCGATCAAAGTGAAAGACGTGGTTGGCACGGGTGAGGTTGAGGCCGACGCCACCTGCTTTAAGAGAAAGGATAAATATTTTTGGCCCGTTAGGATCGAGCTGAAAACGATCAACCATTTCTTCTCGTTTGGTTTGGGAGGTGCTGCCGTAGAGGAATTGTGTTTTTGTTTTGAGGCGGTGCTCTAAGTGAGAAGAGAGGAGTTTTCCCCATTCTGCAAATTGGGTGAAAATTAGGGCGCGATCGCCCTCGGCAACGACTTCTTCTAACATCTCATCCAGTCGTTGTAACTTCCCTGAGCGCCGATACTTCCCTAGGCTTTCTTGCTTAAGATATTGAGCAGGGTGGTTACAAATTTGCTTGAGTTTTACGAGCAATCCTAAAATCATGCCGCGCCGCTGAACGCCTGTGGCGTCATCAATTTCGCCTAGTGTGTCATCTACGAGTTTTTGGTAGAGGCGAGCTTGCTCTGCGGTCAGGCCGCAGAATACGGTCATTTCTTGCTTGTCGGGTAAGTCTTGAATGATGGTGCGATCGGTTTTGAGGCGACGAAGGATGAAGGGTTGGACGAGCGATCGCAATGTTTTCAACGAATCCGTATCGCCATATTTTTCAATCGGAGTGGCAAAGCGTCGCTTAAAGAAATTCAGTGGGCCGAGGTAGCCAGGGTTTAGAAAATCCATGATTGCCCACAGCTCAGACAGGCGGTTTTCGACGGGGGTGCCTGTAAGTGCTATGCGAAACTCACTTTCAATGTCACGCACGGCTACAGACTGTTTTGCCGATGGATTTTTAATATTTTGCGCTTCATCGAGTACCATGCCGCGCCATGCTACTTTTTTCAGATCTTTTAAATCGCGCTGCACGAGGGTGTAGCTCGTAATGACCAAATCTAGCTTTTCGGTTGCGTTTACCAGTGCGGAGCCTTTTGGCCGTTTATCACCGTGATAGACCAAGGCCCTGAGTTCCGGGCCAAACTTGCGCACCTCGCGTTGCCAGTTAGAGAGCACCGATGTGGGACACACTAACAACACTGGCCCACCCAAGGCATTTTCTTGTCTGAGATATAGCAGAAACGCGATGAGCTGAATGGTTTTACCCAAGCCCATATCGTCGGCAAGACAAGCGCCTAGGCCCCACTGCTCTAAAAACGACAGCCAAGAGACGCCTTTGGCCTGATAAGGGCGGAGCTGCCCTTCAAAGCCGTCTGGTTCTGTGACAGGGGTTAGGCTTTGATTCCCTGTCGTCATGGTGGTGATCAAATCATCTAGCTTGCCTGAAGTATCGAATTTGACGACGGGTAGTTTGTCGATTAATTGATTATCGCCGGTGCTAATGCGCAAAGCTTCTTCTACAGAAAGCTTGGTTTGTCCCTTGCGCTTATCAAAGAACTCTTTGGCTGCTTTCACATCCTGCGGACGCAGTTCAATCCACTGCCCATTAATTTCAACCAGCGGTGTTCCTTGGGTAATGAGATCGTCAAACTCGGCCTTGGAGAGAATTTGACCGCCGACGGATAAGTCCCATTTGAAGTTGAGGAGACTTTGCAGCCCTAATCGCTGCGTTTTCGGGGGCGCTGTGGCGCTAATTTGTAGCCCCAAACGGCTGGCGCTAACTTTGCTTGGATCCACTAGGTTCTCTGGCAAAATGACACCGAAACCGCTGTCTTCTAGTCGCCAGGCGCTGGCTTTAAGAAATTGATAGGCGGCGATGGGGTCTAAGATGCACTGCGATGGACTGGCTTCGGCCAGGGTTTGCTTAATGGGGTCGTATAGGCGAGTGGCCCGCCCAAGGCCGCCTAGCAACGTTTCTTGGGGGGCATTAACTTCACGGTTTTGATAGACAAAATCTTCGGTGGGGTGCTGCCAGATGGTTGCTGCATCTATGGTGAGGTCTCCATCGTCTATGGCCTGAAGGCCGTAACTTAAAGTCCAATCGGTGCCACCAGTGGCGGGAGGTAAAAGTGAAAAGCAGGTGCGGAAGCCCTGGGTGGTGTCGGCTAAGTTTTGCAGTGGTGCCGTCCAGGTGTTGATGGCGTCGTTGAGGCGGACGACGCCTGCGGGCGTTGATTCAAAGTGGGCATCGGGTGCGCCAAGGGCTTCTATCCATTCGCGCAAAGGGAGGTCTTTACTGAGGGGCGTTCCTTTGGGAAAGTCGTTGGATTGGGCGATGCTGCGGACTTGGGCATCAACGAGGGATTCGAGAAAGTTACGGACGAGCGAGTTGGCTTCGTTGGGGAGATCTGTGCGAAAGGGAGAGGCTTTCTTGGAGACGGGCGTGGGGTAGCTGTGACAGACCAGGGGAAGGCGATCGCTAAATTCTTTCAGTCGAGTTTGATCTACCGCGCTGTCGAGCAAGAGTTCCCACGTAGCGATCGCGCCCTTTTTATCTGCACTGACTACGGGCACAAATTTCCCGCGTGCCAATAAATCTAAGCACCACCGCGTTAAATGTGACCAATAGCGCAGGTCTGCTCCCACAAATTCACTGGCCTCAGATTGCCCCAGCGGCAAGGCACACAAAAATCTGATGGTTGTGAGTGCATCTAACACACCACCTGAGACTTGCCATGGATATAGCGCGATCGCGGCATTTGCCTTTGCCATCGTCTCATCGTTCTGGAACTCAGCTGAGAGGACTGGCAACATGCCATCATCTTCAAAACTAGTTGGCAATACAACCGAGCGGGACTGCCAATTTTTAGGGGCTCGACTCGCTTTTTTCGCTGTTGTTTTACTAGTTGCTTTGCTGGCACTTTTCGCCGCCGTGCTTTTGGCACTCACGCCTCTAGCGCTCACCTTTTTCTTGCTAGAGATCTGCGTTTGCATCCACGAAAGATCAAATTCTTCGCCCTTTTGAAAGGATGCTGCTAGGGCAGCCTGCTTGAGCTGATAAGGCTGTTTGGGGACTGCCGGAATCGTGTCTTCTTGTAACGACTCTGGCTCTATCTGAAAATCAGCAGCGTTCACTTTTTGCCAAGTTTCACCCCACACAAAAAAACGTTGAAGGTCGGGCAGCCAGTTTCCGTGAAGAATTGCCATATAAGGTAAGGAAGTAAAGCCGGGGGCGTAAAAAGGTCTTATCTGAAGACCCTTAAACGGCTAGATCTTAGAACACTTTCGGGCGGTCGAAGCACCGCAAAACGAAATGCAAAATGAATCGCAAAATGAATCGCAAAATGAATCACAAAAATGGGCTTAAGCTTCGAACTTTTCGTAGGCCGCCACAATTCGCTGCACGAGCTGGTGGCGAACCACATCAGATTTGGTGAGTTTGCAGAACTTGATGCCTTCTACTTTGTCTAATACTTTAGTTGCGACGGCTAAGCCAGACTTTTGATAATGGGGTAAATCGGTTTGAGTCACATCACCTGTGACCACCATGCGTGATTTGAACCCTAGCCGGGTCAGTACCATCTTCATTTGTGCGGGGGTTGTATTTTGGGCCTCATCCAAAATCACAAATGCATTACTAAGCGTACGGCCTCGCATATAGGCCAAGGGGGCCACTTCAATCACCCCGCGCTCCATCAAGTGGGGAATGCGTTCTGGATCGAGTAGCTCGTGGAGGGCATCGTATAGCGGTCTCAAGTAAGGATTGACTTTTTGTTGCAGGTCTCCTGGCAAAAAGCCTAAGCGCTCGCCCGCCTCTACGGCTGGGCGGGTGAGAATTAATTTTTCGTATTCTTCGTTCATCAGCGCCTTGACGGCGACAAGCGCGGCGAGAAACGTTTTGCCTGTCCCCGCTGGCCCTGTGCAAAAGGTGAGGTCGTTTTTTCGCAGAGCCTGAATGTATTGTTGCTGGTTGAATGTTTTGGCGCGAATGACTTGCCCCCGACGTGTGCGGGCGACAACATCACTTTGAATGGCTTTGAGTTCGTCTTCGCGGTGGGTGTCTAGGGCTTGGATGGCTGTCATCACATCTGAAATAGCGATTGCTTGCCCTTCGCTCCACGTTGGCTCCAAGGTCTCTACAATTTTGCGGGTTCGCTCTACTTGTTTTTCGGTGCCACCGATACTGAGTTCACTGCCTCTAAGCACAACGGTTGCGCCGGTTTGTTGAGCGATACGTTTGATGTTTTCTTCTCGCGGGCCTGCAAGGGCGATCGCGTTTTCAGAACTCATCAAACCAAATTTGTAGTGACTTCCCATAAGCTACATGCGCAATAACGTGAGCGAGGATATCTGCTGTGAGATATCTACCGCTTAAAACAAGTGTACTGAATAAAAAAGCCAATAAAAAAGATTTGGCCTGCTGCGATCACCTGCCAAATCTATAAACAGTCGTTATTCAAGAAACAAGCGTGAGCTATTTCTGAAATGGATTATTCCTGGGGCTTGGGCTTTTTCTTGGGAGGTGCCGGGTTAGTACTTTGGCGGGGTGGCCGATCACCACTTCTCCCTCTTGACCCAGAACGACTCGGCCCAGAGCGGCCACCGCCACCACTGCGACCACCGCCCCGATCTCGCTCTGAACGCTCCGGGCCTGGTTCGCCAAATACACTCAGGTTTACAACCATATCTGACCGACTTGCGGCTGCCGCCAATACGGCTCTGACAGCCTTGATGTTGCGTCCGCCTCGACCAAACACACGCCCCTTGTCTTCATCTTCAGCGAAAGCGGCTCTTAACCACAGCTTTCGCCCACCCGACAGCGTTTCTGAATGAAACTTAAGCAAGTCCGGCTGATCCAAAAAAGGATTCATTAAAAAACGAGCCAGCGCTTCATAGTCTGCTGAAGACTGAGGGACTGGTTGGGAGGCCGCCTGTTGGGAGGCTTCTTGAGGCGCTTCTTGAGACACCTGTACATCTTGGTCAGGAGTGGCCATAGGCTTTAGCTACCGAGCTGTTCGTACACGTTTGCTTTTCTCAGAATGTGCTCAACGGTTTTAGTGGGCTGGGCACCTTCTTTAAGCCACTTCACAATGGCTGGAACATCCAACCGAGTTTCGTCAGTTCTAGGATTGTAGAAGCCGACTTCTTGTAAAGGGCGACCGTCACGACGAGTCTGAGAACGCATTGCGACAATACGATAGCTAACTTCGCGCTTTTTTCCGTAGCGCTTAAGGCGAATTTTGATCATTTGAAAACTTTGTAACGGCTGAGCCGAGGTGCGTATTTAAAGTTTGAGCACTAAATTCTATCACTCGCTGTCATTGAGACGCAAAACGTGAACGCAAAATACATAAAAACGCCCCATCTGTCATTGAAAACAGGGGGCGCTTGACATCAGTGCCCAGCTTTGAGTCTGTAAAGACCTCGTTTTATGAGTGGTATTTGGTCTTTGGGCGATTTAATCTTCATGATCTTCGAACGGATCGCTGAGCTGTTTGGACGGTGGCCCAAATGCTGTATAAACCGCGTAGAGGGTAAATGCGCCGACGATACTTGCGACCGACACAATAAGAACTGTTGCAGAATCGAGATTTGCCATGTGGTTTTGTTCTGGATTTACTCTATGATATTACAGAATATAAAGTAGCGTTAATCTTCGATCCCTCATGGCACAGCAAACGAAGTTAGGAAATCTCCTTAAGCCGTTAAACTCTGAGTACGGAAAGGTCACACCTGGCTGGGGCACAACCCCAGTAATGGGTGCGTTCATGGTGCTTTTCCTCGTCTTCTTGCTGATTATCCTTCAGCTCTACAACAACTCCTTGATTCTGAACAACGTTGACGTGGACTGGAGAAGCTTAGGCGGTTAATCTTTTTGCCTTGGGCTTTTGCCTTGTCGCTTTTGTCTAGGTAGTTTTTGACTCTCTGGGCGCGACAGCCGGCAGGCTTGTGGCAAATTTGGTAGAAACTTGAGCCCTTCCTCGCTACTTAAGCGAGTGTGAGGCTAGCTTGAGGGGTAGGTGCCTGTGCGCCTGCCCCTTATAATTTTTTGAGGCAATAGTGATTTGCCTCGACTGCAACAGCGTTACGGAATAGAACCGATGAACATCTTTGGAATTGGCTTGCCCGAGATGGGCTTAATTATGATTGTGGCGCTGCTGGTATTTGGGCCTAAAAAACTGCCCGAGATTGGTCGCAGCTTAGGTAAGGCGCTGAAAGGCTTTCAGGATGCGTCTAAAGAGTTTGAGACTGAATTTAAAAAAGAAGCAGAGCGAATTGAGAAGACGGTAGCTGAGCCGATGAAGGCGACGTTAGAAAAGCCTAGAGCGCTAACTGCTGATCAAGGCGCTGAGCCGGTTGAAGCTGAAATTGCTGATGCTGCTGAATCAGTCGCTGAGGGCGCTGACGCTGACGAAAGTGCAGAGAAAAGCACTGAAGAAACCCAGGCTGCTTAAGTCGCTAGAACGAAAAGTCGCTAAAACGAGATATGACAGGGAAAACCCCCGCTGCAGATTCATCTGCACAGACTGTGTTGCCTCGGTTAATTGTCGGTCTTGGCAATCCGGGTGCTAAATATGACCGCACTCGCCACAATATTGGTTTTGAGGTGATTGATGCGCTGGCCAAAAGCTTTCCTGGCGTCTCAATGGCAGAAAATAAGCGTTTTCAGGGCATTGCGGGAGAGCTGCGTAGTGGCGGAGAGCGCATTGTGCTACTTAAGCCCACCACCTACATGAATAAATCTGGTCAGTCAGTTCGGGCTGTTTTGGACTGGTACAAGCTGGACGCTACCGAAGTGCTGGTGGTGTATGACGATATGGACTTGCCGACAGGGCGATTGCGACTGCGCTTGTCTGGCGGGGCGGGTGGACACAACGGTATGAAATCCATTATTTCCCACTTGGGCACTAAAGACTTTCCCCGTTTGCGGGTGGGCATTGGCGCGACGGATAAAAGTGGTGATAGAGATGGTGCTGTGGTTTCACACGTGTTAGGGCGCTTTGCCCCAGCGGATAGAAAAATCGTGGATGCGGTGATTCCGATGTCTGTAGATGCTATTGACCTGAGTTTGAGAAAAGGGGTTGAGCGCTCTATGAATCTCTACAATGGCCGCGAAGTAGAACTCTAGTGTGGTAAGCCGTAGCGTATCAAGAAGGCGATATCGGTTAAAACAGAGATGGGAAACGAAGCTTAGGAAAGTGGCGAATGAGTGAAGCTATTCGGCAGGGTGAGCTAATAGGGCGTGGGCTGATGGCCTATGAGACGACTGAGGAAGTGGGTCGTGTTGATCATTTGCTGGTGGATGTGAAGCGATCGCACGCTGTCGGTATTACCTATAAAGTGCCGGGGCTGATTGCGCGGAAGCAGTCTATAAGCTGGCAGAATCTGGTCAAAATCGGGGGCGATCGCATTCTCATTCGCATAGAATCTGCCGCTGATGATGCTGAGCTGGCTGCTGCTCAAAATATGACCGGGCTAGAAATTTGGACAGATGGGGGAGATCGCATTGGCACGCTCATAGACATTCGCCTAGACAGAGACACCGGTAAAGTTCAGCAGTATCTTTTTTCCTTAGAGCATGAGCCGCCTCAGTCCGAGCCGCGCCAAAATACTCGAACCGAGTCTGAGCAGCCATCACCAAATGCCTCTCCGCAACCCGAAGACGGCATAACAGACGCCTCTTTGTCCGTTACGGTTTATGCCATTGAGCCGCAGATGATTATTAGTGCTGGGCGTAAGCGAATGATGATTGCGGAGGAAGATGCGCGGCGGGCGCAGTCTCAGCGTGAGGTCATTGAGCGATCGCGCACAAAGCCGCCTGTAGATAGGCCGATACCTGCGCTGCCAACGGAGATTCCGGCAGCTTTGCCAACAGATATTGGCAAGTTATTCCAGCAGGGCAAAACCTTTGCTGAAAACGCGACACAGCAGGCGAAAGAACGGGCAAAGCACTTCACAGAAGAGCGTTTGGCCAATCAAGATTTTTTAGAAGCAGAGACGTTGCCAGATATTACCGAGCAGTTGCAGGCGAAGACAGCGCAGGCCAAACAACAGATTCAGCAGCAGTTAAGCAAAGCTGCTGAACGTGCCGAGAAAGCTAAAGAGCAGGTGGACGGTCGGTTGGGCCAGTCTTCTTTTGGTCGCTCTTCTTTTGGCCGCTCCTTGGGTAATTCGCTCAATCAAGCCTTCGATAAAATCAAACGTCCGCCAGCAAACAATGCTGATCCTATTGATGTGGATGCTTTTGAGGTTTGGGAGGATGACTGAGCTGAAAGCGGTTGATAATGCGCTCAAAGTCTTCTAAAGCTGCGGATGGCTGACGGGCGAGAAAGTGCGTGAGGCAGCGTTCTATGTAGGGGGCGGTGTAGTCAGGCGAAATGGCGATCGCGCTGTCAAAATGTTGGAGCGCGTTGGTGAAACGGCTGCGCTTAGTATGCGCGATGCCGTGAAGATAATGCTCATGAGCTGTGTGAGGAGGTCGTTGTGGCGTTTCACTCACTTTTAAAAAATCTTGTAGCGCATCTTGAAGCGCGGGATTGAGCGTAAGCGCGCGATCACAATCTACGTCAGCCGCTGCGATATCACCCATGAGCCGCCGCAAGGTGCCTCGATTACTGTAGGCTTCTGCAAACTTAGGATTGAGCCGAATCGCCTGATCAAAATCTGATAGGGCTACCTCAAAACGAGAGAGATAAAAGTTGGCAACGCCCCTGTGGTTATACGCTTCTGGGGAGGTGGGAATGGCTTCGATGGCGCGGGAGAGATCGTCAGCCGCTTCGCTGGGGTGATGGTTGCGAAGATGAGCGCAGCCTCGCCAAAGGTGGCATTGGGCAAAGGTGGGATGAATCTGTAGCGCTTGTGTAAAATCGGCGATCGCGCCTGCAAAATCTTCTATGTCTAGCTTGAGTAACCCTCGGCAGGCATAGCTTTGCGCAGAACCGCCAGAGCGAACAACGCCTTCTTCTAGATCGGCGGCGGCGTGATGATGGTGGCCTAGCTGACGATAGGCATTGCCTCTGTGAATGTAGAGTTCTGTGAGCTTGCTCGCCGGAACTGCGGCTGGGGTGGTGCTGGTTGCGTGTTGGCTAAAGTGGATCACTTGCGAAAAATCGGCGATCGCGGCTTCGTACTGTCTTAACCTGGATTATTCACGACCAGTTGCAGTACAAAAGAAAAAGAGCCTGAAACGCTTTAGAATCAGGCTCTGACAAAATTTATTGCATTCATTGTGCCATGACAGAGTGTTCAAGGGAACTGGGTTTAGATTTTTATC
>JBGCGG010000202.1:0-6404 GCA_045110585.1 Phormidesmis sp. | reverse complement strand
AAGCCTGGAGCAATTCCGTGGCTTAAAGATGCAGTGAGACAAAAAAAATACGTATTGCCCGGTATGCCAGAGAAGAATATACAAGTCTTTTCCATTGACGAGTTTTTGTCTTGGGCCAATAGAACTCTTCGATGAATTCCTTTGAGTTTTTCCGTAACCACAACACAAATAACTACCTAACTAAGGGAAAAGCAACTAAAAAAAGTCCCCGCTATGTCGGGTGAATTGTAATTGCCCACTTGGGCAAATTTTCTGAGGGTTGCCAATCGACTCGAAACTCGGCCAAGGCTTCAGCGTCTACGGAGATGCCTTTTTCATAAGTGCCTCTTAGGTGATGAACAACCGGCTCAAAGCCTTTCCACATCATGTGAGAGGCCCACTCAATTGTGGTTTCAACCGAATCGAGAATTGCTCCATGCCAGAACTGCTCAAGCGCAGCCCAACACCGCTCAACTGGATTATATTTGCTGTGATAAGGAGGATAGTAAATCAGCTCTAGCGTTAAGCCACTGTCTCGGGCAAAGGTGACCAAGCGTTTGATAAATTGTGTGCGGTTAGAGCGGGTCGCACCGCCCCCATCAAGATTGATCGCCAGGGTGGTAATTTCCGAGTATTTCTCTTTATTGTATGCCCACCAGTTCGCCAAGCAATCGACGACAAAGTCAGGTGTCTCCGCCGATTCTCCAAACAAAATAGTCAATTCATCAGTCTGTAAATTCAGGATACCAAAAGGAACTAATACAGCGCTCCACTGGGTATCATGGTCATCGGCTTTTGGGCTCTCTCGGCGGCGGTCGCGACCACCACGAGAGAGGTTGCCGACCTTCACTTTGGCCTTCGCATCCATCGATATCCTCAAAACCTGAGGGTCTGCATCCGCAGCAGAGTTGGCTATCTTGACATGCTCAAAAATAGCGTCTGTTTCTGGAATTTTCTTCTGCGGCTTGGTCTTTAGAGTTTACGCAAACGATATCCCAGACGATTTAAGATTTCACCGATGGTCTGACGGCTGGGCAAGACCTCATCCTCATAGCCTTTCTCTAAGATTAACTGGTCGCGGACTTCGCGAGCGCTGACTTTGAGATAGCGAAACGTCGTTTGAAACTTCGGATCGGCCTGGGCATCTCCATCCACCAACTCACGAATATCCTGCTCTAAATCAACCAGCAAGTCCTCTGTCTTTTTACGACCTCGTGCTGAGTAGTTATCGGCATAGGGAATACCGCTTTCCAGGCTATCGAGCCCACGTTGAACCATTACTCTATCCCAGCCCATCACTCTTTCCGTCTTACGCGCTGAGCCACTAAAATAGTCCAACGCAACTTGGGCGGTGAAGGCTCGCTTTTTGTGACCAGTCAGTTTGCGCGCTGCGTCTTTGAAGGTTGCTTTGACTGGCTCACTCAGCATCGCTCAACTTTAGGATAGATTGCTTCTCATAAGTCTAAAGGCTCGTGGGGTGTTTATTAAATTGCTTCTCCCCTAGTGCCTTTGCGCCAGTCTTGTCGCTTCCACTTATCTAGCTGATACTCCATGCTAAACCCTCACTTGCACCCACTCACCCAAACCTCTTGAGTCTGATAAAAGCTACCTCGCTGTTCCAAAGGAAAACCACCGAGCAACGCCGCAATCCACACCTCTATCAGCGGCATCTTCAACTGCCGCTGAAGATCGACTAACCGTTGCGGTGAATCCTTTTGCTGAGCGGCTAATGCCTTCACCCACTCGGATACATTCTCTGCATGGGAGACGGCCAACGCCTGACGTTTTAGGTCGGCATCTTCTAGCGCGTCAATCATATCTAAGACCGACAATTTCTGGACATCACCTGCAATAGAATCTTCATCTAATTTGTCTTCATTGGGATGCTCACAGCCGGTTTGGTACGAACGATTGACTAACTCAGAGAAGTCTAGCTCTTGCGTCTGACGAGTCAACCCTTGCAGCCAGTCGCCATCCATCACCGGCCCGTCAGTGTTGTGAGTATCCTGCCAATCTTCCCAAAGCAAATCAGCCTTGGTCTCACACAGTCCTGCCAACTGCACCAAAATATCCCCTGCGACACGAAGGTGATCGCGATTTTCTAGCCCCGCCAATTCACCTTCAAACTGAGACCACAGACTTAACACATCTACTCGCTCTGGAAGCTCGGAGGCTTCTTCTATGGCAACTTCTAAGTTCAGCTCTAGCTGGCGAACACTAACCATCGGCGACCTCGGATTGCTTCACATCATTGTCTGAACCCGTTAGGCGATCATGCCAAGGGCAGCCTTTTATCGGACACTCAATTGGCTCAAGCCGAATCTCATCTGCAAAAAATGTAATTCCAAACCGAGCATTCAGATAACCCATCACATCCTTCTGAACGTACTTCTCTAGCTGACGCTTACGATAGCCCGCGCAATGAATTGGGGCCACTTCCAGTACTTTGGCACCATTTTGGAAGACAGTTGCGGCGATCGCATGAATCGGCGCGTCCTTTCTCTTCTCTCTCCAGATGTACAAGTTGGCATACGGGACTGATAATTCCGCTACTGGCAAAGAAACCGTCTCCACCGTTTGTTCATTGGCAACTCGCCCAGTTACCTGCTGCTGATACTGTAACCGTCGCTGTTCATTCAACCGCTGACGATTACGGTAGTAAGAACGCTTACTAGGACAGCGCTTGTCATGCCAACAGCCATCGCCTTTCTTTCCATGCAGCTGTCGCGCATCAACCGCACTTAGCTGCGCACACTCTACACATTTTTTAGCGATTCGACGGGCCATCTTTAGGAATAAGAAAAGAACAACTAATCACCTACAGCTTTAAACAATCATTAACCTCTGACAACCATTACCTGATGATTCTTTGGTGTCTTGACAACCTCTGTTGTCGTTCGCTCCTCAATCGGTGATATCCCACTGCGACGGTCAAAGATAATTAGCCATCCAGCATCTGTCCCCAATCGATTCAAATAGGCATCCAACTGTTTTAGCCCTGTTTGAAAGGGATCAGGTTTTCCATCTCTCCATACCTTCAGCTCAATACCTAGCGTGATCGCACCATAACGCAAGCACAAATCCATGCGTCCACTGCCAAGTGCATACTCTCTCTCCAGCGTCCCGCTGCCATTCACCACCCGATGTAAAAACGCCATCAGCACCAAGTGAGGTTCAATCTCGTGATACGAGGCGCTACGCAACAGGGTTTCCCCGTGCTGTTGCCAGAACTGTAAAAAGGCTTCTAACAATGCCTGCACATCCAGTGCACCAGAAGGTGTTAGCCAAGTTGGCGCGATCTGCGGCAAAGAGGCCATTGGGGGAACAGCTAGAACTCGGGGCAAAACCTCACGATAGATGGGATTAGCGATGGCCAATCCGCCCTGAGGACTCATCACACATAACCCTAAATCTAGAACAAACTGAATATCTTCATTCGACACCTCGCCTAGCTCTTGTCCTGCCAGCATTGGTTCGATGATGGCTCTTACCCTGGGTTCTCTTAATCGCTCTGCCAAACTATCAAGGTGGGTATCTTGCCGCTGAATAAGCATTTCCTTGGCTTGTTCTACATGCTCTATCGTTAGCTCAACAGATGAGTCTGTCACAAGGACTTCTATCATTTGTCTCGCTAAAGCATTAACCAGCCATGGCTGCCCCTGGGTTAAATGAAAGGTGTGCTGAATCGCCTCAGGTGTAAATATCTGACCAGTCTCAGCTGTATGTTGACCGTAGAGATTGATCACCTCTGCATGAGTAAAATTTCGCAGTGTCAAAGATTCGACTTTGATGTTGAACGGGCTAGAGGTACCCAGTCGCTCACTCCCACCCGACGCAACTTTATAATCCCTGACATCTCGCAATCCAATTAATGCCAATGACTGAGGAAATCCTCCCGGCCTGCGGGGATATCCGTCTCGGAGCTGACGCAACACGGAGACTAAGGCATCATCCTGCAAAGCATCAATCTCATCAATAAACAAGACAATTGGCCGAGAGCATTGACCTGCCCATAGCCTTAGCGCTTGACCCATCGAACCACAATCTGACCAGTCTGGTGGATGTAGTTCTGACGGCAACCAAAAAGTCGCTGCATCCCACCAGGCACGTAAGATAGCCACTGCGGCTTTGTCAGGAGAGTGAGAGTAGACAGCGCCGACCTCAGTTGATACCATCAGCGCTGCATATTTGCCCTGGGCGGTTAGCTGTTGAGCTAACGTCAGCATCGCCGTGGTTTTACCTGTTTGACGGGGCGCATGGATCACAAAATAGCCTTCCTGGTCAATGATGCGTTCAAGAGAAGGTAACCGCTCCAAGGAAGGCAACATGTAGTGCTTGTCAGGCTTGCATGGGCCAGCTGTGTTAAACCAACGAGTCATATTTTCTACTTCCCTGCGCAAAAGATGGGGCTACTCTACGAGATCCTATGAAACGATGCTAGCCATAAGCGACTCCATCCAGGCTTTTCGGCCATATATGTGGTTTTGAAGGTCTTCGATTCTAAAAAATTGTCCAAGCTCATCCCACATAATGGAATCGCCACCAAAAAGCTCAACAGCCAATAACTCATCATCGCTAGGTGTGATAGCAACATACCCATTCTCGGTACGCTCCGTCATTTCTAATAAGCGAACTGGCCAAGAAGCTTGTGAGCCATCAGCAAAAGAGACAACGACTGCCTTATGGTCTCTTTGATACTCCACAGACACTGCGTTAATCAGCTTCATAGTAGACTTTCACCTCTTCTTTGAAAAATTCGGGCTGGTTCATTTCGAGGTCACACTATTGCAGGCAATCGCATAAGCTCAATGCTTGTCGCCAGCCTCTTTAGTGATCGCCTACATGAACCCTAAACATTCCGTCGCTGCCAGCCTACCTCCAGACATCCGCCAAGACATCGGAATTCAGGTGCTTGCTCGCACGGAACCCATCAGTCATATAGCCGCAACGCATGAAGTGAGCCGCAAGTTCGTCTATCAGCAGGGCGATAAGGCACAGCAGGCGCTGGATGAGTCATTCGCCCCGTCCAAAGGTGATGATGATGTTTTGTTCCATTTGCCCGTGACTAAGAACTGGCTATTTCAGTTGATTTTGGGCTTGGTACTAATCTGCCACAGTTCCTATCGTGGCGTGGTAGAACTCTTACGCGATCTCTTCGACACATCCATCAGCGTCGGCACGCTCCACAATCGGCTGCAAGCAACGGTTGAGAAAGCCACTGAAATCAACCAATCACAAGACCTATCTGGGATTGCTGTCGGCTTGCACGATGAAATATTTCACGCGGACCAACCGGTGCTAGTCGGCGTTGATGCGGCCTCAACATATTGCTATTTGCTTGAAAGTGTCGAACGCCGCGATGAAGATACTTGGGGCTACCATCTACTAGATGTAATGGCACAAGGCTTCGAACCGGACTACACCATTGCTGATGGCGGCAGTGGCCTCAGAGCTGGGAAAAAAGCTGCCATGCCAGAAGTGCCCTGTAATGGAGACGTGTTCCATATCCAGCGGCAGTTTGAGCAAGTTGCTACTGGTTTGATTCGTCGTGTGCAAGGCGGGCCAGCACGGTTGCTGAAACAAGCTCAACAGATGACCAACACCAGCCTGAAAGACATCGTGGCGCAGAAGCTCCTCAGTCAACAGGTACTAGCCGAACAACGGGAGCTGACACTCATCACTCTAGCTCAGGATGTCAAAACGCTTTTGGGTTGGTTCTCTCATGACGTACTGGCCCTGGCTGGGCCACCACTGTCAGTGCGGCAGGAACTCTTTGACTTTATCGTGAGTGAGCTGAAACAAAGAGAAGATAAACGCTATCCGGCCATCCGAAAGCTCAGAAGGGCATTGCGGAATCAACGAGATCAGCTGCTGGCCTTTGCTGGTGTCCTGGACCAGAAACTGGTGGACATCGCGGCAGCGTTTGGGCTGCCACTTCAGGCGGTTCGAGAGGTCTGCCTGCTGTACCGAAAACCGTCCACTTCCAACGCTTACTGGGAACAGTGGAATCGGCTACACAGAAAGCTTTCTAGCAAGTTTTACGGGCTGATGGAAGCGGTCGGCGAAGCCCTCAAACAGACACCGAGAGCCAGTTCCTTGGTGGAAAATCTTAATTCTCGCTTACGCAATTATTTCTTCTTGCGCCGGAGCCTGGGTGATGATTACCTAAGTCTGCTCCGATTCTTCTTAAATCACCGCTGTTTCATGCGGTCAATGAAGCCTGAACGAGTCGGTAAAAGTCCGAAGCAATTACTGAGAAGCAATTACTGACTAGAGAGGCACATCCTCATTGGCTAGAATTGCTGGGCTTCGAGCGGTTTCAGAGAGCTTAGACCTTGATGCAAATCAGTTAGCTTAGCCGTCTCAATGACGGTCTATTTTGTGCTGCAAGTGTTACCCTAAATCGGGCATTTTTGAACCAGCCC
>JBGCGG010000201.1:0-8830 GCA_045110585.1 Phormidesmis sp. | reverse complement strand
GGTTAATTCTTTGAAAGGCGTTTCAAGTAGGCGCTATGGTCAAGAGGGCTTACCTAAGCCTGACGGCAAAATAGCTTTGTGGAGCCCTAGCTATTTCGCTAGTTCTGTGGGTGGAGCACCGCTGGACGTACTTAAAAAGTACATCCAGGAACAAGAAAAGCCGTCCTAGAAGGACGGGGTTTTAGACCCAATTTTTTGATAAAAGCTGACGCAAAAACAACGCTTGCTGGTGGTTGACAAGCGATCGCATATCAAACGGCAGTCAAAGCTCGCCCTTAACTACAGACGTGTTCAAGGACTGAAAAGTCCTGAAGGTAGCATTTAAGACGGAACATGTTGAATAGATAGATGGCACAAAGCAACTCATGAGTTCATGGCTACCTAATCAGTGAAAAAGGCTGATTCCCCTCTGTGCGAACTTGCTACATCAGGATTGCGAGTGTGCGATCACACGCTGTGAGGGCGTCACAAGATAAGTCAGTCATCGACCTGCAGCTACATGACGAACTCAAATTTCTAAGTCATGTGTCTAATTCGGGTACACAATACTCAAGCTATTAATGAATCTCATGAAAACACCACTAGTTAGCATCCTGCTGAACAACTACAACTACGGACGTTTTCTAAAACGAGCCATTGACAGTGCTCTCGCACAAACTTATCCCAACGTAGAAATTGTAGTCACCGATGATGGCTCTACAGATCAATCTCGGGCCATCATTGAGCGCTATGGGGACGCGATCGTTTCGGTACTCAAGCCCAACGGGGGTCAAGACTCTGCGTTCAATGCGGGCTTTGCCAAAAGCAAAGGTGATATCGTCTGTTTTTTCGATTCTGATGACAGCTTTGTCCCCCAAAAGATTCAGACCATTGTTGATACCTTTAACCAAAATCCAGACATCGGTTGGTGTTTCCATGCGCTAAAACTCCTGGATCATCAAACAGGTCAGACAGTGGGCAAAACCCATGCATTTCCGGGTCAGGATACAGATATCTCAACGCATTGTGATTTCAGGCAAGATATGCGCTGGGGGCGATTACCTTATTATCCAGCATCAACGTCTGGGCTATGCCTACGGCGATCTTTAGCCTGCCAGATTTTGCCGATGCGCGAGACTTTCGTCAACACACATGCAGATTGCTATGTGCGTTGCGCGGCAATGGCGATCGCACCGGGCTTTTTCCTCGCAGAGGAGCTAACCCATCAGTATCTGCACGATAGCAATTGCGGTACTTTAGGCGAGGAGCGGCCTGTCATTGAAGAGAAAGAGATGGTGTCAGCTTGTTTGCTGCGGGCCAATTTTCCCAAGGTCTCACTCTACGCCAACCGGGTCTTTGTTCGGGCCTATTCTACGTTCTTAGAGTTGCAACACAAGCTAGAGCCTAATTACCAAGAGCTGGTGGATTGGTACTGGTCTATGTGCTCTCCATTGGACAAGCTCCTCATTAAAGCGGCAGCGCTGTATAGACTCCGCCCCGGCCGCACAAAACTCGATTTCTTTGAATTGTCTTCTTCTGACTTGCAAAGACCGTAGCCACTCCGAAGATTTCATTGACAAAGGAGAGCTGTTCCATGACATCTACTGTGTCAGCACCTTTGACCTGGCCGTTACGGATCATGTTCATCGCTTCATATCATTGGAGTGTTCGTCGGGCCGTGTTGAATGAGCCGAAGCCTAGTCCTGGCGGGTTAGTCGCTCCATCCGCTTCATAAGTGAGTTGCAACGCCCGTCGTTCGCTTCAAATAGGTTTTGATTGATAAGTCAGCCATAAGCTAGCTGTTCGCAGCCTTTAACGTAGCCTTTCGACTTGTGTAATAGGAACAAAGAGAGACAAACCAATGCGTCAGCGGTTTTGTAGCTCGTAACTTTGGAGTCGTGCTTGAGGATGGTGCTGATGATTTTGTCGTCAGAGAGGATGGCCACTGGCTTTCGGATCCTAAACAGAATGACTTACAACAATACCGGATAAGCTAGCATATCCATCTATTATCATTAGGCCGCTCGTCATGAGACTACTGGCCTTGCGCTAATGGGTACTCTCCCTAGCTAAAAACCTTTCTCCATTGTGTGAATCATGTCGCTTGTTATTTTTCTGGATATAGACGGAGTTCTCAATAATGACCCTTGGCTGGACAAAGCGGGCTTTGGAACGTTAGACCCTGCGAATGTGCAGATGCTTATCCGCTTACTGCAATTAGTGGACGCGGATCTCGTCATCAGCTCCGACTGGCGAACGTTTTACAGCTATGAGGAGCTTTGCCATCGTCTTGTGAGTGAGGGAATTCCAGAGCGCTTCATTGGCATCACCCCTTGTTTAGATGTTGAAGGGGAAAACGATGATGAGGTCTTTCCAAGAGGATTGGAAATTGATGCTTGGTTAAGGAACAACAATTTCGACGGAGTTTTTTGTATCTTGGATGATCGCGTGGATATGGAGCCACATAATGATAAGTTAGTGCAGACCGATTCTCACTATGGTTTAGTAGCTAGTGATATTGCAAAAGCAGTGTCGCGGCTCACGTGTAAGTAAGGGTCATAGTGCTTGAAATGTGCTCATGCGTCAAACAACTTACTCTAAGTAATACAACGTATTAAGAGATTGTATAAAAGCTATCTCTGGGAGAGCGTCAATAAAAAGAAGCACAGTCACAAGAAATCACTATTTCTCTATCTTAAATGCGATGAGAAATCTTAGAATGTGAACGAACTTAGGAGAATTGATACAGAAAAAAGATTTTCTATACAATAATTTCGTCTGTTTTTGGTTGAAGCTCACTGATCCAACACAAGCGCTGTAGTAACTTTTCTAGTGCACACTATGAGTTCATTAGCTGCATGGGGCAGGCCAACAGAGATCGAACAACACTCACCAAGCCGCTCTCATTCGCAGATGCGGCTGCTCAGCTCTTGGAAATGAGCGGAACCCCGCTTCACTATCGGGACATTACTCAAAGGGCACTTGACCAAACCATAATTCAGACCGATGGCAAAACGCCAGAAGCTTCCTTGAATGCCATTTTATCTGTCGATATTAAACAAAATAGCCAACAGAGCCGGTTCATTCGCCTGAGTCCTGGTGTTTTCGGGCTGCGGTCATGGGGGCTTGAGCCTTCTGCGACGGTGTCATCTGGAGTCTCGTCAGAAGAAGAAAATCGGCGAGTCAGGATTCCTCATTTTCCGTCCTATTCAGAGCTGCGGTTGGTTCTACCGATTTGGAACGGGCGGTATAGGTCTCAAATAACTGGCCTAAGGGCAACGATTGGAACTCTAAGAGGAACGCCACAAGAACCGGGGAATTGGACTAACCCGGATGAATGGATTACGGAAAAGCTGAAAGGCAAAGATCGCGATCTGGCAGAATCGATTTGGAAAAAGACCAAAGGCAAGGTCAACCCTCGCCATGTCTATGGTCATTGGCTTCTAGCTTGTACGTATCAGCTATTGGTAGACAATGGCTCAGGCCAAATGCTGCTGTCTAAGCGCGGGCAAGACTTTGTAGATTATCCAAATGGTGAAGCGGTTGCCTTAGTAGATGAACAGGAAGGTGCCCTGAAAATCTTGACTATCGTGGCTGAAAAGGGGACGGGGCGACGGGCCGCTTTTATTGATGATTGGTCTGAGTATCTAGCCCGTTACTCCCGCTATGGGACTGATAGCACGATTAAAGATACGCTCAGCCGTCGGCTTCAGAGCATCCTTGAGCGTAAGCTTTTAGCTAAAACGGGGGCGACTTACAGTATCACTGATGAGGGCTTGGACTACCTGCGGCAGACGGGTGGTTCAGAAGATACAGATACCTCTGGTGAGCTGCAAGAGATATTGCAGTTGGTCAACCGGCAAAAGCTCTCTGTCAGAGCGAGCATGTTTGAGATTTTGACCACGATGGACCCGATTGCCTTTGAGCATTTGGTCAAGCAGTTGCTGGAGGCGATGAACTATCAGAATGTGGAGGTGACTGCCCCTTCTAATGACAAGGGTGTGGATGTGGTCGCAGATATTGAGCTGGGGATCACGTCTGTGAGGGAGGTGGTGCAGGCGAAGCGGCAAAAGCGTAATGTGCAGCGAACGGTATTGGATGCGCTCAGGGGTTCACTTCATCGCTTCCAGGCTGTGCGAGGGACGATTATTACCACTGCTAATTTTTCTAAAGGGGCGATGCAAGCCGCTTTTGAACCAGGGGCTCCGCCAATTACGCTAATCAATGGGGATAGACTGGTTGACTTGCTCATTGAGTATGAAATTGGGGTGAGGACACGTTCTGTTGAGGTGTTAGAGTTGGACGCTGATGCATTCGCCCAGGCGGACGAATGCGAAGAGGAGAGTGCCTAATGACGATGGCTAATCTTGCCCCTGGTGCTAGGGTGGTTGTCCGCGATGCGGAGTGGATGGTGCGCTCTATGAAGCGTGCTTCTAATGGCACTCAGGTGTTTGAGGCGGTCGGTGTGAGCGACTTTATCCAGGGTAAGCAAGCGCAGTTTGTCGTTGAGTTAGAAGAGGACTTGATTGTCTTAGCGCCGGAAGAGACGGTGCTGGTCGCTGACGATACGCCAGGGTATCGGAGATCGCGCCTTTTCATAGAAGGTCATTTACGCCAAACCGTGCCAACTGACACCAATCTGTATGTCGGACATCAAGCGGCCATGGATGTGCTGCCTTTCCAGCTTGAGCCTACGCTCAAGACGCTGGCGATGCCTCGTCAGCGGCTGCTAATTGCTGATGCGGTGGGCTTAGGCAAAACGCTGGAAGCCGGTATTTTGGTTGCTGAGCTGATGCGGCGGGGGCGAGCCAGACGCATTTTGGTAATTACAACCAAGAGCATGCTTACTCAGTTCCAAAAGGAGTTTTGGGTAAGGTTCACAATTCCGTTAACGCGCTTAGATTCAGTGGGCATTCAGCGCATTCGCTCGCAGCTACCGACTAATCACAATCCATTCCACTATTACGACAAGGCCATTGTGTCGGTCGATACGCTTAAGCAGGACAGAGAGTATCGCACGTACCTAGAGCAGGCTTACTGGGATGTGATTGTGATTGACGAGTGCCATAACGTGGCTCGGCGTGGATCGAGTGCTTCTTTGCGGGCGAAGCTAGCGGAGCGATTAGCAACTCGTTCAGATTCACTGATTATGCTGTCGGCGACGCCGCACGATGGCAAGGCGGAGAGCTTTGCAAGCCTCATGAACATGCTAGATCCGACGGCGATCGCAGATGAAAGCAGCTACAGCAAAGAAGACATTCGTGATCTGTACGTGCGCCGATTTAAAAAAGACGTGGCCGACCAGCTCGCAAAGAATTTTCCGGAGCGAGAGGTGCAGGCCATAGAGGCGCAGGCGTCTGATCTAGAAGAAGCGGTTTTTGCCAAACTCGATGACATGAAGCTCTCTAAAATTGGGCAAAAGCGACAGGGCGGATTGCTGTTCAAAATCACGCTGTTGAAAGCGCTGTTGTCTAGTCCGATGGCGTGCAAGCAAACCATTGATAATCGGATTAAAACGCTGGAGCGGCAGGCCGAACCGAACAATGAGCCTGACTTGTTAGAACTACGCGACTTGGGCCGTTTGGTAGCAGCGCTTTGTCCGCAAGGCGACGCCGATAAAAGCTTCTCTTCTCAACATTTCTCCAAGTATCAAAAACTGTTGCAGTTGATTAGAGGTAAGGCGAAAGAGAATGGCTTTGGCTGGACGAAGAAAAATACCCATGATCGCTTAGTCATTTTTACCGAGCGCGTGGAGACGATGAAGTCGCTCGCTAAGCTGCTACAGCAGGATTTGAAGCTAAAAGAAAAGGCGATCGCAACGCTAGATGGCAGCATGCCTGACGTGGAGCAAATGAAGGTGATTGAAGCCTTTGGCAACGAAAAGTCTCCTTTGCGGCTGCTAGTAACAACCGATGTCGCTTCAGAAGGCATTAACCTGCACTACCTTTCACATCGGCTGATTCATTTCGATATTCCTTGGTCGCTGATGGCATTGCAGCAGCGCAATGGCCGAATTGATCGCTATGGACAGGAAGCGCGGCCCCAAATTCGATACCTGCTGCTGCGCTCGGTCAATAAAAAAATGGACGAGGCAGATCGGATTATTCAAGTGCTGCTGAAAAAGGACGAGCAGGCGGTGAAGAATATCGGCGATCCGTCAGTGTTTATGGGTGTGTTTGATGTGGATGAAGAGGTGCGGATAACGGCCTCTGCAATTGAGCAGGGGCAGTCGGCAGCGTCTTTTGATGAGCAACTGACACCGGGTCAGTCTGATGCTGACGAGTTTGATCCGTTTGCCTGGTTGGATGAAGAGAGTGAGGCGGTAGATGAGGCTGAAAAATCGCAGGCGGTAGGGCAAGAAACAGCACAGTGGTCGAGCTTATTTACAAGCGACTTTAGCTATGCTCAGACCGCTTTAGAAGCTGTGGATCAAGAGCTGCCGCTTCAACTTAATGTGCAGCCGAATAATGAATGGATTGAGCTAACGATGCCAACGTCCATGCGCCAGCGGTTTGCTCGGTTGCCGAAGGAGGTTATGCCCAAGCCGGGAAAACCGCTGATTTTGACGGCGAACAAGGAGACGATTACGCAAGCGCTAGAAGCCTCTCGGCGGACCGAAGAGAACTGGCCTGCGGTGCAGTATTTATGGCCTTTACATCCGATCGTGCGGTGGCTTGGCGATCGCAATATGACTGCCTTTAGACGGCATCAAGCACCTGTTATGACCTTGCCCTCTGGGCTAGGCGCGTCTGAAGTAGTGTTTATTACTTCGGGTGTCATTCCTAATCGGCGCGGACAACCGCTGGTGAATCGGTGGCTATGCGTTGTGTTTGAAAACGGTGACTTTGTGCGGGTAGAAGATTTTAGAGAGCTGCTGGCGCGATCGCCTCTGGCTAATCCTGATATTCCGAATGCGATGGAGCCAATTGCTGAGGCGCTCAATGCGTTGCGAAAACCAGCGGTAGAGCAGGCACGGGTAGCGCTCATTGATGAGCGAGCCAGGTTTAAGGCCGACTTAGATGTGAAGCTGGCGCAGCAGCAGACACGGCTCAATGATCTGCGTCAACGTCATGAAGGGCAGCTCGCAATCAAGTTTGGCGATGAGTTTAGCCAATCGCTGAAAGGGGGGCAGGGTTGGCAGCAGCAAGATAAAAAGATGCGGGCACAAAACCGACTCGAAACGCTATTTGCCGATCAGCAGCGGTGGGTAGAGGAGAGCATGACCACCGAGCCGGAACCCTACATTAAGATTATCGCTGTGCTGAGAGGAGAAAAGGGATGAGCGTGCTCACTGGAATTACAAACGCGAATGAGTTTTACTCCAATCACTACCTAGATGCCATCTTAAAAGATGACATTAAAGGGGTGGCGCAGCGCTGGAAAGATTTGGAAGCGATCGCATCTGAACATGCCGAGGGTGCTGATGGTGCGGCAACCAGGGGCTATAAGTCGCCACCAAAGCAGCTTTCTGCGCTATCGCGCAAGTATTTTCAACTGCGAGAGCGGTTTCGCTCGCAGCGTAGCGCTGCCGAACGACTGACGATTCAGCGGGAGTGGCTGAGGCAGTTTTTGCCAGTGCTGGGGTATTCACTCCAGCCGCAGCTCCAGCCGTTGGAGGGGGGCGCGTGGGTGCCGACGATTGCGCATGAGGTGAAGGGCCGCGTCGCCAAAGATAACGTAAAAGACCAGAGCGAGAAAGACCAGAGCGCACCGGAACAAATAAAAGAACAGACGGCTCCTTTGCTGTGGATACTGGAGGCACTGCCTGTGGTGGGTGAGGCAGCTGATGTGCTGTCTTTAAGCTTGTGTTCGGCGCAGATAGAGGCACTGCAAAACATCGAGCGATTTCAGCAGCTCTCGCTGCAAAAGGGTGATGACGGTTTAAAAGAGACGATTAAATCATTACAAAGTCTGACGTTAGAAGAGATTGTTTCAGACTGGGTGTTCACCCAAGAGGAGCCGCCGCGCTGGTTGCTGGTTGTGAGCCTTGAGCAGGTGGTGCTGATTGACCGCTTTAAGTGGAACGCATCGCGGCTGTTGAGCTTTGATATTGGCGACATTTTGGCACGCAAAGAAGTGGATACGCTGCTGGCGGTAACAACGCTGCTGCATAAGGAACACACCTGCCCCAAAGAAGGCTCACCGCTATTAGATGAGCTGGATGAAAATTCTCATCGTCATGCCTATTCAGTGTCGGATGATTTGAAATATGCGCTGCGAGAGTGCATAGAGCTGCTAGGGAATGAGGCGGTGTGGTATATCCGCGATGTGCGCAAGCAGGGCGTATTTAACGGGCGGCTCGATGAGGAGCAGCTTTCACGGGAGTGCTTGCGCTACATGTATCGGCTGTTGTTTTTGTTTTATATCGAAGCGCGGCGGGAGCTGGGATATGCGCCGATGGATTCAGCGGTGTATCGGGAAGGGTATAGCCTGGAGAGTTTGCGAGAGCTAGAGCAAACCGAGCTAAGAACTGCTGAAGACAGTGAGGGGTATTTTATTGATGCGTCGCTCAAAAAGCTGTTTCGACTGGTGTGGGAGGGCTACCCAAAGCAGAGTGAGGCGCAGCAGGAGATAAATTTAGCCAATGCTGAAATTATTCACGATACGTTTGAGCTGGCGCCGCTGAAGAGTCATTTATTTGATCCGGGGCGGCTGGTGCTGCTGAATCGGGTGAAGTTTCGCAATGTGACGTTGCGGCGAGTGATAGAGCTGATGTCACTGTCGCGGGCTGGCGGTAAAGGTGGGGGCAAGGGAAGAGGAAAGGGTAAAAAGCGGCGAGGGAGAATTTCTTACGCGCAGCTGGGGATTAACCAGTTGGGGGCGGTGTATGAGGCGTTGCTGTGCTTTCGGG
>JBGCGG010000200.1:0-38066 GCA_045110585.1 Phormidesmis sp. | reverse complement strand
GTTGGTTTTATGGCGGTTTTGTTAATCTGGATCGCGATCAGCTTTTGGCCCCACTGGTGCCGAAGATTCAGTCGCCGCTGTTATGGGAAGTTGTTGATATATCAGCAGTGATTTTTGAACTAGGCTGCATGGCTGCAATTTGGACGCGGCGGAGCTGGTATGGCTGGCTGACGATCGCGTGCTTTTTTCATTTGATGAACTGCTTGCTGCTAAATATCTCTTTTACATCTAATGCAGTGGCGTATTTAGCCTTTGTGCCTTGGAGTCAATTATCTATTGTTCAGCGCACGATACAAGGCCGCTTTAAAGGGGGACTGCTGTGCCTAACCACCTTTTGTTCAGGGGCGTTGGTACTTCGTTTCGCCGCTACTGAAATAGAAGGTATTGCGGTTCATTTACTCTCTCTTGTCGGGATAGAGAACCTATGGGTGAGCTGTGCTATTTGGGCGGTGCTGTTAGCCATTTTTGGGATGAGCTTTGGCCAGTTTGTGCGGCTATCGCCAGTTCTATTGCACCGTTTGGATAATGAGGAACTGCGAAGCGTCAGTTAGCTTTATGCCGCTGGTTTCTGGTGTGCTAACCGCTGGTTTCTGGTGTGCTAACGCTTGGGCCTTAGACTGTCCAAGATTGGGTGCCGTGGGGCGTGAAGTGAAATCGGGTGACCTGTCCACCGAGTGATTGGAGCGATCGCATGACATTCATTTTGTGTTCTGGATACACCATGAACATAATGAAGCCACCCCCGCCTGCGCCAGACACTTTGCCTGAGTATGCGCCTGCTTCCATGGCTGTATTGTATGCTTTCTCAATTGTTGGGCTGGTAATGCCTTTTGCTACCTTTTTTTTAGCTTCCCATGCTTTCCCTAGCAGTTCGCCCATTTGGTGGGTATTGCCTCTCAAGATGGCTTCTTTCATGGCAACGGCGCTTTGTTTTATGGTGTGTGTGGCCTGTAGTGCCTCATCTGAGTGTGTCTGAATATTTTTGATTTGTTCGTCAATAACGACAGCTGATTTGCGTGAAACGTCAGTGTAGTAAAGCACGAGAGAACTTTCGAGTTCATTGATCATCCAGTTTTTAATCCGTAAGGGATTCACAATGACGCGCTCTTGTTCGTAGAACTCGATAAAGTTGAAGCCGCCAAATGTGGCTGCGTAGGTATCTTGACGACCGCCGCTGAGACCGACGTCTATCCGCTCGATTTCATACGCAAGGCGGGCTATTTCATAGTCTCCTAACGGGAGTTTCAGCCATTCTACGTAGGCCGCCACCATTGCGACGACTAAGGTAGATGATGACCCCAACCCCGATCCTGCCGGTGCATCGGAGTGGGTGGTCATGCGCAGTGGCAATGGTTCGCCCTGATTAAACTGACTGACGATGCGGTTATAAACCGCTTTGTGCAGGTCTAGGACATCATTGAAGGCTAGGTTGGCTAGGGCTGCCGATTCGTACTGTTCTTGACGGTCAGCAGCTACAAATATGACTTTTTGAGCATCTGAAGAATCCGCTGCTAACGGCTCAATGGTGCAATAGGCGTGCATATCGATGGTGGCATTGAGCACGTATCCACCGTACAGATCGCAGTAGGGTGAGACATCAGAGCCGCCCCCTGCAATACCGAGGCGTAGGGGGGCGCGGGAGCGAATAAGCATGGGCTTTAGAGAATAGTTAAGTAGGCGTATTAAATTGAGCTGGTTTGGCTTAACACGAGTTTAGGGATATCGGCGATGGAGTTGGCAATGGCGATCGCTTGGCTATTTGCTTCATCAATAATATGACCGGAGCGAACCAAGATGTTCTGACGAAGCCCTGCGTTAAGGCCCGCTTGGACATCACTTTCTTTGTCACCGACAAGAACAGAGGTTGTCAGATCGATTTGCCAGTCTTGCTGGGCTTTCAGAATCATGCCGGGATTTGGCTTGCGATCAGGGTGGTCACGCCGATATTTTCCGATGCCGTGGGTGGGATGATAGGGCGAGAAATAGGTTTGTGTGATGTGAATCCCTTCTGTTTCGAACTGCTTCAGCATCCAGGCATTGAGCTGATGAAAGTCGGCTTCGGTGTAATATCCCCGACCAATTCCACCTTGGTTGGTAATCACGATGATACGGTAGCCTGCGGCCTGAAATGCACGGCAGGTAACAAAGGTGCCAGGAATAAACTCAAAGTCTTCAATGCGATGAAGATAGTGAGTTTCACGGTTAATTACACCATCACGATCTAAAAAGAGAGCGGGCGTCATAGGCGGTACGCTGAACGAGACATAAATTGATTATGCTGATTAACCGCGCTGCTGTTACTTGGCTGAGCTGGTGACGCTGCCTGATTTAGGCTATTTGAATCAGGCTGTCTGGTTAGGCTATCTGGTTAGGCTGTCTGGGCGTATCTGGATTTTGATAGCTCTTGCTGTGCTCGTCGGTAGTCTTCTGGAATGCCGATATCTATGAAGTAGCCTGAAGAGATAAAGCCATAGACGTTGAGCTGCTGAAGATAGACTTCTAAAAAGTCACTCTCGAAAGAGAATCGGTGGGGCAGAGCTTGAGGGAGGCCGTCAAACAGGGTTTGGTTGAGTAAGTACACGCCGCCGTTAATGAGACCTTCGCTTTGGTATTGCTTTTCTTCAAAGCCAACAATGCGGTTGTTGTTTAGGCGAACGGTGCCGTAGCGACTGAAGTCGCGCATCGGCTTGAGGGCGAGGGTTAATTCGGCGTTACGCTGCCGATGGCCTTCGACCATGTCGTGGATGTTGACATCAAAGAGGGTGTCGCCGTTGAGGACAAGGACTTCCTGCGAGCGGGTATGGGCTAAGGCGTTGAGGATGCCGCCCCCGGTTCCTAATGGGCTTTTCTCAACGGCGTATACAATTTTGCGATTGTAAGCGCGATCGCCGAAGTACTCTTGCACGACGTTGCGCTTGTACCCTACCGCGAGAATAACGCGGTCAATCATCGAGTGGGCGAGTAGCTTTTCCAATAAGATATCGAGGAAAGGGACGCCGCCTACGGGCGCCATTGGCTTAGGTACGTCTGTGATCAGTGACCGTAGTCTAGTACCCAAACCTCCGACCAAAACAATAGCATCCATTTTTGTATATTGAGTATCCGAACGAAGATTGACGGTTATAAGGGGTGTGAAGTGGTTTTCACAGATGGTTAACGGATGCGCTAGGTGAGCCTTCTTACAGCAGCTTTGATATGTGTTCTCCTTTACTGACGGGTGGTGACTGCTTGTAAGATTTTTTTTTGACTAAGCGCTAAGCGCTAGCGGCGGAACGAAAACAGACTCTTCTGGGATGCCTGCAGTGGCTGATACGCCAAACAGCACTTCTTCTACGGCCGCGCAGAGCATGTGAACAATGAGAATGTGACACTCTTGAATGCGAGGGGTGCTCTGAGACGGAATTTGAATGGCAACGTCGCAAGCCTCTGCCATTTTTCCGCCGCCAAGTCCTGTTAGGGCAACGGTTTCAATTTCATTCTCTTGGCAGTGCTCAATAGCTGCCAAAATGTTTTTGGAGTTGCCAGAAGTAGAGATGCCGACGAACAAATCTCCGGGTTGGCCGTAAGCTTGCGCTTGGCGGCTGAAGACTTTTTCGTAGCCGTAGTCATTGGCGATGGCGGTTACTGCAGATGAATTCGCGGTGAGCGCGATCGCTGGAATACCGGGGCGATCAAAGTTGAATCGACCTGAGAGTTCAGCGGCCATGTGCTGCGCATCTGCTGCGCTACCCCCGTTTCCGGCAATTAGAATTTTGTTGCCGCGCTGATAGACTGCAACACACTTTTGGGCCGCTTGCTGAATTGCTGCGATCGCCTCAGGCGAGCTAGCCAGTGACTGCTTAACCGAGACAGCCTCGGTGATCTGTTGACTTATGAGCTGTTTTATCAGGCTTCTCATATTGTTTGGCGTCCTTTATTGAGACCTACGTAATCGGTCTGTTCTCTATTAAGGCTGAGCGCATAAAAGGGAGCGATTACGTAAAAAGTGTGCTTTTAAGCGCAGATGCAACACGAGCGAAATTTTAAGGGATGCCTTCCAAAAGGCACATAACTTGAATGGGCTTTGTAATGGCTTCAAGCACAGCGCAGGGCTTGTTGCTGCTTGCTAGTTGCTACGGACGGCCACAGCATTTCCACAGAGATAGCCTTTATGGCATCACTTCCATGACATTACATAGTCTTACTGACATCCTCTTCAACTTCAGGTTCTTTCAATATGCAGTTTCAGTAGAATTTTCGATGTAACCATGAGGGCTATGTAAAGCCATTCAGTGCCGTTGATGCTGATACCGGAGGTGATGTCTACTGTTCCCAGGCATCGTTTCTATTCAGGGCTGGCAATGAGTGCTGCACTCGTAAAAATACTGACGGATGTCCGTTTAAGGTATCTAATTTTTATCCGTACCTTGCTAAAACTTTGCAGTTTTCTGCAATGTCTTCTTGAAAGGATCATCTTCCATCCATCAGCTTTTTTGTACCTTAGTTGAATATTTCGTTGCTGGTATGCGTACTGCTCGTATACAGATGTCCGTACTCAAGATTATTTTCCGATATATTGTCAGCATCCTCGTAGATATGACTATTCATGCAGCGCGGTATGCGCATAATTTGAACTTTTAATAGGTTTCTTATTTAGGGCTTTTAATAATGACAGTTGGCTTAGTTGGGCATTACCTCGGTGCCAAGATGGGGATCGGTGTTTTTATCGACCGTTTGCTCGATCCTTTGCTGGCAGAGATGGCTCGACAGGGCGTTGATGTAAAGGTGATTTGCTCGCCTAATGCCCTTAGGCAGACGCCTGCACTCCAACGTTTAAAGGCGCGATCGCCCAGGCAAATGAGCGTACTTCCCGCGCTTGACTACGCCCCAATCAAGCGCTTTGCCTGGATTGCGACCCAATTTACTAATTACTGCCAAAAAGAAGGCATTGATCAAGTCGTTTGGCTTTCTAATCCGATGGTGCTGCCATGGCATCCACCTTCCATTGCTGTACTGCACGATGTCAATGAATGGAAAGCTAAGGAAAAGTATGGGTCGTGGCTAAAGACCACCCTACGGGCCTGGATGTATCTGGAAGCGTCTATTTTGTGGGCTAGAAAGATTGTTTGCGTGAGTCAGGCGACCACCGATGACCTGTGCCATTTCAAACCTCGCTCTCAGGTACGCCTGAAAGTGAGCACCATCCCTAACGGACTAGACTCTCCGCTGTCGTCGCTGACACCTGCGCCCATACCAGTCCCTAGCGCCCCTTTCTTGCTGTCAGTTGGTCGAATTGACCCGGAGGGCAAGCGGTTACCTGAAGCGGTTGCGCTAGTGGCGTCATTGCGCAACCAGAGCGGTGAGCCTTGGGAACTGCACATGACAGGTGGAATGAATAAGTCAACGCAGCAGGCTGGTGAAGCCTTTATTGATTCAACTACCTCTGTTCCTTGGGTTCACTACCATGGCTACACTGAGGATGCTGCTTTGGCTGCCTGGTACAGCCACGCTAGTGCGGTTGTCTTTCTCTCCGATAACGAAGGCTTTGGTTCTCCTGTTGCAGAGGCTGCTTCGTTTGGCCGAAGAGTTATTGTGAATGCAAATAACCAAGCAACCCTAGGCGCTGGCGGTCACGCTGTGATTCCGGTTAGTCCGCAAAACCCTGATGGGGCTGCTGCTTGCGTTTTGACTGAGATTAACACCAACCACCGTCATGCAGAGGGCAGATGTGCACAGGGCGGTGTAATCGCGCCACCGAAGCTGTACACCTACGCAGATGCTGCGATCAGCTACGCGAAAGAAATTCGTCAGCTCGCTATGCCCTACGCGTAGGGCGCTCAGCGTAGCACTTGACAGATGTGAAGGCCACTTCCTGTGACTAACTTACGCTCATCATTTCGTCACTAATGGACGTACATTAATGGCGAAATGATGACTAAAGCTAGCTGAGTTCAGTTCCCAGTAAGTTCGAGAGCAGCAGCGGGTTCAATCCCAGCTATGACTGAGGTTCATTAAAACAAAGCCTGTTACAGCAAAGGCCTGTTACAACAAAGACCTGTTACGAGGGAATCTCACTCCTTAACATTGACTCTTAATATTGACTCTTGACGTTGGCTAGCGCTTGATGTCGTCTCGTAAGTCTGCCAGATCAGTGTAGACATCCGCTAAGTCTATGAGACTGTCACTGGTCATAGACTGCAAACTGACGACTTCTAATGAAATGCCGCGCTGGGAAAGAACCTGCAGAGCATACGACAAGTTGCCATCTCCGCCCAATAGCGTCAGCGTGGAGCAGTAGTCAGAGATTCTCATCATATCGACGGCCATCTCAACGTGCATGTTCGCTTTGCGAGAGCCATCGGGTAAGTGAGCCAGCTCTTTGCTGACAACGCGGTGACCGTGACGGTTGAGCCACAGCAAAAATCCGCGCTGCTTTTCGTTTTGTGGATCGACGCCTGTGTAAAAATAAGCTCGCAGTAGCCTGCGACCCCCGACAAGGGTGGTGAGCAGTCGGCGATAGTCCACTTCAATATTGAGGTGGGAGGCTGCATAGAATAGGTTAGAGCCGTCGATAAATATGGCGATGCGATCGCTATTTTGGTACACAGGCTGAGTGTTGGTCTGAAAATTGGGGGCGCGATTGGGAGTATGACGCCGGATATTGCTATTGATTGTGTTGATGGCGTTGAGGCGACTCGTATCTGTCGAGGCCGACGCTGTTCCAGAGGCGGTTACCTCTGAGGGGTTATTAGAAGGGGAATTTGCCATGTCAGCACTAGAATCGTGGGCATTGGAGGTGCTTTTTGCTTGCTTGAAAGAAGTTCTGTCTCGCAAAGATTGATTAGCCCCTGAAGACTGATTAAGGTTTGTTGTGTCACTCGTTTTTTTCGATGCGGCCTTAGAAGAAACAGGAGGAGTCACAGATTTTCTGGCCGAGTTGGAGTCAGAAGGCTTCAATGGTGTGATTGATGTCTCAAAATATTGCGAACTTTAACAGTTTAGTCTGTGTATCTGCTCGTTTGAAGAATGTTTGTGAATGATTTAATGAATGGCTGAAAGTGTTGATGGTAAACGGATGTATGGCTTTGAAAGCCGAGAAAAAACGAGATTATGCTTTCCTAAGCTATGTCTAAAGGTAGACAACAAAATACCTGATGCCGCTGCAACAGTTTTATGGCGAGCTGATGGCGAGTCAAGAAAGCAGCCGCATCAATGCCAGTGTACGTAAAATAGGACAATAGGCATGAGACAGTTTACGCAACTTTTCAAAGCCATTGATGCAACGACTTCAACGCATGAGAAGGTGCTTGCTCTGCGGCATTATTTTCAAAAAGAGAGTTCGGTGAATGCGGTGTGGGCATTGTATTTGCTGTTGGGTAAAACGCGTAAGAGACTGATTACTTCTCGTGTGTTGAGAGAAATTTTTCTTCAAGTTTCAGATATTCCTGAGTGGTTGTTTGAAGAAAGCTATGCCCACGTGGGCGATTCGGCTGAGACGATTGCCCTGCTGCTACGAGATACGCCCATCGAGAGAACAGGGGCTTCTGAGGCACAAGGCGATACGCCTTTGCACGTTTGGATGGAAGTGATTATTCCTCAGGTAAAGCCGCTTCAAAAAACGAATGAAGATCGTCTTAAGGCGTTGGTGATTGACTGGTGGGCGCAGCTGTCTGATAGCGAGATTTTTGTGCTGAATAAGGTGCTCACCGGGGCTTTTCGGGTGGGGGTGAGCAGTAAGCTAGTGGTTAAAGCGCTGGCGGCAGAGTACGGCCTGACTGAGGCGGTCATTACTCACCGGCTGATGGGTGACATTAAACCAACGCCTGCTTTTTATGAGGCGCTTGTGGATCCTAATGATGCGGATACAGTTCCCTCACAGCCCTATCCTTTCTTTTTGGCAGCGCCTATTGATGTTGAGAAATTTGCGTCAGAAAATGTGAGCGAGTGGCAGGTGGAATGGAAATGGGATGGTATTCGCGCCCAGATGATTCACCGCGCTGATCAAGTTTTTATTTGGTCTCGGGGAGAGGATTTGATTACCTATCAATTTCCTGAGTTTGAAGCGGCGCTGAGACAGTTTTCGGAGGGCACTGTGCTCGATGGTGAAATTGTGTGTTGGGATGGCGAAAAGCCTTTAGATTTTAGCTTTTTGCAAAAACGGCTGGGTCGTAAGCGGGTGACTAAGAAGCTGATGGCAGAAAACCCGGTGCATTTTATTGCGTACGATCTGTTGGAGTTGGCTGGAGAAGATATTCGGACATGGCCGATGTGCGATCGCAGGATGGCATTGACGGGGCTAATGGATGACGCTCCCCACGAGCGAATGAGCTATGTGGCACCGTTGCCAGTGACCTCGTTTGCACAGGTAGAGGAATGGCGATCGCGATCGCGAGAACATGGCTCAGAAGGGCTAATGCTTAAAGCTAAAAATAGCCCTTACCTGGTGGGGCGTAAGCGCGGCTACTGGTGGAAGCACAAAGTGGATCCCATGACCTTGGATGTGGTGCTGATATATGCGCAAGCCGGTAGCGGCAAGCGGGCAAATTTGTTTACGGACTATACGTTTGCGCTGTGGAAAGAAGATGCGACAGGAAAAGTACTTGTGCCGTTTGCCAAGGCGTATTCTGGTTTGGATAACAAAGAAATTGAGAAACTAGATCGCTGGATTAGACGCAATACGGTGGAGAAATTTGGCCCTGTTCGATCCGTTACGCCCTTTCATCTGTTTGAAATTGGCTTTGAAGGCATTTCCGAATCGAAGCGTCATAAATCTGGGATTGCCGTTCGATTCCCACGCATTTTACGCTGGCGTGATGATAAACCTGTTGAAGAGGCAGATACGTTAGACAATGCGTTAGCGCTATTGAAAGCTTATTCTCATGCGAATGCATAGACGTTTTCTGCTAATGGATTACTGCCGATGGGTACCGCTAATGGATTCACAGCTAATGGGTTTACCCTAAATATGCAGTAAGGAGCAGGGCTGAGTGGACTCACTGCATATTGATATCAATGCGTTCTGTGAGGCGGCTAGGTTTGGACGGGGTGGTGAGCTGACAAATCCAGTCGCCTGTTTTTCCCGTTAAGAAGGGGACAATGCTGCCGTCGCTGGCGAGGGTACGAGTGCGATCGCGGCAGTTATAAATTTCTAAAGGCTGCTTAATACCATCAATATCTAACACCGTACGATATTCCCAATAGCGAGCCGCGCTGCGCTTAATGCTAATAGCGCATACTTTGTGTCCGCTAAAGGTATGACAGGTATTCGCGCTCTTGGGCGCAGTTGTGAAGCTCAAAAACCAAACAACAAACGGCAGCGCTAGCATCAGCACGACGATGACCCACCAGACAGATAAAAATTTATCGACAATCAGAGATTTGATAGAAGGCATGTGGTGGCGACCAATATCGAGAGGCGGCGAGCAGGATGGGGCACTGAACTGTTAACCATTGTAAATTCTACCGCTTCTTTAGCAGCACATCTGGCCGTCTCTTCAGATTTACTGAGTCAGATTTACTAAGGTTTAGATGTGCTCATCCCAGTTCACCAAACCCGGTTCACTCAACCTGGTTGATCCAATAATCCAGATTCGCTAATGCCGACTCCTTCAGGTTTTATGCCCGTTTACTAGCTCAATTTTCTGGACTTGTCACCATGGCTAGCGCTGCGTATATCCTGCCTAAAAATGTAGTATTCAATACCAAAAATGCGTCTTCGATAGCTCAGCATCATTGATAAGGTGCCTGATACAATAGCCGTTCAAAATAGCGCAAGCGGCAGAAGCTTACTTCCCACGTTCCTTATCTGAATTTTTCTTTTTGTCAGAACATCCTTATCCTGCTTCAGCCATGACAGTTCAAACTATTCCCGTGTTAGATCTTGAAGACTTTACCAGCGGTAATAGAAGAGACACGTTTGTTAGTGCATTTGGTGAAGCCCTCTCAGGTTTAGGCTTTTTTGCCTTGATAAACCACGGTGTAGAGCAGCGTATTATTGATGCTGCCTATGGTGCGGCAGAAGCCTTTTTTGCCTTGCCGGAAGATACTAAAGTTCAATATGAAATTGCGGCGCTTAAGGGGCAACGAGGTTTTACACAGTTTGGGAAAGAACATGCTAGAGACAGCGCTGCTCCTGATTTGAAAGAGTTTTGGCATGTGGGTCGCAGTCAAGACGTGGCGGCTGAAGTGAACTACCCAGATAATATTTGGCCCCGTGAGGTACCTCAGTTTTGTCCTGTGATGTCTACGTTGTTCCAGCAGCTTGAAGCTTGTGCGGCGCATTTAATGGAAGCCTGCGCGCTTTACTTGCAACAGCCAGCTGAGTTCTTTTCTACGCAAGTGGCAGAGGGGCAAACCATTTTACGCGTCATTCACTATCCGCCAGTGTCAAACGAAATCACGCCCAACAGTCAGCGTGCGGCGCCCCACGAGGATATCAACTTGATTACGCTGCTGTGTGAAGCGACTACCCCTGGATTGGAGTTGCTTAAGCCTGATGGCACGTGGCTGCCGATTCAGCCTATTCCAGGTCAAATTATTGTGGATACGGGCGATATGCTCCAGTCTTTGAGCAATGGCGTCCTGAAAAGCACGACTCACCGTGTCGTTAATCCGAACAGCAGCCGAGATAGGCGGTTCTCGATGCCTTTCTTTGTGCATCCGCGCCCTGATTTTGACCTGACGCCTTTGCCCGACTGTGTTCAAGAAATGGGGGGAGAGCCGTTTTATCCCACCCAAACAGCCGGTGAATATTTGCAAAAACGCCTGAAGGAGATTGGTCTTGCGTAACGGTCTGTATAACGGCCTGTATAACGGCCTGTGTAACGGCCTGTGTAACGGTAGCTGTTACAGCAAGTGCCCTCACAGATGTGAAACCGCCCTATAGCACCACTAATTTCTAAATTCGCGCAATAATAAGAAAAACAGACGGTCAACCTTTTATTTTCTTGTAATAAATGGATCCTTCCCTCGCCATTCCTACCTTTGTTATTACCCTTCGTGAGGGCGTTGAGGCCGCGCTTGTTGTCGGTATTGTTCTAGCGTGTCTGAGCAAGGCAAACCGCAGTGAGCTGAATAAGTGGGTCTATGGTGGTGTGGCCGCAGGACTGGCTGGCAGCGTTTTGATTGGGTTGTTCCTCAGTACTTTATTGAGCCGGGTGCAGTATGCTGCCCCTACCGTTCAATCTGTTGTAAAGCCCTTTTTAGGCGTCACATTTGGCAGTGTTGCGGTGGTGATGCTGAGCTGGATGTTAATTTGGATGACCCAGCAAGCTAAAAGCTTGAAAAGCAATGTGGAAGGCTCTTTGCAAGATGCTCTAGCGGATTCGGAAGGGGCCAGCGTAAGCATTTTTAGTTTGGTGTGTATTGCTGTTTTGCGCGAAGGCTTTGAAACAGTTTTATTTTTGTTTAGTAATCTTCAGCAAAGTGTGGAAGGGGTGTTGGGGGCCGTTGTGGGTCTCCTCTGCGCTTTTTCTATTGGTGTTGCTATCTTCAAGTTTGGGGCCAGAATCAATCTTAAGCTCTTCTTTCAAGCCATGGGCACTTTTCTGCTGCTGATTGTAGCGGGCCTCGTTGTTTCGGTATTTAAGAACCTAGATGCAGCGTTTGTCGCCATTAGCACTCTTAATCAACCGAATATAGACCTTTGTATCAGTACTCAATCTTGCATTTTGGGGCCATTGCTATGGGATGCCAGTGCGTTTCTTTCGGATAAACAGTTCCCTGGCATCTTGCTGAAAACGCTGGTGGGTTACCGAGACCACATTTACCTGTTGCAGCTCATTATGTATATTTCGTTTGTGCTGGGTGTTGGTGGTAAGTACTTCCGTAGTTTGTCTCTAGCACCAGTAAAAAGCGAGCAGAAGATGGATGCGAATGCGTCTTGATAAGGCGTTCTACTCAGGATTAAGTAGAACGTCCTTTTTCATGGGAATCAACGGTGTACTGGTTTTCTTTGTTGTTGAAACTATTGCAGCCTGCAACCAATAGTTTTCGAAAGACAGTCTGTTCTTACCGCCTTACTTTCTCCCGAACTATAGTTCTATTGGGCATTGCATAGATAATTCCAATAGCCCTTACTTTTGCTATGAGCGTTTACTTGAACTCTATTCAGAAAAATTAAACATTCAGAAAAATTAAAATGCCTCTATTTCATGTTCAGAAATAGAGGCGAATGTTTCAGATATTTAGAGTCAGCTTTTACTATTCTGAGCGTTTATCTTGCTTGCTGTCTTCAGAAGGTTCACCTTCTGAGCTATTTTCGAGGTTTTCAATTCTGTGATGGGACTTTTCTAGCAGGCGCTCGAAGCGGTCTTTGCTCCAGCGGTCGGTGGCATAGGAAATAGCACTGATTTCTTCGAGGCGGATGAGCCAAACTGTACGCTGATAAGGATCTTCAGGGAGTTCTTCGTCTTCGAAGCCTTCGGCAACGTCTACATCGACGACTTCTACATATTCAGCATCGAGGTAAATAGGAATGCCAACGAGGCGGGTACCGGGCATGCGGAACCAGACTTCGCTACCAGAATGGAGGGCTTCGTCTAATCGGTGATAGAGGCGGCTTTGGGTCGAAGGCGCGTAGGCGGCGGCGCGATCGCTTCCAGAATTTTCTAGGCGGGCGCTGCTGTTCTTGGTGCCTTTGGTCATTATCTTCCTCCTAAAAACAATCTGCCGAACGGTTCGCCGAATATTCTCAATTTAGATGTCTACGCTTGTGATTGCGTCGATATCTAGCCGACTTTGCAGTGAGTTTAGCTTTATCAAAAGACCGTTGCTACTGTGCTTTTGGCTAACTTTATAACTGTTAACAAAGATAGCAAATGTAAGCTGACAATTGCTGTGATAGCTCACCAAAGGTGAGTGCTTAGTGAATGACCACAGATGAACTTTGAACCCTACTTTAGGGCTTGGGGTTGGTTTTTTAGGGTTCTATTGCCGAGGCTGTGATGATTTGGGTGGGTGGGTTAGCACTTTTAACTCAGTATTTTTTTCCCTGATGCAATGCCAAGTAAGCATTGCTGATGGAGCATTGCTGATGGAGCATTGCTTACTTGGCTGGTCGCACTCTCATGAGGGGTTGGCCAAATTCTACTGGTTCTGCGTTTTCAACTAATATATCAACGATTTCTCCAGAGACTTCGGCCTCTAGTTCGTTCATGAGCTTCATCGCTTCAATGATGCACACCGTTTGACCCGATTGAATGCGATCGCCTGTCGATACAAAGGCGGGTTCATCTGGCGCAGGTGAACTATAAAACGTACCTACCATCGGGGATGTGATCTCGACCAAGGAAGGATCGACCGGCGGTGGCGAGGCAGGCGCAGCTTCAGCAGCCGGTGGCGGCGCAAGCGGTATTTGCGCAGCGGGCTGCATAGTAGCGCCCACTGGCAGAGCTACCGGTGCGGCGGGCGCTGCGTTCATTACAACATCAGGCTGCAGCGCAGAAGGCTTGCGCAGCGTCAGCTCGAAGTCCGCATTCTTTAAAGTTAGCTCTGCAATATCAGATTCGTTCAGGGCCGCTACCAGATCGCGGAGTTCGTTAAAACTAAGAGTCACCTATTAAAGCTCCATATCTTTATGCACTCACACACTCTATTTAGACTTAGCTACTTGACGTTCGTTGGGAGGCGTCATAGCAGGCGCGTTTAGTTTTCGCGGCCTAGGTAGCTGTCATTACGAGTATCAATTTTAATTTTTTCACCTTGGGAGATAAATAGCGGCACCATAACCTGTGCGCCTGTTTCGACGGTGGCGGGTTTGGTTCCCCCAGTGGCGGTGTCGCCTTTGACGCCAGGATCGGTTTGGGTGACTTCTAACGTGACAGAGTTAGGCAGCTCAACCTCAAGCACTTTTTCGTTCCACGTGAGAACGGTAACTTCCATTTCCTCTCTGAGGTACTTCACGCGATCGCCAATTTGTTCTTTGCTTAGCCGCGTTTCCTCATAGGTTCCCATATCCATAAAGACGTACTGATCGCCTTCTTTATAGGTATGCTGCATCGTATTCTTTTCAAGAATTGCCTGGGGCATGGTTTCACCGGCGCGAAACGTTTTTTCTACCGTGCTTCCCGTTTGCACGTTTTTCAGCTTTGTGCGAACAAAAGCTGAGCCTTTACCCGGCTTTACGTGTAGAAATTCAATCACGCGCCACACGGAGCCGTCTAGCTCAATGCTGGTGCCAGTGCGAAAATCGTTGCTTGAAATCATGGCGATCGCTAAAGTGTGCAGCTATTGGGTTGCGCGGCTAGTGAACCTGCCTGCGCGAAACAATCGGCAATCATTGTACAGCGACAAGGTAAATTGCCTGACGCGCTGACAGATAACGTTATAGGTTTTCCGATAGGTTTTTTGGGGGCGGGTAACTTCTTCAAAAGCAGGTGAATTTGTATCTAGCGCGATGCCCCCAGAATCTATTACTTCCAGACTTACCTCCAGACTTAGTTCCAGACTGTGGCAAGATCAGAAGTGACCGCTGCTATTAGCTTTTTATCATCCATGAATTTGCGATACTCCACGGGAGTGGCCTTGCCATCGCTCCGCTTTTTCTCTAACGGCACCTGCCGTTTCCAATCCGCTTCTCGATTATTTTTGAGTGCGGTGCTTTCTGTTACGTTGCTGTCTGCGAGCTTGTTTGGTGCGATCGCGCCTGCCCACGCAGGATTACCGCCTGGCAATGCCGTGACCGATGGCGCAGCGCTTTTACGCTATTCACTGCCTATTGATAACCCCGAAATTCGTAAGGTTCAAGGTGAACTAGAGGGGCTATCCCAATGGTTGCGCAGCAAGCGGTGGGGGCCTATTAAAAAAGATCTTAATAAAGTAGAGAAACTGCTCACGCGTAAGCACGATGCGATTTTGGCCTCAGTACCTGCAGAACGAAAAGTGCAGGCTAACGAGCTGCTTGACAGCATTGCTGCAGGCATTGAGCCTATGGTGGCGCTAGCCGAAGAAAAGGATCAAGAAGGGGTCTGGGTTGCCCGTAAAGCCCTGCTTGATCAGGTGGGCGAGCTAGAAGAGCTGATGGTGCAGGGTTATCCGTTTGAGGTGCCTGAAGAGTATGCCAACTTACCTCAGCTCAAGGGCCGAGCGACCGTTAAGTTCAAGACCACTAAGGGCGATGTGACGGTCATTGCCGATGGCTATAGTGCGCCGGTCACGGCTGGTAACTTCATTGATTTGGTGGATAAAGGTTTTTACAACAAAATGCCGTTTATCCGGGCTGAAGATTTTTATGTCCTACAAACAGGCGATCCAGAAGGCCCAGAAGAAGGCTATATCGATCCTACGACTAAGGAATACCGCGCGATTCCCATGGAGATTTTAGTTAAGGATGATGACGCGCCGACTTATGGCGTGACGCTGGAAGAAATTGGCCGATATATGGATGAACCTGTGTTGCCGTTTAACTCCTACGGTAGTTTGGCATTGGCTCGCCCCGGCAATGACAACAACGGCGGGTCTTCTCAGTTCTTCTTCTTCTTGTTTGAAGCAGAGCTAACGCCAGCGGGGCGCAACATGCTAGATGGTCGCTATGCGGTCTTTGGCTACACCGTTGATGGTAAAGAGGTGTTGCGAGAGCTGAGCGCGGATGATCAGATCATTTCTGCGACAGTGATTGAGGGTTTGGAGAACTTACAGAACCCTAAGGCGTAGTGTCGTTTGGTTTTAGAAGCGAGTGGTTTCAGGGGCGCGCGATTTTTAAGACCGCGCGCCCCTGAAAATTCGTGGTCTTAGAAGTAAATGGTGTCGGATGTGAGCGGTGTCAGAAACAGTTGGAGACATTGGTGAGCTGGCGCTCATCGAGCGGCTGAAACGATTTTGTGCTGCAGATGCCATTGGTGATGATGCTGCACTGATGACGGTTCGACCGGGTGCCAAGCTAGTGGTTACGACGGATGTATTGGTGGATGGGGTGCATTTTAGCGATCGCACCACACCGCCGTACGCTGTCGGTTGGCGCTCAGCCGCCGCAAATTTGTCAGATTTGGCTGCGATGGGCGCAGATGCCATAGGCATTACCGTCGGATTGGGTTTGCCGAAGCAAACGTCCTGGCCTTGGGTTGAGGCGCTGTACCAAGGCATGTCAGATTGTTTGAAGGCTTACGGCGGTCAAATTTACGGTGGTGATTTGTGCCGTTCACATCAGCGTACGGTTTCGATTACGGCGTTGGGTGAAATAGAACCGCAGTGGGCCATTTGCCGTGATACTGCGATCTCCGGTATGACCGTGGTGGTCACAGGTGCGCATGGTGGCTCTCGGGCTGGGCTGGCTGTGCTACTGAATGAAATAAGCGGAGATACGCCTTACGCGGAGGCTTGGATTAGGGCGCATCAGTTGCCGGTACCGAGGTTTGATGCGATCGCTAAACTCAGAAAAATAATGGGCACGGCTGCTTTGCCTGTAATCGCTGGCATGGATAGCAGTGATGGGCTAGCCAATGCGCTGTTGCAGCTAAGTCAGCGCAGCGGTGTTGGAATTGAAATTGATCACGCATCTATTCCGCTGCCGTTGGGGCTTAAAAGTGCGGTTGGACTGGAGACGGCTTTGGATTGGGCGCTTTATGGTGGTGAAGATTTTGAGCTAGTGCTGTGTTTGCCAAATGGAGTTGCGGACAATTTTGTTCGAGCGGGTGGGGCGATCGCAATTGGGCGCACAACGGCTGATAGTGACCATGAAGTGCGTTTGCTTGAAACAACAGAAAATTCTCTTTCTTCATTCACTGCGCATCAACGGATTACCCATAAAAGCTTTCAGCACTTTTGATGTCCTACTTTTGATGTTTTACTTTTGATGTCCTGTTGATTATGACAAGAAGCTGAATCGCTCAGGCCTGTTTCGATTTTGGTAACCGCTGCCTGGCGTCGCTAAGTAGGCATGATAGGTTGGCTAGCAGTTGTTGAAGCTGCCTCATTCGATATGTTCAAAAGTCGTCGCGCTAAGTCTCTTTTTGCCGTATGGAGTGCGTTTGGGCTTTGCGCAGCGTTGATATTACCTGCGGTGGGCTGGCTAGTCCATATGGCCTACAGAACTATTCCTAGTCAGGCTCCTTTTTGGGCTGTTGTACTGGTCTTTATGCATGTAGTCCTTACCATTAGCTTGTTTTTTCTGGGTATTAAGCTCACCTTCTTCAAATAGCGTTGGTCATAGCGGTAAGCCGCTGGTTGGAGCTCTCTTTCCGCATAGAAAAAACACCTGTATGTATTTGCTCACACCACACCTAACACCACACCTCAGATATCACACTATCGAGCTTATTCTGTGCTAGGTCTTTCGCTGCTTTCAAAAATGCACTATACTTGCAAAGCTATATTCACCTTGAGATACGTAAGTCCATGGCGGTTCCAAAGAAGAAAACTTCTAAATCTAAGCGGAACAGTCGCAGAGCTACCTGGAATCGCAAAGCAGCTATCCAAGCCCAGCGTGCGCTTTCCCTCGGTAAATCTGTACTGACCAATCAGTCCAATAGCTTTGAATATCCTTCTGATGATGACGAAGATGATGACGAGTAAGTCATCCTTTTTCCTATGAAGGCATTAGATAATCTTGCTTAGATGGCGTTGTTTGATTGCAGCCATCGGAGGAGACAGTATAAAAAGCGGAGCATTATGCTCTGCTTTTTTATTGGATTGGTTGAAGAATATATCCCGTTGCACCGTAGTTTTTCTCTATGCCCAAGAATTTTTCTCTATTTTCGATTGTGACAGTTGCGATCGCGTCTGCTTTTACCTCTGCCCTTATCCCTACTCGCAACGCTCAGGCGCAGTTTGCCAATAGTGGTAATCTCACTGCCGAAGTCTCAGCACTGAGAAATAAAACGGGCCAAGTGTGCTTTAGCTTGTTCGATAGCAGCAAGGGCTTTCCCAACGATGATGATTCGATTGTAGAAACCAAGTGTGTTTCTCTTGATCCTCAAGCGGAAGATGACATGGCGGCTAGTGTCTCTGATGACGCGGCGGAAGTTGCAGACTCAGCGGTGATGGCTTCAGAAGGTTCTGATGTAGAGCTTTCTGATGCAGTTCTGTCCGAAGTAGAGCTGTCCGAAGTCGGGGTTGCCGATGCAGAAGCTTCTGATGTAAACATCTCTAATGCAGCAATCTCTGGTGCAGAAGCGTCTGAGGCGGCGGCGGCTGATACGGAAGAAACCCATGCATCGGTTTCTGTTACGTTTGAATCTCTGCCTCTGGGCACTTACGCAGTGAGTGTGTTCCATGATGAAAATGAGGATGGTGAGATCAACCAGGGTGGTTTTGGGATTCCTTTAGAAGGCTTCGGTTTCTCCAAAAATCCACCGATCACGACTCGCGCACCTGAATTTAGTGAAACAGCCGTGATTGTGGTGGGTGCCGATACCACGACTGAAATCGAACTTATTTACTACTAAATCCATCTAAGGATTTAAGACACTTTTTGATACCTTTTTTTAAATCCTTTCCATGCGTACGCCTAAGCAGATTATCAAGCAGATTTTATTCACTATTCGCCAGCCTCGCTGCCGCAAAACGGCTTTTCGAGTGGCGCTGGTGGTAGGGACGGTGCTGTTTAGCATTAATCATGGCAGTGCGCTGCTATCTCATGAGATGAATCGAGATCGCTGGCTGGCTGCTGTGTTTACTTACTGCGTGCCTTTTATGGTGAGCATTCATGGGCAGAGCATGGCACGGCGACGGGCTGTATAAGCTAGCCGGATCGATTGCGATCGCACTCATTTAAAAAACGGATCAAACAAGATCATTCGTACTCGAGATCGTTTGTATTGATAGAATAAGGGATGTGCGATCGCATTTTTGCGGACGTACATCCCTTATTCACATTGACCCTTGCTTTTAGGATGGCTATTTCTTCCTGAGTGCGCCTGTCAAGGTGATATGCGCTCAGTCGATCTGGCCATGATTCCCAAGCAGCTTATCCTAAGAGATTTTCTGAGTTACAGAGAAGTAACTTTGGATTTTGGTGGGCTGCATGTGGCTTGTGTGTGCGGGCCTAACGGGGCTGGGAAGTCTTCTTTGTTAGAGGCGATTGCTTGGTGTGTGTGGGGCCAAAGCCGAGTGTGCGCCGAAGATGACATTGTGCGGCAGGGCGCTAAAGAAGCGCAGGTGAGTTTTGCCTTTGAGCACAGCGCTCAGGCCTATCGCATTATTCGGACCCGGCGGCGCAACCAAACCAGTGCACTGGAGTTTCAAGTTGAGACTGATACCGGCTACAAAAGCATTACTCAAAAAGGCGTGCGTGCCACTCAGCAGTTTATTTTGGCGCAGCTCAAAATTGACTACGACACCTTTGTAAATGCGGCTTATCTGCGGCAGGGCCGTGCGGATGAGTTTATGCTGAAGCGGCCAAGCGATCGCAAGCAAGTGCTCGCTGAGCTGCTGAATCTCAGTCACTATGACGCCCTCGCTGAACAGGCTAAAGAGCAGTCTCGCACCTACAAAGCTCAGCTTCAGCCCTTAGAAGCCGTGCTCACTCGCCTCAGCGCTCAAATGGATGCCCAATCAGACATTCAGCGCACATACGATACGCTGCAAGCTGAACTCACCGCACAGCAGCAACAGCAGCAACAGTGCCAACAGGCTTTGGTGATGCTGAAAGAAACGCAAAAACAACGCGCGCAGCAACAGCAGCAGTTGACACTCATTCAGCAGCAGTATCAACATCAGCAGACTGTTTTAGCGCAGAGCAAAAGAGAGCTGGCTATTGCCCAACAGCAGCTTGCCCACACTCAAAACACACTTGCCCAAGCAGACACAATCCAGCAACGGCAACGTCAACTCCTTCAGCTCCGCGCGAGTGAAGAGCAGTTTGGTGAGCGGTTTGAGCAGTATCAAAAAGTGCAGAGTCAGCGACTTCAGATTCAGCAGCAGATTGCCCATCACCATCATCAGCGGGCGGCCAAAATAGCGCAGATAGAAGGCCAGCTGACACATTTGCAAACTCAGGTGCAAGAATTTCAGCAGATCTTGAGCCGGAAAGAAGAGGTTTCCAATCGGCTGGCGCAGCTTAGAACGGCGCGAAAGCAGCTGCGCCAACTCGACAGGATGGAGGCCCAGAGTGCGCCGTTACGCCAGCGGATGCAGAAGATTGAGGGGCAGATAGGCCAGGCCCATACGCGGCTGCTAACTCGCATAGAAGAGCTGGGCAATAGCCAGGTGCAGATGAGTGACCAGCAAACGCAAGCGCCCCAACTAATGCAGAAGGCCGAGGAGGTGGCGCATCGCATTGCGTACTTAGAGCAGCGACGTGAGTATCAAGAGGCTTTGCGGCAAAAAGGACTAGAGCGCCGCAGCTTTATGGAACGGCTGCGGGCCGACCAGCGTAATCACGAAGTGTCTTTAGCTAGATTTGATCAGACCTTATTTTTGTTAGATGCGTCCGATATGGTTTGTTGCCCGCTGTGCGAGCAGGCTTTGGGCGGTAAGCAGCAGCAGATTTTACGCGATCGCACCTTGAAAGAGCGCGATGAGATTCAAAATCAAATTTGGGCGATTCGTGAGCAGCTAGCCGTGAGTGAACGAGAAATTCAGGTGCTCCGGCAAGAGTATCGCTCGTTGGAAGATGAACTGGCAAAGTATGCACCGATTTTGGAAGAGCGCGGGTTGCTGAAAGCTAAGCTCGCTTCTGCCGATAGCTTGCAGGATCGGCTTCAGGCCATGAGCGCGGAGCGGGCGCAGCTGGAGCGGTGCTTACAAGAAAATGACTACGCCCAGAACCTACAGGAAGAGCTGAAGCAGGTGGAACAGCGCCTCGCTGAGATGGCATATGATGACCGGAACCATGCCTTGTTGCGATCGCAAGTGGATCGTTTGCGCTGGAGTGAACTCAAGTACGCCGAGATTAAACAAACCGAGCGGCGGTTGAAGCACGTTGAAATGCAGCGCCCGCAGCTACAGGCTGAATTGGATACGCTACAGCAACAATCAGCGCATCCGCTGACAGACGCGCTGGCTCAGATGGACGAGCAGCTAGCGGAGATTGACTACCGTTTGGATCAGCACAATCAAATTCGTTCGCAGCTGAAAACGGCGCGTGAATGGGCGCATCAATATCAGGCGCTGCAGCAAGCGAAGCAAGATGAAGGGCTGCAAAACGCTACAGTGCGGCAGTTAGAAGCTGTGCAGCAGGACGCAGCGCGTGAAGCTGAGACACTTTTGCAGGCACTAAATCAGCTTCAGCAGGCGCTTGATGATGAGACAGTCACTGCTGAGACGATTGCCGATAAGATTGCCGAGGCCGAGGCCGAGATAGCGGCTGGGCGGGTGTTGCGCGATCGCCAACTGTCTCAGTTAGGAAGACTTCAGCAACAGCTTTCTCAGCTAAAGACGGTGGCGCAGCAGCAAGAACAACAACAGAAAGCTTTAGAAGATTTACGACATAAGTATCAGGTTTATAAGGCATTGGCTGAAGCCTTTGGTCGTAATGGCATTCAGGCGCTCATGATTGAAAATATGCTGCCTCAGCTAGAGGCAGAAACCAATCAGATTTTGAGTAAGCTCAGCAACCATCAGCTTCACATTCAGTTTGTGACCCAGCGTAGCGGGCGCAGCGGGCGTAGTAAAAAGAGCCATTCTAAGAAAATGATCGACACGCTGGACATTTTGATTGCAGATGCTCGCGGTACACGCCCTTATGAAACTTATTCGGGCGGGGAAGCTTTTCGGGTGAATTTTTCGATTCGGCTGGCGATCGCCCGGCTTTTGGCCATGCGTTCCGGTACGGCGCTGCAAATGCTCATTGTGGATGAGGGCTTTGGCACTCAGGATAAAGAAGGCTGCGATCGCCTGATTGCGGCAATTGAAGCGATCGCGCCAGACTTCGCCTGCATTCTCACCATTACGCACATGCCCCACTTTCGCGAAGCCTTTCAAACCCGCATAGAGGTCAGTAAAGACAGCGATGGCTCTCACATTACGATTTCGAGTTAACGCTAACTGCCTTGGCTTATTTACCGATACAGAATCGACTAAAAATCTCATCGAGCATAGATTCTGTCATTTCTTCGCCAGTGACTTCGCCAAGGGCGTGAATGGCACTGCGCAAATCAATCGTCCAGAAGTCGAGAGGTAGCTCATTGGCAATGGTGGTCTGAACTTCTGTGAGCGCAGACTGAGCACGCAAGAGCGCGGCTGACTGCCGCTGATTGATGGCAATATCGGTATCAGCAGCAGTCAGCCGTTTGGCTTGGATGGTGGTGAGAATGGCCGCTTCTAGCTCTTCAATGCCTTGGTTGGTCGCAGCAGATGTGCATACACTTATTCCTTCCGGAAGCGCAGCCCCTTTAGGAAGCGCAGCCCCTTTAGGAAGCGCAGTTCCTTCCGGAAGAGTAGTCTTTTGAGAGAGCTTAGCGCTTTTTGAAGCGGAAATAGATGGCTCAGACGTTGGATTTGTTGGCGCGTTTAATAAATCTGTTTTGTTGATTACAACAATGTGGGGCTTGTGTTTAATTTGTTTATAGACGAGCTGTTCGGCGCTTTGCCAGCCCACAGTGGCATCTAGGGTAAGCAGCACCAAATCGGCGTTTTGGGCCGCAGATTGTGAGCGTGCAATACCAATTTTTTCGACTTCATCTACCGATTCTCGAATGCCTGCTGTATCGAGTACCTGTACGGGAATGCCGCCCACGATGAGCTGAGATTCAACAACATCACGAGTGGTGCCGGGGAGGTTTGTCACAATCGCGCGATCACTCTTACTCCAAGCGTTCAACAAACTAGATTTGCCCACATTGGGCTGCCCGACAATAGCCACCTTGATGCCACTGCGCAAGAGTTCGCCCTGCCGCGCAGTAGCCAAAACTCGGGTAATGTCATCCAAAATGCTTTGTAGCTGATGCTGCACGGCAGCTTCATTAATGGGCGGCAAATCATCGGCAAAATCAACCCGTGCCTCCACTTCAGCCAACACATCTAAACATTGGCTGCGCAATTGCTGAATGATATTGGCCAGCTTGCCACGAACGCCCATCAGCGCACTTTGAGCCGCCTGTGGCGACTGAGCACCCACTAAATCAGCAATCCCTTCCGCTTGGGTCAAATCTAAGCGCCCGTTCAAAAAAGCCCGTAGCGTAAACTCTCCTGGCTGGGCGAGTCTGGCCCCTTGCTGAATACAGAGCTGCAACACCTGCTGCACCGCCATAATGCCACCGTGACAGTGAAACTCTACAACATCTTCTTTGGTGTACGAACGCGGCGCGTACATCAGCATCAACAATGCTTCGTCGATGATTTGATCGGCCTGATGCTTGGCCTGATGCTTGACTTTATTTTTAGCCTGATTGTTGGCCTGATGAGCGTCTAAAGGCGCTTGCACATAGCCATATAAAATTCGGTGACTTTCCCACACCTGTTGGCCTGGGGCATAAAAAATTTGCTGGGCAATGGGAATCGCTTCTGCCCCAGAAAGCCGTACGATGCCGACGCTACCTTGCTGTGGCACGATGGCCGTGGCGATCGCTGCAATTGTTTCCCGCTGTAGGGGATTATCTGGCTGAGCTGGCTGAGCTGTGGGCTGCAAAGTCTCTTGATAAATCGGTTTTTGGGGCGTAGACACGTCAGAAATGAACCGTAATGAGTTGTATTTAGTAGTGTGAAGTAAATCTCATAGGTTTGTGGAATCTGCACAAACCAAAAGGAACCGTATTTCTGCGGGCTAGGTCATTACTATAAGATGTGGTGTAGACAGATATTTGTCTGGTCTCCTGTCGAAAGCCTGCTCAAGGTGCAAAACTAAGGAAAGACCACAACCTGGAACCATGCTAAATCCCGCTTCAAAATCTAACATGGCCAGCTCTAAAGTACTTAGCAATCAGGGCGCAAAAGGCCAGGTAATCACTGACCAGTCCCTATCGGAAGCAACCTTGCCAGCTCCTTACGATCACAAACAGAATACGGCGTCTAAGGGTCGCGAGGCGGCTAAACAGAAAAGATTTTCGAACTTAGCAAAGCATCGTACGCTCTCTAAAAACTTTTTTCTAAAAAGGCTAGATGTTCTTTATTGGAAGCGTTTGTTGCGCTACGTGTATGTTCGCTTTTTACGAATGCGCTCTAGTCCAAAAGCGATCGCACGCGGCGTTGCGGCGGGTGCTTTTGCCGGATCTTTTCCCCTGTTAGGGTTACAAACGCTTTTTGGCGTAGCGATCGCATCTTGTGTGCGCGGTAATAAAGTCGTTGCGGCGGCGAGTACCTGGATTAGCAATCCTTTAACCTACGTTCCCCTATTTGCACTTAACTTTCACATTGGCCGCTTACTGCTGCGTTTGCCGCCTACGGAAATGCCTGATTCTGCAGTTGGCATTGATGTGTGGATGTCGATGGGCATAGGGGTAGGGGCTGCGCTGATGCTGGGCTCATTAATTGTGGGGCTAGTGATGAGCGTGCTGGGTTACTACGTAGGCTTTCAGGTGGCTGCTCGGGTGAAAAAGAGAAAACGTTCAGAGAAATCTGAATAGCGGTGTGACGTAAAAATACGGTGCATTTAAAGTACGACGTAAAAAAATAGCATGAACGTACAGCGTAAAAGCACTTATTCGTCACCTTCTAAATGAACCAACTCGTTGATTAATAAGGCTTAAGCAGTCTTTAGGACGCTGCACTATCCGGGTAAAATGACCCTAAGGATGCAGGGACTTAATGCTAGGACAGACGCTTGCCGGACGCTATAAACTAACGCGCATTTTAGGTGCTGGTGGTTTTGGTCAAACCTATTTGGCGCTTGATACACACCAGCGTCCATTAGAAGGCCAGGGCAATGTTCACTCTGTTCAAGTTATTAATCAATGTGTTGTTAAGCAGCTGCAGCCAGCCAGCCAAGATACGAACTTTTTGTCTGTTGCTCGCCGTTTATTTGAGACTGAAGCAAAAACACTAGGGCGATTAGGCTCTCATGCGCAAATTCCCCAGCTGTTAAATTTTTTTGAAGAAGATAACGAATTTTATCTGGTTCAAGAATATATTGACGGTCAGTCTTTAGAAGATGAAATTAAAGAGCTAGGGCATCTCAACGAAGCTGATATTATTGCGCTGCTCGAAGATGTTTTGCCCGTTTTGCAGTTCATTCACGACAACCACGTTGTCCACCGTGACCTAAAGCCAGATAACCTCATCCGCCGCCGAGATAATGGCAAACTGGTGCTCATTGATTTTGGCGCAGTTAAAGAAATTCGGACCAAAATTATCACGGGCGAGCAAACTGCTCTGACGATTGGGATTGGCACCCAAGGCTATACCCCAAGTGAGCAGCTATCGGGTAAGCCGCGCTATAGCAGCGACCTCTATGCGCTCGGGATGACGGCGATTCATGCCCTGACGGGAAAAGCCCCTTCGGATATTCCTGAAGACTTTGACAGCCTAGATCCGCAGTGGCAAAACTATGCGCAGGTGAGTCCGGGCCTAGCGATTGTGCTGAGCAAAATGACGCGCCATTACATCTATCAGCGCTATGGCAATGTGAAAGAGGTTCTGCATGATCTCTCTCGCTTAGAAGAGTTGCCTGCTGAAGCGGCGGCGGCACCGACTTACCTAGAAACTTCTATTCCAGAAGATAGATTAGTGCCTCCTGCTCCTAAGGTTTTGCGCTGGCGTATGGGTAAGCGAGCGAAGAAGCTGACGGTGGCGATCGCCACTGTTTTAACCAGTGCGTTTGTTTTAGGGCTACGTCATATTGAGGCATTTGTGCCCAGTGAGCTGGCTGCTCATGATTGGTTAGTGAGTCAGCAGGAGGATTTAGGGCCAGATTCTCGGCTGCTGCTGGTAGAGGTCACGGATGCGGATATTCAATCGCTAGGCGGAATACTCTCGGATGAGGCGTTGGCGATCGCCATAGAAAATATTCAACAACACGACCCGGCCACTATTGGTTTAGGGCTGTTGCGCAGCGTGCCACGCGCCCCTGGAACGGCGCGTTTGCTCAAAAGCTTGACCATGTCCAATGTGGTTGCGACCACTCGACTTGGTAATTTTTCCAGTGGAGACTTTGTGCCACCCCCGCCTGGCATGCCCGTAGGGCAGATTAGCTTTAACGACATTATTGTCGATTCTGACTTCCGAGTACGGCGATCGCTCATGCTCGGTGCTGTGGGCATTTCCCCTAATAATGTGGTGACCAGTCAACAGGTCTCTAATCCACCTTCTAATCCATTACGCGTTGCTAGCGATATCTCCACTGAAGAAGTTCCGATATTTTCTCTTGCTGCCGAGCTTGCCATTCGCTATCTCGATATTCAGCATGATATTCAGCCCGCAGAAAGCGATATCTTAACGCTAGGAGATGTGCGCTTTAACCCTATTAGTTCAACGTTTGGTGCTTACAGAGGGGAAAACACCAACAACTATCAAATTTTTACAGACTATCGATCTCCTCGTAGTGTGGCACCTACACTCTCACTGAGAGATATGCTTGGCAACAACTTCGATCCAGCCCTTGTTAAAGATAAAATCGTCCTCATTGGCTATACCAACCGCAACAATGGTGAAATGTTCTTTACGACTTACAACACCAGTGGTAACCGAGAGCAAATGCCCAGCGTTGTTATTCATGCCCATGCTATCAGCCAAATTCTTTCAACCGTTTTAGATGGTGAACCTCTTCCTTGGGCCTCTCCCGACTGGGTTGAAGTGGTTTGGATTATTTCACTAACGGGCATTGGTAGTACCCTGATGGTGCTTAGCCAACGCGCCCCTATTCTCATCGGCTTTGGTGTTAGCGGTTTGGTCGTAGCTTGTTTAGTCAGCGTTGTGAGCTTTCAATCTGGTGGCTGGGTGCCCATGACCGCACCGATGAGTGCCTTTTTCTTATCGGCGGCGGGTGCCCGTATTAGTAAAAGCTACCAGCGTAGGTACTGGGAAGCACGCCAGTCGTCATGACCGTGCACTGAATGCTGAAATTAGTACAAGTAGTACTGTAGGTTTAGGTTGTTGGTTTTTAAATTAGTTGGCTTTTAAATTGCCGTATTTGGGTGACCAGAAGCCACTGTGACCTTGAAAGTAAGCGACCTCTTTGCACTTACCTTTGCGATTTTCAAGGATGGAACAGCGCAACATGGTTTTTTCTTTGCCTTCTTTTTTGTATTGATGGCGTATGAGCAGTGCGCCGCAGCTTGGGCAAGGATGGTTTGTAAAGGCGTTAGGGTCGGCTTGGCGCTGGCCGTAGGGGAGTTCGTATCCTTTTTTAGACGGATTCCAGAACATAACGGCAGCGCACATCGGGTCGGAGCATTTTAGAAAATGATTGGCTTTGAGTTTTTTGGAGCGAGACGGGATTTTGTCCATAGTTTGAGTACACTTTGGACAGCTTGTTTTACTTTGGACTTTACTCTTTTTTGATTTATTTGTTTTAGTTTGTTGGCTGTCACCTGCCTTTTCCTTTCGTTTTTTGAAGGCTTTTTTTTCTGTTGTTATTGTGTTTATTGTTGTTTTGTTTGTTGCCCTTTTTGTTGAAAGGGATGGTTTCTCGGCTAGCACCTTTTCAGGTGCGCGTTTAGTTGTATTTATGCGGGTGTGTGCATTTATGCTGGTGTGCAGGTGCGCTCTTTGGCGCAGCTCCTGCATGATGCCTGCGGAGAGCTGCGTTTTGGCCTGGGCGATCGCAGGCTCAAAATAGGCGGTGTGCCACTGGTTCAAATACGTTTCCCAATTTTGTTTTCCAGCTGCGATTGCATCTAGCTCGCCTTCCATTTTTGCTGTAAAGTCTGGCTGAATGAGATCGGGGAGTAATCTTTCCAAGGCGTCATCTAAAGACAGCCCCAGGGCAGTAGGCTGAAGCTTACCTTTGATAAGTTCGACGTAGGTGCGCGAGCGTAAGGTCTTAATGGTGGGGGCGTAGGTACTGGGCCGTCCAATTCCCTTGCGCTCCATCAGCTGCACTAATTTAGGTTCTGTATACCTTGGCGGGGGCTGGGTTTGTTTTTTATCGGCTTGCGCTTTCTCTACAGTGACCGACTGGCCTTTTTTGACTGCTGGCAGTTGAGAATTTGCGCTGAGATTTTTCCAATAACGGGTATATCCTGCAAATTCAATGATTTGGCCGCGAGCTTCCCAATAGGTAATATCGGGAGCCTGACCGGCTTGCGTCACAATTTTAGTTTTACGCAAACGAGCCGCACAGCATTGGGAGGCCACTGCCCGGTTCCAAATTAGGTCGTAGAGCTTGGCTGCCTCTGCTGATAAATTGTGGCTTAGGTGCTGGGGCACAGCCATAACATCAGTGGGTCTAATGGCTTCGTGGGCTGCCTGTGCGTTCTTTGCGGTTCGGTGTTTGGCTGCGTGAGCTGGAATGTTTGTGGGATCCTGCTGGGTGAGATATTTGTGCACAGCAGCACAAAATTCTGTAGAAAGCACTACAGAATCGGTACGCATGTAAGTGATGTGGCCCGCTTCATAGAGAGATTGGGCTACTTTCATGGTTTTGTCTGGGTTGAAGCGAAGCTTGGCACCGGCAGACTGTTGAAGTGTGGAGGTAATAAAGGGCGGCGGCGGTGGTTGACGCTTGAGTTTTCCTTCGCTAGAGAGCACTGTATGGGGATTATTGCGAGCAATTTTGAGGAGCTTATCGGCTTCGGTTTGGGTTGAGATGCGCTCAGATTCGGGTGCTTTGGAAGTGCCTTTGGTGGTGTCTTTTGGGTCGTGATCTACCTGAGAACTGGCTTGGAAATTAGATGGGGCTTTCGATTTGAGACTAGAGGGCGCTTGAGACTGGGGCAACCGCTTATAAAATGCCTTAAACCCTTCTTGATAGCTCACCCACACGCTCCAATAATCTTGTGGGGTAAAGGCTTGAATTTCTCTTTCGCGCTTGCACAGCAAATGCAGGGTCGCGCTTTGCACCCGCCCCATTGACTTAGCACCGTTATTGAGTGGCCATACAACATGGCGAGAGCCTTTGTAGCCTACGAGCTTATCTAAACAGTCTCGTGCCCGCCCTGCCGCTACTAAAGATTGATTGATCCGACCAGGATTTGCGATCGCCTTGCGGACTGCTGCTGGCGTAATCTCGCTGTATACCACCCGGTAGGGATTTTTTAGCCGTAGTGCCTGTTGCAAGTGCCATCCAATCGTCTCACCTTCCCTATCTGGGTCAGTGGCAATGTATACCGTATCGGCTTGTTTAACGGCTTGCCGTAGTCCCGAGATCGTTTTTTTTGCACGAGCATCGCGAGGGGCATACTTGCAGCGAATTTGCTGACCATCCATATCAAACCCAAGCGCGTCTTCCCCTTCATTGGTAAGCTCTCGGATATGGCCCATACTGGCTTTGACTATCCAGCCAGGGCCAAGAATTTGGCTCAGTTTTTTGAGCTTGCCAGGGCTTTCTATCAGCAGTAGTTTGACCATTGCAGATGTAGGATATCCAACATAAACATATTAGTATGAATGAACTAACTGTTGGCAGGCTGTGAAAATATTTACAGTGATTTCTCTTTGCCGCTGGGTTTTGCCTTTCTTTTGTCCTGCTTTTGCCTTCCTTCTGTCCTGCTTTTGCTTTCCTACAGAGCCGCCTGTGAAGACTGGCCTGGGAAAGAGGCTAGGCGAACGTCACAACAGCGACTGCAACGATTTGTCGATGGGTTGAAACGGCATCGATATTGTGAACTTATCTGCTGGCTATCAAATTGTTTTAGGACAGTCGTCCGTGATTGCCAACAAGTCACACAATTAAATACCTCTATAGAGTTTTAGTGAAGCTACTGAAAGACTCGGCGCTCCAACCCCTTAACCCGTGCATTCACTGAATAGAGACGTATTGATCTTTCATCAGCACAAGTCGCGAAGAGATTTATTGTTTTGACAATGTTTTGTTTTAGGAAATGTTGTTTTATTCGCTTTTTGTCTGAGCTGAATAGCCAAATAAGGCTGCAATAAACTATCTGAAGCCTTCGTCCGCTGGGTTGCTCTACACAAAACTAATTTGATTAATTATGACAACGCCTTTCCCCTCTGAACGCATTATTTCTACGAACGCGGATGAAGTAAAAGCTATCTATACAGCTGATATTGACAGTGATGGTGATATTGATATTCTGTCGGCATCGAGCGGCGACGACAAAATAGCGTGGTACGAGAACAACGGTCGTGAAGGCTTTACCGAGCGCATTATCTCAACGAGTGCGGACGGTGTGGAGTCTGTTTATGCGGCTGATGTAGATGGCGATGGTGATATAGATGTGCTGTCTGCATCGCGCCTAGACGACAAAATAGCGTGGTACGAGAACAACGGTAGCGAAGGCTTTGCCGAACGTATTATCTCAACGGATGCGATTGATCCTATGTCGATCTTTGCTGTGGATGTGGATGGTGATGGCGATATGGACGTGCTATCTGCTTCTAGCGGTGACGCTAAAATAGCGTGGTACGAGAATAACGGTAGTGGAGGTTTTACCGAGCGCATTATCTCGGCTAATTCGGTTGATCCAGCAGCTGTTTATGCTGTGGATGTGGATGGTGATGGCGATATGGACGTGCTATCTGCCTCTAGCGGTGACGATAAAATAGCGTGGTACGAGAATAACGGTAGTGGAGGCTTTACCGAGCGTATTATCTCGGCTAATGCAGATATGGCTATTTCTGTTCATGCGGCTGATGTGGATGGTGATGGTGATATGGATGTGCTGTCTGCCTCGTTGCTAGATGGCAAAGTGGCATGGTACGAGAACAATGGCAGCGAAGGCTTCACCGAACAAATTATCTTTCAAGGCGGCGTGGGGGCGAGTGCTGTTTATGCGGCTGATGTAGATGGTGATGGTGACATTGATGTGCTATCTACCTCACTGCTGGATGACAAAGTGGCGTGGCATGAAAATGATGGTCGCGGAGGTTTTATAGAACGCATTATTACGACTAATGCAGATGGTGCGAGTGCTGTTTATGCGGCTGATGTAGATGGTGATGGTGACACGGATGTGCTGGCTGCGTCGTCGTTTGATAACAAAATAGCGTGGTATGGCAATACTCCGGTGGTGAGCCTTGAGGTGGATGGCACAACGACAGAATCGAGTATGGTTTCTAGTCGGTTTACGCTTGTCCGCAGCGGTACAGAACGAGGCGAAGCAACTGTTACTTTTTCTGTGAGTGGGAGCGCCACTTTTGGCGAGGACTATAGGCTGACGGGTGCAGATACTTTTGACGGCACTACCGGCACCCTCACCCTTGCCGATGGCCAAACAACGGCAACCTTGATGATTACACCTATTGATGAGAATCAGGCCGAAGGTGTTGAAACAATCTCGATTGCTCTGCTCTCTGGAGATGGCTACAGCTTGGATGCTGCGGCGACGACCGCGACGCTTAATATCACTGACAATGACGTTGCGACTTTTCAGTTCAGCGCTGACACCACAACGCTTGAAGAAGGCACCAGCCGCACCATTACGCTGGCTCGAAATGCCAATATAGAGACTGCGCTCACTGTTTCGCTCACCAGCAGTAATCCTACTGCGGTGACTGTGCCCCAGCAAGTGACCTTTGCTGCTGGTGAAGATACAACAACTTTCACAATTGCGGCTGTCGATGATGAGCTTGTAGAGGGCACTCAAACCACAATTTTAACAGCGATCGCTGATGATTTTGTTAGCCCCAGTATTGAGCTGACCGTGACTGATAATGACACGGCACCTGTGAATGACGATGATGATGTTAACGAAGATGATTTCATTAAGGGTACGCCTTGGCACGATTGCCTAAATGGGGGAGCTGGCAATGATACGCTCATTGGTTATAGTGGCCATGACTGGCTCGAAGGCGGCAAGGGAAATGATTTGCTCAAAGGCGGTAAGGGAAATGATTTCCTGAAAGGTGGCAAAGGCCAAGACATCCTTAAGGGCGGTAAGGGAAATGATTTGCTCAAAGGTGGTAAAGGTCAAGATATTCTCCAAGGTGGTAAGGGGCACGACATATTGCTTGGTGGCGCAGAGGAAGATGCGCTGTATGGTGGTAAGGGGCACGATACGCTTTACGGCGGCGCAGGCTATGACGTACTGACTGGTGGGAAAGGCCACGATCTATTTGTGCTTGCTGTCGATGCAGCGTCTCATGTGCCCGATGTGATTACTGACTTTGATTTGAGGCAGGATACGATTGAACTTAAAGGCGGTTTATCGTTTGATCAGCTCACTATTTATCAAGGGAGCGATCGCTCAAGTCGAGATACTTTTATTCAAGTCACCCAAACGGGAGATTTGCTCGCTCGCCTTGAGAATGTCAAAGCGCATCGATTTGTACAACATCTCTCTTGGCAAACCTCTCCAATCGATGTGATAGAAACTAGATAAAGAGAGAATTGGTTTCTGCCGCGATATATTTTTGCATGTTCCTGCATTCTCTTTTACCTCTTTCTCTTTTATCTCTCATCCCCCTTTTCGCTAGGAAAGTGACCTTTTAAGGCACTGGCGGATAAATAACTGGAAACCCCATAGAGGTTGCGCATGTGCAGCCTCTATGGGGTTTCAGATAACAGGGGGCGCATGGTGTAAGCGCATCTTTCTAATTTCAGGTAATCCTTCCTGTCGTGACGCTGATGGCTGATGCCTAATGCTAAGAAGATGAAGAAGCGGCTTCGGATAAAGGATTGGACTGAATAAGATACACGATGTAGAAGGAGAGAATAGCCGCAAAAAAGCACCACACAGAGACAAATGCATAGTTAAATGCACCATACGTAGCCACGAGCGACAAGGCCGAGAGTCCGGCAAATAGCCTTGAGTGCCAGCGGTTTATGAGCCACATGGGTAAGGCGGCGATGGTGAGATAAATAAGGCGAGATCCCCCGCGAGGCCAAAGCGCGTCGTAGATGAGATGAGTTTGATAGTCGATGGAGCCGTGGTTAATAATGGCGTTAAATCCGTTAGGTGCTATGACCATCGGTACGTATAAAAACAGTGCGAATAACAGCCCAACGGCCATGACACCGCCCAATATTTGCTTTGTTTTAGGGTTTTGCGCTAGGAAAAATGCAGCCAGGGGAATCCAAAAGGGCCAGAACCCATGAGAGAAAAATAAATACCCTACAGATCCTGTGTGGGTCAGTGTGGCTTGAGCGCTGTGTAACCCTAGCCATACTAAACCCTCTAAGCCTTGCTGAATGCCGAATCCAACCGGTACGACTGCCAATGGCAACCAGCTCGTTTCTTTTCCCCAAGCAATTTTCACGCTGTACAGCCCCGTTGTGATTAATAAGGCAGATGCTGTAAAACTCGCTGCGGCAGAAAAACACATAAGCTTCCTACAGTACAATTTGTTGGGTTCTGTTGAGCTTAGGTTACAACGTATACTGCCTTTATCTAGCGAAATGCCTTTAAATTGAAGCATTGCTCAGTGAAACTATTACACCAGACCAAATGGGGGAATAGAAAAAGACCATAGGTGAGAGTGGAATGACCTAGCGTCCGCCTATGCTGGTACCTTTAGGACATTAGCGCTTTAGCAGAATTGGTTGAAGGTGTTAATAAAGAGAGTTTGATCGTTGTGCTGGATTAAGAGGGCGTACTGGCTAATCCGCTAAGAATAAACTGTTTCGTCTGTGGATAATAGAGATAGATTTCTATCTGTTGGCTACCTTTAAACAGGGGTAGATCATCTATATCTGTTAAATCAACTTCCCAATTAACCTCAAGTGGTAAACGAGAAGAATTAGTCTTATCTAGCGTAAAGATGCCGATGAAAGTATCTGCTGATAAAGGCGATAGCAGTATGGCTCGAGGGTATGGCTGATCGGCAGGCAGAAAAGTAATCCCTGTAGCGGTGGTCACTTTTTTCCCATTTAAGATTTGCGTATCAATGCTTGCGTCAGATGATGGGATCGATGACCACTCTGATAGTGAGCCTAGTGACGGACGGTTTTTGATAAAAGAGATATCTGTTATGGGCGATCGCAATTCGGTTTTATGTAACTTTAAGACGACTGATGTATGTGCATCGGTATCTTGAAAGCACTGCGGAAAAGCTGCCGTCTCTATATATTGAACTAGCTCTGCACATAGCGCTTGTCTTTTCCTAATTGCGATACCATTTTCTCCATATTTTGCATCTTGAAACGCAAAGGCATATGCATTTAGATGAATCGTCATGAAAATGGCAATTATAAACACGCCTGCTTTAGATACCTTTTGACGGAGAGATTTTTGGCTAATGCGTTCAAGGGCGATAGGCAATAATTGTAGAGATGCGATCGCCAAAAATATGGAAGGTGTTGTGTAGCGAACGGTTAAAGCATTTCCTGCACCATATTCTCCTCGTCCATAACTATTCGCTAATGCGAAAATAATTGAGAACAAACCGATTGAAAACCAGGGGGATGCGATTAAGAATTGGTTAGCTTCAGCTCCCTTTAAAAGGTAGATAGTCAGTGTGGTAAAGAGGAGACAGGTGATGATACCTGCCGTAATGGCGACTGGCAGTGAGAGATTTTGCCCTAAAACAGACGCCCCGATTTGAACAAAGAAATACTGAATAAAACCAATCGCAGTCAGAATGTTGTCGGAGGGCTGATCATTGGGATTGTGATACCCATAGAAATAAACACCGATACATGAAAGAAATAGCAGTAGCCAAGCCAGCAGTAGATAAAACTTAGTCTTAAGCTCTTTTGAAAGTGCTGCCACAGAAGGTGTCAGTGCTAACCAAGTGAATAAGCCATGTGCTGAGGAGAAACTCGCAATTGTGCATAAAACAGCAGCAACTAGTAGCTTCCCGCTCGTCGGTAAAGCAATTTTGTAAAGGATTAACGCAGAGAGTACCAGACTCAGACAGATAAAAAACCAAGGCACCTGAAACCCCCACAGCCAATTCTGATGTTGCACCCATGAAAGTGCTAAACAACAGGTAGATAGATTCACTGAATGAAATAGCAGACGATTGGAAGAGGCACATAATTTAGCTGTTGTTCGAGAAATGATGCACAGGGATATAGCTGTTATGCTGCCAAAGAAAAAATTTAAGCCCAGTTCATAACGAACATTCCAACCGGTTGCAAACGCCAGTGAGGAAAATAAAAATTTAGGAAAAAGTAGTCTATGCTCACTGTGCTGAGCGTAGAAATCAGAAAACGTTGCACGACCGTCATATATTTTCTCAAATAGCTTAATCAGATTCCACTGATCCTTATGCAAGTGATTAACACCAAGCGTTGCAATAAACCATATCAGTGCTAGAAACGGAACCAGATATAGCGTAAAAATCAGGATTTTAGCGATTTTAGCGTTCTTTTGAGCCACGAGAGATTATCTATCTGAAAGAAACAGGCTTAAATATCGTTGTGCCCTCAAATCATTGCATTCCTAACTGACTAAGGCAACCGTCAACTATTATTTTTCTGGCATTGAACAGATATTAAGGATACATTCACCATAGTTACTTTATGCCTGTGAAATGTCTTCAATCTCTTCCAATTAGCATACTTATTATGCCTAGTGCATTTATTCTAAGTATATGTTAGCTCTAGCATCTAGTGGCAGAATATAGAAACCTGTCTCTTCTGTTACTTTGGCCGCTGTTTTGCTAGTCACTTGGCTATAGCTGTTTGATTAAAACAAAGAAAACTTACTGAGCTCAAGCCTATGGCAATGTCTTTGCCCACGCAAAAGCGTGCTGTTTTTAGCCTAAGGTATGATGCTCATACTTAATTTTAACGGCTTGCTATTTCATCATGTATGATTTGGTTCAGTGCCGCACGGACTTCGATATAGGTGCAAGGATTTTAGCCCATGGAAATGAGTAAACGCTTCAATCAAAAGCGTCTCGCGCCGAGATCTATAGGGCGTTTTATTGGGCGACTCATGCTTGGCTTTACGCTTATTTTGTACAGCGTATTGATGAGTGTTCCTTGGGAGCCAAGAGGATTTTCTGCTGGATTGGATGAGTCTTATACCTTTGCACTATACAAAGCCGTCGCCGAAAATTTTCAGTTTGGTAGAGACTTTGTTTATACCTACGGGCCTTACGGTATCCTTCAGTTCGACCGATATTTTCCGGGCACTTATACGACTTTGACGATAGGCCGAGCCTTTATCGGATTAGTAATAGGAGTAGGGCTGTGCCGCATCACCTATTACTGCTGGAAACAGAGTAGGTGGTCGTTGTTGGGGCTGATACCCATCTTCTTTTCTTTCCCTAATTTTGGCGTTCATAGAGATAGCCTCCACATTTACTGTACGTTGCTGCCACTGCTCATTTACTTCTACGTAGATGATTTTTATACAGATAGGCACTTAGAAGAACAAAAGATAGGCGACCTAGAACGTCAGCCTGGTAATCTTGCTCAGAGCGGTTTTGTCGGTAAAATTCTGCGCCTACTCTCTTTCCTATTGCTAGTGGTTGGCATCGGCTTGGTGGGTTTGATTAAGCAAACATTCCTCGTATTGGGTACGGCTATTGTTCTGCTGATCACGCTTGACCAAGTTTTTAGGAAGCGGCAGATACCGGTTGTTTTAGTGACTTACTTAGCTAGTCTGTTAGGTTTTTGGCTACTTGCTGGTCAGCGCCTTAGTAACCTTGGTGCTTACTTAGAGAATAATGCTCAAATCACAAAAGGATTCTCAGAAACTATGGGCGTCCCTGGTCGCCTAGACGAGGTTCTTATTTATTTAGTAGTGGCATCTGTTCTTTTTGTGGCGATCGCCACTATCACTTGGCAGCGTCATCATCATCGTCAAACTATCTATCGATTACTGCCTATCATGGGCGTATTGTTAGTTCTATTCTTAGTTTTTAAAAGTGCCTTTACTCGGCATGATGGCCATGCCCTCCAAGCATCAGAGTCTATTATTCCACTTGCCAGCCTCTATAGCGCTTTACTATGGCCTCAGCTAAAATCGCGTTACTTAAAGCTTAAATTTGCACGCGCTAATCGCCCTCACATCAAGATAAAAGTTCCTATGCTTGTGTTGGTCTGGGCTTTGGTTATTATTAATGGCCAATTTATTTCTAGTCGCTATTTAGAGACGATATATAGCGATCGCTACTTTCGTGCTATCGACAAAATTGACAATACTCTTAGCCATGCTTTTCGTGTGACGACCGGCCAAGCGACCTTACAGCCTCTCTACGATGAATCCATTGCACAAATTAAGGCAGATACCCCTTTGCCAGCAACAACCGGCACGACAGATCTATACCCCAATAACGTTGCCGTTCTCCTCGCGCATGAGCTGAATTACAATCCTCGTCCCGTCATCCAAAGCTTTTCAGCCTATACTGGTCAACTCGCAGCGCTCAATGCGGCGAGTCTACAAAGCGGCAATGCACCTGATACTCTTCTGTTTGATATTCGCACTATAGATGGTCGTTTTCCCAATTCAGATGATGGGCGTTCTTGGCCAGAAATATGGGCTCATTACAGTATTGTTGATGTATCTAGCAGCTTCCTTGTTTTGAAGCGTAAAGCTCAGCCTACTCCCTATGAAATGACTCCTCAGTTGGACGAAACGGTTCGCGTTGGAGAGTGGATAGATATTGACTCGCTGAGCAAGTCAGCGCCGCTTTGGATGAATATTGATATCCATCCCACCCTTGCGGGCAAAGCGGCCACCGCACTTCTTCGGCGGCCTCGATTGTATATCGAAGTGGAGTTGGCTAACGGCACCTCAGCGCGCTACCGCGTTTTTGAAGATCTTCTGAATGAAGGGCAGCTTTTGTCTCCTGTCCTTACTGACCGAGGGGATTTTGCGTACTTAACTTCTACAAACTGGCAAAAAGTGCTAACACACTCAGGCGTGACTCGAATGCGTTTAGTGGCGGCAAGATTATCTAGTCTCTCTTATTCTTCTACTTACAAGCTTCAGCTAAGCCGTCTTGATTTTCCGCGTCAAAATTTATCTAATCTTCCGGGGTGGGACACCATAGAGAGCTTTGTGGCGCTACGTAGCGGTCGCATCACTAGCCTCAATGAGAAGCAAGCCACAGTGATGGAGGGGCCGGGAGGCATCAATGTATTGCTTGCTCAACCCGGTGTTAAAATTGCGCTGCCCCTGCCGGAAAATAGTCAACAATTTAGTATTAGCTATGGCATACACGATGAAGCTTGGAAAAGGGCACAAGAAGATAGGAGAAGTAAGAACGTGGATGGGGTAGAATTTCGCATTTTAGCGGTTCCTGTTGATGGGGCTGATGAAAAT
>JBGCGG010000199.1:0-7389 GCA_045110585.1 Phormidesmis sp. | reverse complement strand
TTACTCTCTGTCATTCAGACCTGTCGAAGGCAGGGGCGGTCTGCCATGGCATTTTTTACGCAAGCCCTCAGCGCTCAGCATCATGAGCGTATCGAAATGCCCTCGCTCATTCCACTGACTACGACCTGAATCTTTACGATGTGGCCTATTACGATTTAGAAGATAAGGTTGCCGCTCGCACCCATGAGCTAACGGAGATGCTAGCCTCTCTTAACCGCACTCACGCGGAGCTTGTGCAGTCTGAACAAATGTCTAGCTTTGGGCGAATGGTTGCCGGCATTGCTCATGAGATTAATAATCCGGCCAATTTTATTCAGGGCAATCTTATCTACACCCAGTACTATGTTGAATCGTTAATTAGTGTGCTGTTGTGCATTTGCGAAGAAGTCCCACTTGAGAAATTCTCTGACGCTGTGCAAGAAGATCTTGAGGCGCTGGATTTACCTTTCTTAGAAGCGGACTTTAAAAAGCTCAATAGCTCTATGATGGTAGGGGCAGAGCGCATTCGAGATATTGTTACTTCGCTGAGGAGCTTTGCCCGCTTGGATGAAACGGGACTCAAAGAAGTGGATGTGCATGAGAGCATAGAGAATGCCCTGTTAGTGATTCATCATCGGCTTGAGGCCAAGGCTGAGCGCACTGGCATTGACATTGTTAAAGACTATGGTGAATTGCCGCTGGTGGTGTGTTTCCCGGCGCAGATTAATCAGGTGGGTTTTAATCTGTTGGATAATGCGGTTGATGCGATAGATAATTATTTTTCTCAAGAAGACTCTCAAGAAGACTCTCAAGGAGATTCTCAAGGAGACTCCCAGAGAGATTTTGGTGAAAGGCTGATGCGGAAGCCTCAGATTCAGATTAAAACGCGCTGTGAATCAGCGCGTGAGAACAATACTGGTGAGACTCGCTGCCACATTTACATTCGTGATAATGGCGGTGGCATTCTTGAAGATGTTCGCCAGTCTATATTCGATCCCTTTTTTACAACAAAAGATGTTGGCCAAGGCACAGGACTTGGCTTAGCCATTAGTCATCAAATCATTGTTGAGGCGCATGGTGGTGAGCTGCGCTGCGAGTCTGCGCCTGGAGACGGCACTACGATGATTGTGAGCTTGCCGACTAATGCGGGAGCTAGCGCAGCCTGAAAGTGAGGCTTAAAATAAGCTGAGCCTAACCTTTTCCGCTTTAGCTTCTCCCTCTCTCAGCAGGGATTAACAGTAGTGATTAATAATACTTGTAGTTTCCAGTATCGGAACACTATTTTCCCTCAAAGTACGTGCCTAATGGGCATAGGCCGCAAGCCTGATATTTTCGGATTTTTGCGGTCATGAAAACGCTGTGTACGTTATAAAGTACACAAATCTGCGTATTATTATTTATTTAAGAAGTTCTGTTTTCTATTTATTTTTCAGTGTTAAGACGGCATGAGGTCACATATGTAGATCTGCATTCTCTATACAGTGAGAAGCAGCTGTTAATCAGTGTTCTTACGTAACACTACGACCTAATTATGGATACGTCACTGCACTCACGTTCGCTTGAAGAAAATAGTCTGGAAAGTAGTGGTAGTGAGCTACTCGATTCGTTTTACTATCCACTCCAGACAATCACTTGCCTTCACAACCAACCTGTTGTTGATACCAGCGTTCGTGAAAAGGCTGATAGCAGACTTCCCCCTAACCGCTCGCGCACTTGGAAATGTGTAGTTGATGTAAAAACCCCAAGAGAGCGTGCGGTTCAACGGATTAACAACGTCCTCGTGCGAGACAGAACGATGAACTAAAAGAGACCTGCACTTTTAAATAGGCCAGTTTCAAGTAGGCCAGTAAATAGGCCAGTTTCAAGTAGGCCAGTTCCAGGTAAGCCAGTTCCAGGTAGGCCAGTTTCAAGTAGGCCAATGTTGGCTGTGTTGAGCTTATGTGCCGTCATAGTCTTGGATCAACGGGTTCACTCTCTAATGCTAAAACGCCAAAGACGCATTCATGAACCGCTCTTAGCGGTGCACGTTCTACAAAGCGATTCAGCGATTCTATGCCGAGGGAAAATTCGCGGAGGGCAAGCGATCGCTTTCTCCCCAATCCTCTCTTGCGTAACCTCTCCAAATGCTCTGTTAGCGTATACTCCGGCCCGTAAATAATCCGCAAATATTCCGGCCCCCGGCACTTCACCGCTGGTTGGCCAAAGCCTTTTTGCCCTCGTAGCACAAAGTCTATCGGCTTTACCACCATGCCCTCACCACCCGCAGCCGTGAGCGATTCCCACCAGCGAATGCCTGCCGTGCAGCTTTCCTCATCTTGCACATCAATCATCTTATGCTGAGTCGCGAACAACAGATTTTTGTCTGCGATCGCAAACTGCGCGATCTGTTGCATATGCCAGTCGTGTTGTTTATCCGTATGTACCTTCCCTTCTGTTGCCAAAATATGAAAAGGTGCGAGCTTAAAATCCGATAGGTCATTGACGGGCCAGCAGTAGCGACGATACGCATCAACATACTTATCCGCAAGCTCAGCGCGCTTTTGATAGCGCGCAAGCAGGTCTGAAACATCAGCGCTGCTTACCCCTCGTTCATGTACCTGCTTTAAGCAGTCCGCCGCTGCTGCTAGGCCATGCTTGGCTGCTGCGCCAACGGGTGCATATTGCTGCTTCAATAGCCCCTGCGCCTTTGCAGACCAGGGCATTAGCTCACAGTCCAAGCACACCCAATTGGTGGCATGGGTTTCCCAAAAGCCCGACTCACTCAGCGCCGCATTCAACCTGGCTAGCATCTGTTCTTCTAGGGCAGCGTCAGTGAAAAATCGCCGTCCCGTCCGGGTATAGCAAATGCCAATCTCTTCACCTTTGATGCCAAATCTCTTTTCAACAACAGCCTGATCTCGACACACAATCACAACTACTCGTGAGCCCATGTGCTTCTCTTCGCATATCACGTCTCCAACCCCTTGGCTGCGGTAATAGGCAAAGGCTTCAGCAGGATGCTCTAGTATTCCAGGCAGCGTCGAAGTCGCCACTGGAGACATGGTGGGCGGCAAATAAATCAGCCACTTAGGATTCACCGCAAAGCGACTCATGACTTCGAGTGCGGCGGCGGCGTTCTCTTCTCGAATCGTAATCTTCTTGTATAGTCGTGTCTCCAGAATCCGCTTGCCTAGTACGTCCGCTAGGTTTAGGACCGCATCATTTGCCTGTTGCGCACTTTGTTTTTGCACCTCATAATCCAATGGCTTAATCGGTCTGCAATACATTTCTGCAGCCTGCTCACTCACCATCTCTTTTTCTGGGTAGCGTAGCGCCGTCAGCTTGCCGCCAAATACACAGCCCGTATCAATATCAAGCGTATTGTTCAGCCATTCCGCTTCTAGCACCGGAGTATGCCCGTACACGACCGCTGCTTTCCCTCGGTACTCTGCGGCCCATTCGCACCGTACCGGCAGGCCAAACTTATCCGTTTCACCTGTTGTCTCTCCGTACATCGCAAAGTTTCGCACATAGCCAGATCCGCGCCCTTGCAGCTCTTCGCGGAGTCCAGCATGAGCGACCACAAGCTTGCCTTCATCTAAAACGTAGTGGCTGATGAGAGATCTAAAAAAAGACTGTAGTTCCCGCGTTGCGAGTTCTTTTTGGGCTTCTGGAATGGCCTCAATTTCAGCTACGGTTTGTTCTAATCCATATTTGAGCTTTACGTTTTTACCGTTGAGCTTGCGCATCAGTTTATTCTCGTGGTTGCCCACAATGCACATTCCAGATCCGGCTTCCACCATATTTCGCACTAGCTTCACGGTGTCTAGTATGCGCGGGCCACGATCAACCAAGTCACCAAGGAATAACGCTCTGCGGTTTTCAGGATGAGTGTAAGTAGGTGCTTGCCAAAAGTCGCCTTGAGGAATGTCTTTTGGCTGATAGCCTAGTTTTGTGAGAAGCGCTTCTAGTTCATCGCAGCAGCCATGAACGTCTCCAATGATATCGAAGGGGCCGTGATCTTGTTTTTTGTTGTTCCAGAGTGGCTGGCGCTCTATTTCAACAGCTTCGATTTCTTCCACGGAATTAAGGACGTGGATGTAGCGAATTTTTTCGTGCTTTAGGGTTTTGAGCGATCGCTTCAACCCCCGCACATGATTGCGCACCACATGCGCACCAAACTGCCGGTCTGGCCTGTGTGCATTGCGTTCATGGCACACTGCTGCTGGCACGTTTAGCGCGATCGCCACCACAAAAAAGTGATATTTCTTTGCCAGCTTTAATAGCGGCTTTCGCGCATCCGGCTGCACATTTGTTGCATCAATCACTGTCAGCCGTCCTGCGGCTAATCGCTTGGCTGCAATATAGTGCAGCACCTCAAAGGCATCCTTCGTGGCATTCTGATCGTTCTCATCATCGGCCACTACCCCACGATAGTGATCGGAAGAGAGAATTTCTGTTTCTAAAAAGTGCTTACGGGCAAAGGTCGATTTGCCTGATCCGGAAGCTCCCATCAAAATTACGAGGGATAGTTCTGGAATGGTAATGTTCTGGTTAGATGTGGTCTGATCGGATAGACCTTGTGTTGGCATCGTCATGACTGCTGACCTCCCTTGCGAAACAATCCCATCTGCGTTGGTGTACCCAGCTCAGGATAGTCTTCTCCAATTCCGCTAAACGTAACGGTGTAGCCGTATTTTTGGGCGATCGCCCCACTCCATTGCTCAAACTCCGCCCTTGTCCACTCAAAGCGATGATCGGGCTCTCTCAGCGTCCCCGGCGGCATCGGATACAGTACGTTGTATTCCACATTCGGCGTGGTGACTATCACTGTTTCAGGTCGCGTCAAGCCAAACAGCAATCGCGCAAATGTTGCCAATCGCTCCGGCTCCAAATGTTCAATTACTTCCACCACTGCCGCTGCATCATAGTCCAGCAGCCGATCATCTCGATACACTAGCGATCCCTGCATCAGCTCCACATTGTCTTTGCTCTGCGCAGATGGCTCGTCTAATCGAAGTCTTTTTTTTGCCCGCGCTAACGCCGAATACGACACATCCACGCCTGTCAGCTTCTCAAATGTATTCTCTTGCATGAGCACCCGCAGCAAGTTCCCTTCCCCGCAGCCCAAATCCACAACCCGCCTTGCACCGCAGTCTTTGAGGGTTTGCGTCACCGTTTCTAGTCTTTGCTGATTCAGGTTTTTAGGTTTCTTTGCTGCGATCGCCTGCCATTTCTTTTTACTTTCCTCTACCTTTGTTTCTCTTCCTTCATCTTCTTCCAGCCGCTCCAGCGCCATCTTAGTCAAATGCCCGCGTCGCTTCAAATATCGCCTTGTAATCAGCTCCCGGCTTGGATGCTCTGCCAGCCAACCCCCACCATGATCCAACAGCTTTTTAACTTCCTCATCCCCAATCCAATAGTGCTTTTCATTATCTAGTACCGGAATCAGCACATAAAAATGATTCAACAATTCACTGAGTCGAATCGTATGGGTAAAGGTGGCTTCCACATAGTCACTCTCACCCCACTCTGCAAACGTTTCGTCCAGTGCAATGGGTGTTGCTGTTACCGCGTAGCCCAATGGCTCAAATAAATCTTGTAGAAAGGTTTCGCCGCCTCGGCAGGGCAGCACAGGAATGCGTACGGTTAAAGGAATCGCTATGTTGGCTAGCTCAGGGCGATCTGTGCAGCGGCCGATCATGGCGGTGCGGAAAAGTTTTGCGATCGCCACACTCAAAAAAGAAGACGCGACAAAAGGGCGATCATTTACATACTGATCAAACACGCCATGATTTCCGCCTGCCGAGCGCCCAGGCACTTTCCCCCGTACTAGCGTCACCGGGTCCACATCTAGTAATAATGCCGCTGTGCACCGCTCTGCGCTCGCTTCCGGGTACACCACATGGGCCTGACCAAAGCTCATCGGAAACGTCTGCGCCCGAGCTGGATGCTTATGCAGCAAATAGCCCAAATCTGTAGCTGGTTGATGGGTTGTCGTTAGCGTTAGCAGCATTCTGTTTAATAGCGGTCTGTTTAATTGGCCTGTTTAATTAGGGCCTGTGTAATGGGCCTATTTAATTAGGGCCTGTGTAATGGGCCTGTTCGCTCATGCTGCGCTCATCCTAAATCAAGCTTCTGTCAATATTATTTAATGCAACCTAAAATTCACAGAGAATCAATCTCTTTCACTTAGCCCTCTTAGCCCTCTTACGTCAATCCTCCTCGCACCATGAACTACGCACGCTTACCCCTCTTTACAGGCGTTGCTTCGCTGCTGTTGCTCGCCCCTATTGTTGCCCCCGCTATTTCGCCTGCTGTTGCGCAGTCAAGTCAGCCTTAAGCTGCGCCCACACCGGCCACAAATTCAGCCATTAGCTTCCGTCGGCCCCTGCGCGTCACTAATATCCGCCTCTCCAACGATTTTGAGCTTCGCCGTTCTGAGTACCGCTTCACCATTGACTTTCCCGTCGATGCTGTAGAACCGTTAGAAAAGCTCACATTTGAGCAAGTGGAAGGCGCAGGCTATCCTCGCTATGCTGGCAGCAGTCATTACGCCGTTGACAATGCCAATCGCACGTCGCTACCAATTAGCGCTGTGGATAATAACCCAGATGATAAAACCATTACGGTAGAGTTTGATCCGCCGATTGAACCTGGACGCGAACTCACTGTTGGATTCAGCGCCCGTAATCCTCGCAGTGGAACCTATGTTTATCAGCTTACGGCCTTTCCTGTCGGCGCTACGCAAGGTCAGTATGCAGGTGTTGATCGCTTCAGCGTTTTCGATCCATTCACTCGCCGCTTTAGACGGTAGTGCTTTAAAAATAATTTATATGCCGCTATAGCGCACGGTGACTTTGGGTAGCATACGACCGAGCGCTCCTTGGACTTTTGGTTGAGGGGCGCTTCTTTTATCTTTACCTTTTCATCCGTTTTGGCCGCATCGAGACGCTTGTATCTTTTGTAGTAGTTACTCTATGCTACCTGACATTATGAAGATGAAAGCGACTCATGCCGTTGCCCTCATAGCAAGCACAGTAATTGCTGGCTTGACACTGCGTGTGAATGCAGAACCTACTACAAAAGCGGATCGCTACTACGCTGGCCAAGCCGCCGGAGGTCAAAGTGTAGTTCTTGATCTCACTTCTATTTCTAGTGAAGGAGAATACTCTGCTAACTTTACTTACTTTCTGGGGGAAGAGAGAATCCCTAGCCAAGCAAACTGCGCAGGTCGTGGTAGCTGGACAACAATAGATACAGGTGTGGTTTATTATCCACAGTCGCCAGCGGCGTTGTTGCACCAATATGAGGTTACGGGAGCGGCGTGACACGGTAAGTTTTAAGTAACCACACAAAAAGCAAAACCGATGAGTCAACGCCGTCGCCGTAACTGGCCAAAGTATAACAAGGGATTGAAGGAAAGAGGCA
>JBGCGG010000198.1:0-13433 GCA_045110585.1 Phormidesmis sp. | reverse complement strand
TTCCCCACACGGCGCGCTTCCGATCTCGCTGCCGTGCAGGGAGACGTTTGGGTAGAGGGTTTAGTAGCAGCGGTAGTGATGCCGACTGGTGCTGCGTACGGTCTGGATGGCGGAGGCGTGCCGGTAGTCGTGTTCGGCGTGGCGTTAGGCGTGGCGGGAGGCGTGGCGGGAGGCGTGGCGTTAGGCGTGGCGGGCGGCGTGGCGGGAGGCGTGGCGGGAGGCGTGGCGTTCGGCGTGGCGGTCGGCGTGGCGTTAGGCGTGGCGTTCGGCGTGGCGGAAGGCGTGGCGGAAGGCGTGGCGGAAGGCGTGGCGGGAGGCGTGGCGGGAGGCGTGGCGGGAGGCGTGGCGTTAGGCGTGGCGGGAGGCGTGGCGTTCGGCGGATCGCTACCAAGGCCAGAAGTATGGCTGAGCGCGGCACTAACTAGATGGATACCGAGCTTCCGCCTAAGGTACTTTAGCAACGCAACTTACATTCCACTGCCTCAATTAACCAAACAGATTACGGGCTGGTTTCAAATTGACTGGCTAAAAGCAACAGAAAATACAAACAACCTATTGGCCTACACCGGACAGTTCGTGCCTGTCGTTAATGCAGTTAATCAAAGTCTCGCACAAACGCAAAATAATATGCTGCTGCTGAGAGTTTCTCAGCTAGCGGCAAACCCTTTTGACTGGGGCGTTATTAAATACTCTTCAGCCTCTTTAACCAATAATCTCAAAAAGATATTTATCGACAATCTCTTTATCTTGCCTGCTTTTTTGAAACAGCGTTTGAAAGCGCCTCTCAATACGCAACTTAGACTAGATACACCCGCTCGCGCTGCGGCAGCAGGCTTTTGGCATCTGCATAAAAATCACCCTAGTCTTGCTGCTGAGGCATTTTCTCAGGTGCAGCACCTGCCACATGGAGAAGAAATGCATCAGCTTTCCCAATGTTTAGCTTTCGCACTCAGCACCGAAAAACTCAATGATGCTAATCTTGCCGCTAGCCTAAACATCCCAAACGCACCTTTGCTTCGTGACAATACCTGGCCAGCTATTTCTCGCCTAAGAAGCGTTACAGATGATGCCCAAATCATCTATAACAGCTATTCTCGCTCAGCTAAGTCGCTTGCGCTCAACCGGGCGCTGGGGAAACTCACCGAAGTGGTCAATAAATCAGAGTTTATTCCGCTAGCGGAAAGAAACCTAATTCTCACCATCGCAAAAGGCTGGCGAAAAAAATTACTTGACATCGCCACCGACGTTGGCGAAGCAACACATACCCAACCTGTTCATAATCCATACGTCGCAGGCGATCCGGTAGAAGGTGATTTGTTCGTGGGGCGTGGCGAAGTGATCAAACAGCTCGAAGAACTCTGGCTTGTGGGCAACCAGCTTCAGTCTGTTGTGCTCTACGGCCACCGCCGCATGGGCAAAACCTCCATCCTCAAAAACCTCTCCACCTATTTAAGTAACAACATCCAAGTTGTCTATATCAACCTCCTCAACTTAGGCTCAGTATCGCAAGGTGCAGGCGAAGTACTGATTACGCTCACCGATGCTATCAGCCAACAACTTTCTATCCAGCCTCCAGACGACGATACGCTTCTAAACCTGCCTTACCCTACCTTCCGCCGCTTCGTCCAAACCATCAACAAGACCCTAAAAGCCGAACAAGGACTCATCATCGCCCTAGACGAATTCGAAAAAATAGAAGAACTCATCCTCGCCAACAAACTCGATGCCGACTTCCTTGGCTACCTGCGCGGCCTCCTCCAAATGAGCCCGAAAATCGCCTTCGCCTTCGCCGGACTCCACACCTTAGAAGAAATGACCGCAGACTACTTCAACCCCCTCTTCGCCAGCGTCCTCCCCATCCGCATCGGCTTCTTCACCCTCCCCGAAACCCGCGAACTCCTCGCCAACCCCGCCGAAGACTTCACCCTCGACTACCGCCCCGAAACCCTAAATGAAATTTACCGGCTCACCGCAGGCCAACCCTACCTCACCCAGCTTATCGGCTTCCAGCTCGTGCGCCACTACAATCACCAAGTCTTCGAGCAAGGCACTAAACGAACGCCCATCTTCACCCCCCAAGATCTCGATACCGTCATTCATCACAACGACTTTTTCACAAAAGGCCGCTACTACTTCACAGGCGTATGGAACCAAGCCGCCCAAGACGCACCTGGCCAGCAAATCGTTCTCAAGCTATTAGCAGAAAAAGAAGACGGCTGCACCACCAACAGCATTCGCAGAAAAAGCAACCTCTCCCAAACCGACATTATCGAAGCGCTCAAAACCCTAACCCGCCACGACGTTGTGACCCAAAACAACGAAAACTGGAAAATAATCGTCCCACTCTTCCGCCAATGGGTACTAAAAAATCAATAATGCCAGCAGCACCGCTGCTCGCCGCCTACTCGATTGTCAGAACGGTAACAGGCGCACCCTCGCTGCCCAAGCATCAGCTATGCAAAGTAAAGCCGTTTTCTCAAAGCACAATCCAAATCAGGATTTTCAATCAGCGCGATCGTCATCTCCAGTAGATGATTGAGATTATCTGCAATGCAGTGAATCTCATACTCATCGGCCCCAAAGGCAATAATTTGGCCTACCTGCCCGTTCTTCCCAGGCATCAAATCCACCGCAAAATAATTTCCCGAAATATTATCAATCAGCGGAATCCAAAAAGGATTGCAGTACATTGCCAGTGTCTTACCATGCACGGTTTTCCCGCCATTCTGCAACTCTTCCAGCGTCCAATCATCAAACATCATCTTCCAGTTTTGCCACTCTTTAATCACGCTCTCAATGGGCAACAGCTCCAAATCCCCAAAGGCAGCAGGCGCACCATCATTCATACGATAAATAGATTTAATCTCTTCTGGCAGCGGATACTTAGCCTTCTGTTCAAAGTCTAAAAAAGCTGCCTCAACATTCTCAGCCGGTGGCTGATCAATGCCTTTTAGCATGGTTAGTTTTTGCCACAGTGCAGCCGTTTCATTCGGATCAATAATCTGTTGCATCGAATCCAGCTTCTGAAAACTATCAAGAAATAATTGCTTTTTCTCCATTTCCATATCCTGCCGATACAACCTCGGCGCATGCTTCCGCAGAAATGCTTCTGTTTCCAAAAACAAATTAGGATGGCCCATTGCGCAGCTACTAAAGCTTTGGGATGCCAGAGTCAGCAACATTTCGTCACTATCGGCTTTCCCCTTCAAGGCACTCACCCACTGTTCAAAATACGGTGAAGGCTGAAATTTGAGCGGAATAATTTTAAAGTCATCCAAATAAACAAATCCATAAGACTCATATTTGAGGATGGGTGTTTCAGCCGGTATCTGTTTGCAAACCAAAATGAGCCGATCAACCATTATTCCACCGGATTCATTTCCACCGGGTTCAACTTCACCAGATTCCACTTCACTAAATTCTAAGAGGGTGTCATTTAGTAAAGTCAACATCTGTTGAATAAAGCTGAAGGCATCGTACTTTTCCACTTTAAAAAAATCGTCATACCCTTTACTGATAGCTGGGGTAAAGGTTCCTGTCGCAACAGAGATGAAGTTGATTTGTGTAAACGGAAGGTTATCTAAGGCGTGGTAGTCGATCACAAACTGAGAAAGCATTGGCTACGGGAAGTGCGGTGGGCAAGATGGCGATGCGATGAGCGAGGTTACAACAAGGGCGTGAGGGATGGCCCATTGCCCATTAGGATAAAAGGGTTGAATGGCAAGCGCATACGCATGGATATTAAATCGGGATTTGTAGGCACCGTTGGCAACACGCCCCTGATTCGGCTCAATAGCTTTAGTGAAGAGACGGGCTGCGAAATTTTGGGCAAGGCAGAATTTCTAAATCCAGGCGGTTCTGTCAAAGATAGAGCGGCGCTGTTCATCATTGAGCAAGCGGAAAAAGAAGGACGGCTCAAGCCCGGTGGCACAGTTGTAGAAGGGACAGCGGGCAACACAGGCATTGGCCTCACGCATATCTGCAATGCTAAGGGATACAAATGCGTCATTATCATTCCTGAAACGCAATCAAAAGAAAAGATTGATTTGCTGCGCACATTAGGTGCAGACGTGCGAACGGTGCCTGCGGTGCCCTACCGAGATGACAACAACTATGTAAAGGTGTCAGGTCGTTTGGCGGAGGAACTGCCCAATGCCATTTGGGCGAATCAGTTTGAGAATTTGGCAAACCGGCAAGCGCACTACGCCACAACGGGGCCAGAAATGTGGGCACAAACAGACGGAAAGATTGACGGCTGGACAGCTGCAACAGGCACAGGCGGCACCTACGCAGGGGTCTCATTATTTTTAAAAGAGAAAAATCCGAATGTGCGATGCGTAGTGGCCGACCCTATGGGCAGTGGCTTGTACAGCTACGTGAAAACAGGTGACATTAAGCCAGAAGGCAATTCGGTGACAGAAGGCATCGGCAACAGTCGCATCACTGGCAACATGGAAGGCGTGCCGATGGATGATGCTATTCAAATTGATGATCCAGAAGCACTGCGCGTGATTTATCAGCTCTTATATAAAGAGGGGCTGTTTATGGGCGGATCTGTAGGCATTAATGTAGGTGCGGCAGTGGCGCTAGCAAAAGAAATGGGGCCAGGGCACACCATTGTGACTATTTTGTGTGATGGCGGGTCTCGCTACCAGTCCAAGATCTTTGATCGGGAATGGCTGGAATCTAAGGGACTATGGTCAGACAATCTATTACCACCCACCTAAGCAGCGAGCCGCAGGGTTACATCTCTCAAAAGCAAGCGTAAGCCTCTCACGAGCAGGGTTACATCTCTCAGGAAATGTTCATTTGGGATCACCCCTAAAGCGTACTCATAACGAGTATGATTTAGGGAGATTGGAATGAATGATGCTTTTGGGATGATGCTTAGGAGGCGGCTGCATGAATGATGTATGGGTTGGCTTGTTGGCTAGCTTGGGCGCTGGGCTGATGACGGGCGTAGGTGCGCTGCCGGTGATGCTGCCGTTTAATATGACGGATCGGGTGCAGGGCGTGCTGCTGGGGATCGGAGGCGGTGTCATGTTGGCAGCAACTTCGTTTTCGCTGTTGATTCCGGGAGCAGCTGCAGCGCAAGCGTTGGGCTTTTCTGAAACGGCGGCAGCCGCAATTATGGTGGCGGGTGTGCTGTTAGGCGGGTTTGCGCTATGGTCAGCCCATGCGTTTTTTCCCCATGAGCATTTCTTTAAAGGCAAAGAAGGAAAAGAAAGTGAGCGGTTTGAGCAGATTTGGCTGTTTGTAATTGCGATCGCGCTTCACAATTTCCCAGAAGGGCTGACTGTTGGCGTGGGCCTTGGCTCTGGCAACCTCAGCAGCGGCATTGCCTTAGCGAGCGGGATCGGCTTGCAGAATATGCCAGAAGGCTTAGTTGTCGTGATCGCGCTTCGTAACCTGGGCTATTCCCCGCTCTATGCCCTTGCGGTTTCTACCCTCACTGGCCTAGTAGAACCCGTAGGCGGCTTGCTCGGTGCGAGCGTCGTTACCGTTTCCGCCGCGCTATTACCTTGGGGCATGGCTTTTGCCGCGGGTGCAATGTTATTTGTGATCATCGACGAAATTTTGCCAGACATTGATCAAAAAGAGCTAGGGCAAGTTGGCACCTTTGGGGTGATGGTTGGGTTTGTTGTCATGATGTTCTTAGATGTCACCTTAGGATAAAAGCCAGGAATAAAAGCCAGGAATAAAGGCCAGCTCACCCCAAAAGTCACATCAGCCTACAGTCACATCAACCTACAGATTGAGATACAGCATTTGTGCCATTCAAGCGCGCCCTTATCCCGAGCCTTACTGAGCAAGCGCGCGCTTGATAATGCAGGTACAAAAAGATTTTTTCTATCGCAATCAATAGAGGCATTTCTCCCCTGCGGGTCAGGTTAGCTTTTGTCACAGAAGGCTGCGGAAGCATGAATAATTCTCACTACCCTGGCAAAGACCATCAGACCTGATAAACCGTGCTTTATGAGCAGTGCCATCAGGGTATAAATGCCTAATTATGAGAATCTTGAAGTACTTGGTATCAGGTTGTTACAGTGGATATTTTGTATGGAAAAAATAAATTTCAAGACAACCGCATGAAAGATATGTGAACTTTGCATAATTCATCGAAAAATGTTCTCTGTGAACCTGTCAAATCGGACGAAGCTGGCTAGTATAGATGGCGAAGTACAAGTTAAATCTGTTGTTTCGCAACACCTTTGTTTCTAAAGTCAGCTGTTTCTAAAGTCAGCCCTGCCAAAGGCAGTCTAAATGCCTACTTTGAGGCATTTTTTTAAGACACATTTTAAGACACTTTGTTTTGGCCTAATCCGGCTACATGCAAGGCTTTTGCTAACGTCCTTAACTTGTTTTTAATAGCGCCCTCGAAAAAGTCCCCCAGACAACATATTTTCATCAAAATCTTCAGGAATGTCGGTATATGTTTTTGAAGTTACGGGTATGTTGTTTACGGCGCGTTAGTATCCCCTCAATCTCCGTTGGATATCTCCCCGTCACTAAAAAATCGAGAGCTGTAATAACTCTCCAGATCATGTCTTTCTTTCCATTAAGCAGTAGAAAAACAATCGACGTCCTAGAGCTTGTTAAACGCCGAATCGAAAATATTTCCGTTGAGAACCCAGACCGGGCGCATCGCATCATTTCCCTCATCCCTGCTGATTGCCCGTTTGAGAGAGACCTCAAGCTGTTTGGCCGGGTAATTGCTCACATTCCACCCATGTGCAAGTTAAATCCTTTGTACGAGCAGCTCGTAATGCTACGTTTCAAAGCGATGTGCTACCTAGTAGATGAGTGCGGTGAAGATGCTACGGCCCTCGGGTAGTTGCGGCCCTATACCTATCGTTGTGGCTAACCTCACGGGCCTTGGAATGCAGCCGATGGCAATCGGGCCAGAAAAATTGGAACAAGCAGGATTAGAGCAAGCAGAATGAGAACAAGCGCTGTGGCTTTTTAAGCTCAGCGCTTCTTTAATGCTCATTGTTTAATGCCCGTTATATAAGGCTCGTTTCTCTTTACGTTTTTCCGTTATGTACTACGTTTATGCGCTTACCTTGTCCGAGGCGTCCTAAATCAAGGCATCACTACTTGGGAAAACTCACTTGCTGCAAAAGCTGAATGGGGCCAATGGCCTTGAGTTCTGTCAAACTTGCCTGATGTTTGACCAAAAGCGACCCGGCAAAGCCCAGTGAATTAACAGAAATACTGGCATATTTTTCCTGCACGCGAGGCACAATCATCATCCATTCGCGAGTGCACAGCAGATTATAAGGGGTGGTATGTGTGCCTTGATAGGGGCCATTGATGCCGCTATCACTGAGCAGCTGATGATAATGCGTGAATAGCTGAGTAGGCTCCAGTTGCACAGTGCCTACAGCTTCAGAGTTGCTGGCGTTAGGCAGGCGGCTAACAGCATGCCGAAAGGGCAGCATAGGCGATTGACTGTTTTGAATGGACTCAATTGCACGTTCAATCGGAAACGCTGATAGCGAGTCGGCATAGGGCACCACTTGCAAGTGCTTGTGCGGCTGGCTGGCCCCCGCCTCACGGCCCCCATTAAAAAAGGCCAGCCCTTCCACTTCATTCAGACAAAGAGCTAGTGCTTCAAAGTCTGCAAGCGTCAGCCAGTTTTCTTGAGATTCAAACGCACGAGTAACGATTAAAAAGTGATGATCGACAACTTTGAACTTATTGAGTAAGCACAGGTGCGTTTCGGTAATATCGGAAACGTAGAGATTTTGTTCGTAAGGCAAAAAAGGATTCGCAGGCTTGGTTTTCCCCTGCTGCTTCAGCGCCTTTTCTTTTCGAGAAAGGTTAGCAAGGATGCGGACTAAAAAGGAAATGCCACCGGACTCTATCTGTGTGCTTTCAGTTTCAATGGGCTGTAAGTCACCCGTGCTGAGGCCATGCACAGACTGCGCTTTGAGCCGAGGCCAAAGCTTAGCTGTTTCCCACGGGATACGATCTGCCACGTTACGCGTTTTGTGGGGGCGTCAAATGCTGAGCAGCCGAAGTTAGCGTACTGCATTGGGCTTGATGGCGCAGCAAATGATCGCAAAGAACAAGAGCAACCATAGCCTCTACCATTGGGACAGCGCGGGGAAGAACGCAGGGATCATGACGGCCCTTGCCCGCCAAGGTGGTTTCTTGGCCCGTATTGTCTACGGTTTTTTGTTCTTTCCGAATCGTAGAGGTGGGCTTGAACGCCACACGGATCAAAATGTTTTCGCCATTGGAAATGCCACCTTGGGTGCCGCCTGCACGATTCGTACGATTGCGGAAAGTGCCGTCTTCACCCCGATACATTTCATCGTTGTGCTGAGAGCCGGTGAGCAGAGTCCCTGCAAAGCCCGATCCCATTTCAAAGCCTTTGGTGGCAGGCAACGACATCGCGCCTTTTGCTAAGTCGGCGCTGAGTTTGTCAAAAACAGGTTCGCCCAAGCCTTTAGGCATGTTGCGAGCCACACACTCTACAACGCCGCCAATGGAGTCACCCTCTTTGCGAATCTGATCGATGCGCTCAATCATTTGCTCAGCAACATCTTGATTGGGGCAGCGCACAATGTTGGCTTCTACGTCTTCTAACGTGACGCTGTTGGGATCAAGCGGCGCTTCAATATCTTGAATGCGCTTGACGTAGCCAATGACGTCCATGCCCGCGACCTGCTTAAGAATTTTTTTCGCGATCGCCCCTGCCGCCACTCGGCCAATCGTCTCTCTAGCAGAAGAGCGTCCGCCCCCTTGCCAATTGCGAATACCATACTTCGCATCGTAGGTTGCATCAGCATGAGACGGCCGATACTTCTTAGCCATCTCATCGTAATCTTGTGAGCGAGCGTCTTTATTACGCACCAAGATAGAAATGGGCGTTCCCAAGGTTTTACCCTCAAACACACCTGAAATAATCTCACAGGTATCGGTCTCTTTCCGTGGCGTCACAATGCGGCTTTGCCCAGGACGACGACGATCCAGCTCAACCTGAATTTCCTCAGCAGAAATTTCCAGCAAGGGCGGACAGCCATCAATGGTGACGCCTACACCGCCGCCATGCGATTCGCCAAATGTAGTGATCCGAAAAAGATGGCCGAACGTGTTGCCCATGTGCTGCTGTGCGCTCTAAAAATACTTAGAGATCCTAGAATACTTAACGATCCTACCGCAAATTCGCACGGGTCTTGGTTCGGAGCGAATGCCACTGGTTATCGAACAGCGCCCTCGTGACAGGCGCACGCTCAATAAGCAAAGTTTCGATAGGCGCACGCTCCAGTAAGTGAACTATCGACAAACACAGTGCGATGAACATAGCCCGACGAATATAGCCCGACGAATATAGCCCGACAGAATAGTCCCCACAAAAACAATGGAGCGCGGCCATTCGTCCGCCGCTATCCACTGAGCTGTTCGAGAACTCAGCGGCGTTGTTGTTTTTACAAGTGACTACTCAGGCAGCTTCAGCAGGTTGCGTGGGTCGATGGCTTTTTTATTTTGGTAGATGCTGTAGTGCAAGTGAGGGCCAGAAGATCGACCAGTACTGCCAATATGTCCGATGATTTGGCCACGCTTGATGCGATCGCCCTTTTTCACCTTCGTTTCAGACATATGTGCATACAGCGTCTCGTAGCCATAGCCATGATCGATCACGACCGTAATGCCGTAGCCCCCTTTCGAGCCAGACTCCATGACCACACCATCACCCGTCGCGGCAATAATATCGCCGACTGCGCCCACAAAGTCGATGCCTTCATGCATTTCGTAAGAACCGCCACCAAAGGGATTCCCGCGAATTCCAAACTCAGAAGAGACCTCCACTTCGCCGACCACAGGCTGACCCGTTGGCAACGCCGCTTCTTCAGCCAACGTTTTTTCCAAAGCGGGCTTAATAGCCGAATCCAGCGTACGTGTGAGCTGAGGAACCTGACGGCGAACGTTCTCTAGCAGCTCTTTGGCTTCAGCCGCATTGGCAGGGCCACCCTGAGGAGGCAAACTCCTTGCCAAGCCACCGCCCCCCCGAACCGGTACCAACAAAGACGCTCTGTTGGTCGTAAAACCGGATGAGCCATTTTCAACAGCAGTCTCTACAGTCTCAGCTGGCTCATCCGTCTTAACGGATTGCTTTTCAGCGCTACCAGGAACTTCACTCTCGGGTACACCCGCCCGCTCACGAAGAGAATCAATTTCTTCGCCCAGAGAATCCACTTCGGCTTTCACCTCGTTGGCCATCTCGTTCAGCTCTTCATTCGTTTGGCTGAGACGGAGATTGTTCTGCAAAAGTGAAAAACATAGCCCCCCCAACGAAACCGTGGGGACGCCTAGGAAAAGGAGCGCCATGAAAAAGCCACGCGCCGGGGTAATCGTAATCCCCGACAGATCGGTGCGTCGAGCCCGAGCATTGCGCTTGTGAGCCTTAGTACGCTTGTGAGTAGATGCTTTGCTAGAAGAGCTAGCGGGACGAATATAGTTGCTACGTAACTGCTGTCGCATGAATTAGTTAGGAGGAGTTGCTTACACAACGCTCTAAAGGAAAATTCGGTTTGCTTATCGCTTCTTAACAATTACGAAATTATACGGGGATCAGGCCCCCTAACGTTGCACACTTCTAAATATTCGTACTGATCGCTTAGCAATCATAAGCAAAGCTTAATGTTGTATTTGCGTGTTTTTAGGGTGGCCCTTTTAGCCGTTGCTGTGGCCTCAAAGCAGTTTCAGTGGGTCTGCTAATGTTCCCAACGCAGTAATTTGAGTAGCTACTTCGTTTTAATTGCTACTCAAACAGATTTTATACGGATGCTATTTATATATTTGTGTGCTATCTGAAGGCCTTCCATCTGTACCTGAGCATCTTCCTCACGCCTAAGCACACACCCCTACAAGCATCGTCATTACTAAGCTCTGCGGTATAAGCTTTCGCTGGGTAAAGGGTTCTCAAACAAACAGGCACCTTTGTGGGGTTGCAAGAGTCCGTGGTTATTCGTCAGAGTGAGAGGAGATAACCGTATTTAGCAGTTTTGTGCGCAGAAGGTGGGGAAAAGCCGAATGAAAGTGACTTGGTTTGATGCGAATTCTTGGCTCGTGGAAGCAGACGGCTGGCGAGTGCTGATAGATCCTTGGCTGGTAGGGGATTTGGTGTTTGGCAATGCGCCTTGGCTGGTAAAAGGGTTTCGACCTACCGCTGTAGAAATTCCTCAGAATATTGACTTAATTTTGCTGTCTCAAGGGTTAGCGGATCACGCCCATCCAGAGACGTTGGCTGCACTGGACAAATCTATTCCAGTGGTGGCGTCTCCAGATGCTGCCAAAGTGGCCAATGAGGCCGGGTATGACTCAGTGACAGTGGTCACCCACGAAGAAACAACTGAGCGAACCAAAGCAGGCGCTGCTCCGCTAACCATTACAGCTTTACAAGGCGCAGTAGTTGGCCCAATGAAACGGGAAAATGGTTACATCCTCAGCGTTGGTTCGGCTCAGCTATATTACGAGCCACATGGCTACCCGGATGTTGAGCAAATGAAGGCACTGGGGCCAGTAGATGTGGTGATTACGCCACTGGCTGATATTACGCTGGCTGGCATTGCGCCGGTTGTACGTGGGGGCGATGTAGCAGTGCAAATTGCCAAGCTACTCAAGCCACAAGTGATGATGCCAACGGCGGAAGCAGGGCGAGCAAACTACTCAGGGTTGATTTCAAGTGTGCTGCAAACAGCAGGAGGGGCTGCTGAAATGCGATCGCGCTTACAAAAAGAAGGACTCAACACTCAGATCCTTCAGCCAACCTCGGGGGAGACTTTATCACTCGATTTGCGATCTTCAGTTGCCGCCAGCTAATCTGATGATTTGGACGCTGACTTGTCTTCACGTTGCTTTTCAGACGCTGGCTTTTCAGACGCTGGCTTTTCAGGCGCGGACTTTTCGAACAAATGTTGTTTTGGCGTAGTTTCGGCCACCAGTGCTTTGAGCTGTTCCAGCACCAGATCTTGTTCTGTCCGGAGGCGTTCTAGCTCACTAATGAGCTGCTGAATCTTTTCTTTGTTATCTGGAAGGGAAGGGGTTGTCGCCCGATTCCAAATCCATTGACTCAGCGTGAGCGGCAGCTTAAGCACAAAGGTCAGGGTTGCTTTCACCACTCGCTTAATCAAATCAGCCGTGATTTGGATGAGTGTGATAGCGAAAAGAAGGAAGGCGATCGCCCAGAAAGGATGAGCGATCGCGCCATTGATAGCCGCCTGAAGCTGACTGGCCAGCGCCGCCAAGCTACTGAGAGAATCTGACACGCTTAAATCTGGCAGACTTAAATCTGGCAGGCTTAAATCTGGAAGACTGATAGCTGGCAAGTTCAAATTTGCTAGGGCAAAAGCAGAGCTGGTAAAGCGCATCATAGTTTGAGCGATTGCTATATGCTGAAGGGGCTTTCAGCCATAACCGCTAGGCTATTTGTTTTTTAATTTTGTCTTTGATCACTATATAAGGAGCGCATGTCCGCTGTGAGATCTGTTTTATCTACTTTTTTTACGATTGTTCTACCTGCTCTAATGGCGGGATTAATGTTTTTTGGTACGCAGGCACCGGCACAAGCGGATGTGCAAATAGCCGCCTTACCCGGCGTTGGACAGTTCACAGCGGGCACAAGACCTGACAATTTGGGTGTGAACGCAGGCAAACTGGCAAGCTGCCCAGCGTCTCCTAACTGTGTTGTCAGCCAGGGTGCCGATGCCGATCACGCTGTCGCCCCAATCGCTTACACCACCGATCGTGAAACCGCTCGAAAGAATCTGATTGATATTATCGGTGTTGTGCCGCGCACCAAGATTGTGGAGCAAAGCGATGACTACATTTTGGCCGAATCAGAAAGCCGATTGATGGGCTTTGTAGACGACACTGAATTCTATTTGCCCAAAGGTGAACAGATCATTCATGCCCGCGCAGCAGCTCGCTTAGGAGAATCTGATTTGGGCGTAAATCGCCGCCGCATTGAACAAGTGCGCCTCGCTTTTTTGGATTTGGAGCGACGCATTAAAGCAGCCCAGTAGAAAAGCCCAGGTAGAAAAGCCCAGTAAAAAAGCCAGGTAGAAAAGCTAGGCAAAAACAGAGGCGTATGGAACGGTTATAGACTCAGCTGTCTGACTGTTTCATACGCCTCTGCTGATTCTTGACTGCGGCCTTGTTGCTCTAGGGCAAGGGCCAGGTTGTAATAAAGACTGGGATGGTTAGGCAGGTATCGAATCCCTTCTTCAAGGAGGGTTTCAGCTTCTGAAAAGCGACCCTGCGTTATTAAAAGATTGCTGAGGCTAGTGGGTCATTTGCTATGGTCATGACCATAAGGATAGGCGAAAATTAGAGTGGTTGTTCACGGTTCCTGAAAAGCAGGACAAGTGTCATGACTCGTCGGCAAAAAGATCCCCTTCGTTCCCTCACCAGTGAAGAACGCG
>JBGCGG010000197.1:0-5816 GCA_045110585.1 Phormidesmis sp. | reverse complement strand
GATGCTGTTGGCGAAGTCAAAGCAGGACCTAAACAGCCGGATTAAGCGCTGCAAATCGAGAAGTCCGAGTTTTGGCATGAGGAACCCCATCAAGCCAGTCAGATAACCGCGCGACGTTCATCGCAGCAGCTGTCAGCAAATGCTGCAAATGTGTCTTAGCCAAGCCGATATAGCGTGACCTTCTCATTCCAAAGGATTGGATCCCTTGAGATATCGTGCCTTCAACGCCCGCCCGTACGTTGTATCGAGCTTTCCATGTCTTGGTTAGCTGTGCTCTTCTATTCCTTTGGATGGCTTTATGCTCAGCTCTAGGGCGCAATGTCACTGACCTCGGCTCTGCTTTGCTTTTCGTACACAAGCTTCGATGAGCGCACAAGCGACAGTCAGTGCGGGAGAATTTGACGCGAATCGTCGCATTGTTCCAAGCATCCTTAGACGGTGTCCAACAGATGCTTTTCTTCCCTTCTGGACAGATCATCTGTTGTTTCTTCCAATCGATTTGAAAGTGGCTGAGGTCATAACCGTTGGCGGCTTTAGCCTGCCAGCTTACGTTTGGACGTACTGGCCCAACCAACTTAATCCCAAAGTTCTCTAGACTTTCTACCAGTAGTGGCCCATCTACATACCCCGCATCCATCACATGCTCTTCGGGTAACAGTGCTTTACCAGATAGAGCTTCATGTATCGGTTGAGTTTGGTCAGTATCTGAAATATGGCCTTGAGTCGTTTCGACGTTAGTGATCAGATGAACGCTGTTCTTGTTGCAAGTTTCGGTCAGGTGAACTTTATACCCTGTCCAAGTAGTACTGCGTTTGTTGCCGTATCTCGCCTCTGTGTCATAGGGCGAGTCATATCGCTCCCCCGCAGGCGGTAGATCCTTGGCAGCGCGTAGCCGGACTTTGCCTGCATCAACGAAGTACTGATGCACCCACGTTTGCCTCAAAACATCGACTGATGGCACTTGTCGTAGCCACTCAGGGCCGTCGTCATAGATCGCACTCAGCAGTTGCATGCCATCACGCCCAACCGTTTCAGCATAGGCTTGGCGAGCCGGGACACCTTTGGGTAAGCGATATTCTTCAATAGCGGGGCTGTAGCGGTCGAACCAGTCGCTGGGTACCCACTCGCGTAACCAGTCAGGCGCGACAGTGGCTAGGTCATTCAGCGTTGCCCGCAGGGTTTCTCCAACGCCCTCTAATCGGTTGAGCGTACGGATGGCTGCTAGGACGTGGGTTGAGTCTGTTCGTTGCTTCCCACCTGACTTGAGCCAACCTCTTTCTATAAGCCGTTCTAGAAAAATATCCAGTATTTGTTCTTCTTGACCACCACTCAACAAGCGCGTGCGAAATTCACTCAGTACCGAAAAGTCAAAGCCGGAGTCGGCTAGCTCTAGGCCAAGCGAGTACTTCCAGTCAATCCGGCTTCTGACAGCGTCTGCAGCTTGTCGGTCTGACAAGTTTTCTGCAAACTGCATGACGGAGACTAACGCCAGTCGCCATGGGCACTGGGCAGGTTGTCCATGCGTTGAGAATAGTGTTTCAAAATCGCGATCGCTATAAATTGAACCGAGTTCATCGCGGAGATTCAGATAGCGATTGCCTTTTGGAAAAATCTGATGGGCAATGCGGGCAGTATCTTCGGGCACTGAGTCATTGGGTTGAACTTGGAGCATGAGTCCATTCCTTTTATCGCTTCATTTATGGCAGGAAATTACCAGCTAAATTTTGGCACAGACACCGAATTTCGACTTCGCCAACAGCATCCGTTACTACTCAAACCCCAATAACACAAATTGTGTGATGCGTTGGCCCTGACCAGAATGGTCAGGGCCAACGCATCTTAATCAGCCAAAACCTAAAGGCACATGCTAGTCTTCAACTTGAAGCTGTATCAATAGTCTTTAGAGTTTTTGGTAAATCACTTTCGAGACATCATTTGAGACATACTTTCTGCACCCTCTCAAAACCTCTAATATGCTGTTGGCGAACTCAGAAATAGCGGCTCAAGCCCAGTAAACTCATTCTCAGCTCATTAGCTGAACTAACGAATTTGCGTTGCTTCAGCGTTTAATATTTGGTTCGCCAACAGTATCGTCTAAGTTTTGAGATAACATAAGGAGAATATTGAGTGACTTAATCGATTTATTAGATACGACCCTTGAGTAGTTCACTTATCATAGCTGGACAATATTTGGTATAACGAGCGGACTTAGCTGCGCAGCAGCAGGTTTGCCACCCTGTACATTCACGATCTGTTTTTGCTCATCTCGTATTATTGTTATAGGCAATCTACCTGTGCCTGCTTTTGCAATAGCTGAAGCAATATCTATGGGTTCGTTAACTGCCTCCCTTTCTAGTGAAATAATAACGTCCCCAACCCTCAGACCAGCTTGAGCAAAGCTACCCTCCGCAGATAGTTCTGTGATCATTACTCCTAGACTCTCTCCATACCGCTCTGGCCATTTGAGTCTGTCTATAGAAGCTTTTGCGTATTGAGATTGTCTTTCTGAAAGCTCGCCTGTGGATAGAGCCCGCTCAAAATATATAATTGCTGCTTTCCCATCAGATTCTAGATAGGAGAATGCTGCTAGCGTAAACAGTTCCACTGGCTCAGTCTCATTTTTATCTATTTCACGGTTTCTAAGTCTTTCAACTTCAGCTTTAGTCAATGTTGATGGTAGTCCTGCCGCCTTTCTCAACATGAGGATGTACGGGTCATTGATTCTGCGATCAACTTCTCTCTGGCTGGCCGTTGATTGGACGTTGATTCTATCGTTTAAAACTTCTGCTTTTTCTCGAGCAAACTTAGCAGCTAAATCCTTAGCAGCTTTATAACCTTTTTCTCCTGGCTGAAATTGCGCATCAATGCCCATACGCGCAAAGGTGTCCCGCATCAATTCAATATCATTAGAGTTAGCAATTAAGCAGAAGTAGGATGCTGCGTTAGCTAGTGACATCTTGGCATTTGCCACCTTTTCCAAATGTAAAGATTGAGCTTTTGCAGTACGCTCTTCATCAGTCAAGTTCAAACGAAGTAAGTTCTGCAATTCTGATTCAAAGCTTACAAAACTATCTCTCGTTTCTTGTTGTTGTTCGTAGGTCTGAGTTGCTCGTTGTGCAATTTCCGGTTGGAAAGCTAAGTCTTTCTGAAATGTATTGGTTAGGTTGCCGGAGAATTTGATCTGGTTGTTTAGTCTTTGAATAAAGCGCTCATAATCACGAAATTCATTTTTTGCTCGATCTTGGTAAGCTAGTTCCGTTTCATTGGCACGCCTTGTATCCCAAAAAACTTGGGGTGCCTGAACTTGAATAGTCTCAATCTGTACAGATAAACTTCCAAAATTGCTAATCAACTCACTTTTAACACGCTCAAGTGCCGCAATAGATCGATTCTCAGCGGTGGTAGTTATATCTCCAACAGTTACGCTGTTGTTGTTTCCCTGAGTAATCGCACTGTTATTACTGTTGCCACCAATTCTTATGCCTGTTGCGCTTGAGGTATTCTCTCGATTACTGAAAAAGCCAAAAACTGAGCTGATTGCAATTATGAACGAAACGACGCTCGCTACTTTATCAGCACGATCAAGCCAGCCATCACCAAGTACTTTCTTATAGCTGAGAAAGCCTAATAGAATAGCTAGAAAAGCAAAACCAATACCAATTACAATGTCCATTCTCATGATGATTGAGCAGTAACCTGATCACACATGGTAAAGCGACTAACCACTTTGCCACGCGCAACTTTGATAGTTAAGCCTGACGACCTACAGACTCTTTTCATATGATAGGTAGCATTGAATCATTCTCTAGATAGCTTAGTTAAGTTTATGCTTTTTACTATGCTCATACCCGTTGTGCGCTCTTCTACATCTACCACTCAACCATAACTATAGACTAGGGCTGCTGCCACAGTTACGTTCCGAATCTATCTTTAAGCTTGCAGGTAGCTTTGTATAGCAAATGAGGCTAGCCAGAACTTGAGTTTCCGATATTTGAGTACTTCTTAAATTGGCATTGCTTAAGTCTGCGTTGCTTAAATCTGCGTTGTTCAAATCTGCGTTGCTCAAGTCCGTGCTGCTCAAGTCTGCGTTGCTCAAATCTGCGTTGCTCAAATCTGCATTGCTTAGATTAGCCCTTATAAGCTTTGTACTGTTTAGGACTGCACTACTCAGATTTGCCTTCCTTAAATTAGCCCTTATTAGGTTACTAGACTTTAAATTAGCCTTGATTAGACTGCTGTTGACTAGGTTAGTACCGTTCAAGTTAGCACTGTTCAAGTTAGCACCGTTCAAATTGGCAGCGTTCAAGTTAGCACTGTTCAAGTTAGCACCGTTCAAATTGGCACTGTTCAAGTTAGCACTGTTCAAGTTAGCACCGTTCAAATTGGCACCGACTAGGTTGGTACCGACTAGATTTGTGTTGTGTAAGGTAGCTCCGATTAGGTCAGATTCATAGAGGTAAGCAGAGTTCAGGCTAGCAGAATTCAAGTTACTGTTGTTTAGACTTGTACCAATGAGATTGGCGTTGTTTAGACTTGCGCCAATGAGATTGGCGTTATCTAGACTAGCGGAATTCAGGTTACTACTGTCTAGATTGGTACTAATAAGGTTAGCAGAGTTTAGGTTGACAGCAGTCAAGTTGGCGTTGTCTAAGTTGGCATTGCTTAGGTCGACATTACTGAAGTCTGTATTGCTCAGGACAGCATTGCTTAGGTTTGCCTTTCGTAGGGATGCATCAGCTAAACTCAATCCAGCAAGCAGTGGGACAACCTTAGCTGAGTTCTTATTCCCTATCTCGTCAACGTTTTGAACTAAGTCAGATTCTTTCAAGAAAATAACTAATAAAGTGTTACGTTCTGAATCCAATTCTTTAACTGTTGTTGTTGTTATTGCTCTAGCAATACTCCGAACCTCGCTATCTACTGGAGATTTTCGCAAGCCCTTGTCTAATAGCAACTCTTTCATTTGCTCTAAATAGTTATCTAACATAGCCTGTTTAGCTCGTTCTTCTGAAATATTTTCCTGCCGCTTCTCCACGCGATTTTCTAGGTAAAAGGCTCCAACGGCTAGGACCAAAGGAATAACTAATAACTCTAAAAGCTCCCACGAAGTCTTGTCGATAAAACCTGTAGTAACCCAACTGGAAATTTTGTTAATCCTAGTTTTTCGTGGAATACAATTAATGTAATATAGCGCTCTTCTAACAGGGCTTTGAACAATTGCTTGCGCTTTAGCCCAATCGCTATCCTGATCCCCGGGCTTGTGTGAGATTTTCCTTTTCTGATAGAGACGATAAGCAACTTGCTCAGTTATTTTTTTCTGCTGGTCTAATTGATTTTCTGTCCACTTATTCTTGATCTGTAAGATTCTTGCTTTTATCTTCATGAAGATCAATGTCGCTATCGAGATTAATTAACACATATAGCGGATACACAGACAAGTTCTGGAAGTGTGGGATTTGAGTGTCAACAAACACTGCTGGCCAACTCTAGATAGTACATAAAAACTAGACCGAAATCCTTCATTTTTGACACTGTTCTTAGAAGGCTTCTCCTTTTGGATACTGGGAGGCTTTCAGCTTGGAAAGTGCTAACTGTTAGCATGATTGATGTCTGAATCATGGGCAATGAGTTCAAGCGTAGCTCCATACCGCTTAATGATTTCTGTTCGGAGTTCCTCATGCCTCTCGTTAGGAAGTAGGAACGCGGTACGGGAGTAATCCCAATGTCGCTGGCGGATCATATCTCTGTCGAACTTTGATGCACATTCTTCGCAAAATCCGATATCGTCTACAGGGCCGAAGCGCTCGCAGCCTTGG
>JBGCGG010000196.1:0-27145 GCA_045110585.1 Phormidesmis sp. | reverse complement strand
TGCTCGAAAACAGCCTGAAATTTTCTGCTTAAGCTTCATCATGCGCACATCCCGTTCAGCCTGATTGTTGTCAAAAGGTACGCGAAAGTCGTACATGAAGGCCAAAACAGCCGTATCGTGTAAGTGAAGCCGGTCGAGTAAGTTCTTGGGTGGACTTTGCTTGGCTCGTCCTTTTTTCTGAGGTGCATTCTCATCTACAGGCGGTGGCGGATTTGCCTCAAACCCATCTGAGAGTAGGGTTTGATATTGACGCTCAAACTCAGTAATGCAATCTGCGCTCAGTGAACGTTGTCCCAATTCCTGAGCTGCCTCTACTTGCTTTTTGATGGTGCACAGTAGTGTACTCATCTGCTCTGCCCAGGGTTGTTTGTAGCGTTCTACAACAAAGCGTAATTCACGCAGATGATGGGCATTGCACAAGGCATGCGCACAATCGTACAAAAAGTAGCTGGCCCATCCATCATGGACACTAATCCCGTCAAAGTTTGGCAGGATGTCCATCTCGTCAATCGCTTTTTGACCTCGCTTCGGATGTACGCAGTAATAAGTCAGCTCAGCCGTTGAGGCGACATGGAGCCACCACAGCTTGCCGTTTACTCGAAGACCACTTTCGTCAAAATGGGCCACCTCGGCTTGTGCAATCGCCGCCTTTATCTGTTGCTCAACCGGCTCTAATTGCTCAAAACACTTCTCTCTAGCGGTGTACAGTGTTCCTTCTGAAATATCGCACCCGAATACTTCTCTGAGCAACTCACAGGTTCTATCTGACGGCAATAGTTGAGCATTCATCAGGTACATCATGAGTCCCCTCAATGCCTTGCCGTACTGCACCCAATTGCTGACATCGGGAGGAAACTGCCCACGGGTTATTCGCTCGCACTGCTCACAACGTTTGACGGCTGCTTGATGCTCAATCACCTGCAAACGAAGCGGCGGCAGCTCATGGACTTGGCGATACTCATGCCCGACCACTGCACTCGTCGCTAGCGATGACCCACAATGCTCACAAACATTGACTGGATGGTTCACAACCGTATCGACTGCCTCGCTCCATTCCAGGGTGCTACCTGGATGGCCTTTTTGGCCTCCACTGGGACGCTCACTCTTTTTGCGCAGGCTCTTCGTGCGTTTGCCGAAGCCATCTCCTGACGGGGGCTTGCTGCTGTTTCGACTATCCTTTTTCTGTTGGTTTTCTAGCTTCTCTAAACGCGCTTCTACTTCCGCTAGCCGCGACACCAGCGCGCCCACTAGCTCAACAACCGCTTCCTCCCCTTGGTGGTAGACGGCTCTGATTTCTGCTTCACTGATATTGAATTTTGGCGTTCGTTTTACCAATCTAAAACTGCCTGAACAGAACTCACGACACCTTAGCCTGTAAACCTTTAAAGCGATTTCAATCAACTGAAAGATTTAAGCCTGAGTAGTTACCGCCAAATAAACTATCAACTAAAACATCTCCGCCATTGGTAATGATAGATTGAGCTGTGATATCGGCATTTGCTTCTAGTTCAATGTCTCCGCTGATATTCGGTGACGAGGTGCTAAGGCTATTGACTGTAAGCGTTTCCTCTGCCTGCAGGGTAATATTGCCACCTTGCTCTAGGCCCGCCGTGCTAATGCTTCTAAGTGCAATGGTTTGGCCCGACAAACTGAGCGATCGCCCTGGTGCATTAATTTCATAATCACTGCCACCACTCAAGATATCGCCATCTCCACTGCCATCAGCATCTGCGGTCAAGGTGATATCTCCATTGCCAGCCGCAAAGCTCAACACACCGTCATCTAGCGCTTCTATCAAGATGTTGTTGCTTGCTTCTAGTGTCACATCTGTATTTCCAGATAGCCCTTCTAGCAAATTTTCTGAAATGGTAAATGTCTCGCTGGCACTGCCCTCATCAAAAAAAATGCTGGCATCTGATAGTGCCTCATCGTTTAGGCCAGTACTGCCTGCTGTAATGATGATGTTCTCAGGATCTAATAGCAGTGAGCCAAACTGGCCATTGGGTGCGCTGGTATCTACTTCGCCTCGAAACAACAGAGATTCCTTTCCCGATACTTCGACGAAGCCACCATTTCCGCCGTTTCTGCCGCCTCTTACGGTTATTTGCCCGGCGTACTGGGTGGTTTCATCGGCCCAAATAATGGCGCTGCCACCGTTGCCTTCTTCGATCGCACTGGCATCTAATACTACGTGCCTATCTACTGCTGTCTTGTTCGCAGTGGGTAAGCCCTCTTCGCCTCGATAATTCCCGCCAATCCGAATGCGCCCGCCACCCGCTTGTCCGGCTGCCAAAACTTGGGCATTTGTTATATTAATTTGTTTACCTATTACGGTGATATCTCCGCCAGTTGACTGTGGGGCTGTGGTTTGAGTAGAGACTGTCCCGGAGATACTGGCGCTACCATCAGCGTTGAGTATGAGCGTGTCAGCGTACTCTGCTGTGGTTGGTTCGCTATGGGTCAGTAGCTGGGCTAGAGACAGGGATGGAATGGCTTGGGTCGTGAGCGATCGCAGGTCGTCTGCGCTTACTTCTATCGAGAGTAAACTGTCGGCTGGGCTTAATCGCACAAGTGTGTTTGCTTCTGGGTTGGGGCTGGGTAAGGCTGCTAAGGTGAGACCGCTACCAGGTGCAGACAGAGTGCCTGTATTCACAATAGATCCGCTCAAGAGCGTGAGCGAAGAATTGGCAGAAAGAGAGAGATTCCCTTCGTTGACAATGCTGCCGAATGGCGCGGCTAAAAAAGCAAATTCTCCAGTTGGATTACCTGTCAAAGAGGCATACGTATTAGCTTCAGAAACATTAAACCAAGCCTGTTGATCAAAGCCGATGGCATCGGCAGTGGTGACTGTTAAATTACCTGGCAAGTTAATCTGTGCGTTTGCACCGAACAACACCCCTGCTGGATTCATTAAAAAAAGATTGGGTGCGGACTCAAGGCTATTGATTTGTAGTAAGCCATTCAAAATAGATGGGGAGCCACCACTGACGCTGGCTAAAATATTTTGAACGTTTGGCTGCGTGAGAAAATTAGCGGTTTCTTCTGAAGAGAGCGAAAATGCTTCAAAACTATGGAAAAGGTTCGCACCGTCGGCTGATAGGCTACCTGCATCGATAGTGTAGTTATCGCCTTGCTGAGTCACGGCTGTGCCGGTACCATCTGTGGCAGGGATAATGGATTGTGCAGAGGTTTGGCTTGGGAACATCGCGATCGCGATGGTGGCGAGAAAGAGCGATCGCTGATGTAAAGAAAACAAATTACGCGTAATAGAAGGAGCTAAAGAAGCCATTCTCGTTTGGGATGGGGTCGTGTATGTAGCGTTTCGTGCAGTTTTCCCGTTCAGAATGACATCAGCTCCATTTGATGGATGTTTGATGGGTGACGGATTTTTGATGGGTGATGAATGTTTGATTGGCACCCTTTAAAAGAGTGAAATCCTCACCACGAATCTCACTGAAATTCACTCAAAATAGACACAAAGGCTCTCAGTATTTGTGATGAGTCGTTAGCAATACTTTATTGAGAACTTACAATTTTAGGTGGCTATTATTCAGCTAAATTACGAGTTCTAATGCCTATTAGAACTTTTACGATGGGCATAACCTGGAGACTGTCTGAATATTAGGGCTTATAGAAACCTGCCATGAGATGTGAAAATCAATCAATCCTAATCCAAGCTGCGCAGGACTTTTCTGTTGCAGAAACCGTTCTACGTGGCTTCCAAAAGGAAGTTGAATTTTACAAATCTATTATTCACACTCTCCCCGTACTTGTTTGGCTTAAGGCTCCTGATGGCCGATATTTAGCCTGTAACCGCCGCTTCGAAGATTTTGTTGGCCTTAAAGAGGCCAAAATTATAGGTCAAACCGATCATGATTTTTTGATTGCCAAATTAGCAAATCTATCGCAAGAACGTGATCAAGAAGTTATTCAAAAAGAACTGCCCTCTACTTATGAAGAATGGGCAACGTTTGCTCATGATGGCCATCATGAGCTTTTAGAAATAAGCAGATTGCCTATGCATAACAGTGATGGAAAACTCATGGGTGTATTGGGCATTGGCCATAATATTACGGCTCGCAGTGCGTCGGAGGAAAAGCTTCAAAAAAGCGAGGAACAATTTGCCTTGGCAATGCGTGGCGCTAATGATGGCCTTTGGGACTGGAACTTAGAATCGAATGAGGTCTACTATTCACCGCGTTGGAAGAGTATGTTGGGCTATGAAAATTGTGAGCTGACCGATGGTTTAACAACTTGGCAAAGCCTTGTTCATCCAAGTGATAAAAGCAGGGTCTTGAACCATGTTCAAGATTACTTAGTAGGTAAGGCAAGTTCGTTTGAGGTTGAAATGCGCATGCAGCATAAAGCTGGGCATGAGGTGTTTGTTCTATCTCGTGCTTTTCTTGTTCACCGCGAGTCTGATGGCAAGGCCGTTCGTTTGGTCGGAACCCATGCTGATATAACGGCTAGAAAGAAAGCAGAAGCCTTTGATGAGAAACAAGCCGAGATTATGGAGATGATCGCCACAGGCAAGCCTGCTGTCGAGATTTATCCAGAAATTGCATTGCTGTATGAAGGGCGGCATTCTGGCTTGCGCTGCTCAATGCTGGAATTAAAAGATGGACGACTCATGCATGGCGGTGCCCCCAGTTTGCCAAAAGAATACTGTGATGCAGTACATGGCCTAAAAAATGGTCCGGATGTGGGCTCTTGTGGAACCTCGACCTATACCGGAAAGCGTGTTCTTGTGGAAGATATTGCCTCAGATCCCAAATGGGTCAATATAAAGCATATTGCGCTGCCGCATGGGATGCGCTGCTGCTGGTCGGAACCCATTAAAAATTCATCGGGTATAGTGCTGGGTGCCTTCGGTATGTATTACAACCACCCTGCATTACCCAATGAAGCAGAATCAAACGATTTGAAAGCTGCTGCCAGATTAGCTGGAATTGTCATGGAGCGAGATCACGCTCAAAAGCGTATAAGAGAACTCGCCTACGTCGATAGCCTAACAGGACTTTCCAGCCGTGCTCACTTTTATCAGAACTTAGAAGCTTTAATTGACCGTTCTAAACGGCATAGTGACCGCTTAGCGCTGCTTTATATTGACTTAGACAATTTTAAGAGTGTCAATGACAGCTTAGGGCATGATGCGGGTGATTTTCTGCTTCAAAAAGTTGCCGAGCGCTTACAAACAGTTGCTCGAAAATCGGACTTTGTTGCACGGCTTAGCGGTGATGAATTCTGTATTGTTGTGAGTGATGTGGATGATGACTACGCTGCTGAGCATGTTGCTCAGCGCTGCCTTGAAGCTGTTGCAAAGCCAGTCGAGCTATTTGCAAGGAAATTCACGCCTGCCTGTAGCATCGGGATTGCGTACTATCCTGATGATGGCCAAGATTTTCCAACGCTTATTAAAGCCGCTGATACGTCACTTTATGCTGCAAAAAAATGTGGAAAAAATCAGTACACGTTTTATATCCCTGATATGACTCAGACTGCGGAGCACCGGTTTCGTATGGAGCAAAACTTAAGGGAATCCGTTGAAAAACAGCAGCTGTCATTGGTGTACCAGCCTCAAGTCCAGGCGCGCACTGGCAACATTATTGGTGTTGAAGCGCTATCTCGTTGGCACCATCCACAGTTGGGCTGGGTTTCACCTGCCGAATTTATCCCCACGGCAGAAAGAATAGGTATGATTAAGCCGCTTACTGAGTGGGTTTTGAAAGCAGCTTGCGATCAAGCTGTTAGCTGGAAGAAAGCTGGTTTGCCTACTATTCGTATGGCCGTTAATATTTCTCCAGTTCATTTTCTAGATCAAGATTTTGTGTCATTGATTAAGCGGGTCATTGACGAGACCGAAATGGTGCCCTCGGAACTAGAGCTAGAGGTTACTGAAAGTGTTGTACAAACAGACCAACAAAATCTATCTATCTTTAGAGAACTAAAAGATTTGGGCGTTTCATTGGCTATTGATGATTTTGGTACAGGTTATTCTTCTTTTGCGTCTCTGAAGCATCTTACGGTTGATTGCCTTAAGATTGATAAGTACTTCATTGATGACATGCTCGATGATAAAAAGACTAAGATATTAGTGAGTTCTATGATAGAAATGGGTCACAGCTTGGATCATGAAATTGTGGCTGAAGGCGTAGAGACTGTTGAGCAATGCCGCGCGCTTCAGTCATTGGGCTGTGAGACTATACAAGGATATCTATTTAGCAAACCTGTCTGCTCTAATGAAATATCAAAACTGCTCAATAATAATCTTGTTCAAAAAAAGAGAAGCTGATTCGTGCTGGCATGTTTTATCACTGCACTAGGTCGCATGATATTTAGCAGGATGATAGCGAGAGAAACCCTCTTGAAAATTGCTAGCGAGCCTTAACTCGACAAACCATGGAATACTTGGATGTACAAGCGGATGGACAGTGCTATCTGCTTGGGTGTGGCTCGCAGTTTTTTTATGACCGGAATCGATCCTGATTTAGAAATTTCCGTTGCCGCTTTGGCTGAGCAGATGATTGTTCAGCGGCAAGAAACTGGTTGGCAAAGGGCCGTGCATGACAGCTTGCTAATTACCTGGCGTAATTTGCTGCGGTTAAAGCGAAATCCGATTGTGATTGTGGCGATCGCAATCTTCCCGATGGTCTTTCTCCTTGGGTTTTGGATTGTGGGCGCAAGGTTGATGGCAGCTCAAGGCATCGACTATATCCAATACCTCGTGCCGATTATCAATTTACAGACCCTGTTTTTTGCTGGATTTGGCTCTGCTTTAATGCTCGCTAAAGACATTGAGACCGGGATGATGGAACGCTGCCGTGCTATGCCGATTTCTCGGGTGGCGGTCATTGCAGGGTTAGTGATGGCTTATATGGTGCGCGGGCTGCTGGCAACTATTGTTTTGCTCATCGTTGCGCAGGGGTTGGGCTTTCGTTTTCAAGGTGGCTTATTCGCATTCTTGGGGTATTTCACCTTAGTGATTATCTTTACCGCTACCTGCATTACAGGCTACACGGTGCTTGCAATGAAGCTACGCAACCCCACTCTCGTCGATGCGGTAGCTATTATTCCATACACGCCGCTATTGTTGCTCAGCAATGGCTTTAGCCCCACTGAGAACTTTCCGATTTGGCTACAGCCCATCGTAAGATATCAGCCGGTTAGTGTGACTTGTGATGCTTTGCGATCGCTAGTCTCAGGCAGTTCGGAAAGCCTTTCTTTAGTGCTGGTGAGTCTTTTGTGGCTGGTGAGTTTGTTGCTGGGGTTGGGGGCTTGGTCTGTGCAGACTTATAAAAAGCTGTGAGAATACAAAATGGGTGCCTACAAAAGACAGTGACAGGACGTTTTAACAGGAGGGCTTGATGGCAGGCGAAAAAGATCAATGGGCGCAAGAGATTGCCGCGCTGGTTGCGGAAAGAAAAGAAGGGGGCTGGGGGAGATCGCTGCACGATATGCTCATCATTGCTCAACGCAATATTCTGATTGATATTCGCAATCCTGCTGCCGTGTTGGTCTCTACGGCTTTTTCTATTTCGCTACTGTTTGTTTTTACCGCCAGCTTCGCCAAAGTAGTCTCTCCGGACGAAAGCTTTGGCGCCTATGCACAGTTTTTACTTCCCTTTACGCTCATTCAAGGGCTCCTTTTTAACACCATCAATGTGGGTGTGTCTTTTTATAACGATCTCTCCAGTGGCAGAGATACCCGTATGCGATCAATGCCCATCTCACGGCTTGCTGCCGTGGGGGGGCGGCTGCTGGCATCTGGTGCACGGCTGTTGTTTCAAATTTCGGGCATTGTGCTCGCAGGGCATTTGATTGGCTTTCGTTTACAAGGGGGTGTGATGGGTGTAATCGGATTTTTTCTACTGCCGATTCTTTTTACGCTGTCTGTCGGTTTAATTGCTCTCTATGTCGCTGTTGGTGCCAAGTCTGCTGAAGCCATTTCTGCTGTGCTCAACCCCTGGATTTTACCCTTTACCTTTATGAGCGTTGGCTATGTACCGAAAGAGGGCTTTCCCAAATGGGCGCAAGGCTTTGTTTCTCACAATCCAGTTTCTACGATCGCGCAAGCGATGCGGGCTTTAGCCACTGGCGAACCTGCTTCACATTTTGTGATTACAACCCTCTGCTGGAGTGCATTGCTGATCTCAAGCTTTGGGGCATTGACATTAAAAGCGTACAAGAGAAGAATTTAAGAAGAAAAATGAGATCTGAGGAAAAAAACGAGACTTGAAGAAGAAAGTCAAGGTTTTAGCGGAGCATACTCGCTAGAGCAAAGATACCGACCGATGAAAAAAAGATACTGAGCTTGTAAAAGATTACGCTAAGACCTATTCATAAAAAACGGCTTCATAAAAAACGGCTATCTCTAAGCCAACTTTCATACAAATCCAGATAAATTCCATAAGCTGCTGTTGACTCTACTTATAACTTCACTATGCCTGGAACTGAGCATTACGACGTCATTATCATTGGCACCGGAGCTGGCGGGGGTACCTTGGCCCATCGGTTAGCGCCCAGTGGGAAAAAAGTGCTCGTTCTGGAGCGCGGTGCGTTTTTGCCTAAAGAAAAAGCCAACTGGAGCACGGATGCGGTTTTTCGGGATAGCCGCTATCAAACCGATGAAGTGTGGGCGGATGGCAAGGGCAAAAAAGTAAACCCTGGCACTGGCTATTGGGTTGGTGGCAATACCAAGGTGTACGGTGGTGCGCTCTTTCGCTTGAGAGAAAAAGATTTTGATGAGGTGCCTTTGCACGAAGGCACCTCTCCTGAGTGGCCCCTAAAATATGATGATTTTGCGCCCTATTATGACCAGGCGGAAGCACTGTATCAGGTGCATGGGAAACAAGGCGATGACCCCACAGAGCCGCCTCGTAGCAGCGACTACCTTTACCCACCGGTCAGCCACGAGCCTCGCATTGCTGGATTAGACAAAGCCTTTCAAAAAAAGGGACTGAAGCCATTTTATCTGCCACTTTCAGTTAAGCTCAATGAACAAGATGCCTTTTTAAGCGAGTGTATTCGCTGTAATACTTGTGATGGCTTTCCCTGCTTTATTGATGCCAAGTCCGATGCAGATGTGAACTGCATTCGGCCCACCATGGGCAACGCAAACGTGCAATTGATTACCGAAGCTAAGGTGAACAAGTTGCACACTAGCGCGTCTGGTAAAGAGATTACGGGCGTAGAAGCTGAAATTGACGGAAGAACCCGTACTTTTTCTGGTGATATTGTTGTTGTAGCTTGTGGCGCAGTTAACTCTGCCGTCTTGCTATTAAAGTCCGCGAATGAACAACATCCCAACGGCTTAGCCAATAGCTCTGATCAGGTGGGTCGCAACTTTATGAAGCACCTAGCTGCGGCGATTGTGGGGCTGACGACGAAGGAAAATCAGAGTGTTTTTCAAAAGACATTAGCGATTAATGACTATTACTGGGGTGAGCCAGGATTTGACTATCCGATGGGCCATGTGCAGCTATTGGGCAAAGTAAACCACCGAATGTTAGCGCTAGATGTACCTAATATCGCGCCAGCTTGGGCGTTAAAAATCGCAGCGAAGCGGACGGTAGATTGGTGGCTAACGGGTGAAGATGCGCCAGAAGCGAAAAATCGGGTGACCGTTAAAAAAGACAAAATAACGTTGAACTATACGCCGAATAATATGACGGCGTTTAAGCGATTAATTGATCGTTGGATTGAACTGGTGCGAGAGGTGGATAACGAAGGTAGCTTGCTGCCAGTAGCTTGGTACTTTAGTAAAATTTTGCCTATTGGGGCGATCGCTCACCAAGTTGGCACCTGTCGTTTTGGCACTGATCCGGCTACGTCTGTTTTGGACATTAACTGCAAATCTCATGACATCGACAATCTTTACGTTGTAGACGGCAGCTTTTTCCCGTCTAGCGCTGCCGTTAACCCTTCTCTGACGATTATGGCCAATGCCATGCGAGTCGGCGACCATATCATAGAGCGGTTGAGCTAGCTAATCGTATAGTTTGACTGTTTTTAAAAGAGATGGAAATGCAGATGATTTTGGTGAGGAGGCCAAATAGAAACAGACGGCAAACAGGCAGCAGCAGATAAGACGCAGCCGGAGAAATAGCAGCCATGCGATTAAAGTGGCCCGTAGCAGCATTTGGCTAGTGGGGTCACTTTAATCCTATGGATTTTCGCTGCTTGATGTTTTGTTGTCTGCTGCTCTGCTGAGCTTACTAAGGCAGCCAGCGATCGCTATTTTTCTCATAGATCTCCTGCAAGATACGATCTACGTCATACTGCATTTGCCAGTTAGGGTAGTGCGCTTGAAACTTTTGATTGCTGCCAATCCACCAAATATGATCGCCCATACGGTTGGTATCTGAGTAGCTATAGTCCATTTTGCGGCCTGTGATAGCTTCAGATTTTTTAATCGCTTCTAACACAGATACATTACTGAAGCGTCCGCCACCAATGTTATACACTTCGGCAACTCGTGGCTGCTGATATACCTCATAAAAGCACTGAATTAAATCACTGCTGTGAATGGCATCGCGAACCTGCTTGCCCTTGTAGCCAAAGATAGTGTATGGCGTGCCGGTCATGGCACAGCGCATTACGTAGGCTAAAAATCCATGGAGCTTTGCAGCAGAGTGATTAGGGCCTGTGAGTGTGCCGCCTCGAAAGCACGCGGTGGGCATTTGGAAATAGCGCCCGTACTCTTGCACCATGACATCCGCTGCAACTTTGGAGGCACCAAAGATACTGTGCATAGAATCATCAATGCTCATATCTTCGCGGATACCGTCAGCATAGGGATGTTGAGGATCGATCTCGTAGCGAAGGTCTTGTTCTTTGAGGGGTAGGCGATTGGGCGTATCGCCATACACTTTGTTGGTGGAGGTGAAAATAAACGGGGCTTGCGGGCAGTGCTGACGGGTGGCTTCTAAGAGATTAAGCGTTCCGCCTGCATTGATATCAAAGTCGGTGAAGGGTTCTTTGGCTGCCCAGTCGTGGGAGGGTTGGGCAGCAGTGTGAATGACGAGGCCAATGTTAGAGCCGTATTGGCTAAACAGGTTAAGGATGGCTGTGCGATCGCGAATATCCATCCCCTGGTGCTGATACTGTTTTCCCAGGCTTTCCTGCACTCGCTTTAGGTTTGGCGCTGTAGAAGCATCTTTGCCAAAAAATGTTTGACGCATATCGTTGTCGATACCGACTACATCAAACCCCAATTGCCCAAAATGCAGCGCCGCTTCAGACCCAATTAGCCCGGCTGAGCCAGTAATCACCACAACTGTCATAAATATGCTCCTTCAAAGTGTTTCAATTATCGCGTCTCAAATTTTCAGGATTTTAACTGCCAGCATTTGCGTTCTTCGCAATAGACAACGACACCGGAATAAGGCTTTTGAAGACTTATTCAGAACGCCGATTTAGAACGCCGATTCAGAACGCCGATTTAGAGTATAAGTGCCAGCGCAGCGCCTCAGTCTATAGCACAGACTCTAAAACATCAGTATGCTGCGTAATCCAGGTATGAATATCTGTCAGTGTTTGGCGGGCATCGCGAGCAGGCTGCCAGCCCAAGGCCGCCTTAACTTTTCCACTATCGGTAATAAAAATCGGAATATCACCCTGCCTCTTTTCTGGAGATGCTTCAATGGAAATTTGGCGGCCTGAAATCTCTTCGCACAGCCGAGTCGTCTCTAACAAAGACAACGAATTTTCTACTCCGCCGCCCACATTAAAGACTTGGCCTTTCACCGAGTCTATGGCGTTGAGCTGAAGTTTCACTAAATCTACTAAGTCTTCAACATGTAAAAAGTCTCGAACCTGTTTTCCGCTTCCACCAAATCCAATGTATTTGAGTGGCCTATCAAAGCAGTGTGCCAGCATCCATAAAGCAAACACGCCTTGATCCACCTTTCCCATTTGCCAAGGGCCGGTCAGCACCCCACAGCGATCAATGATGGTGCGTAGCCCATAGGCATCTGCATATTCCGCAATCAATAGCTCAGAGGCCAGCTTCGTTGTTCCGTAGAGCGAACGTACCCCTTCTAACGAAAACTCTTCTGCAATTCCCTCACGGGATACACCTGATTGGGTTTGTTCCATTAGCTCAAATCGGCTGCCGGTTTCTTTATACTTCAGTTGTCGAACCGATTCAATGGGATACACCCGACTTGTTGAAAAAAAGATCAGATCTGACTGGGCTTGCCGAGCGACTTCTAAGCAGTTAATTGTCCCTACCAAGTTGGTTTGAACCACATACTTAGGAGAGCTATAGCCCGCCAGCACAGACGGTTCTGCTGAACACTCCATAATCAAATCAGGAGAAAATACCTCCAGATCTTCTGGGTTGCGAATATCGCCATGAACAAACTCTATGCCAGCAGCTTTGAGCCGAGGTAAATTTAGCTCTGAGCCTCGCCGTCTTAAATTATCAAAGGCAATTACTCTACTGTGAGGATACTGCTGCTTTAAGCCAAACGCCATTGCACTGCCAACGAATCCAGCGCCTCCGGTCACCAATATTTCTTGATATGTCATGTTCTACTTATCTAAATCACTGCCGCTAAAAAACATCTTTTCACTTCTTTAACGCCGCTGTGCGTAGGCGATTTCTGTCCTATCTTTTTTTACATAGTCGCCTTGGGATAACACTTTTTCAAGGAAGAGATACAGCACAATAAACAGATATCTGCTACCCATCTCTTTGATTTTTAACTTTGAAATACCTACCTGACGGTTGTACCACTGAATCGGGACTACTTTGACAGAATAGCCACGAATCATCGCCTTTAAGGGCATTTCAACAGTTAAATTAAAGTGGTGAGAAATTAAGGGTGAAATGCCTTCAACGGCTTCGCGTCGATAGGCTTTGAAGGCATTGGTTGTGTCGTTATATTTCAAATTGAACAACACTTTCACAAACAGATTTGCAAGCCGATTTATCCACAGCTTATGTTTGGGATAATCGTAAGTTTTGCCGCCTTGAATGAAGCGCGAACCAAAGACACAGTCGTACCCTTCTTTTAATTTTTCATAGTAATCAACTATGCAAGCTGGCGGATCGGATGCATCGGCCATCACAATAGTGACCGCATCTCCTTTAAAGTTTTCTACACCGCAGCGAACAGCAAAGCCAAACCCATTGGGGTAGTAGTTATTGATGTAGCTAATACGAGAATTTGTTTCACTCAGCTGTTGGAGAATAGTTTCTGTTTGATCGCGGCTATTATCATTAACTACTAGAATGTCATAGTCTATTTTTGCTTTATCTAAGCAATCGCAGATGCCTGAAAGCGTACTCTCTATGCATCCTTCTTCGTTGTAAGCCGGAATGACAATGGAAAGTCTAAATCCATCACTATAAGAGTTGTGGGCATGAGAGGTGCTGGTGCTAACTGGTTCAGTTCCTACACCGCGGGCATTTTTTTCGGACTCTAAATTATTAGTGGATGGAGATAATCCTTCCGGTAAATATAAATCGCTTTTACTGTCTCCTGGAGAGGTAAAGACTAGGCGATCGCTCATTGTGTAGTTAATTATTGCACTGAGCAATGCCCCTAAAATAGTGTTGATACCGTAGCTAACCCCTAACCAATCTAACAAGGGAAAGACAAGGAATGTTCTGGTAATAATAGCTAAGCCAGCTGAGACATGATAAAGCGGCAGCTGACGCAGTAACACATGACGTATAGACCAGTTTCCGCCTGGCCAAACCCACTTACGATAGATAACAAAGCTCAGTAATAAAGAGCACTCCATTGCAATAAAATTAGCAATACTGCGGAGTAGAGAAGTTTTAAATCCTAATTGCTCAATCAAAAGAGCAATGAGTAATAAATTAAAGAGTGCGGCTATTCCCCCGCCGATTAGAAAACGAATAGCTCTATAACTTCTTATGATACTCATGCCCAACAGCGATCACTTTCAATCTGATGTCTTGTTTGGTTAAGTGTCGCATAGATTCTGTCAGATCCAATTTCTATAGTTGTTGAACGCAGCTTTTTTGGGCATGGCCTGCTTGAGTGCAACCTTTTTACGGCAAGCCATGTAGCGGTGTTGCATTAAGGCTGAGCGACATATCTCCGATCTACGCGAAGGTGCCCGAATATGGGTGGAGCGGGTCTGCTGCTATGACTATTTAGAAACTTAGTGTCCTGATCGGAAATTTTGGTGTTGGTTTGAGTGAGAGCTGGCTTGATACCGGTTTGGTCTGGGTGGGTCTGCTCTGGGCGGGTTTGCTTCGGGTGTGTGTATTTTGGACGGATGTTCTTTAGAAGCTGTAGCTCATGTTGAAGTATATGAATGCGCTTTGATCCGTATCACCTGGTTCATCTATTGTGATGAGCGGAATACCGACGTCTAGGCGGGCTTGCACATTTTCGACTAAGTTAGTGATGATGCCGACACCGGTGCCGAGCAAAAAGCGCTGATCGCTAGTTTCTGTGCCTTGGTTCCAAATGGCAGCTGTATCTAAAAAGGGGGCAATCTGCACTGCGGGCGTGCCGTCTTCATTGTGGATGACGGTGATGCGATCTTCGATGGAGGCGCGGAAGCCGCTGTCGCCAAAGCGGGCGTTTTGACTAGAGCCTCTGACGGAGTTAGGGCCGCCGATGATGAATTGGTCTGCGCCGAGGAGTGCATCAGGGGTGAGCTGTAGGCTGGCTTGCATCAGTAGCAGATTGTCGCGGTTGATGACTTGGGCTCGTTGGATTTGGCCGAGCCAGCTAAAGAATTGACCGTCGGCTTCATCATCGGCGCGGTCGGTGGCATTGAGGAGACCAGTGCCGAGATTAAATTGTGATCGCAGTCCCCAAGCCCCTTTGCGATCGCGTTTTAAATAATCTTGTCCAAATTGAAAAACGCTGGTTCGTGTAGAGTCAATGACGACATTGCTCACCAATGTTTCACCCGTCCGATGACGAAATCCAAACGAAAGGGCGAGTTCTTCATTTGGCTGACGAATCAGTGGCTGACGGTAGGTTAGCTCATAGGTGTCAGAAGATCCTTCTACGCCGAGGGTGCGCAGATCTTCTGTAATGAGATCGAACGAGCTGGGTAAGTAGCGAGCCTGGATGGTGCCGTCCATGGCGTTTAGTGGCACGGTATAGGTTGCGCCAAATGATGAGGAGCCACCTGCTGTGCTGCGAAAGGCTGACAGATTTAAGCGATCGCCCAGACCTAACGGATTTTTGACGGTTCCTTCAATGCCGGTGCGCGCCACGCCCACACTAGGTGGAGAATTGGTGTCTATGGAGGCGCGACCTGAGAAGGTGGGCGCTTCTAGTACGCGCACAATCAGTTGACTTTGGCCTTCGCCTGTGCTTGCTCGTAGGCTAGCTTCTACGCGTTCAATGAGTGAATCGGCTCGGAGAAGCTGGAGCTGCGATTCTAAATCCACTTGATTGAGGGGTTTGCGATTGGCCAGGTTGACACGATTTCTCACATAGCCTGCTAATCTGCGCGTTCCCTCTATCTGGATTTCTTCCAGCTCCCCTTCTACAACCCGTACCTGAACTATGCCATCTACAATGGTCTGCTCACCGAGTACAGCGCGTGATGTGATGTATCCCGATTCTAAATAAAACTGAGTAATATCATCAGCGACCTGACGCAGCTCATTTAGCCCTAAGTCTTGTCCCTCATACTTCTCTAAAATAGGCGCAAAGTCTGCCTCATTAAAAACGCTGCTACCAACTACTTGAATATCTACAATGGGGACTTTGGCATCGTTGCGGGGCGTAGCGGTGGGTGGCGGTGATGATGACGGTTCGTTGGGTAAAACAGGGGCTGTTTCAGGTAGCGGCTCTAATGTTTCTGCTGGTTCAGAGAGTTCGCTGGCAGGTGCATTTTGGCTTAGGTGAATGGATGGGCTTGCTGCCAGTGCATTTGCATTAAGAGGACTATCTGTGATCGCGCTGAGGGCTATGGTTTCAGACTGCTGCGGTGTGATTTCCACATGGATGTAACCTTCGTTAGGGCGTGCGTCTGCGAGCTGAAGGGGGGCTTCGGCACGGAGGGCTGACGGGGTCATTCTGGCGTGGATGTCCGATACGGCTCTGGACGGTTTTGGCGTAGCTTTTGCCGCAGGTGGGGAGGTGAGTGCGTTATTTAGTGTGCGGGCGTTACTCAATGAAGGATTGGGCCTAACCGGCAGGGCAGCGATCGCGGTTTTACTGACCAATGCAGTCGAGCCGCTACTTAAAAGCCCCACCATTGCAATGCTTCTCGCGAGCTGCCTAAATTTCATGTACGCCTTAATCGGTAAACGAATAGCCGGTTTCAACGTACCCAGTTTCGTTAGTGCAACAACAAATTTTGAAGCGTAGTGTCTGTTTATGCAGACACGCAATCTCATCCTTTTGAAGGCAAAGACTTTCATTCCTTTGAGATAGCCATTGCTCAAGGACTGGACGCTATCTTCAGATCAAGATTATTCAAATAAGGACTTCAATGGCTGCTACCCAACCGCTGACTGGCATTGCACTTATCGACTGTGCAAAGGCGAATGCAACCCAAGGCGCTGAGGCTGCCTCGCGCCTTTGTGGCTATGGCAGTGATATCAATACTTTCCGTTCAGCTCTTGCCAAAGCAGGCGACGACATGGGCATCACACTCGATGGATTAGAAGATTTGATTACGGATCAGTTCATGGTCAAGCGCACGCAGGGGTTAGAGATTGCACCTGACTCGCCGCAGAATCTGTAAGGCTAACTTCTGTAAGGCCAGTCTCTGTGAGATAGCGCTTGCTAAACCTCAGCCGCCACCCATGCCTGGAATAAAGCTGGTGCTGATGCGTTTGATAACGCGGTTGGCGATGTCTGCGTAGCTGATCTCGCCTGCTAAAATTTGGCCCAGTCGTTTGGTGGCGGTGGGTCGTTTAATGCCCACGCGGTAGCCAATTTTGGGAACCCGGAAGAACATACCTGCAATACGCTGCGCCCACTGCATGTCTTCGCCCCAGCTTTCGTGAATGAGTTGGGTGTAATCAGCGAGGGCGCTTGCTTTTCCATTAAGCGCTTCATTAATTGCGTTAGCCGCGCTCATGCCGCTATACATGGCGGGGCGAATGCCTTCTGCCGTGAGTGGATCGACGATAGCTGCGGCTTCTCCGACTAGCAGTGCATGCGTGGTGTGCAAATCGCAGTTGCCGTCCCATAGCTTTAGCGGATGCCTGTGAAGCGTACCGTCTTCGAAGCGCACCCCAAATTCTGGGGCATATTTTTTGAGCGGTTTTTCAATATCTTTGAGTGAGCCACCAATGAAGCTACTGATGCCAATGGAATAGCCTTCTTGCTTGGGAAAGCCCCACAGGCAACCGTTTTTAGCCAGCCCAAACTCAAAGCTAAAGGCTCCATCTTCAACGGGTTCTGGTGTGATTAGCTCTAAAGATGCGGCTTCACGAACCTTATGATCTCGAAAGCCTAACCAGTTAGCCATTGGGCCTTTAGCACCGTCCGCTGCAATCAAGTAGCGAGCCGTGAAGGTTTCATTGGCTGTTTTCACTTGCCAGTGACTGTCTCCTTCACTTTCAAATGCGATCGCCTCAACCGCTGTTTGATCTTTTAGCTCCGCACCTTTTTCCTGCGCCTGCGTCACCAAGAACTGATCAAAAACGTCACGCCGAACGCTCCAAATGGGTTCTGTCTCTAACTGAGCGTCTATCGCATCACCGAGCTTCCAGGTGTAGCGCACGCGCGTAATTTGGCTATCAATAGCGGGTGTGAAATCGAAATCAAACCACGCTGCAACACTTGGAGACACGGCTCCACTACAGGGCTTATAGCGCGGAAAAGACGCCTTTTCCAAAATTAGAACAGAACGGTTGGCTTTGGCCAAATGGTACGCGGCGGCGCTGCCTGCGGGGCCTGCGCCGACGATGATGCAGTCGTACATGAAGAGGATTTATGAAGAGAAAGGGCGTGAAAAAAGCCAGCTACCCCCTCTGAAGAAGCTTAAGTCTTAGAAAGATTAAGTCTCAGAGGAGTTAGATTCCTTGGTGCTATACCGTTTGAATAGCCTTCTCTTTATCTGCCAGCGACTCATCAATCTTTTTGATGTACTTGTCGGTTAGCTTCTGAACATCGTCCTGCATATCGCGAGACTCATCTTCAGAAATATCGCCGTCTTTCTCTTGTTTTTTGGCCATGTCAATGCCGTCTCGCCGCACGTTGCGTACCGATACCCGGCCTTCTTCCGCGTACTTAGACGCGAGCTTAGCGAATTCCTGACGGCGCTCAGTCGTCAATGGCGGAATGTTCAGGCGAATTAGGGTGCCATCGCTGTTGGGCACTAGGCCAATATCCGACATTGAGATTGCTTTCTCAATGAGCTGCACAGAGCTAGGATCAAAAGCTTGTACCATCAGCGTGCTAGCGTCTGGCGTAGAAATATTTGCCAACGACTTTAAGCTGGTGGGGCTACCGTAATAGTCCACCATGATTTTATCAAGCAGCGAGGTGCTGGCGCGACCTGTCCGAATGGTGTTGAAGGAGCGCTGTGTCGCTTCAACGGCTTTTTGCATAGCCTCTTCTACTTCACCCAAGTCAGCTAACTTCACAAGACTCTCCCACAATTGTTCCTATAGGTTCACCCATCATGGCGCGGTTGATGTTGCCTCTCACTGAGAGGTTAAACACCATGATTGGAATGTTGTTATCTTTGCACAGTGCAATAGCTGTGCCATCCATCACTTTAAGATCTTTTGCTAGAACGTGGCTATAGGTGAGTGAATTATAGCGTTTTGCGTCTGGATTTTTGGCTGGGTCGCTGTCGTATACTCCGTCTACCTTGGTGGCTTTAAACAGTACTTCGGCGCTGATTTCGGCGGCGCGCAGGGCAGCCGTTGTATCCGTTGTGAAGAACGGATTGCCAGAGCCGCCGCCAAAAATGACAACGCGGCCTTTTTCCAGGTGGCGAATGGCGCGGCGGCGAATGTACGGCTCGGCTAGCTCCTGCATGGAAATGGCCGTTTGGACGCGGGTTGGTACATCAATGCGCTCTAGCGCATCTTGCAGGGTCATGGCGTTCATGACCGTGGCAATCATGCCGATGTAGTCGGCAGTGGCTCTGTCCATTCCAGCTGATGAGCCTTTGACGCCTCTAAAAATGTTGCCGCCACCGACGACGATGGCCAGCTCAATGCCTTGGGCCACGACTTCGGCAATTTCTTGGGCGATCGCGGTCACAATGGATGGGTCGATGCCATAAGCTAAATCGCCCATGAGGGCCTCACCGCTTAGCTTTAGCAGTACTCGCTGATAGGGTTTACCCATGCGTGCTCTATAGTGAAGTCAGTAATTTCTACATCAAGATAGCAGTGAAAGTGTCTGGGCGATACCCCACACCCCTGCTGAGTGATTATTCGAGTGATTGTTTAAGTGATTTAAAAATTGTCTTCTCTTCTTTTCCAAGGTGGTGTTGTATTAGCTTGGCTCGGACTGGTCGGTGGGCTGTCGGAAGGGCTGAGGCGGGTGGGCTATGGCCCTGAACTGACCCGTAAGGTGGTGCACATTGGGGCAGGGCATGTCATTTTGCTGGCTTGGTGGTTTTCGGTGCCTGCTTGGACAGGGATTGCGGCGTCTGTGTTGTTTAGCGGTGTGGCGCTGCTCTCGTACCGGCTGCCGCTGCTGCCAGGGATTGAAAGCGTGGGCCGTAAAAGCTTGGGTACCTTTTTTTATGCGGTGAGCATAGGGGTATTGGTCGCTTGGTTTTGGCCCTTATCTCAGCCCCAGTATGCAGCGATTGGCATTTTGACGATGACCTGGGGTGATGGGTTAGCAGCCCTGATAGGCCAGCGGTACGGCGAGCACCCTTACCAGATATGGGGTGAAAAAAAGAGCTGGGAAGGCAGCACGGCGATGTTTTTGGTGAGCTATGTCGTGTGCGTGAGTATTTTGCTTTATGTGCAGGGGCCAGTGGCTGAAACTTGGCTGGTTTCTGGCGCAGCAGCAGCAGTGGCCACCGTGCTGGAGGCCGTTTCAAAATATGGCATTGATAACTTGAGCGTGCCGCTGGGGGCAGCGGCTGTTTGTTTTGGGTTGGGCTTGCTGGCTTAGGCTTAGGCTCCGTTTGACCTACGTTTGCTTGGTTAATGAGAAAAGCTGATGGCCGAGCGAAGCCGAGGCTATAGCGCGACTGGGCCAGTTTCTCCGGTGCGGATTCTGATGGCTTGTTCTACCGGAGAAACAAAGATTTTGCCATCTCCAATGGTACCGGTGGCGGCAGCGGTGGCGATGGTATTTAGGATGGTGGTCAGATTTTCATCGGAAACGACCAGAACTAGACGCTTTTTAGTCAAAAATTCGACGGTGTAAGAAATACCGCGATAGGTGCTGGTTTGCCCTTTTTGACGACCAAATCCGCGCACGTCTTCTAGGGTCATACCAGTGGCCCCAATTTCAACGAGGGCGTTTTTTACGTCCTGTAGTTTTTCAGGGCGCACGATTGCTTCAATTCTTTTCACAGGACTCCTTGCAAAGACGAATGACTGAACGCATGTATGGCGGCCTTAAAAGAAGGCCAACCAGAATTAGTAGACCAGAATTAATAAACCGGAATTAACAGAGGCGAAGGTCAAAAACGCTGTAATTGTTACAGCTTGAAGGAGAGAAGGCAACCGCTATAAGCGAATTTTGGTGTATATCGTTACTTTTCGGGCGATCGCTTGGTCTATTGCGATCTCTTATCTGGCTGTTATTACTTAGCCTGCTTATTCTTTAGCCTGTTGTGACTGCCACTACTGCTTGGTTTGCAGATGCGATTGGATATAGCCGCAGTAATCGTGTAGCTGCTGGAGTAGGTTAGCGGCTTCGGTGAGTTGATCGCAGTGAGGCACTTGCTCCAGCCGCCTGGCTGCGATCGCTAGCGAATTAGCGCCAACGTTAGCACTTGCCCCCCTGAGAGAATGGGCAATGTCTTGAATGGCTTGAGTGCTGCGGGAGGAGATCGCCTGCTCCAACGCTTGGAGGCTTTGCTGCGTATCCTGCAAAAATATTTCTAATAGCTCATATTCAAAATCAGTGTCTTCTCCAGCTAGCTGCCTGAGCTGCTGCCAATCAAAATTAGGGATAGTGGTAGTTTGACTGGTAATCATTGGGGTGGAACTTACTGAAGTGAGGACAGTAGAAAGCGCTACGTAAGTAGACTGGCTATGAAAGGCTGGCTGGCTAAAGACAGGCTGTACGCAGCTCGCCAAAGGCGGCTCAGGGCTATTTCAGGGCTATTTCAGGGCTATCTACGTTGTATCGATAAAAGCTGTTCTTTAACCACACTACCCAGCAATTTGGGTTGCGATTCGGCTCTGTAAGCATTGCTGCCCAAACTTTACGAGACCTTCATCATCATTTGATAGAGCAACCTAATGCCGATTAGCGATACGTAGGACTATTTTGCTTGATGCCTTTCAGCGTAAGCAGGTTCCTCCAAATCGGCAATCGTAAGGTTTTATACAGATTTCACGGACGAACTTTACAGCGATGAATCACTATCCATACACCAAGCCATCATTCCGAGCACGCCCAGCCATAACAGCCAGCTTGGTAGATGAATCCAGCCCCACAGAATTTGGGGAAAGGCGTCAGCGATATCTGACAGAATGAAGGCGGCGATGACCGTTAAAAGGAGCGTGACGAGGGCCATGGGCAGGGATGAGTGCGCTTTATTCAAAAAGTTGTTAGCAGGCTATAAAAACAGCGGCTTCTAAAGAACCGCGAGCCGGCAAGGGCCGTTTTCTATGATGGGCCTGCCATACCGGTTTTGTAATTAGACATTCGCCAGGGATTGAAATCTTCGTGGTCGGGGAAGGGATAAACGCGGACGCGATTTTCATATTTGACGCTGAGCTTGCGGTAAAACATGGGATGCACCGCGCATACATTGTCTGAGAGCAGGGGCAGGCGGCTCTCGCTACTGTATTCAAAGTCGGCTTCGGCGTAGCCTGCCTCTTGGTTGAGATGGCGGACTCGGCCAATAATGCCGAGTTCTGACACGAGCTGACGAAAGCTGTGGGGTGAGTATTCGCCACTCCATTCGGAGGCTGTAATCGGTGCGCGTTTATCTAGCTCATTGCCCCGAAAAATCATGGGGACGCCGGAGAGCGCTTCTAAAATGCGGCCCACTTTAGGATAGACCGAGCTGTAGGAGTTGATGACTTCTTCGGCGAGGGCATTTTGGCTGCTTTGGACGGCGCTGACAATGAGACTGGGGTGGAAACGGGGAAAAGTGCCTTTGGCTTTGGCGTGTCGGGCGATTGCATTGCACAGCACAATGAGCTGGCGCGGGCGCATTTGGGTGTGGCGCAGCAGGTAGGGAAAGGTGCGCTCGGGCAGGTCTTGTTCGTTGCGTAGGGTTTGGCCAAAGTAGGGATACCACATTTTTTCGAGCACATCGGTGGGGTTGTCCCAGTCGATATTGCGCGATTCGGGTAGGAGCAAATCTAGCGCTTGCAGATAGTTAAAAAAGCGCCAGCTAATGAGCCGCATGAGATCTTTCGGTCGCCAGTGCATGTGCACTTCGTTGCGTACCGATTTGAGCGGGTTGAGAATGAATTCTTCTTTGAGGTGAGGGAAAACCTCGGCCATGGCAAAGATTTTGATGTGGACGCCGAGGTGGGCGAAGTCGCGGTTGAATTCGGAGCCGCATTTGATGAGGGCGGCGGTGGCTCTCATCATGGTGGGATCGTGGACGGCGTAGTTTTCGAGGGTGTCGAAGGCGACGATGACGGGGCGTTTTTGGGAGAACTCCAGCACAGCGACCATGCCATCGCGTACTCTTTTGTCGGAAAAGATATCTTCTAGCTCATCGAGTAAGTCGTCATCGCTGTGGACGACTTTATCTAGCAGGGCTTTGAGCAGATGGCGAATGAAGGTGGAGAGTTTGCCTTCGCGGGTGCCAAAAAGGCAGGCATTGCGAATGCGGGGATCAAAGTCTTTGAGTTCGCGGAAGATGATAGACCATACGACGAGGTGCCAGATGGTGGCAATGCGAGGAATGGCCACTTCGCGGCTATGGGGCGCTTTGAGGGTTATATCTTCGAGAACTTTTTCAAAGGCAGCGGGTTCATCTACATCGATCGCGATCGCCCGATTCATTACCTTTTGAAAAGAGAAAAATTGAGATAGGGCCGTTTTGCCTGAGCCGCGCCGCCCAATGATTAAAAACACCGTTGGATCGAGTGCCAAGCTGTTAAAGCGGGTGTGATAGAAAAAGTAGCGGCTGTAATCTTGTTTCAGCAGCTTAACTTCTGATTCGCAGTCGGCTTCTCCAAATGGATTAAACCAAGCAGCGGTATCTTTATTCATCACGTTGCGGTTTTCCTTAGCAGGCATTTTCACAAAGGATAGATGTCACAAAAAGTGGTGTTTTGTGTGGGCGGTTTGTAATGGCAGTAAGCTTCCCACATCTTTATTCACTTTGGCTGTGAGCTATCCCGGATAGGCCGATGGCATTCCACTTTTATGGGTGGCTTTGCGGGCGCTGCCCATGGCTGATTTGTATTAAGTGTTATGTCTTAGAACCCTTGATGAATATTGTTTTGTGACAGCTCTTAGGGGATTTGTTTTTAGCAGAATAAAAAGGCGTTACGCTATGCCTGCGAAAAGCATTTTTTACATATTCTTAACGCACATAACTCCTTAACGCTAAACGGGCTAAGCAAAATGCAACGCTATAAAAGAAAAGTGCCTTCCAAGCGGATTGCGGCTCGTAAGAAAACAGTTTCTAAAGAGACTGAGACGCAAGAACGCATTTTGAAGGCGGCTGAAAAGTTGTTTGCAAAGCATGGTTACGGCGGTACCACTACTCGTGATTTGGCCCAGGCGGCGGGTGTGGCTGAAGGGACGCTGTTTCGCCATTTTGAGAATAAAAAGGCGATTTTGGTGGCGGTGGCGACCCAGGGTTGGATGGAGATTCTTACGGATTTGCTGACTGAGCTGAGTGAGATGGGCAGCTACAAGGCGGTGGCGCAGGTGATGCGCAAGCGAATGCTGAGCTTGCATGCCAATACGGATATGCTGCGGGTGTGCTTTATGGAAGCGCAGTTTCATCCGGAGTTGCGCGATCGCATTCAGGCAGAAGTGATTGATAAAATGACCGACGTGGCCGAGGCATTTTTTCAGACGGCGATGGACAGAGGCGAGTACCGGCAGATGAACCCCAGAGTGGTGGCCCGCATTTTTCTGGGAATGTTTACGGTCTCGGGCTTTAGCCAATCGACGATGGCCGATGAGGCGAGTTCGCCGGAAGATATGAAAGAGATGGCGGAAACGCTGGCGGATGTGTTTTTGAATGGGGTGCTGGCTAAGTCGTGAGCGGAGTCGTCGCGTTTTGAGCTGCTGGCAGAGTAGGCACAACTCAGCTAGCTTCTCTTCGTTTGCCTCTTGTGGCCCCAGCAGTTTTCTGTATTATCTGTATGATGTTTTTGTTTTAACGAACGTTTCCAGAAGCTAGGTATGGATGCAGAGGCAGCGCAACTCACGCAGCAGTTCAGGGCGGTTTATCGCAACCTGAGGCTCTTTCCGCTGTTTGCGCAGAAGGATATTGACGCCTTTCGGGTGCCTTACGGACAAAAGGTGCTCGGCAAGCTGCGCCGGGAGGTTTCGTATTCGGCGGATGATGCCAAGCTGATTTTTACCGGGCATCGGGGCTGCGGTAAGTCTACGCTGCTGGGGGAGTTTGCCCAGCAGATGCGGGAGCGGCAGAATTTGTTTGTGGTGGGCTTTTCCATTGCCGACATGGTGGAGATGTCGGATGTGAACCATGTGAATATTTTGTATTCTGTGGCGATTCGGCTGATGGAAAAGGCGCTGGAGGAGACGGTGCCGATTCCAAAGGAAACGATAGAAACGCTCACGGGTTGGTTCACCCAGACAAGATCGAAAACGTATAACCAACAGATTCAAGAGAAGCTTTCTGTCGGGGCGAATCTGTTTGATTTCTTTTCTGGGAAGCTGCAAACGGAGAAGGCGTTTAGAGAAGAGATTAAGGAGACGTATCAGAATAGCGTTTCGGATTTGGCGAGTCAGATTGATCGGATTTCGGCGGCGGTGCTGGTGGCCACGGGGCAGGAAGTGCTGGTGGTGATTGATGACTTGGATAAGTTGGATTTGCCGTTGGTGCGGGCGATTTTTCAGGACAATATTAATTCGTTGTATTTGCCGAATATTCGCATTGTGTTCACGATTCCGATTGCGGTGATTCGGGAAACTAAGCTGATGGCGACGCTGCGGGGACGCGGCGAAGTGATTCAGCTGCCGGTGACTAAGTTTTTTCATCGGGAGGATGCGCACAAGCCGGGTGCGGTTCCGATTGAAGAGAATGTGGCGATGCTGGAGGCATTGCTGACTAAACGGATTCCGGCGGAGCTGATTGAGCCGGAGGCGATGCGGGATCTCGTTTTGCTGAGTGGCGGCGTGCTGCGGGAGATGGTGCGCTTGGGGCAGGAGTGTTGCCGGGAGTGTTTGTTGTTGTTGGATATGGCGGCTGAGAATGAAGCCGGAACTCATCCAGCGATAACGGCGGTGAAGATAAATAAGGAGATTTTGGATAAGGCGGCGCGGAACTTGCGCATAGACTTTGCCCGTCCGCTGGGGTTAACGTTGCAGACGGCGCTGAAACAAACCTACGAGAACTTGAAGCCGGAAGATGCCAGCAGTGAGGACTTTTTGGAGCTGTTGCATGGGCTGTATGTGCTGGAGTATGAGAATGGTGACATTTGGTATGACTTGCATCCGTTGATTCAGGATTTGTTGCGGCGGCAGGGGGTGATATGAGTCGGGAGAATGCTCAAAATCTCAATGCTCAAAACCCCAATTCTCAAAACGCCGAATCTCTCCGCAAGCTCATTCTCACCGTCGAGGCGAATGCTCAGAGCCTTGAGCTGTTGATTGTGGTGTGTGATGATCGCAATCTGCAAGCGCGGATGATGGAACAATACGAAGCTGACCTAAAAGCAAAGGGAATTGCGCCCTTTCGGGTGCGGCTGAATACTAAGGAGCCGAGCTTAAAAGCGAGCGTAGCGGCCCTAGTGGCGCGCGAGCCACGGCTGCAAAGCGGGGAGCCTGCGGTGGTAACGGTGCTAAATGCCGAAGCCCTGCTGGGGGTGACGCTAGGAGAAGAGACCTCTGAGCAGGAGCGGTTTTTCTTTTCTTTGCAGTGGACGCGGGAAGCGTTGCTACGGTTTAACTTTGCGGTGGTGCTGTGGGTGCCGACGGGAATTGCGCGGGAGATGGGGCGGCAGGCTCCGGACTTTTGGAGTTGGCGGGGTGGGGTATTTGAGTTTCGGCGGGGTGAGGCGGCTGTGGGGACGGTGCCAAATGCCGATGCGCTGCCGCAGGGGCGAGATGTTGTTAATGCAGCGGCGAGAGCGGCGAGTGAGCAGAAGGGAAAATCTGTTGAGGGATTGTTGGCGCAGGTAAGAGAGTTGGAAGAGAGTGCGCCGGAGAGTGCGCTGTTGGTGACGCTGTATAACGATTTGGGTGAGGCGTATGAGGAGCACTATGTGTATGGGGAGGCGCTGGTGTGGTACGAGAAGGCGCTAGCGCTGGCGACAGAAAAAGAAAACTTAGACGGGCAGGCAAGAGCGCTACAGAATTTAGGAGATTCTTTGCGCTTTAGTGGGCGCCCTGCGGATTCGATTGGCTATTATGAGCGAGCTGTGGCGCTTTGGCAGGAACTGAGTAATCGCCAAGGCGAAGCCGCCTCCCTGGGCAATCTGGGCATTGCGTACGATTCCCTGGGCCAGTATCAGCAAGCCATCGACTTTCAGCAGCAGTCGTTAGAAATTAAGCGAGAAATCGGCGATCGCAAAGGCGAAGCCAACTCCCTGGGCAATCTGGACAATGCGTACTATTCCCTGGGCCAGTATCAGCAAGCCATCGACTTTCATCAGCAGAATTGAGAGATAGCGCGAGAAATCGGCGATCGCCAAGGCGAAGCCGCCTCCCTGGGCAGTCTGGGCAATGCGTACTATTCCCTGGGCCAGTATCAGCAAGCCATCGACTTTCACCAGCAGTATTTAGTCGTCCCTGAAAAACCTAATCTAGGTAGCAGGTGCTCGCAAAAACTCGCTATCTTCCATGGCTCGAAAAAGCTTCCGTAGGTTAAATCCGCAAGCAGCAAGCAGCGCATTGATGCGGTCGCCCTGCGTGCCTTTGAG
>JBGCGG010000195.1:0-28396 GCA_045110585.1 Phormidesmis sp. | reverse complement strand
ATACAGTACTCAGATTTCTTTTTCCGAGCCTGACCATGTTGTCCAGGGGGATACGCTTTCCGAGCCGATTTGCGGGTTAAACCCGGCAGGTCGCCCAAGCGGCGCACCACTCTTAGGCGAGGACCTCTATATCGAGACATTTTTTCTCCAATAACTTTTTTGCAGGCTCAATAGTATACCTTACAAATGACTATGCCAGCTTGAGCTTTTGTACGGGTGGTTCGGCCTGCTGCTTTCTCATGCGGACGGCTTGCTGAAGGAGTTGCCATGCGCCGGGGGAAAGAGCGGCTGGAAGGGCCAGGCCCAAACTCGCGGTGGGTTGCTTTTGCTTTAGGGCCACGATCGCCCAGTGAAGGTGCAGATATTTATTAATTGTGGCTAGGGCCGGTAGCTTGGGCTGGTGCGTTTTGTCTATGCGGGCATAGATGCGCTCTTTCATCAGCATGTTAGTGGTGAGGCGCTGACGGAAGGAGATCTTTTGGTCGTAGCCGCCAGGCCAAATAGTTCGGTAGGCTAAGCACTGATTAATAAAGAGCGCATCGCCATGTTCTGCGACGCGAATCCAAGAGTCGATATCGTCGCAGCTGGTCATGGAGAGATCCCAGCCGCCAGAGGTAAGGAAGGCATCGCGACGGACGGCTACTTGGATGGGGGTGCCAAAGGGCACCACTTCGAGCAGCATGCCGTAGTGAATATCTGCCTGAGGAATGTAAAAAATGTCGCCGGGGCCAGTTTTAGGGGTACGGCTGAGTTCGGTACCGCCTGCATCTACTTGGGCTGCCTGGCAAGAGCAAATGACGGCTTGGGGGCGAAGCCCTAATGCCTTAGTCATCACTGCTAAGCAGTTGGGGGCAAGATAGTCGTCGTCATCGACTAGTTTTACCCAGTTGCCTCTGGCCGCATTGACCCCTGCATTGACCGCGCCTGCGTGATTGATGTTGGTTGCATTCCGAACATAGACCACTGCGTCACCCAACGACTTTACGTAGTCTTCGGTGCCGTCGGTAGAGGCATTATCGACCACAATGACTTCGCAGGGGATAGTTTGGCCCAGGGCGCTACGGATAGCGCGTTTAAGCAGGTTGAGGCGATTATAAGTGGTAATAATCACGCTGAAAGAAATATCAGCCATGGTCAAGTCTGTTGTTGCGTGAAATGGACTGCCGTTGGATGGGGTTTCTATATAGTTGTAGGTTCAGAGTACCCGTCTGGTTATAAACACTTTATGGGGAGGCTTTACTCAGGCATAGATAGCTACGCAATTTCCCCGAATTTTTATCTTAAATTTATAGAGATTTGGCAAAGTGCGGATGCCTTTTTATATTGGAGATTATGTCGTTTACTGCCCTGTAGCGGTTTTAGCCACTCAGGATAAATTGATCAATCTGTCAAACAGAATATGGCATTGTACGGTCACTTTTGGAGCCATAGGGTTAGACTAAGCGGAGACTAAAACACAGTTGCGTACAAACTTGTGTCAAAACTGGCCTTTATATATTCAGTTCGATGACCCATTTCCAGTCTTCTGACCAGCTTTCTGAGCTTGCGGCTACCCATAGCATTAAAGAAGTCGTTGGAGACAGCGACCAGGCTGCCTATCAGAGGTCTGGTCGCTTGTCTGCTTGCTCCACTCAGGGGGCATCTCTTCCGGCTTCTCGATTAAAGGCTAAGCTGGGCGCGATTTCTGCAAGTACGTTAGCCATGACGCTAATGTTTAGCTCTGGATTGCTGGTGAGTAAGTCTCCGGTGATGGCGCAAACGGCAGAAACGCCAACAACGACGGAGTTAGAGGCTCAGGCTACGCCACAGACGCCATCTTCTGATGCCGTAGACGGAGAAGGTGAAGCCGCCACAGAAGATGGGGAAAACGGCGAAGCAGAAGAGCAGTTTAACTATAGCTGGCTCCTCGAGAAGATTAGTAACGGTGAGGTCAGAGAAGTTTCTCTTGATCAGGTCAATGGGATTGCGAATGTATCTTTGAAAGTGGATGAGGAAGGGGTTGAGCCTCGTGAGGTTGAGGTTTTTGAGAACGATAAGAATTTAGATTTGCAAGAGCGCCTACAAGCGAATGATATTGACTGGAAAGTAGAGCGGGTAACCGATAATAGTGCGCTCATTTCCTTTGCGACGACGGCTTTTGTTGGCATGCTGATAATTTTTGCCATGCTGATGTTGTTGCGGCGTTCGGCTGCTTCGGGTGGCGGTGCAATGAGCTTTGGTAAGTCTAAGGCTCGTTTTCAGATGGAAGCCAAAACGGGCGTGATGTTTGAAGATGTGGCTGGTATTGATGAGGCCAAAGAAGAACTGCAAGAAGTCGTTACGTTTTTGAAAAATCCTGAGCGCTTTACGGCGATTGGGGCGCGAATTCCTAAGGGCGTTTTGCTGGTGGGGCCTCCAGGTACTGGTAAAACGTTGTTGGCTAAGGCGATCGCGGGTGAAGCCGGCACGCCGTTTTTCAGTATCTCCGGCTCAGAATTTGTGGAAATGTTTGTAGGTGTGGGTGCATCTCGCGTTCGCGATTTGTTCAAAAAAGCCAAAGAAAGTGCGCCCTGCATCGTCTTTATTGATGAGATTGATGCCGTAGGCCGTCAGCGTGGGACGGGCATTGGGGGCGGCAATGATGAGCGTGAACAAACCTTGAACCAGCTCCTAACCGAGATGGATGGTTTTGAAGGCAATAGCGGCATTATTGTGATTGCCGCTACGAACCGGCCCGATGTACTGGATTCGGCTTTGCTACGCCCTGGTCGTTTTGATCGTCAGGTGACGGTTGATTTGCCTGGATATAAAGGTCGATTGGGTATTTTGCAGGTTCATGCCCGTGAGAAAAAGATTTCGGATGAGGTGAAGATGGAGGCGATTGCCCGTCGCACGCCAGGTTTTTCGGGCGCGCAGCTCGCCAACTTGCTGAATGAAGCCGCTATTCTTACGGCACGCCGCCGTAAAGATGCTGTCACTATGCTGGAAGTAAATGACGCTATTGACCGGCTCACCATGGGCTTAAGCCTCACCCCTTTGCTAGATAGCAAGAAGAAGCGCCTAGTGGCCTATCACGAGGTGGGCCATGCCCTCACTGCGACGCTGTGTAAGCACGCCAATCCATTAAACAAAGTCACGATTATTCCTCGCTCTGGTGGCGTTGGCGGTTTTGCCAGCTTCCTACCGAAAGAAGAACAGGTAGACGATGGCCTTGTTTCCTACGGTGAGATTGTGGATCAGTTAGTGGTGGCCCTGGGGGGGCGCGCAGCGGAGGAAGTGATTTTCGGTCACGATGAGGTCACCGTTGGTGCAAGTAGCGATATTCAGCAGGTCAGCCGCATTGCGCGGCAGATGGTGACGCGCTTTGGTATGTCTGAGCTAGGGTCGTTTGCCCTTGAAAGTGAAGGCTCTCAGCCATTTTTGGGACAGGGTAATCTGATGGGTGGCGGTCATGAGTACTCTGATGAGCTGGCAAACAAGATTGACCAAAAGGTGAGAGCGATCGCGCAAGAAAGCCTCAACAAAGCGGTTAGCATCATTAAGAACAATCGTCCGCTCGTGGATCGCCTCGTGGATACGCTCATTGAAAAAGAGACTATCGACGGCGAAGAGTTTCGCGACATTGTGAGTGAATATACGCAGCTCCCTGAGAAGGTGATTGCAAAGACGAGCGAAGCAACAGCGTAAACCAACGTTGTTTGTACACAAAACTCTCTTGATTCCATTCGGCATCCCTTCAGAAGGTATTTCTTCTGGAGGGATTTGCTTGCGTAGGCAGAGATAGTTGATTAATGAGAAGATAGCGCGTTGGCTGAGGCTGATAGGTTGTTTGTTCTCGTACGGGTGTTGATTGTGTAATGAACGTGTACAGGTTCAAACGTGCTGATTTGATGAGACTGTAGCGTTATCGGTTTAATTCAACATTATGAAAAAAGCCATTATGAAAAAAGCCCCGAGTGATGTTTTAATCACTCAGGGCTTTTTCGCTAATTAAACAGAAATGCTACCGTGGCAAAGAGGCCCGACGCTGACCATCCTGCATTGCCTGCAATACTTCACCCGGATTCACCCACTGGTTCTGATACTTCATGCCCCAGTGCAAGTGTGGGCCAGTCGTGCGGCCTGTCATCCCTACGCGACCGATGGGGGCAGCCGTTGGTAGCTCTTGTCCCTCTGCAATCCGCAATCCTGCGCTGCTATCAACAAAGACCTTGCGGCCTCGGTCTGTGGTGACATAGCCCTGCATATGGCAGTAAATGTGTGTCCATTCGCCCGACTGAACTACAACGGATGTTCCACAGGCGCTATCGTCAGAAACTTCGAGCACGTAACCTTCCCACCAGTTATGAATGTTGCTGCCTACAGGCGCAGCAATATCAATGCCGTAATGAAAGCCAGAGCTACGGTATCCAAAAGGAGATGTGTACTGCTGAAAATTATCGACTGGGAAAGATGCCGCAACCCAGGGATCGCTACTAAAGGCAATCTGCTCTTGAGAGTCTGCTGGTATCGCTGAGGCCGCGTTGCGGAAGCTGTGAGGAACAACTTCACTAATGCCGGCAAAAAGCAAGCTTCCCGCTAGCAGCCAGCCAACGTACGCAAGACTTCGCTGCCGTAAACGTGAAAAGAGCGTACGGCGGAGCGAGGAAAAAGAATATCGCTTCATACAGAGAGTAACGTGTGTGTGAAGAACGCGACTAAAGCAGAAAGAACCCAGCGCTTTTACGACTAGGTATCTTTGAATTAGGCGTGTTTGAGGGAGCTAATGAATCAGGCCAGCACGTCTAACTTGAGTCAGGTGCTGATTACGAACTGAAAGAGAGCTATCAGGCTAAGTTGATAAGGACTGTTATCCTTCCGTCAGCAAGGCCAATGCCTCCGGAAAGAACCTTCAAAGCGATTTTTACCTGATACAAGCGTTGTTCTTGCGGTAATGTACCCTGAATCAATGTTTAGGTGAAGTTATGCTGAGAGCGTATAAGCATTCCTAATTCAACTTAACTTGATTCATTAAGAAAATATTATACCCTTTTTAGGAAAGCGTCTTCTAGGACACAAATAATTCTTGAAACGTTTTTCTTCTTCAGTGATTGTACGGATATGCTTCGAGAGATGCTTTTTCGATGTGCCACTAAATTTTGGAAAACCCTACTTTTAAGAATTCACTTACGCTGAACATTGCGTTATTGAGCAACTTGAATGGTTCTGATCGCTGAATAGTTCTGATCGCTGAATGGTTCTGAGCGGGTTTCTGAGCGGGTTTTCTGAATGGAGTGCTGAGCAGAGTTCTGATGCCGCTTTATTCTTTATACAAGCTTGCTTGGCAGCAGCTCAGTTGCTAGGTCTCTACATGAGTGTGAAGTGCGGGGTTAGGGCATACGACACGATTGGATTGAAAGAGTTTTTTGTCGGGTTACGCCTTGTCTCCTCGATAGAAAACGAGCTTATTGATGTGCTAATTCTGGCGCTGTTTCAAAAAGACAATGATAAAAAACGAGGAAAGAATTGCTCTCCTATTTTTCCCTGATTTGTGCCACTGCCTTTACTGTGGTGCTATTTCAGTATGGCGCTGTTTCAAATGTGGAACCATCACCAAAATTGTGTTGATGCAAGCGGGTTAGGTTGATGAGACTGCTTTGTTTTTATTGTTGAACTGATTTTCCGAATCTTGTTGACTGGTTTCACATCCTGTTTCAAGCCATGTTGTTTCAAGTCGCTACTACCTACATCAAAGGAAATTGTAAGCTGCCTGATGATGATTGTCTGGAGCGGACTAGTCAGGGCTGTTAATGCCATCGAAGAGAAGGAAGAGGCCGCCAAGGAGAATAGCGATCGCAATTACGCCTAAAATCCAATCGTATGAGGCAGTCGTTTCCATATTGTTGTTTTCATCTTAAGTGTGGTTCTGTCCGTGATTATAGTGCTTTGCGAGCGGAGACGAAGCGATTAATCCCGGCTAAGTCTGGATGGATGTTGATTTGAGTGTATTGTCCGTTTTGTTTGAGCAAGCTGGCTACCGTTTCGGCTTGCCCAGCCATCAGCTCTGTGACAAAAATGCCACCCGGCTGTAGGTAATGGGCGCTATGTGTAATGAGTGTGGTGATGGCATCTAGTCCATTTTGTCCGCCATCTAAGGCTATGTGGGGTTCGTGTTTGGTCACTTCGATTTGGAGCGTTTGAACCGTTTGCGTGGGTATGTATGGCGGGTTGGTAATAATCCCGGTTAGTTTTCCCTTGAGGCTGCGGAGGGGGGATAACCAGCTGCCTGGGTAGAAGGTGATGCGATCAGTGAGGTTGTGTTTTTTGGCATTACCCTGGGCAATGGCTAGGGCTTGTTGGCTTATATCAACTGCGTGGATGTTGGCGGTGGGAAATGTGGTGGCAAGCCCCAGCGCGATCGCGCCACTTCCAGTGCCTAAGTCAGCCCAATGATGATTGTCTGGGTTGCTTTTACTTGGGGTTTGCGTTGCCAGCGTTTGCGCGATTTCAATAATGAGCTCGGTTTCAGGGCGAGGAATGAGTACGTCTGGAGATACCGTAATAGAGAATTCACGCCAAGGGGTTTCGCCTGCTAGATACTGCACAGGAACGCTATCCGCTATTCGACGGTGCCATTTTTGGGTGAGCTGGGTCAGTGAAACCTGACAGTCAAGATTCGATTGGCTGCGGTAGCTTCCTAGCTGTAAAGAGAGGCTGCTGAGATCGGTGAGTCCTTGGAGGAGCCAATCGACTTCGTATGGATCAATCTGGTTGGATTGGGCCTGCTGAATGGCCCAATTTCTCCATTGAAAAAGCGCTTCTCCAGAAATTTGTTCGGGCATTTAGAGAACGTGGAGAAGACTAGGAATCTCAGTAACTTCAGGGAATTGGCGAATGTCGATGAGGGCTTTTTGGAAGGCACTTTCAGAGACTTCGTGGGTGACGACGACCAGTTCTACGAGTCCATCTTTAGCACCGATTTGCACAATGGATTCTAAGCTAACCTCGTGGGTTCCAAAACAAGTGCCGAGTTTGCCAATGACGCCGGGGGTGTCTTTGACAAGGAGGCGGACGTAGAGACGCGTAACCACTTCGGTTTTAGGGACGATGTTGAGGGTGTGGGTGTGAGAGCAGCCCAGCAGGGGATTGAGGGATGGCGGCTGGACGTTTGGTGTTTGGGCGGTAGGATTTGTGAGGTTTGCGGCAATGAGTGTCATGTCAGCAACCACTGCGCTGGCGGTAGGGCCTTCGCCTGCACCAGGGCCATAGAGCATGACTTGACCAATCGGATCGCCTTCTACCAGAACCGCGTTATTAACATCGTTGACGCTGGCGAGAGGATGGCTGATAGGTACCAGCGTGGGATGGACTCGAACTTGTATGTTGTTGGGATTAGGTTGGGTTGAGTTGTCGGGGAGTTTGGCGATCGCGAGTAGCTTGATGACAAAGCCAAGATTTTTGGCATAGGAAATATCTGCAGCACTGACGTTGCGAATGCCTTCACAGTAAATATCTTGGCGATTGATTCGTCCGCCGAAGGCGAGCGCCGCAAGAATGGCAATTTTATCTGCAGCATCAAGACCGTCTACATCTGCTGTGGGATCAGCTTCAGCATATCCAAGGGCCTGGGCATCGGCCAAAATCGGTTCAAAGTCCCCTCCTTCGTTTTGCATGCGGGTGAGAATGTAGTTAGTGGTGCCGTTGATAATGCCCATGACGGCTTGAATACGGTTGATGCTGAGGGCTTGCTTTAAGGGCGTAATGATCGGGATTCCGCCACCCACAGCGGCTTCAATCATGACGTATACGCCTGCAGCGGTGGCAGCTTCATAAATTTCTTCGCCATAGCGGGAGATGACGGCTTTATTCGCGGTAACGACGTGCTTCCCGTTGTTGATCGCTTGGAGAATTAACGTCCGAGCCGGTTCTAACCCACCAATCACTTCGATAATAATGTCGATGCTTGGATCGTTAACGATGCTGATTAGATCAGTTGTGTAGATGTCATCTGGAAGTGCGATGTCACGAGATTTAAGCGATCGCACGCCCACTTTCGCGATTTCCATTTGGTTTAACAAAGGGTGACGACCTTCAGTATCTAAAAGGATTTTGGCAACACCTGTGCCAACGGTACCTAACCCCAGTAGTCCTACCTTCAGTGCCGACTTGGAATCCAATGTTTTGAACCTGCGAAAAATTAGCCTTTAAATTGTAAAGGAGGGGCGTTCCTCAGAGCGCCCCTCCTTTATTAAAAGATGAATTCTTGGGCTACATGCCCAAATTACCTAACTCAGCTACGTGAGTTTAGTAAGTCTCTACATTCCAGCGGTGCGCTTTTTTCAGCGTACGGCGGTAATCAGACCACTCGATGCCAGCCTTAGACGCTTCAGCGGCCATTGCTTCATCGATGCCATCTTCCATGCCTTTAAGCCCACAGATGTAGACATAGGTTTTTTCGCTCTGAACCATTTCCCAGAGTTTCGCTGCATTTTCAGCTACACGGTGCTGAATGTACATCCGGCCCCCTTCTGAGTTCTGTTGCTCACGGCTAATGGCGTAAGTAATCTCGAAGTTGTCAGGGTACTTCGCCTGCATTTCCTCCAGCTCTTCTCTGTAGAGGATGTTCTCTGATTTAGGAATACCAAAGATGAGCCATGCCTTACCGTTGAACTGATAATCGGGGTTAGCTTCACGCTCACGGTCTTTGAACATACGCCATAGGTAAGCGCGGAAAGGTGCAATACCTGTGCCTGTGCCCATCATGACAATGTTGGCTTCAGGCTCGTCAGCGAGCAACATTTCCTTGCCGACAGGGCCTGTGATTTTAACCTTTTGGCCCGCGTCCAAATTGCAGAGGAACGTAGAGCAAACGCCCTGTACGTTCTCACCTGTTTCAGGGTCTTTGTACTCTAGCTGACGTACACAGAGGGAAACGGTTTTGTCATCTACGTCATCGCCATGCTGTGTAGAGGCAATGGAGTAAAGACGAATCTTGTGGGGTTTGCCTTTTGCATCTGTGCCATCGGGAATAATGCCGATGCTCTGGCCTTCAAGGTAATGAAGATCGCCTTCAGAAAGGTCAAATTTTAGGTGCTTAACTGTACCGACGCCGCCTTCTTTTACAAGTTCGTCGTTGGAGAGGCAAGTGCCCAAGTATGGGTTCTTAGGCTTGTAGATATTGACGGGAACTTTCTTTTTGTCTTTTGCAGCTGCTTTGGTCATTGACTTCTTCTGAGATGTTTGGTCGGGTGTGCTCCCATTGGCCGAAGCCTGTGGTGCGCTTTCACCAGCTGGGCGAATGTTGACGATTTTGCCACCCAACTGCATTATCCGCTTGGCTTCTTGCTGCATGCGGCTGTAGGGCACCGTGACCATGTAGGTGCCGCTGCTACGAAGCGGAGCGGACATGTCACTGGCTTGGCCACCTTGACCTAAGCCTTCAACTTCGTAGATGTAGAGCCTGCTGGCCGAACTATTGGTGGCACTGCCAGTTGTGCTGGGGTTGTACATTCTTATTAGCTGCCTTGGAGGGCTTGATATTTCTTTATAAGAAATAGATTATCATTCCAGGCTGATGCATTTCACAGCAGAACCGTGAATAGGCATAAATGGCATAGAGTTCTTAATGAAGATTTTATCTGTGGTTCCGCGCACTTGAGAGCACGGAAATATCTTAGTCAAGAAAAAATATTTGAGCACTGTTTTTAGTCAGGGTTAGCTGACCTCAGCGGGTTTGATTTTGGTTGGCTGGTAGTGCATGAAAAGCTACTCGTGTAAATAGATGCGGGCAGATATCGCAAGGAAGTGAGTGGCTTGTTTGCGTGTAGTGGTGTCTGATAATATTCAACATACGTAATTAAAAGTTTCAATTCATAAAAGTTTGTGATTTGAAACTTTGAGATTTGTGGGTGTTCGCTTGAGTTTGCCTGCCGACCGTTTGATTAGGAGCGGTCAAGGCTACTTTTGGGATCATTGTCTTAAGAAAATAATTTTGATTTTGTTGTAGAGGACCCTATGACCAGTAAAGAAGGCCAGGTAGTTTTGATCGGTGTGGCTGGAGACTCTGGATGCGGCAAATCCACTTTTTTGCGTCGCCTGTCCGATCTCTTCGGTGAGGAGTTGATTACGGTCATATGCTTGGATGATTATCACAGCTTGGATCGTAAGCAGCGCAAGGAGCAGAAAGTAACTGCACTGAACCCGAAAGCGAATAACTTTGATCTGATGTACGAGCAGATTAAGTCGCTGAAGGAAGGCAATGCGATTGATAAGCCTATCTACAACCATGAGACTGGGGAGCTTGATCCGCCGGAGAAGGTAGAACCGAACAAAATTATTGTGATTGAAGGCTTGCACCCGCTCTATGATGAGCGCGTTCGAGACCTTTTGGACTTTAGTGTTTACCTCGACATTAGCGATGAGGTGAAGATTAACTGGAAGATTCAGCGAGATATGGCTGAGCGCGGCCATACCTACGAGGACGTATTGGCTGCTGTAAATGCGCGTAAGCCTGATTTTGAGGCTTATATTGACGTACAGAAGCAGTATGCGGATGTCGTGATTCAGATTTTGCCAACGAACTTGATTCCCGATGATAAGGAGAACAAGATTCTGCGGGTTCGTTTGATTCAGCGTGAGGGTATCAAAGGCTTTGATCCGGTTTACTTATTCGATCAGGGTTCAACAATTGACTGGATTCCTTGTGGCCGTAAGCTGACCTGTTCTTATCCTGGATTGCGGATGCACTACGGCCCTGATAGCTACTTCGGTAACGAGGTTTCTGTGCTGGAGCTAGACGGCGAGTTCGACCGTTTGGAAGAGGTTATTTACATTGAGAGCCATCTCAGCAATACCTCGACGAAGCACTACGGAGAGATGACTGAGCTTTTGCAGAAGCATAGCGAGTACCCTGGCTCTAAGAATGGTAGTGGTTTGTTCCAGGTGCTGGTAGGTCTCAAGATGAGGGCAACTTACGACGCGCTGACGTCGGATGGCAAGGTGCTTGCAGGTTCTGCTGCATAGGATTTGGATAGGTTCTTTGGATAGGCCCGTTTTTTTTATTGCCGCCATATGGTTTCGCAGACGTAAATTTTTTGTCTCGAAAATGTGCAAGGTTGCCAGTAAACGAGAGTATGCCTTCGTAACTGTAAGGCTACGACAGTTGTAAGGCTGTATGAGAGCACGTCGAAACCTTACGAAAATCTAAAGAGCCTAGGAAAGTCTGAAAGAGGGGGGAATGCTGTTTAAGGCATTTCCCTTTTTTGTATGGAGCCTATTTTTGTGGATGCGTCGCTAGCGTTGAATGCATTTGTCTGTTGTTGGCTACGTTTCGTTGGCGATATGCGAATGCACTCAAAAAAATTACGCAAGCTGTAGTAGCTAAGAAAAAGATTAAGAGTCAAAAAAATGACTGATTTTGGGTAATTTTGCCTGAATTGAAAGTAAAGGGGTTGTAAAGTATCCTTGATTGGACGGGCAAAATTAGGCTAGCTTCGTTCGCTTTGTTGCTTATCTTGTAAGGGTTCGTTCTATGTCTTCAGATTCTCAGCTCACCAGTATTTTGATTGTTGAGGATAGTCAGGGGCGACGAGAAATTACTTTAGACGCTTCAGTTTATTCACTAGGCCGCGATCCGAAGTGTGATATTCGGTTGGCCTCACAGTTTGTGTCGCGTCATCACGCGACGCTAGTGCAGTTGCCAAAGGATGATGAGACAAATTACTACCGAATTGTGGATGGTAATTTGAAGGGTAAGCCGAGTGCAAATGGGATGTTGATTAACGGGCGGAAGGTGCAGGCTCGGGACTTGGCGAATGAGGATGAAATTGTGTTTGGGCCGCAGGCTCGGGCTATTTTTTATCAGCTTGAGCGGGATACGTTTTCTGGGGTGGCTCCAGATGAGTTTGATATTACGTTGATTAGTCCCAATATGGTGGATACGGAAGAGGATGAATAGGGTTTAAGGGCCTGACTCTGTCGTGAATTGTTTGAGTCGTGAATTGTTTGGGCCGTGAATTGTTTGGCTCATGAAGTATTTGAGGGGTGAAGCTTTTGGTTTACCTCGTGCCCTTTTCTATTTCTTGGGTGATTTTATAGCCCTTTGCTACCAGGCACTTTGCAGGTCGGCCGGTAGCAAGAGGTTGCCAGGTATTTGAAACTAGACGGCTTCTAATTAGGTGTCTTTAAGGCCGAATGGCGGTATCGGTCGGGTCGAAGAGATGAATTTTGCTGGGTGGAAATGCAATTTGTAGGGTGCTATTTCTTTCGACGGGCTGATCGGCGGAGAGGCGAATTTGGAGTTGAGTGGGTTGTTCTGTTTGGGATGGAAGCGTTGCTAGGACGTAGGTTTCGCTGCCCAATGCTTCAAGTTGGGTCACGGTGACTGGTATTGCGCCGGGTGCTTGGCCAATAGCAATGTGTTCTGGGCGGATGCCTAGGGTGAGGGTTTGGTTTGTGTAGGGGGCGAGTGCGTTTTTCCAGGCTGGGGGCAGCGTGAGTGCGAATGACGCATGAACCAGTTGAACCGACTCTGCGGTTGGCTTGAGGGTTACAGGTAGAAAGTTCATTGGGGGAGAGCCAATGAAGGCGGCGACAAACTTGTTCGTTGGGGTGTTGTAAAGGGTGAGGGGTGGTGCGACCTGTTGGAGTTTGCCTTGGTTCATGACGGCGATGCGATCGCCCATCGTCATGGCTTCGGTTTGATCATGCGTGACATAAATGGTGGTTGTTTCTAGCTGGCGCTGAAGGGTAACAATTTGGGCGCGGGTTTCTGTGCGGAGTTTGGCGTCTAAATTAGACAGCGGTTCGTCCATTAAAAACACTTGGGGGTTGCGGGCCATGGCCCGACCGAGGGCAACGCGCTGCTTTTGTCCGCCGGAGAGTTGTTTCGGCAGGCGGGTGAGGAGATCCTCAATTTGCAGCATTTGGGCGACACTTTGAACACGTGTGTCGATGTCGGCTTTTGACTGGGGCGGACGCGTGCGACGAAGACCAAAAGCGAGGTTGTTGTAAACGCTGAGGTGGGGGTAAAGGGCGTAGCTTTGGAACACCATGGCGATGTCGCGTCGCTTTGGTGGGAGATGGTTGATGAGGCGATCGCCAATAAATATTTCGCCCTCTGAGAGGGTTTCTAGCCCGGAAATAATGCGCAGCAGCGTACTTTTGCCGCAGCCCGAAGGGCCAACAAGAACCATAAACTCACCGTCTTCGATGGTCAGGCTAATGTTGTCGAGGACAGGTGAAGCCCCGAAGGTTTTGGTGATGTTGTTGAGGGTGACTGGGGCCAAGGGAGTAGGGCTTCGACTACGCTCAGCCCACGGATAGGAACAAGAAATAAACAGGGGCTTTGACTGCGCCCAGCTTACGGGCAAGCAATACTACCGGCTAAGCAATACTACCGGCTAAGAAATACTACGGGTAAAACTACAGGTAAGACTGATGGGCAAGATGACGATCTTTAGGCGTCTGGGATGTCGATTTCGGTAATTCGGGCTGTGGTGATGATTTCGCTGCGAGCCGTGGTGAAGAGTCGCGAGCAGGGTTGGCTGCGACCTTGGAGGGGGACGTTGGCGATTGCGCGCTGTGCGCAGCGCTCTTGATCGGTCAGAACCGTGAAGCTGGCTTCAGGGTCGGCTAGTATCATCGCGGCTAGCTGGTCACTTTTCAAGTCGAACTTAAAGGATTGTGAGCCAATGCCTCCTCGATTGGATGATTTGAAGTTGCTCACGAGCATTCGTTTGCCGTAGCCCTTTTCAGATAGCAGCAGCAAGGTGTCTTTAGAGCGGACAGGCACACAGCCGATGAGGTGTTCGTTGCGGGTGAGGCGAATGGCTTTGTTGCCTTGGGCGGCGCGGCCCATTTCAGGTAGCTGATCTTCGTTGGCTTGGAAGCGGAGGAGCCGCCCGCCGGATGAGGCCAGGACAAGATCCATACCCATGGGTGCGGTCAGGGCGAACTGTAAGGTGTCTTCGCCTTTGAGCTTTAGGGCTGTGAGGCCGCGTCCGCTGATGTTGGTCATGTCTTTGACGGGGAGGCGTTTGATGCGGCCTTCGGCAGAGATGACGATGAGCTGTTCATTCAGGCGCTGTTCGTTCAGGAGGAGATGGGTGACGATGCTGTCTGGGTCATTGCCAATGGCGGGTGGCAGGAGATTGATGAGAGGAATGCCTTTATTGTTGCGTTGCGCCAGGGGAATATCGTTTGTTTTAACGCTGTAGCCTTTGCCGTCTTTGGTCAGGACGAGGATTTCTTGGGTGGGGTTGGTAATTTCTGTTTGGATGGACACATCGTCAAATTCTTGGAGCGTTCTACCCAAGGCGTCTTCTTTGGCTTTGCGGCGGCTGTAGGATTTGGGGGCGGTGCGGCGAATATAACCCTTGCGAGTGATTTCGAGGACAAATTCGATTTCGCTTTCTTCGGCGGCGATTTGAGCTAGTTTTGTGGCTTCTTTTTTGCGTTCGGCGTCGGTTTGAATGCGGGTACGACGCGGGTCATTGAATTTCTTTTTGAGGGCGCGAAGTTCTTTTTTAAGAGACTTCATCAGCACTGAGCGATCTTCGATGAGTTCTAACAGGGTTTCAATGCGCTCGGTGAGTTCTTCGGCTTCGTCGCGGAGTTTTTGCTGCTCTAGGCCGGTGAGGCGGCGTAGGGGCATGGCCAAAATGCTGTCGGCTTGGCGATCGCTTAAGTCCAAACGCTCTTGCATAAGTACTTTGGCGGTGCTGCCATCAGGCGCGTTACGCAAAATTTCAATCACGTCATCGAGATTGTCGAGCGCAACAATCAGGCCCTCTACGATGTGGGCACGATTTTGTCGCTGGCCGAGTTCGTGGTTGTACTGGCGAATGAGGGTGTCTTCACGGAAGGTGAGAAAGGCCTCTAGGATTTCGCGAAGAGAGAGCTGTCGGGGCTGGCCATCATCAATGGCGAGCATGAGCGCGCCGAAGTTGGTTTGCAGCGGTGTCATTTTGTACAGATCATTCAAAATGAGATGGGGCTGGGCTTCGCGTTTGATTTCGATAACCACGCGCATGCCTTCGCGATCGCTCTCATCTCGAATATCTGAAATGCCTTCAATCCGCCCTTGATTAACCAAGCTAGCAATTTTAGTAATCCAGCTAGCCTTGTTTACCTGATACGGCAATTCAGTCACGATAATGGCCTGACGGCTGCGCTTTCCTTTGCCAGGGCGAATTTCTTCAAAGCTGGCAATTCCGCGAATGGGAATACTGCCGCGCCCGGTGCGGTAGGCATCTTGAATGCCTTTGGTATCAATGATTTCGGCCCCAGTGGGAAAGTCTGGGCCAGGAATTAGCTCAAAGAGCTTTTCGTTAGACAGGTTAGGCCGGTCAATGAGCGCAATTAGCCCGTCTATCACCTCGCCTAAATTATGGGGTGGGATGTTGGTGGCCATGCCCACTGCAATCCCCGAACTGCCATTGAGAATCAGGTTTGGGAGCTGGGCCGGTAGCACAATCGGCTCTTGCTGAGAGCTGTCAAAGTTATCGGCAAAATCGACCGTCGCTTCGCTGACTTCATCGAGCAAAGCGCCGTGGCCAATTTCTGCTAGGCGCGTTTCGGTGTAGCGCATGGCTGCTGGTGGGTCGTTATCCACTGAGCCAAAGTTGCCGTGACCAGAGAGCAGCGGGTAACGGCTGGAGAAATCTTGCACCATGCGCACCAGCGCATCGTATACCGCCTGGTCGCCGTGGGGATGGTACTTACCAAGGACATCACCGACTACGCGTGCGCATTTGCGGAAAGGGCGATCAGGGGTGAGGCCCAACTCATGCATGGCATAGAGGATGCGCCGATGGACAGGCTTGAGCCCATCGCGGACGTCTGGCAGGGCGCGGCCTACGATGACGCTCATGGCGTATTCCAAATATGATCGCTGCACTTCAGTGTGGAGAGCAGTGCTGACGATCTGTTCTTTGGAAAAGTCCAACTGTTTGGCCATGAATGGAGTCCTGATGAATGGGCCGGCTGAGAGACCGAAATGGCTTACCGGAGGTGACTAACGAGAGCGGCAAAGGGCTTGGCCCTTTTACATGGTGTACGTTACATGCATCCACTGAGAAACTGCAATACTTTAATAGGCGGTTTTGGGAAGCTTGTTACTGTGTATATCAAAAAAAATTGAAAAGAAAAGTTGAAAATAGATGCGGGTAGATTTTGCCCTCTAACGCTTTTGGTATATGGTTGCTTTTTCGTCTGTCTAAAATTGGGCAGAATTTCTGTTTTGGCCTAGACAGCGTCGTTAGCTCCATGAGAGGAGCCATAACGGTTGTATATTGACGAATACCGCTTGTCAATTTGTTTTCCCTGTTTCGTCTCAGTTTGTTTTTAATAGTTCGTTGTTTTAGAGGTCTGTGCAAACAGTCACACGAGAAGTCATGAAGACCGTTTTGATTGTGGAAGACGATATGGTGAATGCCCGCGTTTTCTCAAAAATTTTGACGAAGCGAGGTGGGCTGAACGTTAAGCACACTGAGAATGTTGAGGAAGTAATCAGCATTGCTGAGAAACAGGAGGCGGATGTCATTTTAATGGATGTTTCGCTTTCCCATAGCGTTTATCAAGGCAAGCCGGTAGATGGCATTGAGATTACTCAGATGCTAAAAGGAAAGCCAGAGACCTCTGGGGTGCCGGTGATTTTAGTGACGGCGCATGCGATGGATGGCGATCGCGAGAGCTTTTTAAAGCAAAGCGGCGCAGATGGCTATATTTCCAAGCCCGTTGTGGATCATCAGAAGTTTGTAGACGATATCACGGCTATGATTCCTAGCGAAGAATAGAGAGATTTCTGTCTGCCCTGGCTATTTAACAGCCCTGCCCTGGCTATTTAACAGCGACTATTTAGTGCTGAATAGCCAAGGCTAAGTGATGAGTCACGTGAACCGTAAACTGAATTTGGTTCACTTGTACCATAGTTTTGACGGAATATGCACATTAAAAAGGCGACGGTTACTGTAACCGTCGCCTTTTTAATTGGGTGCGTTTTACCGTGTCCCTCTAGTCGTGTCCCTCTAATCGCGCTGCTCTACCTTGCTGCTCGCTTGGCTGAGATGCGGTTTTACAGGGCGTTCTTTACAGGGCATTCTTTACAGGGCGTTCAGCAGTTCCTGTAGGGAAGGGGTGGTAAAGAAAGTTTCTGTGTCGGCAATGAGTTTGTCACCCCAAAGGTTTTCTTTGAGGTAGTCGATTTCGGCGTAGCGAGGGTTGCGCTCTAGGGCAACGATGGCGCTATTGCTGACGGCTAGGCTCTGGTTGCCTTGGGTGAATTGGGCAACTGCGATCGCGAGTTGGGGTTCAGTTTCTTCCTGTCCGGCGATGGTGAGCGCTTCTTGCCACTTGGCGATCGCGCCATCAACATCGCCCGCTTCATACATTACTAGGCCAATATTATTAACCGCAGGCCAGAAGCTAGAATCTTTGCTAACTGCTTTTTCATATTGTGCGATCGCTTTATCGTACTGGTTTAGCTTGTAGTGAGCATTTCCCAAGTCGAACAGTGCGCCCGCCGTATCCGGTTCCATCGCTAACCCTGCTTCGATAGAGCTAATGGCATCTTGGTACAGGCCCTGACTGAAGTAGGCATTGCCAAGGGCAAACATGACGGGTGCATTATCCGGCTGTAATGCTCTTGCTCTATTGAGCGTCTCAATGGCTTTTTCAGGCTGAGGGTCAGAAGCCTGCAAATACAAACTGCCCAGCAGCGTTAATACGTTCGGATCGCTAGGCAGCAACTGCGCTGCGAGTTGGGCACGTGCCAAGGCTTCATCGTACTGTTGGAACTGTGCCTGCAAAGCCGCATCTCTCGCTAAGCTTTCACCATCTGCCTGTAGCCGCTCTTCATCGAGGGGTAGGGTGTAGGGCAATAGAGCTTGAGCCGCAGCTGGCTTAGCCTGACTCCCAGCAGCCAACAGCAACATGAGCGAGAACGTGATTCGTTTTAGCACGGGTTATCGGGTGTAAATGAACAAAAATGAGTAGACAAAACTTATTTGGCGGATAGACCAACTAGAAAGAAACTTCCTGGCAATCGGTCGCTGTAAGGCTGGAGGATATCCAAAGGTTTTCAGCTAGTATTACCCTTTTCCGTATCACTTTGAATAATCTTGTTGGATCGTATCGCAAACTGCTGTTGGCATATGTGCTCAGAACTGGGGGCAGAGCTGGGGAGCAAAACTGGGAGTAGACCGGATGGAGGCCATTCTCCTACATTGGGCGTATGCCGATGATAATGGCCTCACTAACGTGACAGAATCGGTAGATGCACACCGCATAGAAGCATTCCGTATAGAAGCATTTGGTACAGAAGGATTGTGTAGAAGTACATCCGAGCACATTCCAATGAAGCGCATCATGCAAATTCTGCCTGTGCCTGTGCCGCTCGTGACGGTGTAGCTCGTGCTGGTATAGCTCGTCCCTTAGAACCTAAATTCATACTCTAGTAAAAACTGATTGACATCGTCGAAGTTGGTTGCCCCTCGGACGGTAAGGGCATCGGTGAGTCGATAGTTGAGGCCAATTTCAGGATCTGTATCATCGGTCAAAATTTTGGTGAAAGAGATAGAGGCATCTGGGGCAATGTCAAATCCAACCGTAGCCCCAATGTCTAGGCCGGTCTCATTTTCATTGTCTTCGTCAGAGAGCGTGCGACTCGCCGCTGTGACCGGAAAAATACTGAACTCACTGACATTGAGGGTATTAACGACCAAATCTTGCAGACGGGTGAGTAAGCTCCCACCGACTAAATTAATGAGACCGCTGAAGCCATCACCATCCTGGCCTGAGATGCTGCCTACCGTTGAGCGCACTGCGTTGGCAACGCCGCCGCCAAGTAGGGCAATCAGCTCTTCATTATTTCGTGGCGGGGAGCTAGAGAGCTCTAAGTTTTCGAAAATTGCGTTTGCAGGGCCGTTGACATTGGCACGGATGCGGACAGTACGAAGCGAACCGGGACTAGAAAATGCATTGCGATCCAACTCAGGGATTTCGGCTCTGGCGAAAGGCGTATTCTCGATGGGGCCGAAGTCGTTTCTTCTAATTTCTGGGACAGAGGCCCGTAGGGAAATATTGAGCAGTGGATTTTGTAAGCCTGCTTGCGGGGTGAAGACGGCGGTATTGTCGCGGCCTCTGAGCCGGAAAATAGTATCAAAAAGGCTGACGCGACCAGAGCGAATGGCAATAATTCCCTCGGGTTCGAGATCGTCAGGAGGGCCGTTGAGCAATAGGGTGCCATCGGCGGTGAAGTTAAGCAAGTTGCCCTGAACAATTCGAGTAGAGGGATCTAGTGTGAGTCGTAAGTCGCGGAAAATAGTGGAGATGCCGTCTGGGTTCGAGGCGACTGGCAGGGGAGATGCGTCAGCTGCGATAGGCTCCCCATTACCTTCAGTGCTGGCGGCATTACCATCTGGCAAAATCACCTGGCCTTCGGAGAGGACGACCTGGCCGCTGACTTGAGGGCCACCTAGTAGGGCGCTGCCGCCTACGATGATTTGGCCGTTGACGCCACCCTTGTAGAGGTCTTGAAAGTTGAGGGCGATATCTTCAAGGTTAACGGTGAGTGGGAGATCGGGGGAAAGGGGCTGGATAAATAGGGGGTTGAAGTTGGATTCGGTCTCGTTGGATTCGGTCTCGTTGGATTCATTTCCACTCGATTCATTTCCACCTGATTCATTTCTTTCGGATGCAATGCTGTCCGATTCAGGGGCATCTAGCGCGTCAAACGGTTCAGGTTCAAAGGCTTCTGATTCGATGGGGGCCGTTAGCCTACTGAGCTGAGGGCCGCTGACGATAGGGAATAGGAGTGGAAAGATACCGGCGGCGGTGAGTTGGCCGTTGCTGAACTGACCTTGCAACCCTTGAACGATGATTTGTTCATCGTTGAAGATGGCATTACCGGTGACGTCAGTGAGTGGCTCTGGCAGGATAGGTGCGCTAATGACTGCCCCGCTAATGATCGCAGCCCCTTCAATTCGTGGGCTGTTAAGGGTGCCGCCAATGTTCAAATTGAACTGCCCGGTGCCTGATTCCCACGCGACTTGGTCAGTAAAAATATTGAGGAGGGCTAAGCCTTCGTCTTGCACACTGATATCTGCAGAGATCGCTTTGCTCTCTGGCTGAATATCCATGAAGTTGAAGGCATAGGGAATTTGGGCGGATAGGGTCAGGGGCTGTTCGGGAGTGGTGGCGGTGAGTTGACTGGCGAGGCTGAGTCGGGCGTTTTGGTACAGGAATTGGGCAGTGGCGGATTCAATGGGGGTGTCGTTGATGGTGACCGTATCTAAAGAGGCGTTGCCTCGAAGTTGAGGGTTGGCAAGGGTGCCGCCCACGGTTGCCCGAGCGTTGGCGAAGCCATCTATGTCGAGGGGGATTTGAAAGATTTCTCGAAAAGATTCGACGTTTAGATTTTGGGCGGAGGCCTGAAGGTTGGAAGTGAGTTCGGTTTCACGGCCGTAGACGAGCTGACCAGAGAGCGTCACAGCTGCTAGGGCAGGTTCTACTTCAAGACTGACGCTGTTGGGATCAGATGTAGAGGGCGGAACGGTTGCGGTGTTGTTGATGGCGCTGCCGGTGGGCACCGGAATGACCGAGGCGAATCTGACTGGCTCGAACGTGAGAATATTTGGGGTGAGCGTGCCTGTGGCAATGACTTCTTCTGCGCCGTAGTCTTTCCCCCAAGCCCAATTTTCCCCAAGCAGATCAAAGGTTAATTCGAAGTCGTTGCCGGTGCCTGCAAGTTCGAGTGTGCCAGAGAAGGGGCCTGCAAGTTTTTGGAGGGGGGGGAGAGGGGCAGAGGCTGCTGCGATCGCCTGTTCTGCCTGAATCGCTTGGATCTCTGATAGGCGACGAAGCTGTTGAACCAGATCGAATGTGGCTTTTTGATCGGCGCTGCTAGGGCTGATCTCGCGAGTGGCTAAAACGCTATCGAGAACCGTTTGAGAGGGGGGATTGGCGAGCCAGTCTGGGGGTCTCAGACCTCGGCGAATATCTTCTAGTCGATAGATAGAGAGCGCTGTCAGGAGATTTTGAATGTCGCCTTCGTCGGTGGCAAGGGAGGCTGCGTAAATTGGGGTGGTGCCGCCTAGGGTCAGCGAGCCGTTGAGCGTGTAGCGATTTTCATTGAGTAGGAGTTGGCCGTTGGTGAGGGTGGCGAGGTCGTTGGCGTAGCGGATTTGGCCCGCGAGCTGACCGGCCCCAAGGTAGCCAAGGCCAAGCTGGTCAATGGTGATATCGCCGCTGAGGGTTTGATTGTTGAGATTGATGGCGACGGTGGTGTTATTGAGGGTGCCGCGCAGCTGGCCAATCTCGCCTGCGCCACCGGGAGGAAAGTTGAGGGTGGAGAGGGGAAAGTTATCGGCGGTGGCGGTGAGAATATCGCCTTCAGTTTGGCCTGTGGCGATGGCATCGCGCCATTTAATCTCAAAGTTGACGTCAGGAACAGCGTTATCCGTCAAGAAAGTGCTGGGGCCGAGGTTGAGTGCGATCGCCTCTCCGTTTTCGGCTAAGCCGTTAGTCAAATTCAAGTTCAGCCCACGGTCAAACCCAAAGTCTAGCTGGCCGCTGAGGGGGGTATTAAACGGCAGACGGTTGGCGACTAAGTTAGCGATTTCGACGTTGCCGCTGATATTGGGCGCGAGCGGATCTCCGGTGATGGAGCCGCTGAAGTTGGTGATGCCCGCTAGAGATAGCGGTTCAGGAATGATGACAAAGGGGATATCGTTGATTTCGTACCCTTGGGCCACCACGTTGAGATCTAGCCGCTCTAAGCCTTCAAAGCCTCTATCGAATAAGGGGGTGAGGGTGCCGCTAGCCGTGATGCGGTCGGTGTTGGCGGTAATGATGTCAATGGTTTTCCCATTCCAACCTACTTGGGCGGTGAGGGGGTCGCTTAAGCTATCGAATTGAGGGCTAAATGTGGCTAGGCCGTTTGAAAACCGAACGTTGCCGCTCGCTGCGATCGCGCCAATACTTGTATCGGCTGTATTGCCGCCCACGTTAAACTGGCCGCTAATATCGCCCTTTAAGTCTTGGGAAAAAGTGCTGAGCTGTACGGTCTGTAAGTTAACGTCGCCTTGCCAGCGCCCATCGGCAAGCGTGCCGCCCCCGGTGACCGTGCCCCCGCCAATTTGGAAAATGTTGTTCGTAAAGTCGTAACGATCACCCCTAATGGCGATTGTGCCAGTGCCTGGATACAGTGCATTTGGGGCTTGCCAATCAACTGTTGTGCGTACATCCCCGCCGTTGCTAACCACTTGTGCATCGGCTGATACTAGGCCCAACTTAAAGCCAGGTTCTACGCCGTAAAGCTGAGCGATCGCTTCAGCCGGGACGCTACGGGCGTTGACTTGAAAGGTAAACGGCGTATCTGCGGTGAGGCTGACTTGGCCAGATCCGCGCAGGGCACCGCCCGTATTGGGGGTTGCGGCAATGTTGGCTAGAGAAAGCTGATTGCCTTGTAAAAGAAAATCTGTGGCGGCGCTAGTAAAGGTGAGCTTGTCTACTTTGAGCGGTTCATTAGCGATCACACTGCCCGCAAACTGCGGATTATCAATGGCACCCTCCATGCGAGCGAGCACATCAAATACGCCTTCTGTGGGAACCGGCAGCTCAAACCCGGCTGTATTAGTAAATGCCTCCACTGAAACATTATTTGCCTCAGCCGTCAGCGCGTAGCCTTCATCAAAATCAATTAGCCCTTCGGCAACCGCCTCAATTTCTCCATACTGGGCGCTAATGCGATCCACCGTCCATTGATTCCCTTCAAAGCGGGTTTGCCCTTCCACATTCTCAAAGGTGAGGGGCAATAAAGGGGTACTAATATCGACATCCTCAACGCTGAGTACGCCGGAATAGTCCACCATTTCCTCAGGGCGAAAGGCCATATCCAAGGTGCCGCTAACGCGTCCTGCGGCAACGTCTACTTGGTCGGTGGCCAAATCAATGGTTGAAAGGGTGAAGCTGAGCACATCTGCTAACGGCGCTTTGTCTGCCAGTACAGTCATGTTGGTGGCTTGCTGAATAGGCTTCTCGGCAGGGTTTTCCCCAGAGGCCACTGCTTCAATCGGCTGCACCTCACCTTTAAGCACAATTTCGCCCCCCTCTGCGGGCGTGCCTTTGAGTTCAAACCGAACTCGATTAGCGGATTCGCCTGCGACGTCAACTTTATCCAAGCTGGCGAATCCAGTTAAATTGTTTAGTGGAATAGGAACAGGCTCGCCGTTTTCATAGGGGAGTGGTACCAGCGTTAGCTTAGATTTCCTCACCCGAATATCTTCTAAGTTGACTTCAAAGCGGCTTTCTTGGTTGTCATCTTCTTCCTGTTCTGGAATCTCAAAGTTTAACCAGCCCTTCTCTTCATCCTGTGTTAAAACGCCATCTGCGTTTTCAACCACCAGATCGATTCCTAGCTCTGAGGTCAATAGTGTTTCAATCAGATCAAATCTGACGGTGACCGATTCAGCGGTCAGCGTGGTGGGATCTTTTTCGGATGCGCCTAACGTGGACGGGCCAACCCGCAAGCTGCCAAAAGTGACCTGTTCAACATCGCCTAGCTCAATGGGACGCTCTAACGAGTTGGTGAGGGTTTTAGAAATTAGTGGCGAGAGATCTTCATTAACAAAAATCCAGGCCCAAGCGGCGAGCCCTAACCCCGCTGCGCTAAATAAGGTGCCAATGAACGCACCGAGCCAAAACCAAGGAAATGACCCTGATTTTCCTTCCGCTTGTGGCACATTGGATTCCGTTGGTGGCAGATCAGATTCTGTTGCTAACGGCGCTGATTCTGATGCCGCGTCTGATGCCGCGTCTGATGAACTTTCTAGCTCGCTTGATGAGCTGCTACCTGGCTCTGCGGCTGAACTTTGGGCAGGCGAAACCGGCGACGGTTCCGATGCCCCAGACGATGAGTTGGGCAACTGAGCGGAATTGTCAGCGTCAGAATTAGGCGGGTCTGAGTTAGGCGGCACTGCGCAAATGCATTAAGTGAGGTGAGTCCCTCTGCTACTTAGATACTTTAGCAAGTCTGTATGAGTGTTTGATGAAATTGTGGCAGTTTTTGGGGTGGATGACGTGTAATTGCGTAGTGAACGTGACATTGTCGATACGTTTTAGTCGTTTAGACTTGCGTAGAACTATGGAAGTTGTGAATGAAGGCTAGATAAATCTCTGGAAATTGCTGGGAGCCTCTCAATTTGACGAGAATTCTCAGGTAGTTAAGTGGCAAAGCTTTCTATAATGTTCGGACTTCTTCTCAAAGATAAATTTCCGGCTTTCTACATTTCTGACTTCCTGTATTTCTGAATTTTTATATTAACTGTGGGCGCAGAGACAGGCTGTTTGCGCTTTTGTACTGGCGATCGCCTTCTCTCTAAATGGATACTTCGTCTTCTCCCCGACTCGCTGATTCCAATAATGCGGTACCCAATCCCTTCTTGGCGCTCAAAAGCCGTTATCTGGTGCTCGGCACTTTTTTAATGGCGAGCTTAGGGGCCGGAAGCCTATATGCGCTGCTCGGAGAGTGGCAGGTTATTCCCAAATCAAACGAAGATCCCATTTCGACTCCCGTGCTCACCATTGCCGTTTTAACGGTAATGGCTGTTTCCATTTTGTGGATTGGTCATCAGGAAGGGTTGAAAACTCGCTACTTATTTGGCCAAAGGAACCCAAAATTTTCCATTCTATATAGTGTGGTTTTGGTTCTGAGCCTACTGCTGTTTTCTCTGGGTATCTCTTCGGTCATTTTCTATTTATTGTCCCTAAGCTTTCCGTCCTATGTCAGTCAGCTCTTAGAAAACAGCACCCTGCTGGATAGTCATCGAAGCGCCTACCCTCAGCTATACGAAGCGCTGATGCTGTTTTTGCTGCTGGTGTATGCCCCTGTGGTGGAGGAGCTGGTCTTTCGTGGCATTCTGTTGCAGCGATGGAGCGTGCAGTGGGGCCTGCGGTCTGGGGTGATCGCATCTTCGATTTTATTTGGCGCGCTGCATTTTAATAACCCGATTGGACTAACGCTGTTTGGGCTGGTAATGGGCCTTTTGTATGTGCGGACGCAGAGCCTTTGGGTGCCGATTGGCTGTCACGCTTTAAATAACTTGGCGGCGGTGGGCATTGACTGGTTTTCACAGGTCGCCTCGGGCGGACAAACCACGACGGTGAGTGATGTGCAGGAGCTGTGGTGGATGAGTTTAATTTTGGTGGCGGTTTCGATGCCGTTTTTGGCGGTATTTGTATGGCGCAGCTGGCCTAAAACGACGGATGCGATTCCCTACGTGACGAATTGTGGTGCGGCAGGGCTTGGTGTAAAGGCGTTGAGAGAGCCATAATGGTCTGCTCGTGAGTTTTCGTCAAAATGCACGACCTAGACTGTCTGCATATACGTTTTGGCGACCTGCCGTTTTGGAGATTTCGTAGATTTGCCACCCATTCGCCGTGTTCGTCAGCATGTCAATCCGTTAAGCAGTAAGTATTCAAACCCTGCTCAGGCACCGGATTGGGCTGAGGTTTTTGAAAATCCGCAGTTGCCGCTTCATTTAGATATTGGCTGTGCGAAAGGTGATTTTGTGCGAGGGATGGCGCAGCAGGTGCCGGAATGGAATTTTTTGGGTTTAGAGATCCGTGAGCCTCTGGTAGAAAGGGCGTTGATGCGGCATGAGAAGGCTGTGCAGGCAGGGGCCGCCAGGAATCTGCATTTTATTTTTTGTAATGCGAACAATTCACTAAAGCCTGTGCTAGCCAACTATCCAGGTGGACTGCAGCGGGTGAGTATTCAGTTTCCTGATCCGTGGTTTAAAAAGCGCCATCAAAAGCGACGGGTAGTCCAGCCAGAGCTGGTGGCGGTGCTTGCAGCGCTGATGCCTGTGAGTGGGTGGGTGTGGTTGCAGTCAGATATCGAGGAGGTGTGTGTGGAAATGTGCGATCGCTTTAACGAGAACCCAGCTTTTACCCGCGCAGGCGACGACTGGCTAACGGCCAGTCCATTTCCGGCTAAAACTGATCGTGAACGTGTGGGCATTGAAAAAGGCTTGCCAGTTTATCGGGCTAAGTATTTACGACAAGCGTTGTAGATTTTTGATCAGGGGTCAGCATGCCAGATGAAGCGTGTCAGATGAAAGCGTGCCAGATGAAAGCGTGCCAGATGAACGTGCGCCAGAGACAGAGTCCGTCGGAGGGTACAGCCAGACTGTCTGAGAATAATGTAAACTTGTGTAAACAAGATGGAATTGAGCGTTATGTCTGAGCCTGTCGGTTTTGGAAAGAGAACCCCTAAGAAGCCTAAATCTGAGCGTACGAAAAAGCGCGAAAAGGCTTCTGCGCAGTACGACAAAATGAAGACAGATGGCTTGCCAGAGTACGAAGTGTACGCGCGAGCACAAGGTAATAAGCAGTGGTACCCAATCGGCGCGATCGCAGTGCGCCGCTCTAGCCAAATTAGCCGCGCAATCTATCACAGTGAAGCGGATCTGCTCCAAGGTGCGTTCCGAGCGTTTCCGGTACTCAAAAAGAATAAGAACAGCCTAGAGTATGGCTATCGCCTTAAAGGTGAGAAAGAAGATGATATTGAACCGGCGAAGAAGCCGCGCGATCGCTCCGAACGCGGTTTGCTAGGCGCTATCAACGGCATTAAGGGCTTGTTTGGCGCTAAGAAACCAGAAGCCTCTTAAGCTGATAACCTCTGCAATGTGGGTTTCTTTTTCTCCGAATTTTTCTATGTCAATTCCAGCCTCGACTTCATCGTCAACCTCAGAAAAGCCGCCTTTAAACAAGCCGACCCTTACGTACTGGCATGTTTGGACAGATGATGAGGGCATTAGCCATCAGAGCCAGTGCGAACTCACGAACTATGTGAGTGAAAGCATGGGCGGCGATGCTGCTGAGCAGTGGAATAACCGGCTCATGAGTGGCGACGCGGAAGTGTTGTTTGCAACTTTGCCAGTGGGCTGGGTCGGTGATTGGCATGAGAACCCACGACCCCAGTGGATTGTGCCGATTACCGGTACCTGGTTCGTCGAGACGATGGACGGGGTGCGGGTGGAAATGGGGCCAGGAGAAGTTTCTTTTGGCGCGGATCAAAATACGACGACGGATGCCGATGGTAAGAAAGGGCATGTGTCTGGGTGCGTGGGTGACGAGCCTGCCAAGCTGATGGTTATCCAACTAAAAGGGGATGATTACTTGGCCGCAAAACCAGGAGAATTAGAAGCGTAACGCCACCGCAAGAAAATGGATCCTAAAGAGCTAGATTCTGCAACAATTGACCGCGTACTTGAAATGGCGTGGGAAGATAGAACGCCTTTTGAAGTAATTGAGGCGCAGTTTGGGCTGAAAGAAAAGGATGTTATTGCGGTGATGCGGCGCTACATGAAGCGCTCTAGCTTCAAGATGTGGCGGAAGCGAGTGACTGCTCGAAAGACTAAGCACGCGAAAAAAAGAGACTTTGAAGTGGGCCGATTCAAATCTAGCAATCAGAAGAACTATTGAGCTGTCGCAACGGCGTGCAGATATGGGGGCCTGTTCTTTGAGAGGGCTACAAGATATAAAGCTGTAAGGCGATCAGCGGATTTCTTCAGGGTTACTTTGCTCCAAGCGTATTCCAGCAGGGAGCTGTGGAATCTCGTCTGCTGTTGTGGGTTGTTCTCCACCTACGGAAATATTTGTGTTGAGAAGTTGTGCGCCCGTTAGTACAGGGCTATCGATGGTGGCACCGGCTACGTTGACATAATAAAGGTGGGCATTGCTAAAGTTGGTATTCTTAAGCTGTGCGTTCGCCAATGAAGCGTTGGTTAAAAAGGTATTGGTTAGGTTAGCTCCGGTGAGGTTGGCGCCCGTTAAATCAGCGCCTTCTAAATTGCTATTGGTCAGGTTTGCAAACTGTAAGTTGGCATCGCGTAAGTCAGCGCCAATCAGGTGAGCTGCTGTTAAGTCAACTTCTGAAAGGTCACACCCTGCACACTCGTTTAGCAAAATCAGCCGACGGATGTTGTTTTGACGTACTTGGTGTGTAGCGGTGTTGTTTTTACGCACAACTGAGAGATTATCTGTCGGCTCTTCTGCGATCGCAGGTATCGCCATGAGTGTTGTTATTAACAGTGTGATTGCTGTTGTTGAACACAATAAACGTATCGGTTGAGGGAAAACTGTTTGATTCTCAAATAACCTAGGTTTCATCTGTACTCTCCTTTCAGTGAGCCTACTAAATGAAGAGAAAGGTTGCACTGAATAGTCGTTGTCTTATTTACCAATAGTTCGGACAGAAAAAGGAGAGAAGATAGTCAAAAAAGCCATTCGGGCATACGGTTTAGTTAACACAACAAAACCCACCAAAATGGCTATGCCAGCTATCATACCGGGTCTACTGAGCAAAGTAGGCTATTTAGCAAACCCCGTCGTCAGTTCTTAATGACGTTATTGACGACCATCTATGTGATGTGTG
>JBGCGG010000194.1:0-7167 GCA_045110585.1 Phormidesmis sp. | reverse complement strand
TCTGGCACGGTTACATCATGCTGCCCTTCATCAGAGGCCCCCATCAGGAACCTGCCACCTGGAATAGCCACCATTTCCAGCGTTAGATCATCTGCAAGTGGTTCATCAAACCTACGTGCCTGAGCGCGACTCTTTTTCACCACCCATTGCATCCGACGAAATAGCCCTGCTCGCTCACGCTCAATCTTCGCTGTTTGAAACTCAAATGCTTCCAACCTTTGCGGCGGCAAGCTAATCGTCGCTACCTTAAAATTAGCCAGTTTCAGTAACGGCGGGAAACGATCAACCTCATCATCATCAGAAGACGCTTCATCATCTACTAGCGCCCCACACATAAACGCCAACGTTTGCAACGGCGGGAAAGCAACTTCTGTCGTTGTGCGCCTCGGCGTTGGATTCTCCTCTACAAACGCCGCATAGTCAGCGTAATCGCCACCCAGCGCCTTCAACACACCCAAAGCCACTGACGCAAAAGGCGCAACCAACCCACTCGATTTAACCCAGTCTGGATCAGGAGAGAGCAGCGCATCAAAGCTTTCTATCGACTCTCCCGCATCTCCTAACTCCTCTTTAATTTTTTCGGTGAGCTGTGTAAATACCTGAATCGTTAAATCCGGATCAGAGACTTTTATCAAGCGATCGCGTACACCCTCTTTAAAGTCGTATATTGGCTCACCATCACTATTGTGTCCCCCCTCATCACACAACAAACCACTCATATACACTTCCGCCACATGCACAGGCGTCGCCGACCGCAGCATCTTTTCCTGGAGCAAATGCACCACCGATAAGCTCACAGGAGCCGCTGCCATCAGCCTCACCAACTGCTTAGCAACAGGCGACGCCCCCGATGCCAAAAACCGATTTACATTCGCCTCAGCAGACAATCCCGCCCAACGCTCCACCCCTTCCGAAGGAAACTGCTGAAGCAACCCAATATCAAACCAAACCCCTGGCGTTCTTTCATTGCCCCGGCCCGCAACCACCTTCGCCCACTGACGCATCGGCCCAGCCTCCAGCGTGACCACAGGCACAGCTAATGGCTCTGGCAACGGCCCTTTCTCCAGTTGCCAACGCGTTGCCCCTTCCACCGTCAAGTGAGTATTAGGCACCCCCGCCTGAAGCGCACTGAGCTGAACGCTATCACCGTAGCCCAGCTCCGTTTGCGGCCACAGCCGCTCCGGCAATAGCTGCACGAGCGTCGTCGGCCCCTGGGCACTCCAACGCTGTAACCAATCGTAAATCGTTGGCTGATAGGTGCGCTGAGAAGAACGCTGAAAAGACAAAGGCCGTTCCGGCCTTGCCTGCCATAACAACGACCGACAGTCACTCACTAGCAAAATCAACCGCCGCTGCGAAGGATGCATCAAAATTTTGGGACTGCGAGGCCGAATACCACCCAAAGACGGCGCTTTTGCGCCAACAGCAGCACCTTGAATATAAGGCCATAGCTGTAACTGCCGGTGCTCATCTGCTCGCAACTGCCACATGCGCAGATTACGAAAAGCCCCTAAGCGCTCCAACACCTTTCGCTTAAATTCTTCTACCGTCTTGCGCCACACAAAACTCATCGCAGCATCTTCGATGACCAGCTCCAAATCAAGCCAGCGTTCCAGCTCAGGCTTCACCACCGGACTAAAGATGCGCAGTGCCGCAATTTGCTCAACCGTCGCTTCTTCATCCAGTTCAACCTGAGTTTGAGAAGGCACTTTTCGCGATAGAGCGCGCAGTGCTCGGCTTAAACTCACAGCATTTGGTAACGCTTTAGCAGCTGGTGCTTTAAAGGGAAACCCGGAGGGCATATCAGCGTCTTCACTTTCACCGTCTACCGTCAAGGCATCGCTAGGAAATAGCGGCAAATCGGACAGCGGGCGATCGCCTTGAGCGATCGTATCGATCTCCTCAATCCGCACAGCACCCTCTATTTGTTGATCAGACTTAGCCGGTGGTTTTCGAGCAGGCGGTGCATCCAATCGCTCAGCCAGCCACAGCGCATCTGCAATTTCTTCAGCACTAAGATCTAGCCCCGCCTGCCGCAACCGATCTATCAGCTGTTCAATCATGTCGCCATGCCTTGCTCTTCAGCCAAATCTTCGCCTAAATCCTCAGCTAAATCTTCAGCGCTGCTCAAAGGCTTAAGTAAAGCATTAATTAACCGCTCTCGGCGGCTACCCACAGGCGCACGTTCGCGAGTCACCATAAAGAGCGCATTTAGTAATTGATCAGTCGAAAGTTCATTCTCCTTGCGTTTCTCTATAAAAGTTTCAATCAGTTCATTGCGAACAGCCGCAGCCGCAGCCCGGCGCTCATTTACAACCCCTTCCGCCTGCGTCTGGCTCAGCGCTTCAAACTCCGCATCCAAATGCGCCGAAACAATCCGCCCGAGCATTTCTTTATTAGGCTGTGCCATCCGCAGGCGTAAACAGCGCCGCAAGAAAGCAGGCGGAAAATCACGCTCACCGTTACTGGTCAAAATCACCAGCGGAAAAGCCTCACAGCTCACCCTGCCATCTATCACCTGATAGCGAATATCCGAGGCGGTCGGCTCTTGCGTATCTGCATAAGCTGTTCTAACCTCCACAGCTGGCACCTCACTTTTAATCCGCTCCAGCTCAGGAATTTCAAACCAGCCCTCTTCAAACACAGAGAGTAAATCATTCGGCAGATCAATATCTCCCTTATCAATCTCATCAATCAACAGCACTCTAGGCTTAGACGACGGCAACAGCGCTGTGCCCAACGGCCCCAAGGTAATGTATTTACCAATCGATTCAGGCGGCTGAAAGCCCTGCTCAGACTTGGCCTGCTGCTCTGTTTCTTGCAATCGACCAATGGCATCGTAACGATACAGCCCACGCTTTTGAGTCGTTCGGGTGGTGATGGGCCAATACAACACCTCGCCCAACATCAACTCCTTAGCCACCTTGTACGCCAAGGATGATTTCCCCGTTCCCGGTTTCCCCGTAATCAACAAAGGGCGACGCAGATAAATCGCTGCGTTTACCATATCTATCTGCTCAGGCTGCATTTGAAAGGTTTTTGCCCGCTGCTTACGCCGATCTATGCCCGGCTGCACTGATTGTCCAAATGGCCGCCAGCTAGGCGCATCTGGCATTTGCCAATCACGATTAGGAACACCTGTATCTTGAAAGAGGTGCCACGCTTGAGGCGTTGATAGCTGGGATGAGGACGGGGATAACTCAGACATAGTGCATATTGCAGATAACTAGCAAATTTAAGCAGACGTTCAAGACAGAATATCAAGCCAAAACTCAAGCAGCAGGCTTGTGCCGAAACTCTGGCGGGAGCAAATGTGGATCCTCCCACATCAGAGCCAAATGCTGCCCGGCAAAATCATCATCTAATTGTCGCCGGGTGTAAACATTTATAGGAATTTCGCTGAGTGGATCAGCACTCACCACGTCATCGATCAAAGCTTCGCAGCCCATTTCTGAAGAGTGCTGACGCACCCACAGCGCTGCTGGTACTGCCGATTGTGATAGCAAACTAAAGAAGCTATTTCTTTTGACGGTGCCTTTTTCTGGTTGCTGCGGCAAACACGTTAACTTCAGTCCAAAAACGCGCTTTTTCATATTCATCAGCTGCCGCTCCACCCTTGGACACCCTGATTCATCAGTCGATAACAACAAATCACTGGTCGGCTCATGTGCTTGCTGCTCTAACAAACGCCAACGCTCAGCCCAGTCCATCCATCGTAGTCGGCGCTCAGTCAGCCTTTTGTCACAGCGAATGAAAACACCTTCCCTATGCTCACAGCTCAGAGTGAGCATACTTTCTTCAGCAGGCGGACGGCTACTCCAGCACTCAATGGGTTCGTTCATTAGCTCAGGTGGCAAAAAAATCTGTAATGACTCAGGCACACCGTCACTGTGATCTAAAGAAACATCAATGAGCGATCTCAGATTTTCCTCTAACGCAGCCGCCACAAATGCCTGGGGCTTATCGGGTGAATCGTTGGGCAGATGAATATTGACAACGCTATCAAACGTTTGCCTGTAGGCCACCACATCGCTGATGTACCAACCTTGCATCGTATATTGCTTCTGGTTTGATTGAGCAGATTGTTGCCCGCTCTCAGTGACTCGAACCAACAAACAAGAGCAACGCTGCTCAGCTGATGTATGGAGCTCTGCCATCACCTGCAAGCACTGATTAACATCACCTGCATGGGTAGATGAATCACACTGCCGGGCTAATTCTGCTACCAGCCAATCTTGCAAACCTGGAATACACAGATTCTCCGTTGTCATGAGCTGTCCAACAAAGTGAATAAGCGGCGTGTATACATCGCTCGCATCTGACGTGATTTTGGTTGAGATCGCGTTCACCATCGCTAAAAGCGTGTGAGGCAAGCCTTGAACTCTCAAATAGTGACCAGACGGTAACAACTTTAAATATATTTTCTCAAACGTTTGCTGATGAGGCTCCCAGAAGTCTTCTAAGCAATCTACCAAGGCATCAATATGACGGTTTTCTAACTTTTTCTCGGCAGCATTTAGTTCCTTTTGGATCTTATTCATCTCCGCTTCTAAACGCTCTGCGGTCTGCACTCTTTGTTGTTCAATCGCGCCGTCTTGTTCACCGAGCAGCTCTGTCTCTGCAATGTACTGCTCTTCAATCCTTTTGAATTTTGTTTTTAAACGCTCAATCTTTCGCTGAAGTGGATCAAAAGGCATACTCATGGCATGGCCTCCTTCAGCTTGATCTCTAGCTCGGCTATTTTTTTCTCCAGCCGTTCTACGGTCTGCTGCCTTTGAGCATCCACTGCCCCGCTAGTTTCTCCCAACAGCTCAGATTCTGCCTCGTGCTGCTCGCGGGCCCGCTCAAGCTGATGCTGAATGCGTTTGGCTTTAAGCTGCTGGATACCAGTAGGGTCAGCTTGCAAGGAGGTGTCGGCCCGTGCAGCGCGCCCTCGTTGAGCGCGGACTATTTCTTGATTACCAAATTTCGTCCACAAATAATAAGGCTCTGGCATACCTTTCTGAGAAAGGCGATCGCTCACCCGATTCATCAGCGCTTGCATATCAGGAAACAGAGGCTGATCTGTCAGCTCTGCCAGCACCGCTGAAGAAAAAACGCCTGTGCCTGCAATATTTTTAGCAACGTCGTACGCTTCACAAGCAAACATCACGGCTTGCTCCACTAGCACCGCTTCCCCGGATGAGCCGTACTGGTGCTCGCCTGCTTTGCCTTGAATCACTTCGTACAAATTTTGAAAATATCGATTGGCGCAAGCATCCACAACTAAAAGCTGTTTTGCAAACCCTTCGCCATACGTTGAAGTGGCCAACGCCTGCTGTAAAGAATCAACATTCAAGTTCAATTTATTCGTCGCAGTCGTATCGGCAAACAGTAGCTGCCGGGTGGCCTGCTCTGTCTTTGTCAAAATGCCATGCCCACCCCAAAAAACATAAAGTACTTCGCCACAGGCAGTCTGCAGTTCATCACGAATATACTTATCAATGGCATCGCGAGTCGCAGGCAAGCACCTAATACCACTTTGTTTGGCCTGCGCTTTTACCGCATCATTTTGAGCCAGCGGGGAAGCAAAAAAGTGAATACGCCTAGGCAGAACGCCCCGCGAAAGCAACCATTCAATAAAGCGCCATCCATCTCTAGCAGGGCCGTCTAAGTCATAGTCACCTCCCAACTGATAGGCTTCAATGCCCACGATGAGCGCAGACACTTGCTCGGGATTAATGGTCATTTTGGCCGCTGCCGTCATGGTAGAACTTGCTCAATTGCATCCCAGGTTTGCTCGTTTGCCCAGTAGGCACTGTGGGCCTCGGGAAACGGCTGTCTATTGTCTACCAAGTGATCTGTCATTTTTCCGGGGAAGATGCCAGGGCGATCGCCAACATAGCTTAAAAAATCCCTTAAATCGTAGATATTCAACCATTTTTTAGGAAAGTGCGCTGGCAAAGGCTCGCCATACGCTAGCCGCTGTAATGCACCAATTTCATAGAAAAAGGGCGCTTGAGAACCCACCGTAATCAAACAGGCTACTTTGTCGCGCAAATCCTGCTCAATCAACAGATCTACACAAGCAATACCACCTAAGCTATGAGCCATTACCACCACTGGCGGTTCAACTTGCTCATTTTGGATTTGCTCACGAATAAAATCCCGAATTTTCTGACCTTTGGCTTGATAGACCAAAATGTCGCCAGCAAACGGATAGGCACCGTCCATAATCGCCCCTCGCCGTCGCTTAAAAGCGTGAGTACCTAGTCCCGTTATCACTTCTTGAAACTGATGCTTTGTCCAATCAAGCACAACGCCTCTGGACGTTTCATCTTGTGAAAGAGCACGGGCGATCTCATCCACTGCTTCATCCCGTAGTCGCTCATTCCACAATAGCGGTGGGTATAGTGACTGCGCTTTACAAAGCTGAATAGAGGCTGCAACCAGGGCACGGGAAATCACAACATAATCACTGTCTAGCGGTTTAGCAGCCGTTTCTAGCAAACGACCAAATAGCCGAGAGGCGCTACCGGCGATCGCATCATAAGCCGGGCCAAAGACGGCTGCTATTTCCAGCTCAGCAAGCTTAGCCATCAACGCCACGTCATTAGGCAAATTAACAACCCGACTTTGTAACACCTGAGCCGCCGTTGGCTGACCCGGCACCGTCTTTTGAGCCTGAAAGGGCCTCAAGCCCAGCAGCCTAATCTCGTAGAGCGGATCTGAATACAGCGCTTCCCATAACTGAACATCTTCCGACTCATCCGAAAGCTGCCCACCATCTGACGCCTCATAATCTGGAATAGACGCACCACCCGCACCCAAGCTGGCCCCCCATGCATCACCCCATAAACAGGGATGCAAGATAACGTCTGGTCGGCGCGTTGCTAAAGATTTCTCAAGCTGCTGAAAAGTAGAAGAATAAGCCTCTTTTCTTCCACCTGTCCCATGCACAAAAATAAGGCTTGTCATCGGCTAGAACGTTGCACAACACGGACAGCTTAAAACGCTTTCTGCAATCTAGCAGCCTTCGACCATTGATACGCTTTGAAGCAAAACCCCATTCTTCTCTTCAGTGCCGTTAGCTACACGCAAAATCTCATACCACGCCATATCGAGTAGTAATGCTTTTTATTTCTATGACGTTTCAATCCCTAAGAGGGTTTGAGAAGTTGTGACGCA
>JBGCGG010000193.1:0-22950 GCA_045110585.1 Phormidesmis sp. | reverse complement strand
CACGTGTAACTGGTGCTACGGCCATAGGCAACACTTCCACTGGCAACGCAAAAATGGTGCCAATTTTGTCACTGAGCTTGGAGCTATCTACCACAACGACAAAGCGCTCTGCGAGACCATCTACAACTTTTTCGCGGGTGTGCGCTGCGCCACCGCCCTTGATTAGGTTCATTTGTGGATCCACTTCATCAGCGCCATCGATGGCGATATCGATATGATCGACTTCATCCAGGGTGGTCAAAGGGATGCCGTGCTTTTTAGCTAGAACGGAGGCTTGGAAGGAGGTGGGAATACCTACAATGTCGGTGAGTTCGCCGGATGCGATGCGCTCGCCAATGAACTGAATTGCAAAGGCTGTGGTAGAGCCTGTGCCAAGGCCAACAACCGTGCCGGACTTTACCTGGGCAGCGGCGGCGCGACCAACTTCTTGCTTCATTAGCTTGACGGGATCCATAGACTGTATTCTCCTTCTGCGGGTCTTCTATTTATTAATTCTGGACATTGCTGCCATGATTTCTAGCATGAGGGAAAGCGGGTAGGGAGTAAAGTGAGTGGATGCAGCAGGATACAGCGATGGGTGAAAAGCACAGTCGTCAACTGGGTGAGCAGCGGTTTTGGTATTGGCGCGGCTGGCGGATCCGCTATACGTATGTGGCCAGTTTTATGATGGTTGGTTCTGGCAGTTCTGGCAGTTCTGGCAGTTTTATGGAGAAACCGGCAGCTGCTGTGAACCATGAAGCGCCCTTGCTTTTGCTGCATGGGGCAGGCTCAAGCTTGGCCCAGTGGAGAGAGAGTTTGGCGCAGTGGCAACAAGAACAGTTAGCTCCTCCACCGCTGAGAGGGGGCATCGCGCAATCTCGTCCTGTTTATGCCCTTGATTTAGTAGGGTTCGGTGGCTCTGAAAAAATTGCGGCTGAGTTAAATACTGATCTGTGGGTGGCTCAAGTGGCTGCTTTTTGGCAGACTTTTTTGCGCAGACCGATGATGTTGATGGGCCATTCGTTGGGCGCATCTGTGGCGTTGCAAATGGCGACCACTCACCCTGAAAAGGTGTCGCGATTAGTGATGCTGACCCTGCCAGCTGCGCGGCAAGAAATTGGCGGACAGGCTGCGAAGCTAGGGGCGGTGGTAGAGGGGTGGTTTGCGTCGCCAGTTTTGGTGCGATCGCTCTTTCGCTTAATTCGCAAACCCAACCTCATTCGCTCTGTGCTGCGTAAGCTCCACCAAGACCCCAGCCGAGTCGATGACGATCTCGTCGATGGCTTTGTGCGCCCTACCCTAGAACGCGGAGCCGCACGCACCTTTTGCTACCTTGTGAAGTCTCGTACCTCTGAGCGCTTTTGCCCTCAAACGCGAGATTTGATTCCACTGCTGCAAGTGCCTACGCTGCTGCTATGGGGCACTCACGACAGAGTCATTCCCATTGCCTGGGGCCGATACGTGAACACGCTTAGCGCCCAGCTCACCTTTGTAGAAATAGAAAACGCCGGTCACTTTTTTTACGATGAGCGACCCAACGAACTACATGACTTGCTGCTGCGTTGGGTCGCTAATGAACTGCCTGTAACCAATGACAATCTGGTCACATGACAATCTGGTCACATAACAATCTGGCCAGAACCTAGCGAGGTACAAATGCTTTGAACTCGCGGCGGCGTTGCTTCCACTGACGAATAGAGGCGGCTTGGCGCTGAACGCCGTGGCTTTCTTCTGTTGGCATGGGTAAGGCACAGGCAGAGGGCTGCTTTTTATCCATGAGCGGTGCGGTATTCAAGCAATCTTGCAGCGTATCGTAATGGGTTTCTAGCTTCATGGCACGCTCTAGTTCATCAATGCTTTGGAATCGGCGGGTGTGATTTGGATTTAGCATTTTGCTGAGGAGCTGGGTGAAGTAAGGACTGACCTGCTGAAAACTCGCTTGGATAGACTCTTGCCAGCGAAGGTTTTGACCTTGGGGCGAGATGGCTAAATCTAGCGGAGAGATTTTGGTGAGTAGATATAGACAGGTCACACCCAGCGCGTAGATATCGCTGGCGGGGGTGGGTTTCCCGGAAAGCTGTTCACTGGGGGCAAAGCCAATGGTGCCGCTGCCGCGCTCGGTGACTTTGCTCAGGCTGTTGTCCGGATAGGTGCGAACAGCACCAAAGTCTATGAGAACAAGGGTGTCGTCGCTGCTTCTGCGAATGATGTTGGAGGGCTTGATATCGAGGTGAAGCAGATTTTGGCGGTGAATGTAGCGCAAGATAGGCAGCATTTCGGAGAGAAACTGCTTTACTTCGGTTTCGGTTTTAATACCGTTGCGAGCGATTTCTTGGCTGATGGTTTCGCCGGGGATATGTTCTTGAACGAGGTAGAACTGCTCGTCTTCAATGAAGTGATCGAGTAGGCACGGCATTTGGCTATGGCGACCTAAGCGGGCCATCATGCGGGTTTCTCGCTGGAAACGCCGTTGGATGCGTTCTTGAATGAAGGAGGCCCGAGGCGAGGTGGCTAACGTTTGTGCAGACTGAATTTTGTATTTGAGCTGCTTGATAACGCAGGGTAGCCCGCCGCTTTGGTGGCTTGCGGAGAGATCGGTGGCGAGGTAGGTTGTGCCAAATCCGCCTCGGCCCAATCGACGAAGGATTTCAAAGCGATTTTTAAAGAATCTTTTGGGGGCTTTGATGTTGCCGGAAGCATCTTGAAAGCTAGTGGCTTCATCGACAGCAAATGAGTCAAGGTCGAAGCTTTGGGTAGAGGGCATCTCGGTGCTCTTAAGAAGTGAAGAATTCATGGCTATAGATGAGACTGGTACAGCTGGCCGATGTACGGCTTGCTAAGGCAGGGCAACGTCAAAGCAGTTAGGAGAATAGGCCGTTAGAGCGGCCGTTGGAGCGGCCGTTGGAGCGACCGTTGGAGCGGCCGTTGGAGCGGCCGTTAGAGCGATCGTGAAATAAGGCCCTAACCGATTCGCCTAGCTACGTATTTGTAAGTATTAATTACGTTTCTTTTGTAGATGATGGCCGCGAAAACACGTAGATGCCTTCCGTGTTTTTCGAGTCTTTACATAGCGCGGTAGATAGGTAATGAAAAGCTGAAGGTACTGCCTTTGCCCAGGGTGCTGCTCGTTTTCATTTGTCCGCCCTGTAGTGCGACGAGTCGGCGGCAAATGGCAAGCCCAATGCCCGATCCGCCGGATGTGCGATCGCGTGATCTGTCCGCTCGCCAAAACCGTTCAAACACATGGGGCAGATCTTCTGTAGATATCCCGATGCCGGTGTCTGCCACTTCTATCCAAACGACATCTTTTCTGGGTTTTTCAGTGCTTTCCGCACGATCTATATCAGTGTGTACCTTCACACATACCGTCCCTTGCGAGGTATGTCTGAGCGCATTGCTAAGCAAGTTCACCAGCACTTGCTCAATGCGAGCCGGATCGCCCCACACCTTCGGTATCTTTTCTGACGTCTCTATATATAAAGAGAGTTCGTCTTGTCCGATGAGTTGGTCCGCAAAGCGATCGCCCACTAACTTCACCAGCGCCACCACATCTACTGCGTTGGCCTCAATGGGTAAATACCCTGATTCCAGCTTAGAAAGCTCCTGCAAATCATCCACGAGCCGCTGCAGCCTTTCGGTTTCTCTGGCTAGCCGCCCATAGGTTTCTGGCGTTGCCTCCACGGTGCCGTCTGCCAAGCCTTCCAGGTAGCCCCGCACAATAGTGAGCGGTGTGCGCAGCTCATGGCTCAAATCGCCTACGAGATCCCGGCGTCTTTGCTCTACCCCTTCGAGATCATTCGCCATCCGATTGAACCCATGCCCTAGCCGGTCAAATTCTGGAATATCCAACGGCGGCACCCGCGCGGAGAAATCTCCTGCTGCAAATTGTTTGGTCGCATTTTCCATGCGCAGCAAAGGGCGGGCGATGCGCTGCGATAGCAAATAGCTCAATCCACCTGCGGTTGCGCCGCCGAGCACAATCGACCATTTCACCCCTTCTGACCAAGCCTCTTCAAATCCTTGCCGCAAAGGTACTCGAATTTGGCGTTGAATAAAGCCGCGTCTCTCCATGCGTTCCAACGTCAACACAAAATAGCGCGGTACATACAAACGGCTGACAACGGCCAGTGCAATTACGGTCACAGCGAGCACTGCCAACTGGGAGATCAGGAGGCGATTACGGAGGCTTACTTTACCTTTCAGACGATTTGGGTATTTATCCATAAGGCCGCTTTATCTCCCGTTGTCATTTCTCGTTGTCATTTCTGGCTGTCATTTCTGGCTGTCATTTCGTTCTGGTGCTGTGCGCTTAGGCGGTTTCATCTTCAAATCGATAGCCCACACCCACGACGGTTTTTACAAACGATGGCTCAGATGGGTTCGGCTCAATTTTTTTCCTCAGCCGCGCGATATGGGCATCGACTACCCGCTCATCGCCAAAAAAGTCATTGCCCCATAACTTTTCGATCAGCTGCGCCCGGTTCCACACGCGCCCCGGATAGCTCATAAAGGTGGCCAGTAAGTCGAATTCTAGGGGGGTTAGTTCTAGCGATCGCGCATCATCAGATGGATTATCCGGATTATGATTTTGTCCGGGAATTTGCGGAGAATTGTGATCTTTGGAAGTGATATCTTTTGCGCCGTATTTTTTGCCTTTGGGTTGGGTACCCTCTTCGGCATGTTCGTCTCGTATCAACTTTTCTTTGAGTCCCTTTGAATCAACGTTCTGCTGGCGAGATTCTTTTTGGCGAGCGGTTCGCTGGTCAATATCGAGCACGAAATGGGCGGTTTGATAGGTGCGAGTAGCCGTAGGCTCTGCGCCCTGTCGTAAGCTGCGCCTCAGCACCGCTCTCACCCGAGCGACTAGCTCACGCGGACTAAACGGCTTCACCATGTAGTCGTCGGCCCCTGTCGATAGACCAATGATGCGGTCTATCTCTTCGCCTTTGGCCGTGAGCATCATGATGTAGGGGTCTTTGATGCCGGTTTGCCGAACGGTTTGCTGGCGAATGCGAGCGCACACCTCTAAGCCATCTAACCCTGGCAACATCAAATCCAGCACAATCAAATCTGGCTGAATGGCTTTGAAGCGTTCTAGTGCAGTGTTACCATCCCGGCAGATATGGCAGTTAAACCCTTCTTTAGACAGATAGAGCTGAATGAGTTCGGCGATCTCGGCCTCGTCTTCCACTATCAAAATATCCATATGCCTATATCTGTGTTTTACATCTGCTGAAAGAATAAACGAGTGATTAGAACCTTGTGGGCGGCTAGTTGCTGTTGACTTTCAGTCATTCGCTTGCTCTTCCCGTGGTGGTAGCCTACTCTCTCAAGTAGCTACGCTTTCTAACGCTCCTTAAGAGCGTAATGTATCTGCCTAATATTGTTATCTATCTAATATTTGTTTAGTTCATTACGGGCGATCGCTTAATTTTCGGATCTACTTTTCATTTCTAATCATTTTTGGAACTACCAGCGTTCTGCTTCGGAACGTTCTCCACTATGTCCGCACTAACCTTTGAAACCCTATCCGCAGAACTCACTCAGGCGCTGTGTGCCCAACGCGACACACCGCCAGAAACGACTGCACGCTGTACCTTAGGGCGAGGCAAGGTCATGGTGCTGGTGGAGTATCCGCTAGATAGTGCCAATGCTGAACCCATGGCAACGCAGACGTTGGACTGGTTAGAGCAATTCCTGCGGGCGCAGTTTGACAATAGGGGGCTGCCTGAAACAGCCGTGGATTTAGCAGAAGGTGGCTCGGAAGTTTCTGTTCAGCTTTTTCTCAAGCATTTGAATGAGTTTAAGCCCTTCACCATGCGCTCGTTTATTTGGAAGGTGGATGACGGGTTCGATGATTTGTTTGGCAGCTCTACTCGTACGCCTCAGCCAATGGAAGGGCAATCTGCGCCTGCTCATAGGTTTGACGGTGCTGATGCGGCCTATTCTCAGCCTGTTTTTCAACGTGCCACAGGCAGCGCTGCGCAGCTCGCTACGCCTCAGTCTGAAGCGGCCCTATCAGAAGCGGCCCTATCAGAATCGGCATTATCCGAGGCCGCCTTCTCAGACACTGCGCAAACAAGTGTCGATGTCTCGCCCCGCTCAAACTCATCCTTAGAAGACGCTTACTTAGACGCACCTCACCCAGATTTGCATGCAGAAGCCTATGTAGAGGCAGATGAGCCGATTCCCGTAGAGTTAGAAGATGATCATCTGCCCTTAGAGCTAGAGCCAGAGCCAAACTTTGAGGCTGAATTAGGGGGTGGGCGGCCAGATTTAGACTCAGATTTAGTTCCAGACCTAGTTCCAGAAATGGGTGCACCAGAGATGGGTGCACCCAATATTATTTCGGATATTGAAGCCTCCTTGGAAGATTCCTTGACGATGGGCGATCCGCTCACGTTAGATGCTTCGCTCTCAGAAGAGTTGGCGTTAGAAGCCGAGTTGGCTGCAGATAGCGACGTGGCCGCGAACCTGGAGGCAGACTTAGCCGCAGATTTATCGGTGGGAGTAGCGCCAAGTTCCTTCTCGGCAGAGAGTGCAGCCGATTTTTCCCTGCCTGGGGAAGCCCCTGAGCTAGGATCTGGGGATCTTAATTTGCCAACATTGGAGCTGCCAGGGGCCAACATTCCTGACATTGCCTCATCCGATGCGGACTTTTTTGACGTTGAAAGTGATACCCCTGTAGGTACGAGCTTAATCAATACGAGCGCGTTGGATTTTAATCTGCCTGAAAATGATTTTGGTTTGAAAACCTACGCGTCTGGTGAAGCCGATCTCGAAGACGCTCGTTTGAACCCTTTCAATGAAGAGACATTGGAAGCCTCAGATTTAGAAGCGCCAGATTTAGAAGCATCAGATTTGGATGTGCCAGATTTAGAAGCGCCAGATTTAGAAGCGCCAGATTTGGATGTACCAGATTTGAGCGAGCCAGATTTAAGCGAGCTGCATTTGGATGAAACTGCGATCGCAGTTTCGACAGCAGAGGATTCCGATTTAGATGATTCGGAGACGGATGACACCGCTTTAGCTGACTCTACAGCCGTGTTTTCTCATGAGCAGGATTCAGAGGCTGTCACATCGGAACTGTTGGATTTAGATGCCTCGGATTTGAGCGAGCCGGTTTCAGCTGAACCGACTTTAGATGAACCGGTTTTAGATGAATTGGCTTCTGATACCCCTGTCTTAGAAGCGCTGGCCTCGGATGAATTAGATGTAGAAGAAGGTGTTTCAGACAGAGATGCCTCAGACAGAGATGCCTCAGATGTTCTAGACCTAAGCCCTTCAGCGCTTGGCGGGGTAACGCTTGGTGGATTGGCCCTTGGCGGCTTGGCTGTTGGCGAAATCACCTCAGGCGCATCAGGTACAGATGAATCAGATGTCGATGAATCTGGCTTAGAAGATGAGCCCCTAGGCGAGGAAAATTTAGATGATGAGAATTTAGACGATGAGCACTTGAATTCGGCAACGTTGACCCAGACTGAGCCAACGTTGCCGAATTTGGAAGATCCAGCGGTTAATTTTCCCCATTCGTCCGTTTCTAACCTGGATGACTCAGCGGTAGCAGGTGCTGATAGCGCTGAGCTGAGAGAGTATGACCCAGATGCCTATGAAAATGCGTATGAGCGTGATTTATCTGATGCGGAAGCAGCAGATGAGGCCGATACCTACGATGATGATCCGGCTTACTACCTAGATGAAGAAGAAGTCATCGAAGAGGAGCCGTTTGAAGATGTGGCGGCGATTGATGAAGGCGAAGTTCAGCGTCAGCGTGAGCAGTGGCAGAAGCAGTCGCAGAAAAATCCATGGATTTTTGTAGGGGCCTTAGGCTTTACCCTGGTTGGTGTTTTAGGCTTTATTGCGACGCGGCCTTGTACGGTCGGCTCATGCGATCGCATTCAAGTAGCCCAAACCACCAGCGAAGAAGCCATTCGTGACCTGCGTACTGACGACTCCCAAAAATCGGTGATTGCGACCAAGCAGCAGCTCAAGCGCTCCATTGGGATGCTCTCGGCTGTTCCTATTTGGTCACCCCATTATGCTCAAGCTCAAGCCGATTTGAGTGACTACCGCAGCCAAGTGAAAGCGCTGGATTTGGTAGACAGTGCTCAAGGCAAGGCTTACCAAGCGGCTGTAGAGTCACAAAATCCACCCCACCCTGTTAAAAAGTGGCAAAAAATTGCCAATGACTGGCTAGATGCCACCGAGTCGCTAAAAGCGGTTCCCGCCGATAGTCCTGTACGTGACCTAGCGGATAGAAAGCTCGCGGAATATAGGGCGAATCGGGCCACGATTTTGGTACGGATTGATGCCGAATCGAAAGCCGAAGTGGGGCTGAGACAGGCGCAAAACAACGCCAGCATGGGCACTAAGCAAATGGAGGTCGCTAGCTCTGCTGAAGCCTGGGAAGAGGCGCTTGCTTCTTGGGAGGCCGCTGTTGATAATTTGAGCCAAATTCCTCAGGGCACCAAGGCTTATGCCGAAGCGCAACAGCTCCTGCCAAAGTATATGGAAACGCTAGACGAAGTGCGATCGCGTGCCCTTCGAGAAGTGAGTGCTAACGATAGCCTCGTAGAAGCTAAGCAGCTCGCGATTTCTGCGCAAAGGGCAGAAACCGAAGAGCAGTGGAGCGTGTCGATAGATAACTGGCGTAGAGCATATGGTGAACTCCAAGAAATTCCAGCGGGCACCTTGGCCCATGCCGAATCCAAAGCGCTGTTGAGCTTTTACGCCACTTCACTCAACCAATCGGAAAACAACATGCAGGTTGCGCTGCGGTTTCAGTCTATCGAACCAAACTTTTTTGCAGCCTGTGGCGTCACGGCCACTCAAACCTGTACCTATTCTGTTCGCGGTGGCAAAATCAGACTCGACCTATTTGAAGGCTACGACGCCGTCATTGATCAATCCATTACGCCGCCGGATCAAAGGGTTGCCAGTACAGTTGTCGATACGGCTACTGGTGGTGCGGTTCCAGCCGTTAGCCCGCAGTTTATCGGTAATGGCAACCGGCTCTTGCAAAACATCACGCTACTGGGAACACAGGCCCAGGTGCCGATAGAAATGTATGACTCAAAAGGTGAGTTACTCGCTACCTATCGTCCTGATTTAGAAGGGTTTACGCGCTAGCCTCGTAAGCCGATGATGGTTTCCCATATCAAAACTGGCCTCCTAGAAACAGGTTCCTAGAAACAGGTTCCTGGAAACAGGTTCCTGGAAACAATCTGTGAGACTGGCCGCATGGCTTCACACATTCGGCTCAATGAGCTGCATGGCAGGCGTAAAGAACTGCTTTTGAATGCCATACGTAACGACTAGTGATGCAATGAGCGTTGCGAGCGCCAGCATGAACATAATCAATATTTGGTAAATAGCCGCGATTAGCGGATCAGCGCCTGCCAAAATTTGTCCGGTAATGGTGCCTGGCAGGGTGACTAGTCCAACTACCATCATGGCGTTGACGGTGGGAATAAGCCCCGCTTTGATGGCGGCTTGGCGATAGTTTTGAATGGCTTGCGTTGGGGTGGCGCCCAGGCTGAGGTGGGTTTCAATTTCAATGCGGTTGTTGCGCAGCGCGCTCACGAGGCGATCGCCTGCTAGTGACGCTGCGGTCATGGCATTGCCCAGCACAATGCCGGTGAGCGGAATCAGATAGCGCGGGTCGTACCAAGGATCTGGCCGAATCACAAACAAACTGACGTATGTCATCGTGATGACGCCTGCGGAAAAAATAGCTAGCCAAACCCATTTGAGGAGCTTTGGCAGGTCACGATCAATGCGACTTCTGGCAACGGTGGCTGCGATGGTAATCATCACGAGAATGACGCCCAAGACAGCAAACGGATTGCGGGTGGCAAAAATGATCGAGAAAAATAAGCCGACGCCCAATAGCTGAATGAGGGTGCGTCCAGTGGCGATTGCCAGCATCTTAGAAAGGCCCAACCCCTGCCAACTCGCAATGGCAATAGCGATCGCCATGAGTCCAGTGGCCCACAGCATTCCAATCAAGGTCGGCTCAATCATTGTTTTCCAGTATTGTGATGCTTCTGTACGGCCAAAGCTCGCCCTTAGCCGACTTATTTCATTCCAGCTGACTCATTCCAGCTTACCTGGGCGCATCCCGCTCGATCACTGTAAAATGCTCCCAAGTCGATAGCCACAAGATCGATCCTAGTTATGAGGATCATCCGGTGCACATTCCTCTAAATCTCAACGGTATCAATAGTGAATAAAACTGTTCTCAGTCCCGTTCCGCCTCTCGATCTTACCCGTCAGTATTCCACCATTGAGACCGACGTCAGCACTGCGGTTTTAGAGGTGCTCGCTTCTGGGCAATACATTAATGGGCCAGTGGTACAGTCTTTCGCTGCAGAATTTGGAGACTATGTCGGCTCAAAAGAATGTGTCGTTTGTAATTCAGGAACAGATGCGCTGTACTTGGCCCTACGGGCACTCAATATTGGCGAAGGGGATGAAGTCATCACATCGCCGTTCACCTTTATTGCTACTGCCGAAGCCATTAGCGCCGTGGGTGCAAAGCCTGTCTTTGTCGATATTGAAAGAGAGACCTTTAATCTCAATCCAGCGTTGATTGAAGCAGCTATTACCCCCCGCACGAAGGCGCTGATGCCAGTGCATATTTTTGGTCAGCCAGTGGATATGGATGCGCTGATGGCGGTGGCTGAGGCCCATCAGCTACCCGTAATCGAAGACTGCGCTCAAGCGACTGGTGCCGAGTGGAAAAATAAGAGAGTGGGCAGTATTGGCCGAGTGGGTTGTTTTAGCTTTTTCCCCACAAAGAACTTAGGCGGCTGTGGTGATGGCGGTGCATTGACGACGGATGATCCTGAGATTGCGGCAGCAGCGAAGTTAATTCGCGATCACGGCAGTAAGGTGCGCTATCACCATGAGGCCATTGGTATCAACAGTCGCTTGGATGCGGTGCAAGCGGCAATTTTAAAAATTAAGCTCCAATACTTAGAGACGTGGAATCAACAGCGACAGGACGTTGCGAAACGCTATCAGGAACTGTTGGCACCGTTGAGCGAGGTTTTGGCACCTAGTGCGATCGCGAACGGTCGCACCGTCTGGAATCAGTACAGCATTTTGCTGAAGGGATTTACTAGCGCCAAACGTGAGCAGCTCCGGGCTACCATGAAAGAACAAGGCGTTGCGACAATGGTGTATTATCCGCTGCCGCTGCATCGTCAGCCTGTGTACAAAGACTTGGGCTACGAGATGGGTGCCTTACCTATCACCGATACCGCCGCCGAAGAAGTCATGGCGTTGCCCATGTTTCCAGAGCTGAGCGCACAGCAGCAAACTCAGGTCGTCCACGCACTCAAAGAAGGCTTGACCAGCCTTTAGCCCTTTAGCTTTTAGTAGTGACTGGATTTCTCGTGACTGGATTTCTCGTGACTGGTTGTTCGGTGCCTGTTTTTTGGGTGACTGACTCTCTAACGATTGGATTTTTGATGGATGAGGCTTTTAGACTTGGGTCAAAGTCTAAATATCTGACTCTCAACATCCGACTCTCAATATCAAAATCTAAATACTTTCTTCTAGGTTAAACCGGCTTTTATATGTGTCGGCATATAAGCCGGTTTAGCCTAGCTAGAATAGGGGATAGGGTGACAGAATCTACTGACAGAGCTACGGAAATTTGTAGTTTTGTATACTATCATTAAGGGGTTGACAAGCGTGGTGTTTTGTCTAAATGGCGAATCCAACAGGTCTAATGGACTCCAACTCTGCCAACCCTGGTATGAGTACAGATGCGGGCACTGATGCCAGTACGAATGCCAGTGCAAGCGCGGGGCTAGACAACGATAAAGCCGCCCCCTTCGATAAGCGTCGTTACGACTGGCGCGCCATCAGACGATACTACCGATGGCGACCCCTGATTATTCTGTGGCGTTCCCTGACGGTTGCGCTCATGCTCGGTTCATTCGCGCTGAACCTTTTGCTCGACCATCTGTTTAATCGTTCCGTTGCTAACCAAACACGACGTGCCATCAGGCTGAGAGAAATATTGACTCAGCTAGGACCGACCTTTATTAAAGTTGGTCAGGCTTTGTCTACTCGCCCTGACCTTATCAAGCCGAGCTTTTTAGATGAGCTGGTCAAGCTACAAGATCAGTTGCCACCATTCTCTAGCGACGTTGCTCGTCAAATTATCTATGACGACCTAGAGCGAACTCCCGAAGAAATCTACAGTAGCTTTACCGCTGAACCGATTGCAGCAGCGAGTTTGGGGCAGGTGTATCGTGCCAGACTTTACAGCGGCGAAGAAGTGGCTGTAAAGGTGCAGCGGCCCAATCTGAAGCCGATTATCTGCCGTGATTTATATATTTTGCGCTGGGCTGCGGGTTGGATTGCGCCCTGGCTACCGCTGAATTTAGGCCATGATTTAACGCTGATTGTGGATGAGTTTGGCAGCAAGCTTTTTGAAGAAATTGACTATATCAACGAAGGCCGTAACGCTGAGAAATTTGCGGCCAATTTTCAAGATGACTCGATGGTGAAAGTGCCGACTATCCACTGGCGTTACACCAGCGCTCACGTCCTCACCATGGAGTGGATTAACGGCTTCAAGCTAACCGATACGGATAAAGTGAAAGAGGCGGGCCTTGCCAGCAATGACCTGGTTGAAATCGGTGTTTCCTCGGGCCTTCGTCAGCTTTTAGAATTTGGATTCTTTCACGCGGATCCGCACCCAGGCAATTTGTTCGCTACGCCTGATGGCCGTATGGCCTATATCGATTTTGGGATGACAGATCAACTCGATCAAGTCACCAAAGAGACGCTTGTCGATTCAGTGGTTCATCTCATTAATCGAGACTATGCGGACTTAGCTAATGACTTTGTCAAGCTGGGCTTTTTGACTCCGGATGTGGATGTTAGACCCATCGTGCCTGCCTTAGAAGCCGTTTTTTCGGATGCGATAGGCGCAAGTGTGGGTGACTTTAACTTCAAGTCTATTACTGACCAGTTCTCGGAGGTGATGTACGAATATCCTTTCCGTGTTCCGGCTAAGTTTGCGTTAATTATTCGCTCTTTGGTCACGCAAGAAGGGCTGGCGCTAAGCCTAGATCCCAACTTCAAGATTGTGGAGATTGCTTATCCGTATGTGGCTCGACGACTGCTGACCGCTGAAACGCCTTCTTTGCGCAGACGATTGATTGAAGTGTTGTTTAAAGATGGGCGCTTACAGTGGGAGCGGTTAGAAAACCTGCTGATGATTGCTCGTTCTGATAACAGTTTCGATATTATTCCGACGGCGGGTATGGGCTTTCAGTTTTTAATGTCTGATGAGGGGCGCTATTTGCGTCAGCAAATTGTGCTCGCACTCACAGAAGATAACCGCTTACACACGGAAGAGGTTCAGCGACTGTGGAGCTTAGTAAAAGACGATTTGCAGCCTGACAAAATTATTGGTGCGGCTTGGGATGCCTTTGCTGATTTCTCCCGTGAGCAAGCTGTTTCCTTGGTGCCAGCCGAACTTGCCGGTGCTTTTCAATCACGCCGCTAGCATCTAGCTAATACAAGTGTATGGACGAGGCAATAGAGTGCTTGCTGTACAATTAGGTTAATATTCGTTCACAAAATGTAAATGACAAGTATGTACTACTACGCTCAAACGCCTCCTTATTTTTTACTTGTCGCAGGGTTGCTGATTGCGATCGCTTCCGGTACAGCTTTTTCAGCAGTCCTCAAAGAAACGGTAGGTGATTGGTACAAGAATCGCTCTACGCGCTCTATTTCAAAGCTTAAAGGCTTTGACTTACAGCTGCCGTTTGCGGGTATTTGCTTGGGCAGCTGCGTTTTTCTGGCTTCGGGCATGTCCATTTTTGGTTTCTCTGCCAAAATTGCTTACGCGATGGCTGCTCCATTGGTGCTTTTAAGTGCTTGGTTAGTTTGGTCTCAGCTTAAAAAGAACTTAGCTGCGCTAGAAAGTGGAAACACCCGTGCGTTTGAGCTAGATGGCCTTTAAAGACTGCCTTTAATGCAGTGTTTTTTGACGCTGTTATTGCTTAGAAAGCCGCCTAAAAGGGCGGCTTTCTGTTTTTATTATCCAAGGCAAAAGAGGTTGCTCCTTTAAAGAAAGCAATGAGAGAAGACCTGTCGAGGGTTGTTTGTTCGATGGGTTTGTTTGCTTTGAATGGATGTTCTCTTATCTGTTTTCCAATTGGGTTAGCTGCTGCTGGGCGCGGTTGGCCCAATCGGATCTTCCTTGAGAAATGTAAGTGTTGATGGCCGTTTGCATTTTGGCTTTTGCTTCTTCGTGGCGTTGAAGCTGCGCGAGGGCCAGTGCCTGGGTGTAGTAGGCATGGCCAAAGGTTGGCTGGAGCGCTAAGGCCGCATCTAAAGATTGGATAGCGGCCTCCGGTTGGCCTTGCTGAATAAGGGTGGTGCCTAAGCTGTAGTGAGCTTCTGCGTAGTTGGGGGCTAAGGCGATCGCTTGCTCAAAAGCCTGCTGCGCTTGTGGGTGTTGATTCTGACGCTGATAAATCGCACCGATGTGGTAGTGCGGTTCTGGTGCAGATGGATTGTAAACAGTGGCGAGTTTGAATGCCTCGAAGGCTGCTGGAAGGTTGCCTTGTTGCCGCTGGAGCAGGCCCATATTGTAGTGGGCAGGGCCAAGCTCAGGATCAATTTCAATAGCTCGATTGAGATAGCTCTCGGCTTGTTCGATATTTTCACTTTCTAGCAGCGTTGCGCCGAGGTTGACATAGGCGATCGCTAGCGTAGGGTCAGCCTGTGTGGCTTGCCAAAAAGCGTCAGCAGCTTGCTGAAATTGTCCACTTTGCCGGTAGGCAAGCCCGAGGTTGTAATAGGCTGCTGCCGAGGTTGGATCTAGGCCCACCGCACGATTAAAATCTGCGATCGCACCCTCTACATCATTTCGCCTTACCTTTTCAATCCCGTCTGCAAGGGCTTGCTGTGAAGCCTCTGGATCTGAGAGTACAGGCGTTTGGGCAAGCTGATATTTTTGCTCGTAGGTGTTATTGCGAGTGCGATCACTGGCTAAATCAGTGCTGTGGTCACTAGCTACAGCACTGGCCACAGCACTGGTGTTCATGCCCATAGACGCTAACAAAATTAGGAAAGCCTTGCGATGGCGGAGATTTTTTAGCGTATGGCGTTTGTGGGTAAGCCGTGTCATAGCCGTAAGGATGCGTTCGGTATAACTGGCATCCGTTGAATGTGCTTTCCCAATGTATCTAACAGATTTGTTAGATGGCGAATATTTGTGCCAGTTGATACATGCCTTAAAGAGGCTACTTATATTCTTGCAGGTGGCACTTGATGATGACCGGTCGCTTTTGCTTGTGCTGTGCCGATCGCTCGCAAATTGCGTGCCTTTGCAATGTTGGTTTGTATGCCAGCTTGTGTCATGCCCTTACTGATCTGGCTGGCCTGTTTATCCAGTAACTTGTGAACTGTTTTGAGGACTTTTTCGTTGTTAATCGGTTTGGTTAAAAATCCTGAAGCGCCTACCATCTTGGCGTGAACGCGATCAGAGAACGTATTGTTACTTGTGACAATAACAATTGGAATGTTTTTGAAAAGAGAGACGCGCCTCACCTGCGAGCAAATTTCATAGCCGTTGGCGACAGGCATCACTAAGTCTAAGAAAATGAGCTGAGGTTTGTGCTCAATGAGTAGTGGTAGGGCATGGGTCGATTCTTGAATGCTGCGAAATCGGAAGCCTGCGTCCTGCAAAATTTTGCCCATGGCTCGGCTGTCCATAGGGCTATCGTCTATATAAATAATGAGTGGCGCATTGCTCGCTGCTTTTTTGATGTTGGCAGGCGATCGCGTGTTTTGAGCCTTGGATAAAACCGCTGGTGAGGTTGTTGAATTAGAACGACTACCTTTGGCTGTGCTATGAGCCGTGCTGCTGGATGATAGAGGCTGGGCGGTTGCTAGAGATGCTTGGTGAGCGTGACTTTTTGTCTGTGTGAGTGGCTGAGCTTGTACGGATGCCTGAGACGGGGATGTTGTCGCTGGTGACTTGGAGGCAGGGATCACCAAATCATCAATTCGGACAAGGCCCATTAGACCTTGACGGACATATGGAACAATGCGGCGCGTGAGCGGCAAAAGCGGTTGGTTTAACTGAACCGCAAGGTCTCTGAAATTATGCTCACCATCGATAATGCCGCTCAGATGCTCGTATACAGCTGCAGAGGTGCGCTTTTTTAGCTCTTCTGCACTGCCTATCTTAGGGGCTAAATTGGGCGAGCATTTGACTAATTCTGCCTGCTGCCAGGCCTGCCAATCATATTGAGTTTGTTGCCAAGCCTGCTCAGCTCGCACAATCAGAAATAATGAGCTGTCGTAGCGTTTTTCAATATCGACGAATGTGAAACTTGACTTGGCCTGGAGATTGCGCAGCGTTCCTTGATGGATGATGTCAAAGAGAATTTCAGATAGGTAGTCTTCTACGGCTTTTGCCATACTAATGCGGTTGAGATTCCCATCCCGGACTTGGGTCACCAACTTGCTGTAGTGAAGCGCCGCATAGTCTTGCTCAAATCCTTTCAGGAGCTGTGGGCAATGCTGAACGATTTGACGATGCCATCGCCGAACGGCGTGCAGTTTGGAATGTGCCCACACCAAACGCCCCATATGAAAGTACAGCGACCACTGTGCTTTTTTCCCAATGCCAATATGGACAAGCCCTGTAAACTGCCTACTTTTGTGTGCCTGTAGCTTGTCGGTCAGTGTTTGAATAATGGAAATGGCTGGCATGATTCAACTGATAAGTTTTTGATGGGCGCTGTGTTGTGATGCCGCTAACTCGAGTCAGGTTCAGGGCAGGGTTTAAGATGTGCCACCTAACTCTTCGGTGGTATGTCTATCCCAGATATGACGTCTATAGTTATTGTTGATTTAAAGCAGGGATATCTTAGAGACGAGGCTCTTTAGAACAGCAGCCAAAACAACTCAAAATGTATTCATACATCAAGTTGTTATCTGTCCTTAGAAGCAGTCTATTAGTGTACTCAAGTTTCCCTAACGAATTAAATGGTTAACGTTAATGTTATAGGTGAATATCGCTTGTAATCGCTGTTAATTATCCCTAGTGCATTAATTTAATGCGGGTGATGCCTATTATGTCGGTAAATACCTCTTGTAGCTATTGTTAACTATCTGAGAGTTTCGGCATTTATACAGAACTTTTAAAAGGCTTGCGGATTAGATTCGTATTGATTTGAATAGAGGGGCACATACTGACGAATATACGGCCTCTTCGCGTCAAGGTTCTCTGCTGGTATGGTTGTTTAAATCAAAAATAATAGATATCTAACGGAGATTTGGGAATGCTTTTATCGAGTTGTAAACATCTAAAACGTGTGATTAAGCCTAACTCTCCTAAAGCCATTGGATTATTTCTGACTACCGCTGCTGTCGGGCTCGGTTTGGTCAGCCTGCTCCGTTACAATGCCAAAGCGGAATCCTTAGCAGTGCTAGATATCGATGCGTCTAAAACAGAGTCCTCTGCGGCTTTGAATCAAGACTTTATGAGTGCGATAGATCCAGATGGCATCTACCGTTTCTCGATGGATATTGTAGGTGGCTCGTCTGAATACAGCGTGTTTTCACTGGAAGTGGTGGCGCGAGGCTTGGACGCTCAGGCGACGCTGAAAGTACAGGACAAGACGGGTGGGTCTGTTGAAGTGTATGAGCAGGTATTAGACGAGGAGAAATTGAGAATTTTTTGGCGAAACTTACGGTCGTTAGAGGTCGCCCAGCTCACTAATTTATCGCCTCAGACTGAAATTTTTGCGCTCACGTTAGATGAACTCGATTCGAAGTATTCTGATGTGGAGGCGGCTGTGCAGTTGAAGCTTGCTCAGTCGCAAGCCGCTGCCCCTAACGCACCAAAAAATACATCATCTGCCATCTATCGCTTTACGTTTCAAGATGGTCTGTATGACTATCCCAATAGCTTCGAAGTCTATGCACCCAATGCGTTGCAAGATGCTCGCTATCGTAATTTGAAGGATCTTGCGCATCGTTTTGCGGATGAGACTTTTGGTAAGAGTAAAAAAGGCTGATGTATTCTGGCTAATGTAGCCACCGTAGATGCTTTTGCAATCTCCTACCTCTCAGAGCACAATCGAAGAACAAAGTCTGGACGTGAGTAGTCTGGATGTAGAGGCTGTGGGGGGACTTGAACAAAGGGCACTGCACTATACCCTTTGGGGCAATTTAGTCATTACGTTGCTGGGCGTTGGGTTCGCGCTGTGGACGCGCTCTGAAGCTATTTTTTTAGATGGTCTCTTTTCAGGTATCCATCTGATTATTTCTCTTCTTTCGCTACGGATTGCTCAGATGATTCAGCGTCCTGGGGATGAGGAGTATCCCTTTGGCTATGCAATGTTAGAGCCTTTTTTGAACTTAGGGAAAGGCCTTGTGATTGTGATTGTGGCGCTGTTTGCCATGTTTTCAGCAGGAGAGGCTTTGTTGAATGGTGGGCGCAGTGTGGATGCTGGCATTGCACTGTGGTATGCGCTGTTGGCGGCGGCGGGGTGTTTGGCAATGGCTGCGATGCAGTGGCGATTTGCGCAGCAGAGTCATTCGCAGATTTTAGAGCTGGATTTTAAGAATTGGCTGATGGATGGGGCGATTAGCGGGGCGGTGGCGATCGCGTTTGCCGTTATGTTGTTATTGCAAGATACCGCTTGGCAAGATTTGATTCCTTACGCAGATCCGGCGTTGGTGTTGATGTTAGTGCTGTTGGTGCTGCCATTGCCGTTGCAGACAGTGATTCAAAATAGCTTTCAGATTTTGGGGAAAGCGCCTGATGGCGAACAGCGTACGCAGGTAGAAGCCATTGTGGAGGGGCTTTTTCAGGAGTTGCCTCATCAAGCCTACTATGTTCGGCAGATGAACATGGGGCGTTTGCTGTATGTGCAGGTGTATTTGTGTGTGAGCTTAGGGCAAGAGGCTCGGTACGAGGCAGGGGCTGTGGATGGAGTGCGATCGCGCCTTTATGAGCGTTTGCATGAGGTATTTCCGCACTTGGCAATGGATTTGGTGGTGACCTGCGATCAGGTATGGGTGCAGCGAGCGGTTATGCCTGGCGGATAGGGTCATTGCGTAAGGGCCATTTTATGGGGTCATTCAGTAAGGCCATTCAGTAAGGCCATTCAGTAAGAGCGATTATCCAGAAACGGTCATAAGTTCGTTGGGGTCTAGGTCGTGGTTCATCACTTCACCATCGCGAAACCAAATGACGCGCTTGGTGAGACGGGCCACTTCGGGCTCGTGGGTCACCATGACAACGGTGATGCCGCTGTCGTTGAGTTTGGAAAAGATGTCGATCACATCTTGGGTGGTTTGGGTGTCGAGTGCGCCAGTGGGTTCGTCAGCGAGGAGCAGCAGCGGTTCGTTAACAATGGCGCGAGCGATCGCGACTCTTTGCTGCTGACCGCCGCTGAGCTGGTTAGGGCGATTACGGAGGCGATCGCTCAAGCCCACTTGGGTCAGCGCATGGGCGGCTCGCTCGCGTCGTTCACTGCTAGGAATGCCTGCATACATCATGGGTTGCTCGACATTTTCTTGAGCCGTGAGATGGTTGAGCAAATGAAACTGCTGGAAGACGAAGCCGATTTTTCGATTGCGAATGTGGGCAAGGTTGTTTTCTAAAAGCTGAGCGACATTTTGACCATCGAAAAGATAGTCGCCGCTAGTCGGCTGATCGAGGCATCCCACCATATTCATGGCTGTTGATTTACCCGAGCCAGATGGCCCCATGATGGCGCAATACTCGCCCTGGTTAATCGTCATATCAACTTCCCAAAGCGCACGCACTTCGGTGTTGCCTGTGCCGTAGAGTTTGCTGACTTTTTTGAATTGAATAAGAGGAGACATTTGCAAGGTTACAAGAGGCGGATAGGAGGTTTTAGGTTTTTGAGGTGTTGCTTTGCTAGTTTGAGATGTTGCCTGGCCAGCGAATTCTGTTGCCAAATAATTCTGTTGCCAAATAATTCTGTTGCTAGCCAAGCTTTGCTGCTAGATATTGCTTTTACTAGGCGCTTCTCAGTGCCACAATCGGGTCTAGCTTCGCGGCCTGACGGGCCGGAACAACGCCAAAAAACAGACCAATGCTGCCTGAAACGCCGACAGCGACTGCCACAGCAACGACGGAAACACCCGCCTCAAAGGGTGAAAAGGCCGCGATGAGATAAATGCCGCTGACGCCAAGCCCTGTGCCCACTAAGCCGCCGATGGCTGAAAGAATAACGGCTTCGATGAGGAACTGGGTAAGAATGTCTCGCTGGGTGGCCCCGATGGCTTTGCGTAAGCCAATTTCTTGGGTGCGTTCGCGGACGGAGACGAGCATAATGTTCATGATGCCGATGCCGCCAACAAAAAGAGAGATAGAGGCGATCGCGGCCAGCATCAGCGTTAACGCGCCAGTGACCGTATTGGCAATGTCGAGCAGGGTGTCTTGGCTAGATATGTAAAAGTCATCGGTATCGGTGATGCCGTGGCGCAGTCGGAGCAGGTTCGTAATTTGAAACTCAGCGGTTTCCATCTCTTCTTGAGTGTTGGCCGAAACAGAAATAAAGCCCACATCAATGCCATAGGGTGAGGTGCGACCTACAATGCGACTGGCCAGCGTGGTGATGGGCACCATCACCGCATCGTCGTAGTCGAGGCCAAGGCTAGAGCCTTTTTTCTCCAGTATGCCGACAATTTCAAAGGAAATGCCTTTAATGCGAATTTGCTGGCCGAGAGGATTTTGCTCATCGAATAAGCTATCTGCGAGCGTGCTTCCCACCACGGCCACAAGGGTGTTAGATCGCTGATCTAAGTCATTTAAAAAGCGGCCTTGGGCAATTTCAAAGCTACGCACACCGAGGAAGCCTTCTGTGGTGCCAACGATACTGCTGTTGGAGTTACGGCTGCGATAGCTCACAATCCCTTGAGTGGTTTTTTCTGCGGCGACGGCTGCCACTGAAGGGACTTGATTTGCGATCGCCTTGGCATCTGCAACCACTAAGTTCCGGGGCACCTCCAGATCACCGAGCTGACGCGCCTCTCTGCTACCGGGAACAACAAATAATACATTTGGTCCTAGCGTCTGGAGCTGAGCATTGACGTACTTTTGCGCCCCTTCGCCGATGCCAATCATGGCAATTACTGAAGCATTGCCGATAATGATGCCGAGCATCGTAAGTCCGCTGCGGAGCTTATTGGCGCTCAGCGTTTTGGTTGCCATTTTCAGGCTTTCAGTAAAGTCCATTCCGTGAAGTTTAGTCCGTAACGTTTATTTAGCAAGGTTTCTATGGCAGCGGTCGCCAAAAGTTGAGGCGCAAGCTTGTACAGCCTAGCGAATTCTGCCAGTTGGCGACATTATCAAGATTTCTTTATGCATTTGTCCGGAGCAGACGATTCTGAGCGTGATGTCTTCCTTGCGGCACACGTAGTCTTGAAGTGTGACTAATAAAGTAAGAGTATTGAGGAACTTACTTAAGAAGCTCTAATACAGCTTGATAGCAGTCATGTTTTACTTGAGTTATTGAACGCTTCAGGGACTTGCGTGTCTGGCGTTCTTAAATTCTTTAAGTGCTTGCATGCTAAGCATTCTCAAGTGCTTAGCATGCTCTAGGGTGTGATTTTGGTTGTTGCTGTTCGGCTCATCACAGCCGGCTCATCGTAGACAGAGGTTAATTCATCAATGGTTCATTCAGCGAAGAGAAAATTCCTTTCTCTCAAGACGCTAAAGCGGCTGGCGCTGCTGACAGGATTGGTAGGGCCGTTTTTGCTGACAGAGTATGCGGGGCATTTGGAGCCTTATCCGGCAGTGATTCAACCGGGGGGTGCTCATAAGGTTTCAGTCGATGATGAAACGCTGACGTTTAATGAAACTCAGTTGATAGCAGTTGCTGCTGATGGTTCTCAGCAGCTGGTGGATACAGAAGCCTTTATGGGCGATATTCCCCATCATTTTTGGTCCAGACTGGCGGGCAAAAACTTTGGGCTAGGGAAGGCGAATGAAACGCGTGATCTTTCTGTAGGGGTTTGGACTTTGAGTGCTGAACCAGTGCAGCCAGCAACTTCGGCAGAAAAAAAGGAAGCGCTGAACTGGATTCAAAAGCGACTGAAAGCTCAGGGAATGACAGAAATCGATACGTTACGGGTGCAGCGATCCAAGCTTTTCTTTGATGTAAAAGCGGGTGAGAAAGCTAAACGAGAAATAACGGAGCAGGTTGATGTGGACATTTCTGAACGCTCATCTCGATAGGTTAGAAGCCAAAATTAAGGCCGCAACATATGTCGATATTGCATCGTTTTGTTGTTTTCGCATCGTGTTTGGATTGTTTACGATTCTGTTTTTATGGCGGCGTTATATCTGGCTTGGAACTGTGCCAGATGCCTTCTTTAAACCGCCCATATTTAGCCTTGCGGCGCTATTTAGTTCATTCCCGTCATCGATTTTTTTTAATGCGATAGACATTGCCTTTGCTTGCGTGACCGTTGCCCTAACGGTGGGTTTTCTGACTCGGTTTTCAACTGTGGCACTGTTGGTGTTGACCTTAGTGGGCAATAGCTTTTACTTCTCCCTTGGCTCCATCAATCATGAGATTTTGTATCTCTGCGTGTTAGGTGTTATGTGTTTTCGTGACTGGGGGGCAATGTTTTCAATCGATGCGTTGTGGCGAGGGCGCGCTGAGGTATCTACGGCTAAACGCGGAACCGTTGATCTGTGGTTGTTAGCTGTTTTGATTGCTTTTGGATTTTTTACGGCTGGATTTGGTAAGGCGTTGAGTTGGCTAGATTTTGATTTGACAACCAATGGCTTCTTGAGTTGGTTTTATGGCGGTTTTGTTAATCTGGATCGCGATCAGCTTTTGGCCCCACTGGTGCCGAAGATTCAGTCGCCGCTGTTATGGGAAGTTGTTGATATATCAGCAGTGATTTTTGAACTAGGCTGCATGGCTGCAATTT
>JBGCGG010000192.1:0-27908 GCA_045110585.1 Phormidesmis sp. | reverse complement strand
TTATTGGCTTTGTCCCTCGCAACCAAGTGGTCACTGGCGTTTGGCTGGGCAACGATGACAATACGCCCACCGATGGCAGCAGTGCCTTTGCCGCACAGCTTTGGGGATCGTATATGGGCCAGGTGCTGCGCTAGCACTCTGTTGGATTGATATCTTCAGATAGCTTTATGAGTTCAGAGGGCTTTATGAGTTCAGAGGGCTTTACGGATTCGGCAGCTTGGGATCATCAGAAGACTTGGGAGGCTGTAAATTTCGAGGTGTCAGCCTTTCGTTAGCCTGTTCAGCAGCGGACTCATTAACAGGCTTAGTGGCGGATTCAGTAGCGGGCTTGCGAAGATGAGCATTGGACGAATCATGGTAGCCACTGCCGAAAGGGAATGACGAAGGTGGTTGCAAAGGCAGGGTGCGATCGCGTAGCGGATCAGCCGGTGGCACGGACGCAGCAATCGTATAGATATCGGTCAGGCCCGTACGCCCTGGAAGCTGGCAAGACTGAAAAGGCTGCATGGGAAAATAGGCACGGGTGTGCTGACGCGTACTCGAACTCAGCAAAATATCAAACGGCGCATCGGCAGGTAACGCTTTAGTCATCGATTCTAGGCGAGCCGCAATATTGACCGTATCGCCAAAGAGAGAATAGTTCAGCCGATGCCGGTTACCCACGGTACCGCCAATTAATGGCCCCGTATGAATACCAATGCCGAACTTGATGGTAGGCAATTGCTGCCTAGCGAGCTGATGGTTGAGATTCTTAAGGCGCTGATGCATTTCTAAAGCAGCATGGAGCGCGGAAATGGCATCATCTTTAATTTCTTCAGCGCTGTGGCGAGGTAACGGCGCACCAAACACGGCCATAATCGCATCGCCAATGTACTTATCCACCATGCCGCCGTGCTTCATAATACAGTCGGTCATCGTTTCAAAATACTGATTCAACCAGGGCAATAGCTTCTGGGTGGGCAAGGTTTCCGCAATCCCCGTAAAGCCGCGAATATCCATAAACAGCACGGTCGCAGTCAGCGTTTGCGCAGCCAACTCCCCCTGATCCAAAATCACGCCTTTATGCCGCCAAATTAGCTCTGCCGTCCCGGAAGAGACATTCATCGAAAACAGCGCCATGAGCTGCTGTTTTTCTTGTTGCTCATAAAGCTGAACAGCCACCGCCCCCAGCAACACCGTCCCAATCGGTGCAGCAACCGGAATCCACCAGCCCGCGCAAAAAGCAGACAGCGCCAAAACAGCCCATGCAAAAGGAAAAACAGCCACCGTCGCCAATCGTTGGTACACGCCTTGCCGCCTGAGCACATATCCATTGCCGAGGGCTAACAACAGCAGCAGCAGCGCACACTGCCATCCAGGCAAGCGCCTCAAATAAGATTGATTCAATAAATTGTTGATAGCGGCTGCAAAGAAATGAACGCCACTGACGGAATGCTCAGCGGGAATAGGCGATCGCGTCGAATCTACCCCTAACGTCGTCACCCCCACCAGCACAATCTTGTTCTGCATCCGGCTCGGACTAACGCGCCCTTCCAACACATCAATGTAGGAATACACCTGTAGGTGCCCAGGTGCAGAGTCTTCGCGTGCAACGGCGGTTTCCCCAGGCCAGCTCACCCAAACCGGATCCGTTTGGGGCAGCATTGACAGCACAATTTCTTCAACAGAGCGCCCTTCATCCAACCACCGCTTAGAGAGTCTCTCTTCAGAGGCCGTCGCCGCCATCTGCGGATCAGCCAGCATCCCCATTAGCGCCGCCACCTCCACATCAGCCGCATTCGCATCAGCCATATCGGCCTGCACCGTTGAAGACAGGGTTTGGGCATACACCTGAATCGCGGCCATGGCCAAAGAAGGCATGCCATTCGGGCCAATCAACGGCAGACGACGGATAATGCCATCTTCATCGCTCGCGGTGCCAATGTGGCCTCTCAAAAAAGCGCCCTCAGCTATTTGGCTGATAGAAGGCGAAACAGAGGGGTAGTAGTCTTGCGGGACAACGCCTAAAACCACATTGGAATTATGGGCGATCGCTTCCGCAAACTGAGCATCATGCGCGGTTTCATCAGGGAAAAAGAGATCGAACACAACCGCAGCGGGCTGGCCTGCCTCTAAGATTTGCAAAAGCTCCGCATGGTGATCGCGATTCCAAGGGAAAAATCCCTTTCGCTTCACGCTCACGTCATCCATCGCAATGAGTACAACACGGTCATCCCAATGGGGCGCTCCGGCCAAATGACGCCGCACCTGGTGCATGAGGTTATAGCTCTGCTGCTCGGGTAGCTCCCACACCCCTAACACCATAAATCCAACTGAAACCGTCGAGACCGCGAGCGCTGACCATAGCCCAAAAAGGGCTGTAATGGCTGGCTGTTCACCCTTTCGCCGTCGCTTAACCAGGGCACCATAACGCTTTTGCAGCCATGAAATATAGATATTTTGAGAAGACGGATAAGGCGTATCGAAAGAACGATTCTCAGATTTAAATGGCATGAAAAGTGTGCGCCACACTTTATAAGGTATTCGAACTCAGGATATTTACTGTGGCATAACAATTTAGGCAGTGTATTTAGTAGATGACAACGGTAGTATTTACACTGATTTCAAAATATCTGACACATACTTTTACGCAACTACTGAGAAGGAATCAGCATAATTAAGTTATTAGTTAAAATGGCGTAAGCCATATGGCGTAGACATTTACGCACATCCCTCACCAGTGATGTTTCGGTAGTCGGGCCGCTCGCGGCACATTTAGCAGCACATTTAGAGGTGCATTAGCAGCGCATTTAGCGGCGCATTATTGTGATCGGCGATCACATCGGCGATCACATCGGCGCAAGTGCTCTGAAGCGTCAGTTTTTTAGCGGCGTCTGGCCTTACTCATCATCTTTTGAGACAGCTTGAGCGGTAGGTTTTCTTGGTGGGCCCAGTCTTGCAAAATTCGGTAAAAGGTTTGACGATCGCGGCTCTGCAACACGGCTGTTTGATCCGCTGTTTCAATCGCGTAGGGGTAGCCATTGCCAACGACCACTTCGGCCCGCACCTGATTGAGCACGGTCTCAGCCCGGCCCGACTCCCACACCCAAAGGGGCAACTCAATGCGGGCTGGGTAGTTGGCGTTCGTTTTGAGATAGGTAAAGGCAATGCGGCGGCTCATCTCCGCATAGTAGTTCAAGATATCGCCGCGATCGCAAATCATAAGCGGGGTGCGATCGCCCCACCGCATCAATGGGTTCAGCAGCTTCGCATCGTGAATGGCCCGCGTCGTTTCTAGCTTATCCAAGGTGCGCAGCAAGGTTGTAATGTCGTTAGACTGTGCGGTGTCTACATAACCGACTAAGGGCACCTGATGTTTCTCGCTGGCTCTTAGTAGCGTTAGCACCTGATTAATATACGGCTCGCGAATATTCTCATCCAGCATGCAAGCAAAAGAAAGCACCAGCGAGCCATCAAAAAACACTAAACATTTTTCAGGATCGCGGTTATGTGCCAAAGCGCGACCTCTGGCCTGCTGAATGTATTGAATGAGACGCTGCACCTCCATAGAAAATCGGCGCATATTAATCCATCGATCCATCGGTTGTGATCTATCTGACACCAAATCTTTGGGGGTCATCACATCGAGCGCGATGTCTTTTTCATAGGTGCCCGCCTCACAGTGGTGGTTTTCAAACCAGCCAATTTGCACCAACGCAATCGGAATGGAAAAGTCTTTTTGCGGAAACACCTGGGAGCCATCCACCGCAAACGTAGTCACATCCTGCAAATGCGATTTGGCCCAGGCCAGGCTCTGCTCTCGGTTCTGCCAAGCGAGACCGCTGGGAAGAATGCCCCTATCTTTAGTCGCAACTTGAGGCGCGATCGCCTCCAAGGGAGTTGCCCCCAAATCGCCACTCTGCTTAGCAATCCAGGCTTCGCGCACTTTTTCCGATAACCCTATCCACCCCTCCCAAGCCTGAGCATACTGACTCAAATAGCCCGTCGTACTCTCATCAAAACTGGCAAAGTCAGCTCTTTTTTGGCCCAGCACCTGCTGAATTTGAGACGGTTTAATTGCCATAGGATTTAGTTGCCCGTGAAGAAGAGTGGATGGCCAAAGAAAAGTTGCCCGAGAAAAGTTACCCGAGAAAAGTTGCCCGAGAAAGCTTGCTAGAGATGGCTCGGGGTTGCCCAGGCCAGATGGGAACAAGACGAAACCCGACTCATTCTAATAGAAGAAGAACATCCGTACCTATTTCCAACTACCGTGATTTTAATACGCTATTAATTCTGAGCAAACGAAAATTAGTCACACTTCTTATATAGGCTTTAAATATCGCGAGGCAAGCGGTTGCAACAACAGCAGAACTTGGCCCGCAGCCGCTGTTAATCTGGCTGCGCCCCATCTGGCCGATCCCCATCTGTTGCGCAAGCACTCGGCCACGACTCAAAATCAAAGCATCAGTTCAGGCAGCATATGCACTTAATTCGTTTTCTGTGGAGATATAGCTGGCAGCGCGGAGGGCTGGCAAATCACTGGCTGCTGGTCTTTGCGTTAGCAACAGGCTTCATTAGCGGGGGCTGTAGTGCTGGCCTCATTGGATTAATTAGCCGAGCGGTGTCTCTGCCCGATGTACCTGGGTTAGCCACAAGCATTGTGTTTGTCGCGTTGGGGCTAACGGCACTGATTACAGCGGCCATCTCTCGCATTTTGCTCGTCAAGTTTTCACAGGCTGTTGTCTTTGGACTACAAACGCGCCTGTGTCGGCAAATTTTAGCGACGGAGCTAAAGCCGCTCGAAGATATTGGCCTGCCCCGCTTGCTGGTGGTATTGACGGAAGATATTCAGGCAGTGGCCACAGCGGCGGGCGTCATTCCCATACTGGCGATTAATATTGCCAGCGCCACTGGCTGCATGATCTATATTTCCTGGCTTTCGTGGCAGGTTTTAGGCGTAGTACTGCTGCTAACGCTGGTGGCGTCGGTGAGCTGTCAGTGGTTTTTAGTACGCGGTCGGCGATCGCTCGCAGCGGCAAGAAAGCATCAGGATCGGCTCTTTCAGCATTTTCGCAGCCTCGTAGATGGGGTCAAAGAACTCAAGCTGAAGTACTACGGACAGCAGGATTTTTTGAGTACGGATCTGGAGCGCAGCGCGCGCGAGGTAAAGCAGGCCAACACTTGGGGACTCAGCCTCTTTGCCGTTTTAGATAGCTGGGGCAAGTTCATTTACTTTTTTGCGGTCGGGCTGATTTTGTTTCTGCTGCCCTACTGGTTACCGCTCCCGGTAGAGACTCGAATGGCCTATGTGCTCACGTTTACGTATTTGTTAGGGCCGATGGAAAGCTTGGTCAATAAGCTGCCATTTTTGAGTAAGGCGAGCATTGCCCTGCAAAAAATTGAAACCCTGGGGCTAAGCCTTGAACAGCCAAAATCTCAACAGGGACAGGGATTGCCACCGGCACTACCGATAGAAAAGGTAGATCTGCATTTGCGGGGAGTCACCCATCAATACAAGGGCGATTATTTGGGGGATAAGGGTGAAGTTCAGCGCGATCGCACCTTTACACTCGGCCCCGTCAATCTATCCGTTTGCGCTGGAGAACTCATTTTCATTGTGGGTGGCAATGGCAGCGGCAAATCTACGCTCGCAAAACTATTGAGCGGACTCTATCAGCCCCAAGCTGGCGATATTTGGCTCAACGGAGAAGCCATAGAACCACACAATCAGCAGTGGTACCGGCAGCATTTCTCAGCCGTCTTTTCAGACTTTTATTTATTTGAGCGAATGCTGGCCAATCAAGAAACCGCCAAAGACCAGCCAAGACTAGACCAGGCCAGCCAAGACGCCCGCGCCCTGGCCTATCTCAAAACCCTCCAGCTCGATCATAAAGTGCAGGTTCAAGGCGGCACATTTTCCACCACGGCCCTGTCCCAAGGGCAGCGGAAGCGACTGGCACTGCTCAGCGCCACCTTAGAAGATAGAGCGATCTATCTCTTTGATGAATGGGCAGCTGATCAAGACCCCACCTTCAAACACATTTTTTACACACAGATTTTGGCCGACTTAAAAGCCAAGGGAAAAATCATTTTCGTCATCAGCCACGATGATCGCTATTTTCATCTAGCCGATCGACTGATCAAGCTGGACTACGGCAGCATTGTGTACAGCGGGCGGCCCTCAGAAGCACCTTTACGCACCATGCAACCCTAATCAATCCACTTGGCAGCCTTAATCAATCCACTTTTTTTTTGCAGAATGTAAACCAGTATTTCAATCTTCGTAACAATTGCAGGGCTTAAGCGATTTCCCTTAAGTTCCAGTGATACGCTCTTTTTATTGGTTTAATTTTTCACTGGAGCATAAGTCCTTGGTACTTCGGGTCGCAGTCGTAGGAGCGGGGCCAGCAGGCTCTTCCGCAGCCGAAATTTTGGTCAAAGCTGGTATCGAAACGTTCTTGTTCGAGCGCAAACTGGACAATGCAAAGCCTTGTGGCGGTGCTATTCCACTGTGCATGGTAGATGAGTTCGATTTGCCGCCAGAAATTATCGACCGCCGCGTTCGCAAAATGAAGATGATTTCGCCTTCTAACGTAGAGGTGAACATTGGCCAAACGCTCAATGATGATGAGTATATTGGCATGTGCCGCCGTGAGGTATTGGACGGTTTCTTACGGGACAGAGCGCACAAGCTCGGTGCGAACCTCATCAACGGTACCGTTCACAAGCTCGAAGTTCCAGGTAACGATAGAGACCCTTACGTCCTTCACTACGCGGATCACTCTAACGAAGGATTACAAGGTGAAGCCAAGACGCTGAAAGTAGACATGGTGATTGGTGCCGACGGCGCTAACTCTCGTGTTGCCCGTGCGATTGATGCAGGCGACTACAACTACGCGATCGCCTTCCAAGAGCGCATTCGTCTTCCCGAAGACAAAATGGCTTACTACGAAGAGCTCGCCGAAATGTACGTTGGCGATGACGTTTCCCCCGACTTCTACGCTTGGGTATTTCCTAAGTACGACCACGTCGCGGTGGGCACTGGCACTATGCGCCCCAACCAAGCGCGGATCAAAGAATTGCAGCGTGGCATTCGTGCCCGCGCCGCTAAGCGCCTAGAAGGTGGCGAAATCATCAAGGTAGAAGCGCACCCCATTCCTGAGCATCCCAGACCTCGCCGTGTAGTTGGCCGCGTTGCCCTAGTTGGCGATGCTGCTGGCACAGTTACGAAGTCTTCTGGTGAAGGTATTTACTTTGCAGCCAAGTCTGCTCGCATGTGTGCTGAAACCATCGTGAAGTATTCCGAGAACGGTGCTCGCGCCCTCACTGAAGATGAGCTGAAGCTATACATCAAGCAGTGGGATAAGGAATACGGCCTTACTTACAAAGTGTTGGATATTTTGCAGCGTGTGTTCTACCGCAGCGACGCATCCAGAGAAGCCTTTGTTGAGATGTGCTCCGACATCGACGTACAGAAGCTCACCTTTGACAGCTACCTATACAAGACAGTCGTTCCTGCGAACCCTGTCACACAGATGAAAATTACAGCAAAAACGGTCGGCAGCTTGCTGCGCGGCTACGCACTCGCGCCCTAATGATTAAATGACGAGTGATTAAATGACGAGTAATTTAATTGCTAACTACATCACTCGTCGTTGAGTTCATTTCAGACTCTAACTGCTGTATTCTCTTTGTCTTTAAGCGCTTTCTGATCACAGAAGGCGCTTTTTTTAATCGCTTTGATTACTTTGCAGTATCTGAAAGATTACCGTCCTACAATGAACACAGCAGAATGAGCACAGCAGACCAAAAAGGGACACATGGCAGATCAGTTAATTCGAGCAACAGCAGCAGATGGCGGCATTCGAGTGGTAGGCGTAACCACCACTCGACTGGTAGAAGAAGCTCGGCAACGTCATGACCTTTCTTATGTAGCAACAGCGGCGCTGGGCAGAGCGATGACGGCAGGGTTACTGCTGGTATCGAGCATGAAGCAGCCCCAGTCACGGGTGAATATTCGGATTAAAGGCGATGGGCCGCTGGGCGGACTGCTGGTAGATGCCGGATTGGATGGGACGGTGCGCGGCTATGTAGAAAAGCCGCATGTAGAGCTACCGCCGAATAAGCAAGGCAAGCTAGATGTGGGCGGTGCGCTGGGCACAGATGGTTATCTGTATGTGGTGCGCGATATTGGCTATGGCTATCCGTACAGCAGCACGGTGGAGCTGGTTTCAGGTGAAATTGGCGATGACTTAACCCATTATTTGGCCACCTCTGAGCAAACGCCTTCGGCCTTAGTGCTGGGTGTATTTGTAGGTGAAGACGGTGTGGAAGTAGCCGGTGGGCTATTGCTACAGGTGCTGCCTAAGGCGGCGCGGGATGAGCTATTGGTGACGGTACTAGAAGAGCGGATAAAAGAGCTAACTGGATTTACACCGTTGCTGCAAGCGGGCAAGTCTTTGGCACAGATTTTTGATGATCTGGTGGGTGATATTGGCTTAGAGATTTTGCCAGGTTCTCAGATTGTGCAGTTTAGCTGCGGGTGCACGCGCGATCGCATGTTAGGCGCACTCAAGCTCCTCGGCACCGAAGAACTCGCTGACATGATTAAAGTAGACGATGGCGCTGAAGCCGTCTGCCATTTTTGTAATGAGAAATATCATGCCAACAGCGAACAGCTTCAAAGCTTAATTGATGAGCTAAAAGCGCAATAAAAATCGCAATCGCAATCATCAGCGCAAATCCATCAATAGACTGCGTTAAAAGTATCAGTTAGCTGTAGGGCGTCTTAATACAACCTGCCGTAAAACGGAAACAAGGAAATGTATTAAAATTCCTGTGTCTTATTGCTTTCTATCGGCAAAAAGCAATAAACCATTTACTCGGCACGCCCATGGTCAAAATTCTTCACCTGTCTGATATTCATATGGGCAGTAGCTTTAGTCACGGGCGGATAAATCCGCAGACGGGCCTGAATACGCGGTTGGAGGATTTTCAGTTGGCATTGAGGCGGTGTGTGGACGCGGCGATCGCCCACAAAGTAGACCTGGTTCTCTTCGGCGGCGATGCCTTCCCTGATGCCACCCCGCCGCCCTACATTCAACAAGCCTTTGCCAGTGAATTTTGCCGGTTAGTCGCAGCCAATATCCCCACCGTATTACTCGTGGGCAATCACGATCAGCACGCCCAAGGCATCGGTGGTGCAAGCCTATGCATTTACCGCACCCTGGGCGTTCCAGGCTTCATTGTCGGCGACACGCTCACCACCCACAGAATTGACACCCAAAGCGGCCCCATTCAGATCATCACGCTGCCTTGGCTCACCCGCTCTACGCTACTCACCCGCCCAGAAACACAAGGACTCTCGATGGGAGAAGTGGGAGAGTTGTTGTTAGAAAAGCTGCGAATTGTGCTGGAAAGCGAAATTCGAAAACTCGACAAAGAGATTCCAACCGTACTGCTAGCCCACGTAATGACCGATACAGCGCGGTATGGGGCAGAGCGTTTTTTGGCCGTGGGCAAAGGCTTTACGGTGCCGATGGCGATTTTAGCCAGAGATTGCTTTGACTACATTGCCTTGGGGCATGTACACAAATACCAGGAAGTGTCGCAGTCTCCTTTAGCCATTTATCCCGGCAGCATTGAGCGGGTGGACTTTAGTGAAGAGAAAGAAGAAAAGGGATATATTTTATTGGAGGTAGAAAAGGGCAGCGCTGAAGCGCAGTTTTGTGCATTGCCAGCGAGAGTATTTAAAACAATCGAGGTGGATTTAACTCAAAGTGAAACGCCCCAAGCCACGCTTTTAGAAGCGTTATCAAAGCAGGATTTGTCTGAACAGATTGTGCGATTGATTTATAAAATTCGGGCGGATCAAACAGAAGACATTGACAACAACGTGGTGAGTGAAGCACTGGCGGCGGCGCATAGTTTTACCTTGCAGCCACAGCTTATCAGCCAGCTTTCACGGCCACGACTGCCAGAATTAGGGGTAGATAGCTCACTGGCACCGATGAGCGCCCTACAAGCCTACCTAGATAATCGAGAAGATCTGAGCGCGTTAGCCCCTGACATTGTAGAAGCGGCACAAGGCTTACTCAATGAAGATCCGCACGGCGACAAAAAGATTGTTGCGAGCAATATCGAAGAGATTATTGAGAGCATAGAGGAAGAGGACGCCCGTCAGCTAAGGTTGCTGTAGCCTTTCGGCTTCTTTTCATTCGGCACCTTTTTTTTCGGCTTCTTTTCATTCGGCATCCCTAGCACCTTTATGGGGGCAGCACACCCTATGGCAGACTACATCCTCTCCATCGACCAAGGCACTACCAGCTCACGCGCGATTGTCTTTGATCGCAGCGGCTCAATTCTCTCTTTGGCTCAAAAAGAATTCACCCAAATTTTTCCGCGATCTGGCTGGGTAGAGCATGACGCCAAAGAGATTTGGGCCTCACAAATTGGGGTAGCCAATGAGGCGCTGGCCAAGCTGAACATCACAGCGAGCGATGTAGCTGCGCTTGGCATTACCAATCAGAGAGAAACGACGATTATTTGGAATAGGTCGACGGGGGAACCCATTCATAACGCAATTGTGTGGCAGGACCGCCGGACAGCGGGCATGTGCGACCAGCTCAAAGCAGACGGTCACGAAGCGCGTTTTCAAGGCAAGGCCGGGCTCGTCATTGATGCCTACTTCAGTGGCACCAAAATCAAATGGCTGCTAGACAATGTGCCCGGTGCCAGAGCACAAGCCCATCGGGGCGAGCTGGCCTTTGGCACCGTCGATAGCTGGCTGGTATGGAAGCTCACCAACGGCGCACTACACGTTACGGACGCATCTAATGCCTGCCGTACGATGATTTTTAACATTCATACAGGCGACTGGGACGATGAGTTGTTGGAAATATTAGACATTCCTCGAAGTATTCTGCCAGCGGTACGTAGCTCATCCGAAATATACGGCAAAACAGCAGAAGGATTGTTGGGTGCGCAGGTACCCATCGCCGGAATTGCGGGCGATCAGCAGGCAGCCACCTTTGGCCAAGCGGCACTGAAACCAGGCATGGTGAAAAACACCTATGGCACCGGCTGCTTTATGTTGTTGAATACAGGCGAAGCGCCAGTGGCTTCTACGCACAAGCTACTGACTACGGTGGCCTGGACTGTAAACGAACGTACAACCTACGCGGTAGAAGGCGGAATTTTCATTGCGGGCGCAGTGGTGCAGTGGCTACGAGATGGACTTGGCATTATTAAAAGCAGCGAAGAGGTAGAAGCGCTGGCCCAACAGGTAAAAGATACGGGCGGAGTATATTTGGTTCCAGCCTTTGTAGGCTTAGGTGCGCCCTACTGGGATAGCTACGCTCGCGGCACCATTACCGGCCTTTCACGAGGATCAACAGCAGCGCACATTGCTCGCGCCGCACTGGAAAGCATGGCCTATCAAACGGCAGATGTGCTGGATGCGATGCAGCAAGATTCTGACATTGACATATTGGAACTTCGCGTGGATGGAGGGGCCTGTCGAAATGACCTGCTGATGCAGTTTCAGGCGGATGTGTTGGGCATTCCGGTGGTGCGCCCCAAAGTAACCGAAACGACGGCGCTAGGGGCGGCGTATTTAGCCGGGCTAGCGGTGGGCTATTGGCAAAACCAGCAAGAGCTGGTGGAACTGTGGCAGGTGGATAGGCGATTTGAGCCAAGGATGGACACGGCGAAACGAAAAGCCCTAAGAGAAGGGTGGAAACAAGCGATCGCCCAGACCCTCTGTAAAAAATAGTGCCGCTACAGATGTGCGATGCACTCTTCACAACGCAGTAACCGGAAATCAACAACGCCTAACAGGGAAACCTAAGCTTAGTTGTATGGGTGCAGTTGGCGCATCACAAGATTATGGAAGCTCAGGTTATCGCAGCTTTAGAAGTCAGCGATTTTAAGCAGGTGAATCGGCTGCTTAAAAAGTGGCAGGCAAGTGAGCCAAGTAACCCTTTGCTACGGCTGTATGCCGCGCAGCTACAAGAAAAAACAGGGCGGCTAGAAGCGGCTGAAAAGAACTACCGGGCGCTGCTGAAAAAAATGCCCGGCAGTAAGGTAGTAAAGCAGGCACGGGCAGGCATTGCACGGATTCAAGCGCGGCAAAAAGCAGACAAAGCGCAGGCGCTGAATGCAGCCAAACAAGTGAGCGGGGGAGAAGATGTGGCGCTAATGGCGATCGCATCTCCCAAAACCGACCAGCACAAAGATGCGATCGCCAACGTCTCTCAAGTGTTTAACCTAGATGCCTACACCGCCCGCATGAAAGTGCCTGTCCAGGGCATTCGGCTACACCGCGTTGGCCCCTACGGCGAACTCAGCTACTTTGCCAAAGCCCTAGATAAAACGCCAACGCTGATCACTAAGGTGCACGATATTAAGAACCTGCAAACGTTTCAGGTCTCTTACTTTGAAGCGCTGACGCCACAGCCTATTGTCATTTGCAAAAACAGCGAAGGCCAAATGGGGACAATCAGCTTCGACTGGCGGGAAGTGAGCGGGAAGGTAAGCGGTCAGCTACCCATTTTTGAACAGGTGGCTGATATTGGCAACTGGGGTAAAACCGTGCACAAAGAGAAAGTGCAAGACTATGCGCAGGTGATGGATTTGCATTTGCCCAAGCGGAAAATAGTGTTGAGACTGTGCGATCGCCTTTATCAATACACGGAAGGCACCGCACTCGCTGACACCTCAGAAGTCAACAGCAGAATCAAATGGAACAACTTATTAAAACAGATATCTCAAAGTGTTAAATCGCCTCACTACAATGAATTCAAGCGGTTTGGGAAAGATGCCCTAGAATTCATTAGGATTTTGCCCGTCATTGAACCCAACCTAGATATTGCTCGCCGTGAACCTAGCCACTGGGATCAGGTATTCCATCTCTACAGCAGCATCTATTACTTCACCCTGTAGGGTTTCTGGCTGCCTTTAAGATGATTTCGGCTTATCGCCCGCAAATGAGCTGATTCAGTTCAGGCTGGGTCAGCAGCCAGTCATCTAGCCACGCGCACCCCTTATCCATCAGGGCCGGCAGCTGCAAATCCCAAATTCGCAACGTGCCATCCGCGCCCGCTGTCGCCAGCCTTTCGCCCGTTCCATCAAAGCACACATCCCACACCACACCATCGTGACCAGCCAGCACAGGCAACATCTGATCAACGTCATCTACACCAACAAACTGACCAGCAGGCTGCGGAGATAAGGCCCACAGCCGCACCGTGCCATCATCACTAGACGACGCCAAAAACTCACCATCGTCACTAAAGCTTAAGCCACGCACCCAATCCCGATGACCTTTCAAGATTATCGGCGTCTGTTCTATATAGAGCTGTTGTTGTTTAGGCTGCTGTTGAAACTGCTGTTGTTGTTCAGGATGTTGTTGAGACTGCTGCTGTTGAGACTGCTGCCCCTGATGGGTCACCGTCCACAATCGAACAATGCCATCCGCCCCACCCGAGGCTACGTACTCCCCGCCAGGGCTAAACGCCGCACACCATACACCGCCATCATGCCCTTGTGCTGGCCCCTGCAAAGTTTGTAGCAAGCCTTGCGTCACATGCCACAATCGCAGCGTGTTATCTTCACTGGCGGTGATGAGATGCTGTCCATCGGGGCTAAATCCAACGTGCCAAATCGTATCGGTATGCCCCGAAAAGGTGTTGAGCAGGTCGCCAGAAGACGTCCAAAGGCGCAGGGTGCGATCGCTACTCACCGACGCCAACAACGTTCCATCCGGACTATAACAAACCTGCCAAACCGATGCCGCATGGCCCACCAACGTGCCCGTAGGCTCACCCAAATCAGACCACAGGCGCAGGGTGCCATCTGCACTCGCCGACGCAAAAGAGTCTCCTTGCGGATGCCACGCTAAGCTATGCACCCCCTTCTTATGCCCCTCCATAGAGCGCAACAACTCCCCTGAGGCATGCCATAACTTGATGGTGTTATCGCCCCCGGCAGAGAGCACCCAATCTTTTTTCGGATGCCAACATGCACTCCACACAATGCCAACATGCGCCCGACACATCGGCTCCGGAGGCCCTGCCAACCGCCAAACATGCACCTGATCATCATCGCCACCAGACACAATAGAACAACTATCTGCGCTCCAAGCCAAACTGTGCACGCTGCTACGCTGCTGAAAGGTTTGTTGAATCGTTCCCTCTATGCCCCATACCTTAATCGTTTGGTCATCACTAGCAGAGGCCAACCGAGTGCCATCCGGGCTAAAGGCCACACATCGCACCCAATCCTCATGGCCATACAGCGTCTTAAGCTTGCGTCCTGCTTGGCTCCACAGGCGCAAAATACTCGAATCGCCCGCTGAAGCCAACATCTTTCCATCTGGGTGCCAGGCCACACTGCGCACCCACCCCTGCCCGCTCTGAAATGCACAAACCGACTGGCCTGTAACGCTCCATAGTCTCACCGCATGGTCTTCACCGCCCGTCACCAACACCTTTCCATCCGGACTAAAAGCCACCGTTCTGGCCCAGTCTTCATGGCCTTCCCAAGCCCGAATCTCCTCCCCAGTGAGGTAATTCCACACGCGAATATACGCATCGCTGTAGGTCGCGGCCAGTAAAGGCGCTATTGGGCTAAGGCTAAGGCTAGTCACGCTGGCCGCAGGGGTCTCTAAGGCATGAATATAGCCCTCCGCATTGCCGCCTCCTTCAGCGGCAACATCTACTTTCCATATCCGAATAGTGTGATCTAAACTCGCACTGGCAATGTATTTACCATCTGCGCTAAAACGCACATCTAATACGCCCGCTTGATGTCCCGTTAGCGTACGCAAAAGGTCTCCTTTTAGGCTCCATAGCTTCAGCGTTGCATCTTCACTGGCAGAAACTATCCGAGTTTCGTTGCAGTCTACTGCCAGCACCCAGTTACTATGCTCACAGAGTCTGTTCTTTTCTCTAATGTCTCGTAAAGACGCATCTAAACACAGCGCTACCTGCATCTTAAGCAAAACCGTACCAGGATTAACCATATGAACAGAAAGCTGCCTAGCGGCGCGGAGAGCCTGAGACAATGCGCTCAGGCCATCCCCTGAAAGACGCAGCGATCTGGCCCCAGAAATTAAAGCCCTAATCTCAGCCCGCTGTGCCTGAATGGCCTTAATGCGAGACTCTGACTCGGCTGCCAATTGATTCGCCAGCGCGGCTTTAAGCTGATCTTCACTGTGTTCTCGGCGGCTACGCTCCGTTTTCAGCGCCTCCACCAATCCAGACTCGGTTAAGGCCGTTGGTGGCTGCTGTTGAATCAGACTTGCCAAATACTCATGGACGAGCTGATAGCGCACCCCCGACACCTCTGGCACTTCAAACAAAAGCCCCGATCCCACTAAAATAGTCAGCACCAGCTTGAGCGTACGCGGATGATGCACCATGCCCGAAACGCTCAGCGCTTCTTCTATCTCAGAAAATATTTCGGCAAAGCTTTTGAGCGGTCTGTTATCGCCTTCACTTAACAGAAAAAGAACAGACTGAGCCACTAAACTATTTTCAGGGCCACAGTCACGAATCACATTATCTAAGAAATTTTGTAGGAGCCGGGTTTTAGGCGATCGCCCCAACTGCCGGTACGCCGCCAGCGTTGTAATGTTCTCCCGCTGCAATTGCGCGCCCACCACCTGCAGCTCAATCGGGCGAACCTCGCCCGTATCTGCCGCCAAGTCATCTACCAACGCCGTAATCAGCCCATCTTCTAAGGCAAAACCCGCCGCCTGCGTGAGGGAACGAATCACCCGTTCCGCTGCCTTAGGGAAAAAGTTACCCAAGTAATAGCGGACGTCTTTGCTCAAGATATCGTTATTCACAATGCTCAAATCCACATTGCGATCCCATTCCAACAGATAATGCAAAAAGTCTTCTCGTAGGGCCAACACCACTTTTACATACGGGATTTCTAAGCAATCGCGCAAGAACACATACAAATCTCTGCGATCGCCAATGGCCGGATGCTCATAAAAAAAGTCTTCAAATTGATCAAAGATGAGTACAATTTGCTGATACTTTTCCTGCGTATGCGATTCCAGCTGAGCCGTCAACGATTCCGTTGAGATGTGAGCATTACTAGCGATCGCACCATTTCCCAAGCAAGCTTGAACTTGTTCTTGAATTTGCACCTTCCAATTGCTGTAGCTTTTGACAGTTATAGGATGTGTCGTTCGGCCCTCACTTATGAGCTTACGCAAACGTGGCACCAATCCAGCACTAATTGTGGAGCTTTTGCCAACGCCAGATTGACCATGAATAACGACAATGGGGTAGCGCGGCTGCGAAATTCTATTAATAAGCGCATTAATATCTTGGTCTCGGCCAGAAGATTTAATTTCAGCCGCTAAGATTCGTGCCGTATTCTGCTGGGTGGGGCTGTCTAAAGAATCTGAAGTGAGCGCATAATCAGTTCCTACTGACAGGCCATTGGCAACGGCAGCAGGAACAGACAAAGAAACATCAGGCCCATTCAACACATCAAGTGCGCCCACAAAAGGAAACCGTTCCATGCCAGCATTTGGAGTAGGTAGCAGTTGAATTTGCCCCGCACCAATAAAAGCCCGAAGGCCAAAAAGACTTTCTACACGGCGCTGAGCGAGCTTAATATCAAAGGCTTGAGCGTAATGCCCGTGCTCAAAATACAAATGCCAAAGCCGATCTAAAATATTGCGATAAAGCGGCAGATCGTAGCGAGCATCGGTGTGCTGTCGGGCTTTTTCTAAGGTCTGCAAGGCCGTAGCAGGCTGCTCCTGATACTGTTGTGAAACTGCTAACAGATACCAGTAATGGCCCCGATGGTAGCGAATAATGCCATCACTAGCCTCACTATTACTAGCCTCACCATCACTCAGCTCACCACCAGAAATATCTAGCGCCTTTTGCGCAAATTCTTGAGCTTTGCTGAGCTGTTCGAGCTGTTGGGAGTGGGCGTAATGAGCGATCGCAACTTCTGCCAAATACCCATAGTCTCTCGCCAATCGAATGGGATCTTGCTGATGCAGTGCCAAGCCTTCTTCCACCACTGCCTTCAGGGCAGGCCAATCCTCTAACTTTTGCAGCACTTCCGCCAGCACCAAAATAAAATGTTCTACGCAAGCTGGTCTACGCTGCCGAAAAAGAGTGAGACAAGCTTCAAAGTAGTGCCGCGCCTGCCGGTAAGCCTCTATAGCATCACTGCGCTGACGGGTCGCTTGCGATCGCCACCACAGCCCCAAATGAAACAACAGAATCGCTTGTTTATCCCATACGCTAATCGCAGCATCCGCTATAGGCTCAGTAAGTTCGCCCTCCACAGCTTGCTGCTGCCAGTGGGCCAATCCACTTTCGTAATAGCTGCGCGATCGCTCCGCATCTCCCTGGCAGTGCAAGTTCCGCCCTTGCAGAAACAACAAATCCGCCAGCAAATCATTATCAATTGACTGATCTCGCTGTTCTACCCGACGCTCTAACAAGGCCAGCGCAAACGGAATCTCTGCCGTCCGCAAACAAGCCGCCTGGCAAAAAGTCTCTTTTTCAGGCTGTTTTTGTTCAAAGTATTTTTGTTCAGACTGCTCTTGTTCAGACTGCTCTTGTTCAGAGAATCTTTTTTCAGAAAGTCCTTTGTCAAAGGATCTCGTTGCAGCGCGCACCTGCTTAACCTCATCTTTCAGGCCAGAGCCATCCCATTTCGAAATAGCATCCCCCATGCCCAAAATTCGACGGAAGGTATAATCTGCCTGCGCTTTCAGCACCGTCATTAGCGCCCCAACCGGATACTCAAACCGAATCGGCGTTGCGGCAAAACTCTTCAAATCCGGCGCAAATCGGTTGAGCTTTTGTAAGCTATCGTCATTCACCCACAGCACAACGGGTGAATCAAACGTTTTCGGTAGCTCATCTCGTCCCAAGTTAGCCGCCTTTAATAATGACGCCAACCGCTCCTCCGGCACAATGCCCTCTAGGCCCGTCACCATCAAAGCCTGCTTTTCTGCGCCCACTTCCACAGCCACCCGCCGCTCTACAATCGCATCGCGCAACCGCGTCGTAGTCGGCGGCAAGGCAATCCTATCCAAACGCAAATGAAAATCCAGCTCGTCCAAGAGCACCTGCTGCAAATGCCCATAGTTCACCCGCGCCAAAATCAGCGAAAACTGCCCCTGACCTAGCACCACAGCCCGCCGCAAATTGTTCAGCGCGTTTTTGTTATACGTCACAATATCCAAATGAGGATTATCAGAACGCTGACTCTCTAACGGCTGTTCCGAAGACGGGTCTAGTGAAGGCTCAGCAACCATTCAGGCACCACAAAAAAGACGCCTGTATTCTATCGTTTTCTATCGTCCAGCCATCCACTGTCTGTAACGCTTCGTTTCAGCCAACACCGGATTCAACCCCAGCCAGCGCCCATCCTCATCCCGATACTCGTATAAAAACAAACTCCTGAGCAGCGGATTATAAGCCGCATTTCCCTGCTCACTCCCCTCACTAATCGCCTCAAACAAAAGCTGCCAATCTCTGGCATCAATCAGCCCCATCAGCGCATCTCGCTCATCGCGAATCACCGCCTCCAGAATCTCCTGCCGAATCGGCGGATCGCCCTTTTGCAAGCAGCCATACAATAAGCGCATTAGGTTCCGCATGTGCCCGCCACTAATGCCCACCAAGCGCATCAGCGTATCGGGCGTATCAAAAACCTGATTAATCTGCTGCCAGCGATCGCGCTCTTTTAAAGTTGGAAACGCCCGCACCATCACCATTTTCTGCAACAGCGATCGCCCCCTCGGCAATGGCTCTCCGGTTCGTGTTGTCACTGGCACCATAGACAGCAGCTTAGGCGCAATCCCAAATCGGTTAGAGAGTCGAGGCAGCTCATCTGAAAAAATTAGCGCCAGCGGAATGGTATACACCACATGGCACCGCAGCCGCTTCAGCTGCTCGCCCCTATCCACAAACAAATACTCCGACTGGCTGCGCCCATCCGCTCGAGAGATCGGATCAATGCGATCCAGATTATCCACAATCACCACAAGCCCCTTTTTCCCCTGGGCCTTCAGTTGTTCATTCGCCGCATCCAAAATCTCGTCATTAATCGCATCAATGATCCCCTTGGTGCGCGGCTCCAAATACTGCCTGAGCTGGCTACGCATTTCCGGGCTTTCTTTGGCACGCGCCGTGATTGCAGCAATGCCGACAGAGAAACTTACATCGCTGATTTCTAAGGGCGATCGCAACGTCTCTAACAAGTTCGTAAACAGCTTCTCCAAATACGTCGGCCTTAGCCGAATACCCACCGCCTCCATACTCTGCGTCACCTGATGCGCAATCATCAGCAGAATATCGCTAATGTCCACATCCGCCATTTCCAAGTCTCGATCAGACTCAAAATACACCACATGAAAATTCTGTTGTTCTAACCCGCCCTTCAGCCGAAATAATTCCGTCGATTTTCCGCAGCCAATGTGCCCCGTAAATAGCTGCGTCGTCGGCACCTCTGGCGACAGTCTTACAATCGTACGCCCCAGCTCACTGACAATATCGCCCCCTCGCACCGAAGAAAAGTCAATGTAATAGCGCCGATCTTCCGGCTGCGCCACCTTCAAAGGGCGGCTCGGATTCGCAGCACGATAGAAACGAGGCAAATCAAGCGTCATAGCAAGAAATATAGGAGGGAGACGACTCAGAAATAAGGCTCAAGGTTATAAGCACATAGTAGCGGTCACCTGTCGCGTTAGGCGTAACCGTTATGAGACCTTTCGTTCCATGATGAAATTCGTGAAATCAACGCCTCTGACCGTAACAGTATTATCCCTAAACACTTTAAATCCTTGGGCTAAATAAAAGTCTTTCGCTGTTTTACTTACATGAGAGTAAAGCTTACTAATTCCTTTTGACTGCGCATTGGCAATAATCTCAACCATCAAGTCATTACCGACACCCCGCCTTTGATATTGACAATCAATAAAGAAATGATCAATGCAGCCATCATGTTGCAAATCCGCATAGCCCACTATCTCACCCTCTAAAACGGCTACATAAGGATTTAGTTGTCTGATCTTTTCTCGCCAGCTATCCATATCAACTTCATCAGGTGCCCATGCCTTCACCTGTTCATCGGTATAGTCTCTAATACAAACATTCCGGACAGCACCAAAATAAATCGCCCACAGCGCCTCTTCTTCTCCACTGATGTATTTTCGTATTTCAGTCATAGCATCAGCCTGAAGAAATTAATGCATGTTACTCATTTAGAACAAAGATAGAATTCTGCGATCGCACCAATCACCTAACGGCTAGATTAAGTGACTCATTAAGCGGGTGTTTTTACATCTCCTAATGGATTCTCTTCAAAATATTTCACAATGGGCGACATACTAGATTCAAAGCCACCGGGCGTATTAATAGACATAAAGCCAACCGTGTTCTCGCTGCGGTTTTCAAAGCCATGTTCAGTTCCACCAGGGATGTAAATATATGAACCTTTCTCTGCATCAAACCAGTCCCTACCTTGAAGATAAACCGCCAGCGTGCCTTCAATAACATAGAAAAGATGGGCTTCTGGATGATTTTGGATATGGGGGCCTTCTGTATTTGGATCTAACCACCATTCAGAAACAGACAACGTTGAGTTTGTTTCTTGCATGTCCGCTTTAAACACCGCAGACATACGGCCCATAGAATAAACGCGACCACCATTAGGCTTTACGACTAAAGGCTTTAATTCAGTTTTCTGGTTCATGTTCACCTCTACAGTTAATGATGGGAGGGCAACTAAATTCAGCAGACCACGAAGCAGACTTCTGAAATAACTTATGCAGCGCTTACAAACTGGAACGGGCTTCCATAAGAGCAAATCCTAACAAATTTAACCCCTTCCAATGACAAGGGTCATCAGCCCCATTCGCATCTCGACTCAGACCAATGCCCCAAATTTTATCTTTTGGGCTAGCCTCAACAAGAACACGCTTTGTTGTTGACCTTAAATACTCCCCAATTTCAGGGTTCTGACTAAACTTTAAGTAGCTTGCTTCCACAACAATCTCAAATCTCTTAGAAATCCAAACATCTTGAGTAAAGTTCTGAACGCCACGACCCAAGGCCTTAGCGGCGCCTGGGCTAGCTGCTGAAAGGATTCTTGAAGCCGCTTCTTCATCATTAAAAAGAATCGCTTTAGAATACATCATAAAATGTTCTGCCGTTGGAAATAGCATGCCATCTTTGACGAACGGAGAACTGTACCATTGACTCAAACAAGACTGATTCACTTCACCTCTCGACTTGGTGTGCCCCCAAAAGAACACATATTTTGGCCTAGAGCCAGCTTTAAAACACTGAACAAGCTCACTTACACTTCTTGAATCTTCTGGACACATTTTTAAGGCTCTGTCCTCCTGCTTACTAGATTTACTTTTGAAATCCATCTAAATCTAGCTAACTCCATTGAAAGACTGCGAACCACGCACTTAATCTAGCCAGATAAACCTGAGGTATACAAATAGTACACGTAGACTATTCTGTCTATTGAGATCGTTAGCATATCTTCCAAGGCTAAACAGTCAGCACCCTAAACGTACTGTCTCTCAACCAAAAGAGACACTCGAACTAACTCAACGCTTTGTTAAATTGCCGCTACGATGTGTAGGGTTGATTAACAAGTTTCTGAACAGACGGCTTTGATGAGCCATAGCTGACAATAGCCACATCGAGACCAGCATGCTTGTAAAGGGTCAAGGCACGTCGGATACTTTCAATAATCCAATCGGTGTCGTTGCCGAATGCACCACCACCGAGCAGTGTAAGAAATAATGTGTTGTTTCCATTTTCTACCGAGTTCAAGATAGCAGCGCACAGTGTGGCCTCATAAGAAGCATCTAAAACGAGCTGTGCGAACTCTGCCCAAAGATGGGACGGCTGACCAGAATAAGCAACTGGAAGAGCAGAACAATAAACCTGTGAAACCCTATGGTTACAGTCCCTGAGCGTGACCTGTGTTTTCCACTGAATGCCAAGTCGCAGCAGCTGGCGTAGTTCATCTCGTTCAAGCTCGCTCGCAGCTCGCAGCCGATTCGAAATCTCCTCCAAACCGCTGTGCGATGCCAAAGCATATCCGTTCTGCATCACCCAAAGGCGGTTATCAAAATTACCTAATGCTTGCCCAATATCGGCAAGACAATCGATTTGATGGGCCTGTGATTGGCCCATTTTCCCATTCACCGGAGCAAAGTAGTTTCGATAAATTGTGCCTGCGCCTGCTGCAATGGCACACGCTGGGCCTTGAGTCAGATCATGCTCATAAATTCCAACGCCCTGCTCAGGGGTAATCCTCGGAGACACCATTTCAAGCAAGTTAAACTGGGAAGCCACCTGAAAAAGCGCACCCGCATTCGATTCGTTGCTATGCAAATGCTGAACATTAGCAACGACCTCACGTACCGAAGTTTCTCCAGTTTTATGCCCACTTGCCTGGACACGTTTTCGGAGTTCAGCTAAAGATGGGGTTTCCAATTCTCCGCAAAATAGCGTTCTTCCATTTATAGAAGATGTCAACGTATGACCATCAACGGCGATATTTTCACGGACCTGCCGAGGAGACTCTTCAGGAAATCCGGTCAATGCTTCAAACCACATTCGTTACCCTCCATAAAGCTAGAAATTATTCGCTTTATTCCTACAGTCTATCCCCCAAACTCTAAGGAACCGTATTGCAAGCTTTCACCCCGTCTACCTGAGTCCACCAGACAACCTGCAAACGCCCAATGTAGTACGTTCACACCGCGTGGATATGTTGAAATTGTCAGCATATCTTCCCAGGGTAGACAGCCAACCGTCTCAAATTTCTGTCTCCAGAACGATAGCACCTGAATACTGCTTACCCTTAAATGGAGATTGTCCTTACATTTTTATGAGGTTTGCGAATGGCGAGAATGAATCAGCTCAAAACCTTCCTGCTATTGGCACTCCTCAGCGGCCTCATCGTCCTCGTAGGCTACTTGTTAGTAGGCGATGAATCCGGCCTTTATTATGGGCTAGCCTTCGCCGGGTTCAGCAGCTTTGGCTCTTGGTACTATTCTGATCGAGCTGCCCTGGCAGCCTTTAAAGCGCAGCCCACCCCTCAAGCAGACGCGCCTGAGCTGTATGCACGCATTGAAAAATTGAGCGATCGCGCCAATCTCCCCAAGCCCAAGCTCTACATCATCCCGTCAAAATCCCCCAACGCATTCGCCACCGGACGAGACCCAGAGCATAGCGCGATCGCCCTCACCCAAGGTCTCATCGACCTCCTCACCCCCGAGGAGTTAGACGCCGTCATCGCCCACGAACTCACCCACGTTCGCAACCGCGACACCCTTACCCAAGCCGTCGCAGGCACCCTCTCCGGCGCAATCACCTATCTGGGTCGCATTCTCACATTTGGCGCACTGTTCTTCCCCTTCGCTCGCATGGGCCGCAGAGGCAACAATCCCATCACCTTCTTATTTCTGTTGCTGATTGCGCCCCTCAGCGCTGGCCTACTCACCATGGCCATTTCCAGAACCAGAGAATTCGCCGCCGATGAAGGCGCTGCCGAAATTACGGGCAATCCGCTAGCGCTGGTTAGCGCCCTAGAAAAACTAGAGGAAATGGGTCAAAAGGTGCCCATTCATGGCAACCCCGCCTACGCACCGTTATTTATCGTCTGCCCGCTAGCCACATCAGAAAAAGAACCGAAGAAAGGCTTAATCGCTCTGTTTATGACCCATCCCTCCACAGAAGAGCGGGTTGAAAGACTAAAGGCGAAAGCCAAGCTACTTGCGGAGAAAAAAGATAGTGGCACCCAAGAACTGAAAGGCACAAAAGGGTTGAGTCCTGCTGTGTAACTCACTTACGAAGCCCTCACTAATAACACCTGTTACAAAGGAGATGACACCGCCTCTTTCCACCGACTAAACTTGGTGCAATAGTCTCCTTTAATGCTGGCTGTGGCATCCCCCATTAAAGTTTTTCTCTCTCACAGTAGCGCTGATAAAGACCTTGCCCGTCGTCTGGCAAGAGACCTCCAATCTGCCAACATTGAAGTGTGGCTGGATCAGTGGGAAATTCAGGTGGGTGCCGCCTTTGCCCAAACCATTGAAAAAGGCGTAGAAGAAGCCACCTATGTGCTGGTGCTATTAACGCCTACCAGTGTGACCTCTCATTGGGTGGAGCGTGAGTGGCGACAAAAGTTTCAGGCTGAGGCCAAAACTCAACGGTTCAGCATTGTGCCCGTGCGGGGCCAGCCTTGCGAGATTCCAGACTTTTTGGCCCAGCGTAGCTACGCGGATATTTCAGGCGGAAGCTATCCGCTAGGGTTTAAATATTTACTAGAGATTCTGCGGTATCACTCAGATGGGCAATCAGGTGAGCACTCAGATGGCGCTGCTATCAAAATGCCTGCCAATATTGCAGCAAGCATAAATGCACAGAAAGAAGACTCAGCGAACGTGACTGGCATCTCTGTACCGATGTTGCCTATGGTGACCCCTATTAGCGTGGAGGTCGGGGTTGGGTTGATTCCGTTGTTTGAACCGAATGAGCAGGGGCGCAGTTTTGCAATGGATGAGCTGATTCCGCATATGCGCGATCGCCTACAGAAAAAACTGGGCTTCCCGTTTCCAGGCATTCGCATTCGCGGGAATGAGTCAGATATGCCGCCTTACACTGCACTAATGATGATTGAGGAGGTGCCTGAGCTTTTGGTTGAAGCGGTGCCTGGCTATGTTGTTGTAGGAGCTAAGGTTGAGGCACTGGCTGAGCTAGGCATTACAGGGCAACCCTGTGAGAATAAGGTGACGGGGCAGCCTGGTAGTGTGATTAAAGCATGCGATCGTCCGCTGGCCGCAGTGAACTACGCTACCTGGAATGCAGCAGAATATCTCATTGCCATATTAGAGAACTTATTGCAGAAAATGGCAGCTGAGTTTTTAACGATAGATACAGCCTACGGGCTCGTAAAAGCATTTGAAGAAAATCACTCCAAGCTGAATACTGGCTTTGACTCTAGCCTACTAACAAAGACCGTTCCAGACACTGTCTCGTGGTACGAGTTAACAGATGTTCTGCGGCAATTAGTGGAAGAAGGCATCGGCATTGGATCTATCTCACGCATTTTAGCAGCGCTTTCTCACTGCATTTCGCATTGCGAGGAAGAAGTGCGCGATACCGTTATATTCGCAGAGAAAGCGAGACATGCCCTGAGCAAACAAATTACCCAGAAGTTTACACAAGGCTGCGATGCATTACCCGTCATTTCATTAAGCGCCACTATCGAAAGCGTGATAAACAACTCCATACAACGCACATCAATCGGTTCTTATCTAGCCTTAGATCCTGACATAACTCAAGATATCCTTTCGGCCATACGCACCACTATCCATGAACATCATCACCAAGCAAATGAGCCTGTAATATTAGCCGCTTGGGAAATCCGGCGGTACGTTCGCAAACTGGTGGAATTAGAGTTTCCGTGGCTTCAGGTATTGTCTCGTCAAGACCTAGAAGCGAGTTGTCCACTACAGGTTATTACGGTTGTTCAGCTTACATCGAATCAGGAAGCAATGCGGCATTTAACAAGTTCTGAATCTGCTTCAGCACAGGGAGACACTAACAAATGAGTGAGCAAGCCTCCTTTAAAAAAGCAGAGCAAGAAACCGCAGAGCAAGAAACCGCAAAGAAGGAAACAAAAAATCAGATACGAGTTCTGCTGTCCTTTAACAGCGAATATGTCCATCTGGCACAGCAGTTAGCGGCTGATCTAAATGCGGCCAATATTCAGGTCATTTACGATCAGTGGCGTGGCGGCGATGGTATCACAACCACTGAATCTATTGAAAATACGTTAGAGAATATAGATTTTGTCATCCCAATTCTTACCCCGTCAGAGGCTTCACCTATTTGGTTAGGAGAAGCCTGGAAGCAAAAGATTTATGCTCCAGCTCGCAGTCAAAATATTGAAATCCTTCCGGTGTTAGGGGCAAAGTGCAAGCCACCAACCTTCTTAAAGGGACTTAGCTATGCCAACCTCGTCAGTCAAAAGTATGGATTTGAAGTTCAACGGCTGGTAAGCACCATGTTTCATCAGGCAGGCGATGGTAACACCATTAAAATTCCGGAGATGGAGGAATTAGCCAGCAATACGCCCTCGCCTTTCACCCTGCCTTCAAAACAAATACTGATTGAAGTGGGTGAGGCGTTGGCTCCTTTCTTTGAGAATGGTCACGAAGATGGCAATGTTGAGAACAACAACGGGGCAACGTTTTTCCGTGAGCAGATTCCCATGATGCGGGATGGGTTGTTTTATGAGCTAGGGGTGACGTTTCCATCGGTGACTGTGCAAATGGCAACGACACTGCAACCTTGTGCCGCACGGGTGTTACTGAATGGGGTGCCTGAGAGTCAGGTGGAGATTTTGCCGGATGTGGTGATGGTAAATGCCAGTGTTGAGGAGATGGAGCAACAGAAAGTTGAAGCAACTGCCGTAACTAATCCAGCATCGGGAATGAGCTGCGCTTGGATTCCGATAGCGAAGAGGGAAGAAGCAGAAGAGGCGGGGCTTACCACATGGGATACACAGGGCTTTGTGATTCTTTGGTTAGCAGCGGTGCTGAGGCGGAAGGCGGCTAGCTTTATTGGGGTAGATGAAACGCAGACTATGCTAAATCAACTCACGCCTGTGTTTCCGCAGTTGGTGGCGGAGACAGTGCCTAAGGCAGTGTCTTTGTTTTTGCTGACGGATGTCCTGAGGCGGTTAGTGGTGGAGGAGGTGTCTATTCGTAATTTGCCTAAAATTTTGTTGTCTTTGGCAGAGTGGGGGCGGGTGGAGCGTGATCCGTTGTTTTTAACAGAATATGTTCGTGCGGCCTTGAAGCGACAGCTTACGCACACCCTCACGAGGGGAACTCAAACATTTGTTGTTTTTCTGCTGGCACCTGATATTGAAGATTTGGTGAGAGCGTCTTTGGAATATACGCCGACAGGCTCTTATCTCAACCTAGCGCCAGAAGATCTGAGTAAGCTTTTAACCCTCATCTACAGCGCAATGGATAACGTTCCACAAAATGCTCAGGTGCCCCAACTTCTGACGACAATGGAACTACGCTCATCCATTCGCCGATTAGTGGCATTGGCGATGCCTCGTTTGCATGTTATTTCATACCAAGAGCTAAGAGCAGGCAGCGATATTCAACCTTTTGGACGTATTTCTTGGGTAGAGGGCGTTATACTTCGAAAGCATAGACTAGGTTAGTCGCTAGCGTTGAACACATTCTTCTCCTAGATATCCTCACCGCAAGAATCAACCTTTCTCAAAACAAGATTGCATACTGAAGTGGACAAGATCTCTTCTCTTATTCTTGAGTAATTCTTCAATATCACTTTGACTTGGGCCTTCTGGCAATGATGCTATGTTTTTTCTATTACTCTCACCTGCCCTTTCCAGAACTTCTCAAACGTTATGTTGAAAACTGACATTATCAATATGGACTGGGAAGTTCAACATCACCTTGATGCTGAAGATAAGGGATTGAGAAAAAGGAAACTACGCAATATCAAAACAGTGCCAAACACAATTTAAGACAGTCGTCCTAATCTCCCAGATAGCTCCTAACAAAAGGCCCACGTTATGAACATCGTTAGCCTTTCAGCATCTCGTAAGGGCTTTGCCATCCTTGCTGTTCTTGAAGTCGGCCCAACCAACCCGCCACATACTGAGGCACCTCAACACCTGCCTCATCCGCATACATCAAATAAGCAGACAAAGAAAAATCGGCAGGCGATATCTCTTGACCGAGTATAAACTGCCGATCATCAGACAGCTCTCTATCTAGTACATTTACGTCATGTTGATATCTAGCAAACAGCCACTCATAGGCACCTGGCGACAATTTCAAAGCGGGATATTGCCCTGAC
>JBGCGG010000191.1:0-12864 GCA_045110585.1 Phormidesmis sp. | reverse complement strand
GCGCAAACTCAATCAGCATCTGCTTGAACGCTTTATTTACAACTTAGACTTGGACGAGACTTGGATTAAATCGCATCACAACTACCAAAGCCTCTGTGAATACGGTGTCCTCGTCTCGTAATTATGTCCGGAGTATTGATACGTTTATGGTTTGTTAATAAGGGCTATTCATAAGGCATTACAGTAGTTTGTTGTCGCTACGAATCTTCACTGTTCTACCAACCACTTTCCAGGCGACTGGTAATATAAAATGCCACGTGTAGATATAAACCTCTGCATGTGGCATTTTTCAAGGGTTCATGGGAGTCAGCCGACATGCTGAAACGGTTTATGACTTGGCTACTAAATCGATTGCAAAAAGTATTAGGTACCCTTAGCGGTCAGCGCAGTGGCAAGCGAGTAATTTCGCCTGACACCGCCGAGTTGGATCCATCCTCTACTCCGAGTGCAGGCACAGATGCTTCAGAGGTTGCGATTGCGGAACGATTACCTTTTGTGCCCCCCGAAGCTGTTACTTCTCCTCAAGAGACAGAGGCGTTGCCTATTGCTATTTCAAAGCGTAAGGACGTAGTAGCCGTTCAAAATGCGGACATAGAACCTTCTAAAGAGCCGACAACTCATCAGCAACTGGACGTAGCATCGGCTTCAGTTCCCGGCGTTGTAGAGGCAAAGCCTAGTTTCCCCACAGAGGTTTCAGAGCTTTTATCCTCTACGAGTCCACAGAGTAATCCTGACGTTCCTGTTCATCCTTTGAAAAAGCTTCCGGATGAGGAGCTGCCTGTCATTCATGATTTACTCCCTGCTGTTGCATCTCCTGATTTAGAACATACGACGGCTGATGCTGTGGATCTTGATAATGATTCAGAGCTGTTAGAGGATGCTGATTCGGAGAATGACAGTGCGGATAAACCCGTGTTGTTTAGCTTTGATATTGTTGAAAGTAAGGTAGATGATGCTTCAGAACTTAGTGATTCTCCAGTAGAGACAGAGCCTCTGGCTTCTGATCGACTTGCTGCGGTAGAGATATCTCTTCTCGAAACGCTCGATGCTGCCTCATCACTTCCGCTTGAGAGAGGAAGTGATGAGGCAGCGGAAAGAATAATAGACCGCAGTAAGCTTGAGGTTGAAGACGTTACTCCGGTCTTTCCCCAAGAGACTAGCGTTCAGGATTCAAGACAAATAGAGGGCTCTCTTTCTGAAGAACCTTCTCAATCTGTAGATTTTTCAGCAAGACAGTCGGCTTCTGGAGTGCCAGCTGTTGCTAATCCCTTAGAGTCTAAAGCGGATGAAGCTTCTGATGCTTTTATAGGAATAGGGCCAACGTCATCACAATCACTTGCAGAAGTTGCTGCTCGTCAAAATGAGCAACAGGAGACAGAAGCTGTTGTGGCTGAGCACTCAACTGGTTTGTATCCTGTGAAAAACGGAACCGTGAAACTGCTGTTCACCATGAAGAAAGGTAACTTCCATGGTTACATTGCACCAGATGATGGTTCTAAGGATATTCTATTTCATCAGAAATATATTAATGCTGACATTTTTGAGCAGATAGAGCGTGGAGATCAGGTTGCAGCTACTGTTAAGTACATAGAAGGTAAAGCATACGCCACACACGTAGATTTACGGTAAGGGTATTGGCTCGTTGTGAATGCCTTACAAAAATAATTTATAGGCGGGGTTCGTACTTTCGTTCCAATACCGATAGCCTAAAGTTTCTAAAAAGGCTTCCCACTGTTGCATTTCATTGGGTGGTACCTGCATGCCTACAACAATTCTGCCGTAGTCAGCGCCATGATTTCGATAGTGAAACAGGCTAATGTTCCAGTTGGGACTCATTGCGGAGACAAAGTTTGTTAATGCACCAGGGCGTTCAGGAAATTCAAAACGGTATAGAAGCTCGTATTCCGCAAGATGAGATTTGCCTCCGACCATATGGCGTAGATGCATTTTGGCTAGCTCATCATCAGTGAGATTAAGGGTTTCAAACCCATGGTTTTGAAATGCCTCTTCGATCATTTGAGCGTCTGCCCTACTTTTAACCTTGATGCCTACAAAAATATGGGCTTGGTCTTGATCTGCAATTCGATAGTTAAACTCACTAATGCTGTGGTTATTGAGTGTGTCGCAAAATTTCCGTAGACTTCCTGGCTGTTCTGGAATGGTAACGGCAAAGACTGCTTCTCGTCCTTCCCCGAGTTCGGCACGTTCTGATACAAAGCGTAGGCGGTCAAAATTCATATTAGCCCCGCAAGCAATACCGACTAAAGTTTTGCCTGAAATGCATTCTCGTTCTACATAAGCCTTCATTCCTGCGATCGCGAGGGCTCCTGCGGGTTCTAAAATTGAGCGGGTATCTTCAAAAACATCTTTAATTGCTGCGCAAGTATCATCTGTGCTCACTAAAATCACTTCATCAACGTACTGCTGGCATAGGCGAAAAGTTTCTTCTCCTACCTGCCTTACTGCAACACCATCTGCAAATAAACCGACTTGTTTTAAGCTAATGCGATCGCCCTTGGCTAAAGACTGGCTCATCGCATCTGCATCTACTGGCTCTACACCAATAATTTTAATTTCAGGCCGGAGCCGTTTGATATAAGCCGCAATGCCAGAAATCAAACCACCTCCGCCAATTGCCACAAAGATCGCATGAATAGGCTGTTGGTACTGCCTTAAAATTTCCATTCCAATAGTGCCTTGACCTGCAATGACATCTGGATCGTCAAAGGGATGGACAAAAGTGAGTCCTTTTTCGATTTCTAATTGTTTAGCGTAAGCACAAGCGTCATCGTATGTGTCGCCATGCAAGATGACCTGACCGCCCCTTGCTTTAACGGCATCTACTTTTACTTGTGGTGTTGTTATCGGCATCACGATTATGGCTGTTGTGCCGAGTTCGCGCGCGCCAAGAGCAACGCCCTGAGCATGATTTCCGGCTGAAGCTGCGATTACGCCACGCTGTAACAGCTCAACAGGCAACTGCGCCATTTTGTTATATGCGCCTCTAAGCTTAAATGAAAAAACAGACTGCACATCTTCGCGTTTGAGCAGTACCGTGTTGCGTAACCTATCTGATAAGCGAGGGGCTATCTCTAACGGACTTTCTTGCGCTACGTCATAGACACGAGCTTTTAAGATTTTTTCTAAATAGTCAGACTGAGCCACAGAACAGCAGAGAAAAACAGCTACCTAACACTTTACGCGTTTATTGGTGGCTCATCGAAGTGGATTCGAACGTGGACAAGTGCTGTCCTACTTATTTTGAGACAGGCATGATTTACTGCTGGCTCTAAAAGCTGTATGCAGATGAAAGATATTTTACTGTTTATAGTGAGTGACAAGCCCTAGTTCACTGCTCACGTCATTACGCTTAAGAAATTTTGATGCGCGTCTACCCTCGTAGGCAGGTCATATGATTTTGTGCATTGGCTGTGAGTGAGGTACGCGTGCCGAGTACAACCTGACCTTCATTGTCGATAGTCCAGTCTTGGGCTTCGACGATTGCAGTTTCTGTCAACCCCTCGGTAGAGTGTACCGTTGCTGCTGACTCTGTAATTAGAGTTTGCTCGCGATCATCCGATTTGGTGTTGCTGAGCAAACTGTTATTCTCCAGCAAACGAAAATCATTCCAGAGCGATTGTCCAGTAGCGAGTTGGCCTGAGCCTTCTGGAAGTCCGCCACGTCCGGTCGCAATAAACGTATTGGTATCCAGTTTTTCACAAGCAGCCGTAATTTGATCTTCTGCATTGAGACCCTCTGGTAATTCTACAGTGCCATCTGTGGGATCAATTTCTGGTGAGTTGAGTTCTACGCTGCCGCTGAAGGCTGGTCCGAGTTCTGACGTGGCGGTTATGTCACTTTCGCTAGTGAGTTGCTCACGGTAGGCTGTTCCTAGAATTGTTGGTGAATTAATGACGATTCTGCCGCCAAAATTATCGACTGCGTTAGCTGTAATATCACTATTTTCAAAGGCAATTAGTGCTTCGGTACTGATGTTAATGTTGCCGCCAGTAGCAGTGCCTGTGGCATTGGTTGTAATGCGCCCACCCTCACGCAGGACAAGGCTGTCTGATTGAATATCGATGTTAGCTTGATCGCCTGCTACGGTATCTGCTGTTATCAAGCTATTGTCTTTAATGTTGATGCTAGCTGCTGTAATTTCAATATTACCTGCGGTTCCCTCGCTTTGTCTGCCATTGCCTGCTGTTCCAGACTCACTTGGCGACGTGCTGACATTGATAGTTGCACCGTCTAACACGTTGAGCTGTTGCGTATTGATGCTGATGCTGCCACCTGTACCTGTACTATTTATTGGGACTCTTCTATCTCCAAGAGCGCTGGCAAATAATCCGCTACGTCCGTTACTATCACCGCCACTCAGTTCAATAGAGTCAGACGCATTCACGATTAAGCGTCCGCCTGAGTTATTACTGAATGTGCTGACACCGATTTGTGCGGTATCAGCTATAAGAAGGCGTTCAGTATTCAAAGTGAGCTTACCACTGTTACCGCTGCCTGCGGCAACTGATGGAAAACGAGTGGTCATATCAGCGTTCAGTACGAAAGCGAGTGGAGCTATCTCAGATGCGATACGGATACTGCTAACTGCGTTTACAGTATCAGATGCGTTACGTCCAATGACCTGAATATCTTTTGCGTTGATGGTGAGGTTGCCAGCATTACCACCATCGAAAGTACTGGTTGTGATTTGAGCACCGCCAGTAACGTTCAGCTGATCTGTGTTGATGGTTAAGTCTCCGCCTTGTCCTAAAGCTCCTCCACCTAATCTATAAGCTGGTAGGACAGCTGCATAAATGCTGGTTGGATTATTAGCATCGCCGCCATCTACGTTAATAGTGGGTGCTGTAATTCTCACAGCTCCAGAAGTGCCTGTTCCAGCCATGCCGATGCCGATTTGGCCTACCTGTGTAATGTTGATTTCATTGGCATTTGCAATAAGCTCACTATTGCCATTACCGTTAGCACCATCGGCGATTTCAATAAAAGCGCCTGTGAGCATAGGCTGTGTAGTTGAGATACTCTCTCCAATAATGTTAATAGTGTTGGAGGCCTTGAGTTGAATGCTACCGTCTCCACTGCGTTCTACCTTGGCGAGAATAGCGGAACCTCCACTAATATCAATATTTTGTGCATTGATGAGAACGTTCCCTGCATCAATGCCACTAACATCGATAGATGCCTGGTCGGTCAGAGAAACATCTTGGAAGCTGGTTACTTCTGAATAGTCAAAATTCCATCCACTACTGTTTTCTTTTAAGTTAACTTTCTCGTTGCTGCCGATACTCCCTAGTTCTACTGAACCGCCTTCCCAAACAAGATTACCGCCTTGCAGAGCAATATCGCCTCCAAGTAGAGCTAATGTTTGCTGTGGCGTTGCAGATAATGTTGCAGAGGGGATACTGCTGCTAATAGTACTACTACGAGAATCATAAGTAAGCACATGGCCGCTCCCAGTCACAGATATAGGGGCGGGAGTTTCTCCGAATTGTAGTCCAAGAGGAACACTGAGAGAAAGTAGAGATTGCGTACTTTGATCGGCAGTGTTGAATTCTTGGTTGTTTTCAAACAAGATACTGTTGGCTGTTGTTCCGAGAAATGAGCCAGGTATATCAAGAAGTGCATTATCTCCAAAGACAATGCCATTTGGATTAAGTAGATAGAGCTTGGCAGGGCCATCTACTTTAAGTGTCCCATCTATATTGGTTAGAGAGTTACCCGTAACACGGCTGAAGATACTTTCTACATTTGAGTTAGGAAGTTCAAATGTGACAGTTGCATTTCTATCAACACTGAATTTACTGAAGCTATGAAAGAGATTTGATTGGTTACCGGTACTGAGAGTGCCACCAGTGATTGAGCAAGAGTTAGAACAACTTACACTGTTATCAAGGAGTGTGTTTGTTGATCCATCTATGGAGATAGATTGAGCCAGCGCAGGACTAGTTGTTATGCTAATCACTCCGGTGACGGTGGTAAGCCATTTACCCATATACACGATATCTGAAGCGTTAGATAGCCCTGATTGAGATAGTGACTGGCGGGTCATAAGCTTAAATCCTGACTTGCTCGGGAACGAAGATTTGGACGTTCTCTGTTAATGTGCCCAATTCTTTGAGGGCATGTGGGATACGGAGTAATTCATTCGATACATTCGGGCATTAATAACACTGAGGAAAAGCTGATGATTGATAGCGTATTACGTTAAACAAGTGGCTGCGCTGTAGTAAGAGGTCTAATTACACGACTTACTTTAAAAGGATCATCTAGGATAGACCCAAGGATATGCAATATGAATCTTAGAAGACATCGTGGTGGGTTGGCTGGTCGTTTGTTGTTACTGATGGCTTGTTGGAGACGCCGGTTGGTGTTCTTGCTGATTATGGTAATCACATGGGCAGGAGTGCTATTGCAGCCAGCCGCTTCTGTTCGCCATTTGCCGCCAGTTGTTTCATTGATGAGAACTCAATGGGTAGACGATACGTCTGTCAATTATTTTGCCGACAGTTCGATGGAGCCTAGTTCGATAGAGCCTAGTTCGTTGCAGAAAAGTGGCGTAGGTTCTTTCCTTTCTCAGGGTCAGCTTTATTATGAGGCTGGTCAGCTGACAGCGGCACTTTATAGTTGGCAACAGGCTGTTGATGCTGATACTCAGCCGTTGCGTCAGGCTTTGAGTTTGAGCTATGTGTCGTTGGTTGCTCAAGACTTGGGTGATTGGAAACAAGCGGAAGCAGCGATTTCTCGTAGCCTAAAATTGCTGGCAGATAATTCAGGTCTTGAGGGGGGGCAGAGAGTTCGAGCTCAGATTCTTAATATTCAGGGTCGGATGCAGTTAAAGCAGGGTAAGCCAGAGGTTGCTTGGGAGACTTGGCAAGATGCGGAGACGGCTTATGTTCGTACAGGTGATATTTTAGGCGGTGTGGGCGCTCAGATTAATCAGGCTCAGGCATTACAGACGATGGGTTTGTATCGTAGGGCAAGTGCGAAGCTGACAGATATTATGCAACTGTTAGAAAAGCAGCCTAATTCTGATGTGAAGGCGATCGCGCTCAAGAGTTTAGGTAATGTGCTGCAATTTACTGGTCGCTTAGAACAGTCGCAGAAGTATTTGACTGAAAGTATCGAAATCAACGAACAGCTAGGAAACCAGGTAGCTGTGACTGATACGCTATTTTCGTTAGCGAATAGTCAGCGCCTAATGGGTGATGCAGAAGCGGCTCAGCAGACTTATTTATTGGTAGAAGCTCAGTCTACTCAGCCTCAGCTTCGTATTAGGTCGAAGCTAAGTCGCTTTAGGTTGCTGCTAGAAACGGAGCAATGGCAAGCTGCACGAGCATTATTACCGGAGGTGTATGCAGATGTTCAAACTCTGCCCAATAGTCGAGAAGCGATTACGAGCCGTGTGAGCCTAGCAGACAGCTTACTGACTCATGGAAATGATGATTATCAGCCAATGCAGTGGCTATCTGTAGAGAAAGTCGCTGCTTTATTGGCTGATGCTAATAGACAGGCTCAATCTCTTGAAGATAAAAGAGCACAGTCGCTTGCCCTAGGTGAACTGGGTAAAGTATACGGCTATGCACAGCAATGGTCAGATTCTCAAGAACTGGAAGAGCAGGCGCTAATGCTGGCTCAATACATTGATGCCAAGGATCTTTCCTATCGTTGGCAGCAGCAGTTAGGAAAAGCGCATTATCAGCAAGGTGATGAGAAAGCTGCGATCGCTAGCTATGAAAGTGCTGTGAATACGTTAGGCACCGTGCGCCGAGATCTTCTTTCAACGAACTCAGATGTTCAGTATTCCTTTAGAGAAACGGTTGAGCCAGTTTACAGAGAGCTTGTTAGTTTACTCTTATTACCAGATGAAACGAGTCAAGACAACTTGATAAAAGCTAGAGAAGTTGTTGAAGACTTACAGTTAGCAGAATTAGAAAATTATTTCAAATCTGCTTGTATTGACTCTGCCTCTGAGTATATTGATAAATTAGATAGTGAAGCAGCGACTATCTATCCTATTGTCTTGCCAGATCGAGTTGAAGTGATAGCGTCTTTGCCTGGTCAGCCCTTACAACACTATAGAACTTGGCAATCAGAGGAAAATACCAACCGCACAATTACTGATTTATTTCAGAACTTCAACCCGGCGCTGTCGTCTCGGAAAAGATTAAGGCTATCTCAGCAGATATATGATTGGCTGATTCAACCTATTGAAGAGTCTTTGAAAAATAATGAAGTGAGTACTTTAGTTTTTGTTCTAGATGGTAAATTTCGAAATATTCCCATGGCTGCTTTATATGATGGAAAGCAGTATCTGTTAGAGAACTATAGCGTAGCGCTAACTCCAGGTCTAAAGTTGTTGGGGCCACACTTTCAAGATCCGAAGCCTTTACAAGCACTCATGTTAGGTCTCACAGAGGCTCGGAGTGGATTTTCCGCGCTTCCTGGTGTGAAGGCAGAGATTGAACAAGTGGCTGCCCGTGTAAACTCGGAGGTGCTATTTGATCAGGATTTTACTAGAGAGAATTTAGCCTCTGAAATAAAGCGAGTTCCTTTCCCTATTTTACATTTGGCGACTCACGGACAGTTTAGTTCTGATTTGGATAAAACCTTTTTGTTGGCATGGGATCAAAAGCTGACTTTGGGTGATTTAGATGATTTATTACGCACTCGTCGGCAGCAGTCAGAGCCTATTGAATTAATGGTGATGAGTGCGTGCCAAACGGCAGAAGGTGATGAGAGAGCGGCTTTAGGCCTTGCAGGCATGGCCATTCGGTCCGGTGCACGCAGTACATTAGCAACTTTATGGGCTGTCAATGATGAATCGACAGCAGCTCTGATGACTCAGTTTTATCAGGAGCTATCTAATTCAGAGTTATCTAAAGCAGAGGCATTGCGAGCCGCACAGATAAAGATTCTGCAAAATACTGAATACTCCCATCCCTTTTATTGGTCTCCATTTGTTTTAATTGGGAACTGGCTATCTTAGTAACAACAGAATTTTGCATTATGAAGACGAAACTTGTTTCACCTAGCATTGCTTTACTCAGTACTTTTCTCACGGTCTGGGCTTCATTGTTTGCGGCTAATGCAAAAGCTGTAGAAGAGTTTTCTCAAGTCAAAGAATCTTCTGCTCGTGTTAGTTTTGTTCCTCGTAGCGATACGCCTTCTCCAAGGCAAACAGGGAGTGGCGCAAGTCGGCGTAATTTACCTGGCGTATGTGATGGACTGCCAGTATTACCCGAAAATGGTTTAGGACTAACAGCGAATAGTTCTCCTTCACTCTTTGTTTACTTTTCTCAAGGAACAACTGTTGAAAAAGCACAGCTTACGTTGAAGTCCTTAGATGAGAACGAAAGTGAGTATTATGAGACTATTGTTGTTTTGCCACAAGAGCAGCTGGCTGAGAAAGGTGGTGTAGTCGCGTTTGAGATTCCTGAAGTTGACTCTGAACTGATCATGAACCAGGAATATGCTTGGTCTCTTGTATTGATGTGCGAGGGACAGCTTAGGCCAGATAGTCCGATTTTGACAGGTTCTCTGAAGCGGGTGGATGATTTAGCTGTAAGTACTCAGGCAGTAGGCGCTCCTTTAGTTGAGAGAGCAATTGCATATGGAGAGGCTGGTATTTGGTACGACTTACTGTCAACGCTAGTGACAATCCGTTCAGAAGAGGCTGGTAGTGGAGTTTTTGATGAGTACTGGTCTAGTGTGATGGGGACTGTGGGCCTAGATTTCATTGCGAGTGAGCCTTTAATTACCGAGTAGTTTTAGAGTTTTTTTAATAGGACTTGATTGATACATAGAGCTTTAGCGGATTAATGATGCTGCCTGTTTACGTAATTTTTTACGAGATTGCGAAAGGTGGGCCTCATACATTTGCTAGAGCTTTGTATTGTTTAGAAATAAACGGATGCACACTCTTAGAGAGGGGAAATCCTAGGTTGATTTCTAGTCGAGTTAGCTGCTCTAGCTAAAGACTGACAGCGATTGCCTATGCCTTAACTAACTCGATAGATGTGATATGAGGCGCTAGGAATTGTAGAGTTGGGCATTCTGAAAGTATTACTTGAAAGATTTTTAACAAACTTTGTCTGCAACGATGTTCGCTCAGCTTAAATCCAGAATAGGAAAAGGGCGACAGATGTTCGCTGTTAGCGCGGGTTTAACAGGTGTACTTGTTATGTCTGTGACATTTGGTTTGTTAGAGGGATTAGAAATCGGTGTTGCAGATTATTTTGCGAGACTTAAATCTTTTGATAAGAAGATAGATGATCGCATTTTAGTTATCACTGTTGGTGAAGATGATTTGACTAAGGCTGGTCAGTGGCCGATGTCAGATAAGACTATGGCAGAGCTAGTGCGTGAAATTTCACGATATGAGCCATCAGCTATTGGCTTAGATATATACCGAAATTTTTTAGTAGAACCTGGCTCGGATGAGTTAATTAGAGTATTTGAGAATACGCCTAATGTGATTGGCATTGAGCGAGTAGTGGGTGAATCAGTTCCTGCCCATCCGAAATTGGTGGAGTTAGATCAAACAGCAGCGTCTGATTTGATAGTGGATGAGGATGGTAAGGTTCGGCGAGGATTACTGTCTACGTTTAATACCTCTAACGAGGTTAAAGAAACGCTAGGCACAGTTCTTGCGATGAATTATTTTTTACATGCGCGCGATATTTCTGTTGAAATTTTGGACGAGGAAGGGCCAACACTAGCTCTAGGCAAAGGCATTGTTCAGCCATTTACTAAAAATGCTGGAGGGTATGTCAATGCGGATGAGGGTGGTTTTCAGGTGCTGCTGAATTATCAGGGCAATTACGAAAAATTTGAATCGATACCGATGTCAGATGTGTTAGCTGGCAAGCTCACAGAGGATATGGTGAAGGGTCGTCTTGTGTTTGTGGGGGCAACGGCAGTTAGTCTTAACGATTGGTTTGCAACACCTGTAGGCGGCGATCAAGTGGCAGGCGTGTATATGCATGCTCACTTGGCGAGTCAGTTAATGGACGTGGCCTTAGAAGGCAAATCTTTTCTGCGAACAGTTCCAGACATTGTGGAGTGGTTATGGACCAGTGTATGGATTGTGCTCAGCGTTTTAGTCAGTCGTTCGGTGCTGTACAGCGGTTCATTGAAATCTGAGCTGTCCATATGGCAAATGATTGTGCGGATGGCGGTTGTTAATGGTGGATTGGTAACCACAGGGTTTACTTTCTTTGTTTTAGGGTGGTGGATGCCGTTGGTGCTACCTATGGCTGCGATGTCTGTCGCGATGATGTTGGGGATGGGATATCGTAATCAGAAGTTACAGAATTTAGCGGCCTTTGATGAGCTGACTCAAATTGCTAACAGACGATATTTTGATGAGCGTTTATCTGCGGCTTTAAAGGTTCCTTGTCGATTGTCTCTAATTCTATGTGATGTCGATTATTTTAAGGCTTATAACGATAGATATGGTCATCCAGCAGGTGATCGCTGTTTGCAGCAGGTTGCAGAGGCACTGCAGTTAGCAGTACGGACTTCTGATTTGGTGGCTCGTTATGGTGGAGAAGAGTTTGTGGTGGTATTACCAGATACAGATGAAGCATTGGCTGCCAATATTGCAGATAGGATTCAGATTCATGTGCGCCAAATGGAAATTAAACATGAGGGGTCTCAGGTAAGTGAATGGGTGACTTTAAGTTGTGGGGTTGCAACCGTACCTAAAGAGCAGACGTTGACCCCTTTACAGTTGATTGAGTATGCGGATCAGGCGTTGTATGAGGCAAAGCAATCTGGTAGAAATCGAGTTAATCTGAGTCAATGGCAGGCACTTAGTAAATATCAGAGTGATCCACAAAATCAGGATGATAAAGCTGCTTAGGTGGTTGAGGCTTGGGCATGGTTAGTCAGTTTGTTTTGTTCTCTACTGGTGGGCTTGTAGGCATTGTGTCGTGAGTGCATTCATGTTTTACAGACGGTAGCGTAGAAAATTGAGGTGTCTGAGCTGGCCACAATGCGATTCTTTTGGTGTACGCGGTGGCGTATGTGCTCGCTGACTTGTATTCACGCTGATTTTTCTAATCCGGCTAATATGGCAAGAATGCTATACGGATGCTGGTGAATGAATACGATAATTAGAGATGTTCGTGCTGTTGATATAGATGCGCTGACTGAAATCTATAACTGGTATATTTCTAAAACAACGATCACTTTTGATTTGAAGCCCTACACGGTTGAGCAAAGAAGAGAGCGATGGATGAGCCATTATTCAACAGTAGGCAGGTATCGTTTAATTGTTGCAGAGGTTGATGGACAAGTTGTGGGGTATGCCACAAGCAGTCAGTTGAGAGTAAAGGCGGCTTATGACCCTTCTGTTGAGGTCAGCATTTATGTATCGCCTAAGGTGCATCGATTAGGGTTGGGGTCTTTGTTATATGAGAAGTTGTTTGAACAGCTCAAGGATGAGGATGTGCATCGAATCTATGCAGGGGTGACGTTGCCGAATGAACCTTCTTTGGCATTTCATAAAAAATTTGGTTTTGTTGAAGTTGGTCGATTTAATGAGGTGGGTCGAAAGTTTGGTCAGTACTGGGATGTGGCTTGGCTAGAGAAAAAAGTTTAATGAAGAAAAGTCCTCCCACATTGTCATGCGGGAGGACTGGGAGAGCGTAGACACACTTAACTATGGAGATTTCTTTCCATGGTGGAAAAGATTGGGCTTGGTTTAGAAGAGGTAACCAATTCCGAGCGTGAATCCAACTTCGTCGTTATCAGCAAAGGGTGCGTAGTTAACGGAGCCATTTGCGACATAGTTTTTAGCGAATCGGTAGTCAGCGCCTGCGACGAGAGCGAATTCAACGTCGC
>JBGCGG010000190.1:0-29028 GCA_045110585.1 Phormidesmis sp. | reverse complement strand
TCATTTCAACGCCTCTCTGACAGCACTCAATCTAGCCAAGTATGAGCAGTTTCTACAACGCGACTCGACGCAATCTTTCGTCTTTTCTATGGCTTCCTACAAACGGCGCAAACTCAATCAGCATCTGCTTGAACGCTTTATGTACAACTTAGACTTGGACGAGACTTGGATTAAATCGCATCACAACTACCAAAGCCTCTGTGAATACGGTGTCCTCGTCTCGTAATTATGTCCGGAGTATTGATCTAAGAATATCGATACAGCCATCAAAACGAACGTAGTTGAATTCATCACCTTGCCGCACTACGCTGCTAAATTACACGTACTTGCACGGCAAGTATGTGTAATTTAGTAACTCGGTGGCTGCCATGGAAAGGACTGAAACGAACCCCCAACAAACGGAAAGAGCGCAAGATAATAACGGGCCAAACAAGCGCCTAGTATTGTCATACCTTATGCTGCGTAAGTCCATTGGCACCTTAGGCATACTGCTGCCGTTAGTCTTAGTGCTTGGCGGCGGCCTGCTATTTGGGCTAGGCATTCAAGATACGGTAAGTGACTATTACCACACCGGCATGCGCGATGTATTTGTTGGCACGCTGTGCGCAATGGGCGTTTTTCTATTTTCTTATAATGGCTATGGCCGCAAAGACAATCGGGCGGGCAACTTAGCCAGCATTTTTGTCATCGGCACAGCCCTCATCCCAACAACGCCCGTAGATCCTTCTCCATTAGCCGCAACGCTAGGCAAAATTCATATTCTTTGCGCAACATCTTACTTTTTAACGCTGGCCTATTTCTCGTTGTTTCTGTTTACAAAAAGTCATCCGACTCAGCCACCCAGCCCGCAAAAGAGAATGCGCAACCGAGTGTATCGAGTCTGTGGCTATACCATTTTGGGCGCGATCGCAGCTATTGGCATCTACATTTTTCTCATCCCTGAGAACATACAAAATTTACTAGAACCAGGCATTGATGTGGTGTTCTGGCTAGAAGCGATCGCAGTGATTGCCTTTGGAATCTCATGGTTCGTAAAAGGAGAAGGCTTACTCAAAGACAAGCCCTAACAGCGGCTTTTATGAGAATCTCCTTAATGAGAATGGCCCCTTTTGTGAGAATGGACTTTATTTAAGTCAACATTACTTGAAAATCTTATCTTCTCTCAACCCACAAAAGGAATGATAGAAGATAGGATCTTCAAAAATTTAGCTCATACACTTGCGCTCATACCCTTAGCTCATGCACCTAGCCCATCAGCTGAGCTGAGAACCATCTGTGGAGCCTAAAAACATTTGGCCATTATAGATATCAGGTAGGAATGACATTCGACAACGATTCGGCGCAACAACCCTTTCAGACTGTTTTTACCGATGAGCAGGCACAGCACTTCGCACTCCGCGTAAAGCCTCTAATCGCCACAATTTATGGATCAGTCGAGACAGATACCGATGAGTTGTGCGAGCGCATTCAGCAGCTAATGGCTGATGCCATCACCCAAGCCGCCACCAATGCCTCCCAAGAACAAGGCGCAGGGGCTACAAAACAAGGCCCTAGCAGCAGCTTAGCTTCTAACCGTTGGAGCCAGGATGATGTGCTGCTCATCACCTATGGCGACAGCTTGTTGAATCCTACCGAAGACGAGCCTCCCCTGCGTACGCTCAACCATTTTTTAAACCAGCACTTGCACGATGTGGTGACAGGCGTTCACATTTTGCCCTTCTTCCCCTACAGCTCAGACGATGGCTTTGCCGTCATTGACTACTTAAAAGTTAATCCTGATTTAGGCTGCTGGGAAGATATTTCTCTCATTGCACAAAAATTTGACCTAATGACAGATGTGGTGATGAACCACATCTCCAGCCAAAGTACGTGGTTCAAACAATTTCAGGCAGGTGAGCATCCAGGATGCGACTACTTTCATGCATTTCCTGCCGATACAGATGTTTCAGCCGTGACGCGCCCTCGAAGTTCGCCCCTGCTGCGCGCGGTAGAGACACCCCAAGGCACTCAGCACGTGTGGGCCACTTTTGGGGAAGATCAAATTGACCTCAACTTTGAAAATCCTGATGTTTTAGTTGAGTTCTTAAAAATTATTTTGTTCTACTTAGACGCGGGTGCAAAGTACCTTCGTTTAGACGCCGTTGGCTTTTTGTGGAAAACCTTAGGCACATCTTGCATTCATCTCAAAGAAACGCATCTGTTAATTCGGCTCATGCGCGAAGTAGTTGAAATTGTGAATCCAGAAGCGGTGCTCATTACAGAAACCAATGTGCCCAACCGGGAGAACTTAAGCTACTTCGGCAACCGTAACGAAGCCCATATGATCTATAACTTCAGCCTGCCGCCGCTGGTGGTAAATGCGCTGTTGCAGGCCCGTTCAGACCATCTGAGAACGTGGATGATGAGTATGCCTCCCGCGCCTTTGGGCTGCGCCTATTTTAACTTTACGGCCTCTCATGACGGCATTGGGATGCGACCCACAGAAGGACTACTTGCAGAAGCTGAGACCGAAACATTCTTAGCGTGTATGCAACAGTTTGGCGGCAAAATTAGTATGCGCTCCAAGCCAGATGGCTCAGAAAGCGTGTATGAAGTAAATATCTCCTTTTTCGATGCGATGAAAGGCACTGCTAAAGGAGAAGATAAGTGGCAAGTTGAGAGATTTATTTGCTCTCAAACTATCATGATGTCTTTAGAAGGGATTCCGGCTTTTTATATCCATAGCCTACTCGCCACGGCTAATGATCATACCGGTGTAGAACAAACAGGCCGCAATCGCTCTATTAACCGACACCGATGGAATTATCCTGAACTGGAAGCACAGTTAAAAGATGCGGACTCGCATCAGGCGATCGCCCTCAAAGAACTTTCTCGCCTGATTCGTATTCGTCGCCAACAGCCCGCATTCCATCCCAATGCCACCCAATATACGCTCCAGCTAAAGCCAGCGCTGTTCGGCTTTTGGCGTCAGAGCCTGATCCGAGACCAGAGCATCTTTTCTATCCACAACCTCACCCCTCACCCTCAGCAGCTCGGCATTCGAGATATTAACTTAATCGTCACAGACCCCTGGTTTGATTTAATCAGCGGTCTAAAGATTGAAGAAGGTATGGAAGAAATAGAGCTATCGCCGTATCAGTCGGTGTGGATTACCAACCAACACGAAACTGAGGATGCACTAGCGGTGTAACCGCTTAACATGCATGCCGTAGAGCAAGCATGCCGTAGAGCAAGCATGTCGTAGAGCAAGCATGCTGTAGAGCAAGCATGCTGTAGAGCGAGCGGGCTACTGTTGTAACTAGCTCGCTCCACGGCATTATCTCCACGCCATCTCCATAACAGGTAGAAACAACATGGAGCTAATAGAAACAACATGGAGCTAACATCTCACGGAGCTGCGTTTAGCCTTTAAACCTCAACTTCCGTATGATCTAGTTCTACAGCCTTATTGAGACGCTGCAAAAAGTCAGGGGCAGCGCTTTGAATCCGCTCCCAACAGTGAATAAAGGGCGTTTCACGCGGGTTAGACATGTAGACATTCCCAGCCTCCATAATGCAATCGGCAAACACTTCTACCGCTCGTTCTTCAGCATGACGATCAAAATCCAGAGCATTTACAATCGCATCGTTTTGGTAAGCAGTCACCAAATCAAGCGCAATCCGGTAGTAAGTGGCTTTAATGGTTCTAAACGTTTCTCTATTGAGGACATGGCCGTGAGTAGCTAGCTTACGGAAGAGAGATTTAGTAATTTCGGTGGTCATCCGAGAAAGCCCCGCTTCACGATCTTGTTCAGAGAGAGATTTGTGCTTGTGATCGTAAATATCTAGGATTTCACTTTGGCAAACCCGGTGGTTGGTATGGTTTCGCTGAATTTCGGAGAGAATACCAATCTCTAAGCCCCAATCGCTAGGAATGCGCAGGCTGGGAATGATGTGGGTGAGAAGAGAGAATTCGCCTGCGAGCGGATAGCGAAAGCTATCGAGAAATTCGAGATAGTCGGTGGAGCCAAGGGTGACTTTTAGGGCGCGCAGCAGGGGCGTAATCAGCAAACGAGTGACGCGGCCTTTCATTTGATTACTGCTAACTCTGGCATAGTAGCCTTTGCAAAAGCGGTAGTCGAAGCGAGGATTGGCAACCGGATACAACAAACGCGCCAAAAGGCTACGATCATAAGTGGTAATGTCGCAGTCATGAAGCGCGATCGCTTGACTTCTGCGAGAAGACAACATGTAGCCCAGGCAGTACCAAACGTTGCGGCCTTTGCCTCGCGCTTGGGGCGCAAGGGACTGGGCGGCAAGCTCTGCATCTAGCGCCTTAAGACGGGGGCCATCATTCCACAAAATGCGGTGATGCTGAGGCAGCTTTGAAAAATAGTGGTGGGCGTAGCGCCACTGTTCTTCGCTCGCGCAGTCTAGGCCAATAACGATTTCATCCAGGTAAGGAACGTGCTTTAGCTCCTCAACAATATTGGCCAATGCTTCCGATTCTAGTTCTGAAAAGAGAGCAGGCAACATTAAGCCAAGGCGGCGATGCTTAGCAAATTCAACCAGTTCTGCTTCTAACGCTTCGACGGGGCGCTGGGTGAGATTGTGGAAAGTGGCGATCGCCCCGTGCTGAAAAAGATCTGCCATTTGCGCTTGTTTTTATATTTGTCTAACTACGGAACACAGAATATCGTGCATTTGTATCTTTTGGATGGAACATACGGTACAAACTGAAGAGACAATCTGTGTATATGCTAGATAAAATCTATACCTTGCAATTGATGACAAATTGAATAAGAGACCGCCTGGGCTGACCTGGAGGCTCACTCTAAGGTTGGCTTATCGGCTGACCTGTAAATAGTCACCAGCAAAGATTTACAGCATATACTCTTCAATCAGTTGGGCGATCGCAGTTGCCCAGCCCGCAGGCCCCGTACCTTCTGGTTGAAGTAAGCGCTTCACACCGCTCACCTCAAAGGGCGCTCTATGGGGGTTAGGAATCCGCACACCTACGTCAGCAGTTTGCAGCATAGGCATGTCGTTGGGGCTGTCGCCGAGGGCCACGACTACCCAGTGGGTGTCAGGGTAGGCCGCTTGGTATTGACTGACGAGCCAGGTAAGGGCCTGGCCTTTGTCGGAATTGGCCATGACATGGCGAAAGCGTCCGCCTTGGGTGGTTTGTAAACCAAGGGCAGTAAGGTCGGCCACAAACTGTTCATAGGCAGGCTCAGTGTCTTGCCACTGTAAAGGCTCAGAGCCGGTGCGCTGCTTAGCGGCAGCAGCTTTTGAGGGCGTGAGGCCGGTAAGGTTAGCGAGTGTGTCTGCATCGAGGTCAGCAAAGCCCTGAAAGCAGTAGCCTTTTTGTTCTCTTAGCTGGGCGATGTGGCTGGTTAGAGTCTCGTAGGTAGGGCCAAATACCTTAACCTGCTCGGTACTTTCTTGCAGCTGTCCTGGAGGAATAATCACCGCTGAGCCGTTTTCAACAATAAACGGAGCAATCAGGCCAAGTTCTTCTCGCAGCAGCGCTTGCTCAGCGCGGGTTTTACTGGAGTTAAAAATAATGGGACAGCCGTGGGATTTTAATTGAGCGATCGCAAGCAAGGCAGCTTCGTAGCTATAGGTTTGATGATCTAATAAAGTTGCATCTAAATCAGTGGCAACCAGTAGTTTCGTAAGGGGTTTTGGGAGCTGCTGGGAAGACGTGGCCATTGTAATAAGCTAGCGATATAAACAAGCGTTAGCTTCAAGAATCGGCTATTAGTGTCATTCAAGCAAGGCACCCAAAATACAAATGGCGCTGATCGCAAAAAAGTAAGCTAACAGATACGCATGACCATGATATTCCTAGCTTACCTTGGATAAATCGTTTCCAAGGTAAGCTAGCCAAAATGCTGCTGGATCAAGCAGATAGGCCACCTGATCTTTGTTATCGCTAATCTCTTACCGCTAATTTCAAGAAACTAATTTATAGCCGCTAATTTCAAGAAGCTAACTTCAAGAAACTAATTTCAAGAAACTACGAGAAACCAACCACTTTCTTAAAAAAGTCTAGCTTGCTTGCATAAGGCGGATAGCGCCAGTCTAGGTCTAGCCAGAAGGGCTTTCTCAACACGCTTTTCATGTGAGAGAAGGTACTAAAGGTGTGTTTGCCGTGGTAGGCACCAATGCCGCTATCGCCCACACCGCCAAAGGGTAGCCCCCAAATGGCTACATGGAGAAAAACATCATTAATGCAGACACCGCCGGAAGAAGTAAATGACAAAACTTGTTCTTGAAGTGCCTCATCCTGAGAGAAAATGTAGAGTGCGAGGGGTTTGGGGCGAGCGTTGATTTGTTGGATAGCGTCTGTAATATCTGAATAGGAGAGAACCGGCAGAACGGGGCCGAAGATCTCTTCTTTCATGATGGGCGCATCCCAGCTCACATTGTTGAGTACGGTGGGGGCAATGAAGCGATCGCTCCGATTAGTTTGTCCGCCAATGAGAATCTCTTCGCCTTCCATTAGGGCCGCGATGCGATCAAACTGACTATCGCTAACGAGGCGAGAGAGGTCGGGGCTTTGGCTGGGGTCGTCGCCGTAGCTTTCTCGGATAGTGTCTTTTAGGATGGTGAGAAATTCAGGCTTAATAGATTCGTGAACCAACAGATAATCGGGGGCGACGCAGGTTTGGCCTGCATTGAGATATTTGCCCCAAGCGATGCGCTTGGCCGCGACTTTAAGATCAACGTTTTTATCAATGATACAGGGGCTTTTGCCGCCGAGTTCTAGGGTGACAGGGGTGAGCTGTTTGGCGGCGGCTTCCATCACAATTTGGCCGATGCGGGTGCCGCCTGTGAAAAAGATGTGATCGAACTTTTCAGCAAGGAGCGCTTGAGAGACTTCTACGCCGCCTTCTTGAACGGAAACAAATTCAGGGGGATAAATGGCGCTGATGAGTTCGGCAACCACTTTGGAGGTGGCGGGGGCGATTTCGGAGGGTTTTATGATGGCGCAGTTTCCGGCTGCGATCGCGCCAATAAGGGGAGAAATTACGAGCTGAAAGGGATAGTTCCAGGGGCCAATGATTAGCACGGAGCCGAGGGGTTCGGGCTGTATCCAGGCGGAGCCGGGGAGCTGGGTAATGGGGACGCTTACCTTTTGGGGTTTGGCCCAGCGTTTAAGATGCTTGAGCACATAGCTCAGCTCGGCGGTTACGCCGATTTCAAAGTAGCCTTCAAATTCGGGGCGACCGAGATCTGCGCGGGCGGCGGCGATGATGTCGTCTTGCCGTTCTAAGATGGCGTCTTTGAGCTTTTTGATCTGTTCGATGCGGAAGGATAAGGGGCGGGTTTGGCCGCTGGCAAAGAACTCTCGCTGGGCTTGGAGGATTTCTGGGATGGTGGGTTGGGTGGATTGAGGGTTGCTAGATGCGGCGGGTGGGGTGGAGAGAGCTGTCATGGGTCGCGTGGTTCTTGGACTGTGCAGTAGCTGATTGTTTGGGAGCTGCTGTGTTGGGCTTTACTTAATTTTGCCGCATTGTAGACTATCAGACCTCATTCCTCCATGACTTCTGAGGCTGAGGTTCCGGTAGAATCAGGAGCGAAGAAGTGGTTCGCTGGGGAGCGGTGTGATGGGGCTTAACCCAGGAGATACTTTACAGGGTGGAAAGTACACCATTGAGAAGCGGTTGAGGGTAGGGCTGACGAGTGTTTCGTATTTAGCTAAGCGTGATGATGGTAGTCGCTGGGCCATTAAAGTTTTAGATCCTCAGGTTTTGGTGGGATTGAGTGAGGCGGATCGCAATCGGGCAGAGAGCCTTTTTATGCAGGAGGCGGTGAAGCTGGCTCGGTGTAGTGGAACGCCGCATATTGTGAAGTCGGAGATGCCTTTTAAGGAAGGTGAGCTGGTTTGCCTGCCGGTGGAATACCTGAGTGGCAATAGTTTGGCGGAGCGACCACAGCCGAGGCTAACGGAGGCGGTGGCGCTGAATTATATTCGGCAAATAGGTGAAGCTTTGGCGGTGGTGCATGGGCAAGGGTTGGTGCACCGGGATATTCGGCCTCGCAATATTTTCTTGCGGATTGATGGGAGCCGGGTGGATGCGGTGCTGGCAGGGTTTGGGCTGGCAGTGAACTGTGATACAGAGCTAACGAGGACGCGAACGAAGGAATTGATTGATGGGTTTTCGCCATACGAGCTGTACGGGCATGGACAGCCGGTGGGTGCTTATACAGATGTGTATTCGTTGGCGGCAACGCTGTATGAGCTTTTGACAGGGGTGGTGCCTGTGAGTGCCTTGGATAGAAAGAATGGAACCAAGGCACTTGAACCGATTCAGATGAAAAATCCTGATGTTACGGGTGGCACTGCACAGGCGGTTGAGGCGGGGATGGTGGTTTGGCCAACGGAGAAGCGGCCTCAGTCTGTGGCGGATTGGCTAAAGATGCTAAAGGCTGGACAGCGGGCTACCGGGCAAAGTGTGGCGAATTTGGAAGTTAAGCAGAAGACTGGGCAGGTTACGGCTAAAAAGCCTGTAGATTGGCCGAAGTGGAGTGTAATTGTTGCTTTGCTTGCAGTAATAGCACCTGTGATGATGTGGTTTGTAGATAAGTTGGATGCTGATTCAGATGGAAAGGTGCCAGAGCCTTCTACTATTGAAGAAAGCACGACTGAAAAAAGTCCTCAAGTTCCGGAAACGGAGGGTTCTGAGCAGAAGTCTAGTTCACCAGATACAGCGCCATAATGTGGACTAAGGGCCAAGAATTACAGTCAGGAAGGTACACGGTTGTTCGCCGCATTGGGGGCGGTGGATTTGGGCTGACTTACTTAGCGACAGACAGTTTTTTTGACCGGAAGGTTGTAATTAAAACGCCTGATGATAAGTTTCAAGCCGATCAAGATTATGAGCGATATGTGCGGCGGTTTCAGCGAGAGGGACAGACGCTAGCGAATATTGAACATCCGAATGTTGTAAGAGTATTTGGCTTTTTTGAAGAGGCGGGGATGCCTTGCTTGGTGATGGCTTATGTGGAAGGGGAAACGCTGCATGAGCGATTACGAAATCAAGGTCCACTTTCTGAAGATGAAGCAGTAAAGATATTTCGCAAGTTAGCAGCGGCGCTGCATAAAGTGCATGAGTCAGGTATCTTTCACTGCGATATTCATCCTGGGAACGTCATTTTGCAAAGCAGTGGAGAGCCTGCTCTGATTGATTTTGGTTCGGCTAAAAGGCTTGTGCCAACAACGGTAACCGTAACGACAACGATCAATCAGAGCTTTTCACCTTATGAGCAACAAAATCCCGAAACTAAGACTAAAGCAACATTAGATATTTATAGCCTGGCGGCTACTTTATTCTTTACAATTACTGGTGAAAAGCCTATTTCTTCTATCAATAGGAAGCTATATGGAGACTCACTTCAGTTTCCTCAGGAGATTAAATCAAAATTAAGTCCGTGGTTTCAAAATGCTACTTTAAAGGGGATGGCATTAGAAGAACAAGAACGTCCATCCTCTATGCAAAGTTGGATAAGGTTACTGTATCCACCTAAAGTAACTACCAAAGAGCCTTCCGTTGAAAAGCGAACTGTACCGCAAGCTAAGCAAATTCATGTAGTAAATCAAAAGCCAATCTCCCAGACCGCCTATCAACGAACAAGTAAACAACTACAAAAACAGACACACAAACAAGACTTTAAACAGTCACGATATGAGAAAAGAGCCAAGAACTCATCACAGCAACACGAGAGTTTTCCCTGGGCTCCATTGAGTTTGTTCTTCCTAAGCAATATTCCAACAGGCAGCGCCTTAGGGGCACTAGTATTTGACACATCATCGGGCTGGGATGTAACTACGTCATGGAGCTTTGTCTTAGCTGGAATTTTATTTGTAGCTTTAAACACAGTATGGCTTGCAGTGAGGAGCAGGGCTATGGTTGCAGCTGGGGCTGGGATTGTGACTGTGATTTTAGGTTTGGTTTGTAGTTTATTGTGGGATTATTCACCTGATGGGGTAGCTGGGGCTGTGGTCGTAGCTTGGATATTAGTGGGAACTTATGCTGGCGTTGGAGGACTTACTTGGGCTGTGATTTTGTCATGGGCTAAGCCAATGGTTTGGGCATTGGCTATGTCTGGAATTGGAGCATGGGCATGGGCGTTGCTCTTCTCTTTGATTGTGGCTAGTACCGCCGTAGCATCGTGGTTGTCGGTCGCAGCTCTGACTGGAGCTGGGTTCAGCTTTATAGGTATAGTTTGGGCCAGCACCAAGATACACAAAGTTAAAAAAGACGCTTATTGGACAGGAATCGGTGGAAGCGCTATATCTTCAGCTGGTTTCATAACTGGAGTTTGGTTTCCAGTAATTTTCTCAGAGCAAGGGAACGTTTTTCTGAGTATGTGTGCTCTTACTCTTAGTGGTTTGCAAATAGTCTTAATGGTAAAAGTTTTACAACCGATAATATTATCCTTATCTGGTCTTTATCAGTCTAAAGTCAAGCCTTTTATGATTTTGAACACTGCTTGTGTCTTAGGCTTGCTATTTGGTGCTGTTATTGCATGGTGTTTCTTTCTATATTTCAAACCATAGGTAACTAACCTTTAGAGTTTTCGGATCATTTCATTTTAGTATCGATCAATCCAAATCTTCGTTTTAGCAGAAATTCTAGGATTTGATTGGGTAAGAGTTTTTTGAGTAGGGGGAGCCAGAGGCTTTTTTTGCCTAATCGGATGATGCTGGGTGGATTGGGTTGGCTGAGCTGTTTTACTAGCGTGGCTGCGAATTGGTCGGTGGGGGTTGCGCCGACTTGGGAGAGGCTGGCTCGTGCGCGAATGGCTTTTTCTAGGGGGGCGTACCAGGAGGTGGGGCTGATAAGGTTAGTGAGGCTGTTTTCGGCGGATGTGCCGAAGTTGGAGGCGATCGCCCCCGGCTGCACCGTCACCACCCCAATCCCGAACGGGGCCAACTCCATCCGCAACGCCTCAGATACATTATGCAACGCCGCCTTAGATGCACAATAAGCCCCCGCAAAAGGCGTAGTCACCACACCTGAAATGCTACCCATATTCACGATAAGGCCGCTGCCCTGCGCTTTCATCACAGGTGCAACCTGCTGAGCCACCGCCAGCGGTGCAAACACATTGGTTTGAAACTGTTGTGCCAACGTAGCTGAATCAATATCTATTAAAGGGCCAAACTGCCCAAACCCAGCATTGTTCACTAAAATATCGATGCTTTCTTGCTCTGCCAGCACAGATGCAACAATCTCTTTAATAGCCTGCGCATCATTTACATCCAGCGGCAATACTGCGATGCCCTTTTTCCGCAAGTCCTCAAGGCGTTCCACTTGCCGGGCTGTTGCAACCACGCGATACCCTTGACGCTGAAACGCAAGGCACAAGGCTTTGCCAATACCTGAAGAACATCCTGTAATAAGAACGACGGGGAAGGGCATAGGTGGCAAATAAACAACATGGAAATTCGCGCAATGTATCTAAATCTAGCGCTAACCACACCTACAGAAATAGACTCATCTCGAACTGATTTCAAGTCACACTAAATAAACTCTATCATCACAGTTCAGTTGTTTGTGCCTTGTATCCAACCAATACCCAATCATGACCAGCCCCGTCACCACCTACTACCTAGAAATGCGATCGCCCACCGCACTCAACCCCAAAACAGATGCCCCAAAAACAGAGGCACAAGAACTAACCATTCAAGAATGCAAAATTAAACAACCTGAACTCAATCGCTTTTTGTATCAGTTTGTAGGCAAAAACTGGGGATGGACAGATCGACTGCCCTGGACAGAAGAACAGTGGCAAACATATGTGAACCAAGCGAACCTGCGTACTTGGGTAGCCTATCGCCAAGGCGCGATCGCGGGCTACTACGAACTAAAACATACAGCCGATAACAACAGCACCGAAATTATCTACTTTGGCCTCACGCCTCAGTTCATTGGCCAAGGGATGGGCGGATATCTGCTCACACAGGCCATCCAGACCGCTTGGCAATGGGAAAATACACAGCGCGTTTGGGTTCACACCTGCTCAAAAGATCATCCCCACGCCCTCAAAAACTATGAGGCTAGGGGATTCAAACGCTACAAGGTTGAAACGGCTTAACAGCTTTCCATTAACGGCTTTTCATTAACAGCTTTCCATTAACAGCCCTCCATTAATAGCCCTCAATAGACCGCACCGTTTGAGGAATAATCCGATACAAAACTGCGTAAGCGATCGCCGCCACTACAATGCCATTCACAGGGCCAATGCCCATACTGGCGTTGCCCGTAAAATAAGCCACAAAAGAACCTGCGAAATAAGCCAGAACGCCTGCCCAGTTAAACGCGGGCAGCCGGGAAGACAGCAGTGGAAAGCGGCCACCGTGGCGCAGCCAAAAGTCCACCATAATAATGCCACCAATGGGCGGAATAACCGTGCCTAAAAAGATGAGGTAGCTGGGCAACAAATCGTAAATGCCTGTGAGGGTGAGCACTAAGGCAAACGTGGCACCGCCCAGCACAAAGGCGTGGCGCTTGTGGGTGCGAAACATGTTGGCCCCTGCCACTGAAAACGAGTAAATGGTGTTGTCTTGCGTTGTCCACACATTCAAAATCAACAAAAGAACGCCGCCTGCCAAAATGCCTTGGGATCCCATCGCTTTAATCAAATCTTCTGAGCCATACACCAATGTGCAAAAGGCTCCAGCAAACACCAAAATGCCATTAACCACCATAAAGGCGCTGAGGGTGGCCCAAATGGCACTTTTACCCGAATCGGCAAAGCGGCTCCAGTTCGTAGACTGCGTGCCGCCGGAAATAAAAGAGCCAATGATGGTGGCCAATGCAACGCCCATGCCCATTTCACCCGTAGGGGCTGCGATCGCCGCACCGTTATAGTCACCAATCGCCAGAATCAAACTAACTGCCACCAACAGCAGCATGGCCGGTACCGCTAAGCGGCTCAGCCAGTCGATAGCTCTGTAGCCTACATAGGCCGTGGCGCAAAAAGCATAGTTAAAAAAGAAGATGAGAAAAACGGACAGTAAACCAGCCGTGGGCGCACCAAAAATCTCTAGCAGTACCTGCACAATCACCGCTGTGGTGAAGGCGTACCAGCCAATTTGAGTGAAGCCCAGCACAAAATCCACCCAGCGAGAGCCCACATTGCCAAAGCTAAAGCGAGCCATGAGCACAGTGGTAAGGCCGCTTTTCGCTGCGATATAGCCGAGCGCTGCGCAGTACGCCCCTAAAATCAAATTTCCTAGCAGGATGATCCCAATGAGCTGCGGAAAGCTAAAGGCCGGGCCAATGGCCCCCCCAGCAAACAGCGTTGTAGAAGTGAGGGCAAAGCCCATCAGCAGCAATGACAAAGACCAAAAAGGCTTGCGGTCTGAGCGCGGGACGGCGCTGAGCGGATAGTCTTCAGCCACTGAAGTTTCATCCACATGGAGCCGAGAGGTGTACTTAGTTGAAGGCGGTTTTGTAGAGAGGGGCATGACAAGTGACGGCCATACGTCATGGCTATAGGTAGACGGACAAAAGCGAGACAGGCAAAGACAAAACGGATAAAAGCGAGACGGGCAAAAACAAAACAGGCAAAACTAGCAACGTAAGAACAACTTTTACGTTGACTTAACTTCTTTGTAGGCTGATTTACGGCCACAGATAGTATCTTTAGCTACGGTCAAAATTAAATGACATAACGAAACAACACGCTTCATTACCCACGGCGTCGCCCTCTCCGCTTTATGGCTAACATTCACGCGCCTTCTATACCGCCCAAAAACTTTGTAACGAAAGACTTTTGGGAACTGCCGTCGCTGTTGCCGGAGGCGGAAGCACGGTTACATAAGTTAACGTCTGCCCTCTACTCAGATCTCGATATTGTCAGCTATCCCGGACGCCAATGGGACTACAGTCGTGACCCAGGAATTTTGGAAGTGGCGATTGTGGGTGGCGGCCAAGTCGGGAAGTCAGCCGCCTTTGGGCTGCGTCAGCACGGGATCGCACGGGTGCGCGTGTTTGATAGCCGTGTAGCCGGTAAAGAAGGGGTGTGGCGGACGTTTGCTCGCAATGCCACCTTGCGATCGCCCAAAAAGATCACTGGCGGCTTGCACTGGGGCATCGCTAACTTAAGCTTCCGGCGCTGGTGCGAAGCCCTCTATGGCGAAGACTACTGGCAGCGCATTTGCTACATTCCTCGGCTGCTATGGGCCGACTATTTGGACTGGTACGGAAAAGTGTTGGATTTGCCTGTGCAAAACGAAACCAGCATTAACGATATTCACTGGAACGCTGCGCAGCAGTGCTTTGAACTACAGGCGCAGCATCAAGGGAAAAAAGAAACCTACAAAGCTCGCTTTGTGATATTTGCCACAGGCATGGAGGGTGGCGGCGGCAAAAAGCTACCGCGCATCGTCAAAGCGTCCTTGCCTGCCCATTGCTATCACCACACAATGGATGCCATTGACTTTGATGCCTACGCGGGTAAGCGCGTGATGATTGTAGGCGGCGGGGCCAGTGCGTTTGATAATGCGCTGCTGTTGCTGCGGGCTGGGGCGCAGCAGGTGGATATGGTGATTCGGCGATCGCACCTGCCCAACCTCAACAGAATCCGCTGGAGCGAGTGGAACGGCTACCACCGCCACTACATTGACCTTTCAGATGCAGAAAAGTGGGCCTACAGCCTTTCAGAAATGAGACTCGGTCAACTGCCCCCTGCCCACACCTATCACCAAACCGTAAACCACAAAAACTTTACCCTCTACACCAGCGCTCCGTTAGAGGGGCTTGAATGGAGCGGAAAAGAGATTATTGGTCGCTATGGCGGACGATCTTTAAAGCACGATGCACTTATTTGCGGCACAGGCTTTTTGAATAGCATTGATCGGCAAGTTGGGTTACAGACCCTAGCGCCTCACATTTCCCGTTGGCAGGATTGCTTTACGCCCGCACCCGGTGATGAGCATACCGACATGAGCCAATACCCCTATTTGGGGAAGAACTTGGAATTTACGCCGACAAATAACGCACATAGCTACCTGCAACGCTGCTACTATCCGGCCTGCGGTGCCGCTATGCTCAGTGGCTTTCGGGCTAACCTAACCGATCTTCAGTTCGTTTTGCCCCGCATTGCCTACGATATTGGCAGGCAGCTTTTCATGGAGCATCAAGACGACATTCACACAGATTTTGAAGCATACGATCAGTGGGAATATTGAAGCGCTAACACCAAACAACAAGCTGTCAAACAGCGAAGAACAAAACGTTCAAATACTAAACGAAACAATAAAATGCTAGGCATTTAAGCCTCTCTAAAAAGCTGCGATTTAAAGCCTCTCACATCTCTAAAGGCTGATGCCTTATCCAGATCGACGGTTTTAATAACGCTGAAGCTACCATCTGTTTCGAGTACAACAGCACCTATCTCTTCGATGCAGGCTTCGCCGTTGGCTCGAATCGCCGCGAGCACTTCACCTTTAGCCACCCGCTCTTTGCGCAGCGCAGCTTCTAACATATTGCCTTGAAACAGCAACAGGGTCGGTTCAGACTTAATGAGCGCCTGCACTGCGCTAGTGCGAACAGAGATATACGTCACTAAAAACTGCAGGCCAACCAGCAGGCCAATGGCCACTGTCTCTTGAAGTAGAGAAGTCTTTTTATTCAATAGGGCGTTGGCTAGCACTGACCCCAAGGCAATGGTCACAACAAAATCAAATGAGTTCCATTTGGAGAGGGTTCGCTTTCCAGACATGCGAAGCCAGACAATGATGACAACATAAGACAGTGAGCCAACCAGGAGGGTATGCGCAACATCGCTCCAATTTCCAATGAAAGCTTGACTCAGTGAATAGTCCATAAAGGGTGATGCTCTGCCAGAAAACAGATGTTGATATGCCCCTTTAAGCGTAGGCGATATAGTCTTCGTACATCATGTACATGTAGGTAGAGACTACAGTGCGCTTAACTCCTTCGATTTAAGGTTGGTTTTTGTCTGCTTTTGTTTTCTTTTATCTTGATTTTTTCTATGCTACTAAGTCTCTTCTATTGCTGGCTGTTTTGAGGCAGCGCCAGTAGTCCGTTAGCGATCGCCGTTCCTAACAAAATCAAACAACACCCAGCTACCATCGCCACTGTAATCGTTTCCTTTAAAAAGACAGCTCCCCATAGCACCGCAAAAACCGGCACCAAGTAAGTAACCGTAAGCGCCTTAGACGCGCCAATGTTCTGGATAAGACGAAAATACAACAGATACGCCAGCGAAGTAGAGAACAGTGCAAGCGAAAGTACGGCTAGCACGATTGGCGCTGAAGGAAGTGCCGAGGGCATGGTGAAAGGCAGGATGGGAAATAAGGCTACAGCAGCGCTGAGCTGGCTGATGGTGGCGATGATTAAAGGGGGAATCCCTGTCAAATTGCGTTTGGTGTAGGGCGCTGCGATCGCATACATTACCGCCGCCATCAGCCCCGCCACAATTGCCGTTACAATGCGCTGACTCACCACCATCGGCTGCAGCCCAATTAACACCACAACCCCTGTAAACCCGGCCACTAAGCCCACGATTCGAGCAATCGTCAGTTTTTCCTGAAACCAAGTGGCCGCAATTAATGTGCCAAACAACGGCGTAGTTGCATTCACAATAGAGGTGTAACCCGCAGGCAAAGAAAGCGAGGCAAACGCCAGAAAGAGAAACGGCAGCGCTGAATTAATGCAGCCCACGATAAATAGAGGCTTTAAGTTGGCACGCACCATTGGCCATGCAGATGATTTCAGCAGCAAAGGCAGCAGCGCCAACCCCGCAAACAGCACCCGACACTCAATTAGCCACACAGGGCCAAGTACCGGCGCAGCTATCCTCATAAACAAAAAAGAACCACCCCACAAGGCGGATAGCAGAAGCAATTCAAGGACATCTGAAAGCCGCATTATTTTCTCTCTCTTGTAGGGTGGCCAAGCTGTCCATTCTGCTAAATATTCTTTCAAATACTAAAGAATGTTTACGCGCTCTGTCATCTGCTAAGAAACAATCTACCTCAAACTTACTAAACCTCAACTTTTCTCTTTTCCAGGTGCTGCTGCCCCCATGTCTAAAGCGCATACACCAACCGCTTAGCGCTGGAACTGTTATGCACTAAGACTACTTTTCAAACTTGGGCAGCAATAGCGTAAACGTGCTGCCCTTGCCCACCTCAGAGGTCAGCTGAATATCTCCCTGGTGCATTTGGGCAATTCGCTTAGCGAGGTGCAGGCCCAAGCCGCTGCCTGCTCTCATATGCTTACCCTGATAAAACCACTCAAAGATTTTCTCTTGGGTCTCGGGGGCGATCCCAGCGCCCGTATCTTGGACTGCGGCAACAACAAGGTCTTTACTGCCTTCAACTTGCGCCACAGAAAGCTGTACGGTAATGCTGCCTTCATCTGTAAATTTTATGGCATTGCCTAATAAATTAGTCAGCAGTCGCCTGAGTTCAATGCGATCGCCCAAAACCCCATAGCGCTCGTCACCGCTCTCGTCCTGCGTCTCCAAATTCAGGTGCAGTGATTTTTCTTTTGCCAGAGGGCGTAGCTCTGTAACCACATTTTGAGCAATCTCGTGCAGGGAAAGAGGCGATCGCACGAGCTTTTTATGGCCGGCCTCATGGCGATACACCTGAAGCAGCGTATTGGTCATATTGAGCAGGTTTTCATTGTTCTTCACCACATTGCTAACCGCTTCAGCCATTTCCACGGGGGGCTCACCAAACACCCCTTCCAAGCACATGTGCAGCATTCTATTCGCAGCGACTAGCGGCGTACGCAAATCATGGGTAAGGCGCGCCACAAAGTCATCCCGCTGCTGAATCATATCAGCCTGCTTATCCATGCTGCGCTTGAGCCGCAAGAGCGATCGCACCCGAGCCAGCAGCTCATTAATATCAAAGGGCTTGCGAATAAAATCATCAGCCCCAGAATCCAATCCTTCTATGACACTTGAGCGCTCATTGGCCGTCACTAATAGAATAGGAATGTACGGCAGCTTCTCATTTTGGCGAATGCATTGAGAAACCTCATAGCCACTCATGCCCGGCATCATCACATCTAACAAAATCAGATCAGGCGGATTTTGTGAGACAAAATCTAGTGCCGCTTGGCCGTCATTAACACAATGAAGACTATAGCCATCTTCGTCAGATAGAAGCGTCTCTAACAGAATGAGGTTATCAGGAACATCATCAACAGCGAGAATAGTGGCAGAGGGTGAAGTCACAATGTTAAAAGAAACCAGCTTTAGAAAACAGTAGTGCTAGAGAACAGCAGCAATGAAAGAGAATATCGCAGTTATGGAGAAGCGCATCATAGGAGCATGTTAAGAAAGACAACATACCCTAAAAGTTAGACATCAGAAAATTCAGGAATTGAAAAACTCAGGAATTGAAAAACTTAAGGACTAAAAAACTCAAGACTTAGCAAACAACGAGACTAAGCAGCTACCACCCGCCGGGGAATAGAAACAGAAATGGTGGTGCCTTTCTGTAGCTCACTGTCAACAGCCACACTGCCATTCATCATACTGACCAACGACGACACAATGGCCAAGCCTAAGCCCGTTCCCCCATGCTGCCTAGTTAGCCGCTGATCCGCTTGGTGAAAAGGATCAAAAATATAGGCCAAAGCAGCCTGATCAATGCCGCATCCCGTATCTTTCACTGTAATAACAATACTTTCCGCCCCAGCAGCAGCAGCCCCGGAACCATTCTCCTCAGAACGCTCAGACGCAGCCTCGGAAATGGCCTCAACCCGAACCTGCACAGAGCCACGCTCTGTAAACTTGAGCGCATTAGACAAAAGGTTTACCAGTATCTGGCGCACCCGAACCGCATCATTCACCACCATCGGATCCTCTAGCTCAAACACAGTCTGAACAGATAGATTCTTCTGGCTAGCGAGTGAATTGAGTTCATCCACCGTTCTGCTAACCAGCGCAACCACATCCAAATCTGCCGGATCTAGTCCTAGTCGGCCCGCCTCAATTTTAGAGAAGTCTAAAATATCATTGATGAGTGTAAGTAGGTTCTCACCATTGGCAAGCACCCGATCAGCCATCTTACGTTGCGCCTCATTCAGCGATCCCTTAGAGCCACTCAGCAAAATTTGAGAAAAGCCAATAATGGCATTCAGCGGCGTTCTCAGCTCGTGAGACATCGTCGCCAAAAATTCTGACTTTAAGCGCGAGACCTCTTGCAACTGGAGGTTTTGCAAATGAATGTGACGGCGCTGCTTTTCCAGCTCTTGGTTTTGCTGCTCTAAAAGTAAATTTTTCTCTCGTAAATTTAAGTTCGCCCTAACCGCAACCATCTCTGCCTGATGGACTCTAAGTGCGCCGCGAATCGCTAAAGAAACCACATCAGCAGATAACCGACTTTTCGTCAGGTAGTCAGAAGCGCCCGCCTTCATAATATCGACAGCCGTCTGTTCATTGCCCTGCCCGGTCAGAGCAATAACAGGAGTTTGTATACCCCGCTCCCGAATAATACGCGTTAGCTCTAGGCCATTTTTTCCGGGCAAATTGTAGTCAACGAAAATGCAGTCAAAGGCTGATTCATCTAGGACGCGCAGGGCAGCTTCAGCGTCAGTGGCCTCTACCAGCGTCGCCTCATAAGGAGAAGCCTTAAGCGTTCTACGCAAAGACAAACGATCCACTTTGTCGTCATCAACAACAAGAATCCTAAGCGTATTTTGCGGTGATGAATGCTGCATCAAAAACTCAGTAGGTCTGAGAGATCGCTCTGCTTGTACCGTAAAAACCATGGAAATAGACCCAGTTCTGTGACGGCTCAAACCGAGATCGCCGAATCGACCGGAACGTAATATAAACAACTGCCTGTAATGTAACCCAGCACTTTATTTATTACGTACCTCCATTAGAGGTAGATATCTGTACGCCCTGTCAATACAGCCATAGAACAATCAGCTTTCCTAAAGACACTGATTAAAAAAGCTAAAGTATACTTGCAAAAATCTACAGCGTACTGCTCTTTTTCTTAACCGCTTATGGCCGGAACAGCCCCCTATCGAATATCAGAGAATCAGAAAGTCAGCATTCACTAGGCGCTACATTCACTAGGCGCTAGCTTGATACCTACTACACTTATCACCCAACAGCTACGGCAGCTCGCAAAGTGTCCAGTAGCGATTGAGCGTCGCCATCATGCCAGCAAAGCTAGCGAACGTAACCGGCTTTAAAATGTATCCCGCAACGTTGAGATTGTAAGCTTCAACCCGATCTCGCTCTTGATCGGAGGTCGTTAGCACAATCACAGGGGTGCGCCTCAGCTCAGGATCCGCCCTTAGCTCTTGCAAAAACTCCAGCCCGCCCATCTTTGGCATATTGAGATCTAACAGAACTAGTCGTCGATGTATGGGCATTTGAACATCTTCGCACTGCCCCCTTAATATATTCAAAGCTTCCAACCCGTTCGAAGCCGTAAATAAGGGATTAGCAATATTTGCTTTCTTAAATGAACGACGCACATTCATCACGTCTACGCGATCATCTTCAACAAGCAAAATGTTAGTAGTCACCATTTCTGGCATAGGTTTATGACCTGCGGCAAAAATTAATAAGCACTTGCAACGTTCGTCGCATGGAATCGCCTTCGGCTGTTGCATAGCAAAAACGCTATTAAGGCAGAAGTCCAAGCAACCTGCTGTGTAGGCATACGCGGCTAAAACGGCTGTGAACCACCCCTCCTAAACAACGCTGAGAAGGAGTGATTCAGAGAACATTAGTGCCTAGTATTCCAGAATAGACCTGTAGATCGCCCTCTACCAGAAGGTAGAACTCAGCCAAACAAGAGATAGAGCCTCATTTTAAATGTCTTTTATTACGAACATGCGAGCTAGCATGAACAGCTCTCATCAGCCTTCCTTTGGCCAGGTAAAGCGAAAGGTAGTGCCCTCTCCCGGATTCGATTCCACCGCAATACTACCGCCCACCTCAATCAGGATTTTTCTGACAATAGATAGCCCAATCCCGGTACTTTCATGATCATCTCTGGCTTTTAGCGTCTGAAAAATAGCAAAGATTTTATCGTGGTAAATCTCTTCAATACCGGGGCCATCATCGGAAATGACAAACTCATAAACGTCTTTAAGTGCATTCACCGAAATTTTAATCTGGCCATCCGGACGATCGTGATGCTTAATGGCATTACTGATGAGGTTTTGGAATATTTGTACGAGAGGAATCTTTTGGGTGCAGAGAACAGGCATATTTGGCGCAATATCTATCGTCATGCCGCCTGTCGTCACGTCATCGGCTGTTACGCTATCTGCTGTTACGCCACCTGTCGTCATGCCACCTGCCGTCATGCCACGGCTAGCACGGTTAGGAAGCAAAGACTCTGCAATTTCAGACAGCAGTGTTCCCACATCCACCTGTTCACACTGTTGCGCCACACGCCCAATCCGAGAATAAGCTAAAAGACCATTAATCAACCCTTCCATACGGCCAACGCGGCTTTTTAGCAGCTCGAACTGCTCTTTGTTTTCCGCAGGCAATGTACTGCCTAAGTCTTCTTCTATCCAAGCCGCTAAGCTCGCGATCGCACGGAGCGGAGCCTTTAAATCGTGCGAAGCCACATAAGCAAACTGATCCAGTTCCTGATTGCGGTGCTCCAGCACTGACATCGTTTCGGTCAGCAGCTTATTAACTGTCAGCAAGTCATCTTCTTTTTGCTTTCTCAGGGTAATGTCTTCAAAAACAACCCCCAAATAATTTTCTTTCAGCGGAAATGCTCTAACGAAGAATGTGCTGCGCTCAACTCTGCCATCTTCATACGTTACTTCACCTAAATTAATAGGCTGAGCGCTACGTACAACTGTGGCATAGCGCTCCAAAACATCAGTATCTTTTAGGTTTGGAAAGATATGGATCAAAGGCGTACCCAAAGCGTTTTCTATGGGTACGCCAGTACAGGCAGAAGCGGCAGGGTTAGAAACAATTAACCTCAAGCTATTGGGATCGTCAACATCATCCATCTGTAGAATAAAAAAGCCGATAGGAATATTCCGAATGGCCTGAGCATATAGCTCAACCTCCTGTTGCGCTGCCGCCGACATTAGCAGTCCAGCCTCTTTGGCCTGCAATAGATTTAAATACCGGCCTTGACTTTTCACTAGCTGCTTAATGCGTGCGGTAACATTTCGCCCTGTGCAATAAATCGTTTGCTCGGGCAGCACAGCCACCAAGCGCCACTCAACCCATACAATAGCGCCCGCCCGCCCATAACGAGACGTCATCCGAGTCACGGTGTTACCCGTGCTCGCTCGATTCTGCCAAAAGTGATCTAGTCGCGCCTGCGTCGTGCCTCTATCTTCTGAGTAGGATAAATCCGAGAATTGTTTCCCCTCCACTGCCGCTGACGAATCGCCTAAAATCTTCTCAAACGCACCATTAATCTTCAGACACTGCATATCTGCATTGAGTACGCACATCGGATTAAGGGTTAGCTCAAAAAATTTAGAAAGATCAGTCATACTCTACAGTCGCAGCACCTTGCCATTTTAGTCTGTGGATATGCATTCACTTTGTTATACCTTTAGAAATAGGTACACACCCCTACTGTGGCATTTCAGTCAGCCGCATGGTAGATGGGTTTTAGGGACAAATGCTGCGACTTTGTATAGTACGAACTTTCATTAACCTGCCGTAGATAGGCAATCACAAAACATCTATGCCCGCCTCTCAGCATTCATCCTCACCGACTCAAGAAAAGCGCACCTTTAATACGGGCGTGGCCACCCCGCAAGAAACTATGTCAGACAATATTAGCGTTGCACTCATTGAAGATCACGATCTTACTAGAATGGGATTACGGGCAGCTTTCCGGCAGGCAGGGCTACAGTTTGTGGGTGAGGCCGACAACGGGAAAAAGGGGCTAGAGTTAATTACAGAGATGAACCCGGATGTGGCCATCGTTGATATCGGTTTGCCCGATATGGACGGCATTGAGCTAATCCAGCGCTTTAAAGCTGACAACCCAGATAGTGCGACCCGCATTTTAATGCTGACCATGCACGACAGTGAAAAGGCGGTGCTTGCAGCCTTTGCCGCAGGCGCAGATTCTTACTGTACAAAAGAGATTGATACAGAAGATCTGATTACGGCTATTAAAGAAACCTGCGCGGGCAACTCCTGGATTGATCCATCGATCGCGAGCCTTGTACTCTCTCAAGTTAAGCCTGCAGGTGCGGTGGGCGAGAGCTTTAATAGCAAAACCGTTGAAATTAGAGCAGTCGATCCAGAGTACGAACAAATTATTGAAGCGTACCCCCTAACAGAACGGGAGCTAGAAATTTTAGCTTGTATCGTAGCAGGGTGCAGCAATGCTCAAATTGCCGAGCAGCTATTCGTCACGGTTGGAACGGTAAAAACGCACGTGCGAAACATTTTGAACAAGCTGGGCGCGAGCGATCGCACCCAAGCAGCCGTCCGCGCCTTACGCTCTGGCCTCATCAGCTAAGTCGGCAGGCTAAGCTCACGCTATCAGCTCAACCAGCTTAGCCAACCGCTTGGAAGCCTCTGGTTTGATGAATGTTTAAGGCAGCTCAGTCGGGCTGCCTTTTTTTAATGCGATCTATTTTAATGCGATCTAATAGCCCGCACACACGCCACACACACTCTTTAAACGCTACATGAAACTCTCATCCTTTCTCTCTATCTTTCAGCAAACCATTGCAGAATGGCAGCGCGACAAAGTATCGCGCTTAGCAGCGGCCTTAGCCTACTACACCACTTTTTCACTTGCGCCTATTTTAGTCATCGTAATTGCGGTAGCGAGCTTTTTGTTTGAGCAAAGCACTGTGCAGTCACGGCTCATTGAACAAATGCAGGACTTGCTAGGTGAAAATGCGGCTGGACTCATTCAAGACATGCTGACCAGTCGCACCCAGTCTAACGATGGGGTATGGGCAACCCTCATTAGTGTGGGGCTGCTGATTGCCGGTGCATCGGGTCTGTTTATTCAGCTTCAAGATGCCCTATACACCGTATGGAATGTAGTGCCTAAAAAAGAGAAAAAAACAAAGCGGATGCTTTTAAGCTTACTACGCGATCGCCTTCTCTCGTTTGGGATGGTGCTCGCCATTGGATTTCTGCTGATAGTCTCTCTTGTTTTTAGTGCGGGGCTAACGGCTGTGAGTGATTCATTTGGAGATGTGCTGTTAGGTTGGGATGCAGGCTGGCAGCTGCTGAATGCCGCTATCTCTTTTGGCATTATCACGCTTTTGTTTGCCCTAATTTATAAAGTACTCCCCGATGTCAAAATTGATTGGAGTGATGTTTGGGTAGGCGCTGCGATGACCTCACTCCTCTTTACATTAGGCAAATATCTAATTGGCCTATATTTGGGCAACAGCAGCGTCGCCTCTGCCTATGGCGCAGCAGGTTCATTTGTTGTGCTGTTGCTGTGGATTTATTATTCAGCGCAAATTCTATTGTTTGGGGCAGAATTTACGCAGGTGTATGCTCGCCGTTTTGGCACAGCTATCCGACCAGATGATCACGCTGAGTTCACTTCTAATGCCCACTCACTCAAACTAGAAGACAATAATCAGCTACCTCAAACCCGCTCAGAATAACGCATACACAAAAAGAAAAACCCCAATCCCTAACAAACATCTCTGCCGCCAGCCATCTTTTGAAAGATCTCTCAAATTAGACATTTCTTGAAGCTTAATTCTTCAGACGTATACCTTAAGAACAGATCAACATAACAAATTCAAGAAAAACAAGATCATGCGGAAAGAGAATATTCCAAAGCAGTCGAAAATAGCAAAATCACCTTCAGGTGCTATCTCTTATGGATGATCCAAAAGTCTTTCTTTTAGCCTGCAATGCGCTCTGGCATTGAGTTCAGGCTTCCTTCTGCCGGGAGACGTCGATGGCACCTCCAAGCGTATTAGATATAGGCACGTCATATCTAATCAATCGCAAAAAAGAGAACGCTATGGATTTCTACGATGGTTTGCTACCAGACTCAATACTGCCCACCCTACTTTCAAGTGGGTTAGCACAGGCCCCACCCGATACGGTGCCTATCGTAATTGCCGAATCGGCAGAGCAAGCCGTCCCCATCTATGGGCCTCAATTCTTTATTGCGCTACTCTCAGGGGTGATTCTGGCTTTTGGCTTTCAGCTATTGCTAACCAATCTCTCGATGGCTGCCGGTGTCTCCTATGTTGCACATTCCAGTAACGCTACAAACGATTCTACCGATACCTCTGGCAGCCCCATAAAAACTATCGGCATTGCCTTTGGTCTTTGGACGTTAGTCACAGTATGTCTGGCCTTGTTTTTCGCTTGCTGGCTATCCATTCGTCTCACAGCCTACGCGAATCCACTCTTAGGCGCTATCACAGGATTAGTCATTTGGGCGACTTACTTCAGCTTGCTCATGTGGTTTAGCTCTACAGCCGCAGGCTCTCTAATTGGCTCTGTTGTAAAATCTGCCACTAGCAGCTTTAAGACAATTGCAGGCACTGCAACCGCTGCGATTGGGGCTAAGGGCGCTGGCGACCAAGTTGTTCAAACCGCTGAAGCCGCAGCTGCAGCCGTGCGCCGAGAACTAACGGCAAACATTGATACCGCAGATATTCAAGACAGTCTGCACGAGTATATTGCCAGCCTAAAATCTCCCTCTGCTGACGCTGATGCCATTGAAAAAGAGTTTGAGCGTCTCATCCGTAATTCTGAGTTAGCCGGGACAGATCGTGATGCGCTTCCCCAGGTTGATATTGATAAATTTACGACGCTTTTGAGCGATCGCGCAGGTCTTTCCACAACAGATCTTTCCAAAGCAGAAACGCAGCGTCTTGCTAAGCGCCTATATCGCATCTGGCAAAACAACACTGGCAGCAGTCAAGGTCTTAGTGAGCTAATGGCATTTGTAGCTTCTGCCACAGGTACCCAGCTTGCCTCTAAAGGGCTAACCGAACAGCTTAGCCAGCTAGTTAGCGAAGTGCGCCAGCAAAGCACACAGAGTGGCAGCAACAATGATAGTCCTGGCTCACTGCAACAGGTAGCCTCACAAGGCCTCAGTTCCTTGATCGGTATGGTCATGGGCAAAGTTGATTTACCCGAAATGGATGCCAATGCCCTGGTTGCCCAAATCAAATCGGCTCAGGACTCTATTACAAATGCAGCCAGTGATGCAGCGCCTCAGTCTTTGCAAAGCGCGCTACCTGGCAACCACAACACCATTAAAGCAGACACAGAAAGCTACATTCAGCATGCATTCATCGGTGAGCTAAAGTCCCCAGAACTAGAGCACGCCTTTACCAACGTTCTCTACGATGCTGAAGCCAGTAAGGCAGAAGTTCGCCATCAACTTTCTGGGTTTGGGCGATCGCTATTTTCTAAAGCACTGTCTGCTCGTGGCATGCTCACTCAGGCAGAAATTAGAGACATTTCAAACCGAATGGAGATTGTGCGCCAACGCGTGCTAAAAGACGTAACAGCAGCAGAAGCGACTGAAGCAGAAAAGACAATTCGTCAGCAAATCGAAATCTTCTTTAGGTACACAGCCGCCGCAGAACTCTCTTCTGAGATGGGTGAGCGAGCCTTTAAGGCCATCATCGACACCGATGCAATGGAAACCGATCTCATGCGCGATCGCTTAGGTCAGCTCAACGCTGGTTTCTTCCGTCAGTTCTTAGTGACTCGCAATGATGTCGCAGCCCATGAGGTATCTGAACGCTACGGCCAGCTACTAGAAAGAATCATTGCAGATGCAGAGGGGCTCGAACAAGCTGCTCAGGTTCGCTTACAGCAGCAGCAAGCCTCTTTAGAAAACTACCTGCGCGCTACTCACAAAGCAGAACTCAATCCAAACGGCATTAAGCGTGATGTGCAAAGGCTACTAGAAGAACCCAATGACGGCATCCGTCGGGCTCGCACTCGCCTCTCGCACTTTGATCGCAGCACACTAACAAATTTGCTCGCACAGCGGCCAGAATTCTCTGAACAAGATATCGACAGTGTGCTAGATACGGTGGAAGAGACATGGACACAAACCGTGCAAGCCCCTCAAACGCTCTCTGCTAACGCACAGGCAAAATACGACGAGGCAACCAACGCGATCGCGCAATATCTGCGCAGCACTGGCAAACCGGAGCTTAGCCCCACTGGCATCAAGCGCGACTTGCAAAAGCTGCTCGACAATCCTAAGGTCGGCGCTCAAGCCATCCAATTCCGTCTCTCGAAAATGGATCGTGACACGCTTGTCCAGCTCCTTAGCCAGCGTGATGACCTCAGTGAAGCCGACGTCAATCAAATTATTGATAGTTTGCTCTCTACCATTCAAGACATCGTTAAAGCGCCACGCCGGATGGCTCGCCGCGCCACCGTTTCCACTCAAAATCAGGTGCGTTCATTCCAATCTGCCCTAGAAGATTACCTCAGCAATACGCACAAAGAAGCCCTTAATCCAACCGGCATTAAGCGCGACTTGAAACTATTGCTAAACGATCCTAAATTGGGTGCGAGTAAGCTCGGTGATCGCATTACCCAAATGGACGATTCTACAATGGTTGCGATGCTTGCCCAGCGGCCTGACATGACCCGAGAAGAAGCAGAAGCCGTCGTTGCACAAATCGCTGATATCCGTCATCAAATTAAAGGCCAAATTCGAAGCATTCAACGCAGCCTAGAATCTGTTGTTGAGCGTATCTTTGCCTCCATTCGCAGCTATCTACAGTCGCTAGAGCGCCCCGAACTGGACTACTACGCCATTAAGCGTGACATTCGCACCCTATTCGACGACCCGCAAGCAGGCTTTAGCGCCTTGAGCGATCGCCTCTCCCAATTCGACCGCAACACACTCGTAGCGCTCGTCAGCTCCCACGACCAAATCTCCGAGTCAGATGCTTACCGCGTTATCGATCAGGCTGAGTCAGCTCGTGACAGCGTTCTAAATAAAGCGAACAACGTCGAACAACAGCTAAAACATCGCATCAACGCTGTAAAAACCCAAACCCAAAAGCAGATAGAAGATACCAAAAAAGCCGCTGAAATAGCTGCATGGTGGCTATTTAGCACAGCTTTACTCTCTGCTATTGTGGCCGCCATCGGTGGTTTCTCAGCCGTCGCAAGCTAGAGGCTTTGCTCCCTCATTTTTACGCATTCTCTCCTTATCCCACGTCCCTCTCCTTCAGAGCACAGGGTAAGGAGAGAATGACATCAAGAGGAGTGAGAAACAAGATATTATTAAAGCTATCCAAACCTAAGCTAGCCCGAATCAACACGGGATAGGGTTTGCACCATTTCAACGCTCATTCAACGCTCAGATGTAGACCGCTTCACTCAGCGTACATCTGAGCGTTTCTTTTTATATCGCTTCACTCTTTTTGTGTCGCTTCATCCTTATGGATCCCAAAATAATTCTCTACATTGCCTTTGGCGCTTCGCTGCTGGGTCTAACGTGGCTCCCCCACATCAAGCTGGCCCGCATCATCAATGTGCCCTTGCTTTATTTTCTCTTAGCAATGGGATTGTTCAGCGCCCTGCCCAACCTTCCGCTATTGGATCCTATTAACAACAAAACGCATAGCGTCATTACAGAGTATCTCACCGAGCTAATTGTCATTCTCTCGCTAGCCGGTGCAGGACTCGCCATAGATCGAACGTTTCGTTTTAGCACTTGGCGCTCAGCGATACGACTGCTATGCATTTCTATGCCCATTTGTATTGCAGGTGCAGCCTTTTTAGGGCATTACATTTTTAAGCTGCCACTTCCCGACGCCATTTTGCTCGGCGCTTGCCTCGCCCCGACAGATCCTGTCATGGCTCATAGCGTACAAGTTGGCCCACCAAACAAAGGCGGCGAAGATCCCACTCGCTTTGCACTGACCACTGAGGCCGGGCTCAACGATGGCCTAGCTTTGGGTGCATCTCAGTTTTGCAATGAGTACAATTACTTATGAAATCTAACGAGAGCTGAGCCAGCAGCTTATGTTGCTGTTGAGAATTGACCATTGAGATAAGCACAACGATGTTTCAATACTTGTTGTACATTCTGTT
>JBGCGG010000189.1:0-7137 GCA_045110585.1 Phormidesmis sp. | reverse complement strand
TCAGCTCTAGACAAAGCAAGTACTTCCAGTCGATACGACTGCGCACTGCATTCGCAGCTTGGCGGTCTGTTAGTCCCTCAACAAACTGTAGTATTGTCACTAGCGCCAAACGCCAAGGTGAAACCGCTGGCTGGCCCTTTTCCCCGAACAGTTCGCTGAATGTCGCGTCTGATAGAGCCGTGCCTAGCGTATCGCTGATGGTGATGCAAAGAGTGCCTTTTGGAAACACTGCCAAGGCGACTCTTGCGGTCTCTGGCGGCACAACATACGGCTCTTGCGGTTTCAAAGACATTGAAGGTGGCTCCTGGCAGATGACGGCTAGCTCTATTATGAATTCGCCCACTACGCTGATTTTTTGCTGTTAAGCAATGTTTCGCCAGCAGTATCAAAAGTTAGGAAGAGCCTATGTCTCGCTTGACATTTAATAGCCATCGTCGAATCAAGCATCGATACTACCCCACGCTGGGCCTCGGCGAGTTCGAGGCGGCTCAGAGGGTCTGCCGAGTCGTAGATGAAGTAGGCAATTTTTTGAGACCGCGAAGTCGAATGGCAGAATTCGTGTGTCTAGCTGATCTCAGACAGAAATTTATGCAAGGGGTCAGGGCATAAGCAGCCTTATTCAAGGCTGCTTATGCTGAAATAGTGGCGGGGAGCGATCGCGTTGCTAGAGATTCAACGTAATTTGGCTACTGACTTCTGACAATTTCTTTAACAATGCCTTTATAAGGCTATAGCTTCTGCACTAAAAATACCACTGCCCTCGATTGTTAGATAACTTATACTTTCTGCGACGTGTCCCACTTCAATGTCAAAGGTTTTATCTTCATGAGCTATAAGCTCTACACTACTTGAACCTAAGTTTTGGTAGCGTAAGGTTGTTGGATCTCCTCCTGAAAAAGTATCAATTTGGGCAAATAGATTTGGTGTCTCGCTAAACAAATCACCAAAATTTAGAGTATTTTCAGCATCAATAAGATGATCAAAAGTTTTGTCAGTTCTACCTACTAAGAAATCATGCCCATCCCAGTTTCCTCTGCCTGACGATGTAACTGGATCAAATGCGATATAGCCAATTGTTTCGTTAGCGTGGCCCGAGCCTCTATTAATTTCTTCTTCCTGCATCGCTACGTGAAATCCATTTGTACTCGTTTCACGTTGTCGGACAGCAACAAAGCTCGGATCATTGTTGGTTTGTATTTGACTGATAATAGCGGGATTATCTGAAAACTCAATGTCAAAATTAACTTTCTGGAAGCTGTTTTCTGCAACACGATTGCTCTCTATAGTATCAGCAGTTATTATGCTGCCATCACTAAGTCGCCATGTACCAGCTTCTACTACTAAATAACTAACGGTTTCATTGGTGTGCTCTCCAGGATTGTTTCCGCCCACATTGACAGGTAAGAAATCTGTCTCTTGTAGTTTGATGCTGAAGCTGCTTTCTGTCACATTGAAAATTCTGGGAACGGCAACATCTGCTCCATTAAATGATGCTGGTGTTGAAATCACCACTGGATTAATAAATTCAATATCAGTATCACCGTCACCATCAATATCACCGAAGTTAACTGTCTGTACGTTTTGGTTAAGAGACTCAATTTTCCCAACAACGGCCATTTGCTTGTTAATATCAACAGCCTCTCCTGTAAGTAACCCAGTTCCGCCAAATGCTAGAAAATCAATATTCTCAGCTGCATGAGTAGTTTCTTCGTCTAATGTTGTGTCTTCTTCAACTCGCAATTGAACGCTACCTGTACTAAGATTTTGATAGCGAATACCAGTAGCATCTAATCCATTGTAGGTCGATAGAGAGGCTAGTAACTGAGGTTGATTTAGCGTTGTCTCAAAGTTTAGAGTTTGCCAGTTATGCGTGACTGTATTTCCCGTTCGCCCTGCCTCATAGTCAATTCCATTCCAAGTGCTATTTTCCGCAGTTTCTATAGCAATATAGCCAATGGTTTCTTCTGCGTGACCAGAACTCCGTAGGTTTTCTTGTTCCTCCATGCCGATTTGAACACTTTTATCAGTTGCGCTGTGCTGGCGAGTCCGGACAAAATCTCTGCCGTTACTGGTCTGAATCTGACTAAGGACAACCGGTGTTTCACTAAAGTCATGATTGAAAGAAATTGTTTCAGAACTGCCTTGAAATATAAGGTCGCGTTGTCGAAAGGTGCCCACCTCTAACTTTGAACCGTTGGCCAAAGACCAAGTCCCAGCTTCTAAAACCATGTAGGTAAGAGATTCTGTTGTATGAATACCATCTAGGTTACTGGGTTCTTGGAGTGCAACCGTAAATTGGTTACCGCTAATGTTGCTTAACCGAACGGCTACAGGATCAATTTCTTGGGAGGACGCTGGCTGAACCATTACTACAGGGTTGATGTATGTTTTTTGTAGCGTAATGGTTTTTTCGATGTGAGTTAAGTTACTAATCTGACCAACTTCGCCAATATTGTTGGCCGCTGTTGGTGCTGTATGATCTCCAAAGTTAACCCCACCAGTAGTTTTTCCAGGGTCAACGTTAACAATTCGCGGTAGTGTACCAGTTGAGTTAGCCCGTAGCAACCAGTCTGCTGAGCTGTAGGTAAAAGCCGTGAAATCATCCGAATCTGAAGATAATGCATACCAAGATTTTCCCTCAGGAGAATCGATATCTCTGGGAATCCAGGTGTAGGGGCTCGCTGCTGCATATGAGGCTCCCACAAAGAAAGTACCGCTTACTGTCGTGGGTGAAATTTCAACACTGACGAGCTCTTCCTCTAGGCCATTCAGCGTGGGTGTTATTTCTAAGCGTTTCTCATTAGAATCTGGTCTGTTATCACCGTCCATATCTTCATAGATGAACAGTTTAGTCGGATTCCCGCGACTAGAAAGCCCGACGGAGATTGACGTGAGTGTTTCTTGTCCTGCGATCGCTTCAAACTGATTGAAAATAAGCGTATCTCCCGTAAATCCAAGCCAACCATCTTGCTCTCCATCGTCAAGCTGATAGGTTTCAGAACCTATAGGTTGGCCAGGTGTCGGCGAAGTTTGCACTCTTCCTGTAGGAATAACTGGTATAACGTTATAGTTTCCAGGTGTGAGATTGTTGAATATGTAAATACCATTTGCATCGGTGGTGGTGGTTGCCTCGCCATTATCTAACTGACGATTACCATTTTCATCTAAGAAAATAGTTCGTCCAGCAATGCCGACCTCTCCACTGTTGTGAATACCATCTTCATTCACATCATCGAACTGAATGCCAACAATCTTACCCTTATCTGGATCAGGCGTTACGCCTACCTCAATAAGGAGATCTTGCTTAATGCTTTGAGTCCCTACCTCCACGTTGTAGCTGTTTAGTAGGGTATTTCCCTGAAGAAACGCAACGCTATAGACCCCTTGTCCAGGCACTAAGGTTTGATATCCACCCGATTCCCCCGTTTGAACCGATGTGTTAAATCCATTCCCTGAGATGTTTACGGTGAGTCCGCCTAACCCTTCACCGATACTATAAAAATCGTTATCGTCCATATCTCGAAAGGCAACACCCAACAGCCATTCATTACTGCCTGTGTCCCGATTCGCCAGGTGTTGTGTTACCACTTGTGGGCCAACAGCCGTAGAAGGATCATTCTCCTCAATAATCGAAAGTCCAATTTCCCGGTAGGTATTGTTGATAAGACTCAAACGATGACCCGCTGGATTTTGGATGCCTGTGCCGAAGCCATTTGTCGAATCGTTATCGCTGTCGCCCCAATCAATAACAAAGCCAGCGTGAGCATAGAAAGGAGAACGCGAGTAAGCAAAGATATTTTCAGCTGTAGATGTGAATGTGTTGTTACCCGCATTATTGATACGAGCAAGCAACCCTGGCTCACCTACAAAGTTATGACTTTGTTGATCATTCTCAATCATTAGCTGGTTATGGGTATCAGCCGAGAGGGCAAGCTGATTCGACCACGCTAAAGGTTGCGCAGAGACTAAAGTGTTAAATTGACCTTCCAGAACAGACAAGTTCACACCAAAAAAGCTAAGAGCACTGTTGACGTCATCGTCATCAGAGTTGATCAGCAAATCGTATTCGGCGGTAGGACTGAGGCGAAAGCGGTTAATCAGCTCTAGTAAGTACTGCTCTTGAGCGCTAGGTTGAGCCATAAGGATAATGAAGAATGACAAGAAGGAATATCTATGCCCAGAGGAAATTAGAAAGGAAAAACAAAGGCATCCTAAAATTTCATAGCTAGTTTTCACGCTACTGCAGGCTAATCAATGAGTTGATTGAACAGTGGCGTGTTTCAACTAAATTTCATCTAAGGTTCAAAGATTCGTAATGAATTTAGAATCATTACGGATAGAGAAAATCCGTAATGCTGAGATGCCGCCCGAAACGAGGTAAATAACAAAGGTTTGTCGGTAGACAGAAAATATTTTGGTACTGCTCATTGGGCAATCGGCTCCCCAAAGATTAAAAATAAGCAATATTACTTATGAAGTATGTCAAGTTCAGGCAAAGTGTCTATGCCTGAACAGTGCGTTGCCGAAGTAGCGAGGTAAGCTAAAGCACATGACTATATTAGGGAGGCATTAAAAGACCAATATGGAAACTACTAACGTCGAGACTGCTGCGGATTATATTCAGAAGGCAAAGCAGGCAAAGCGCTCAAAACAGATGAAAGAGGCTGAAGTCTTTTATTACCAAGCATTACAGATAGATCCTCAAAATTTGGAAGCTTGTCAGCTGCTAGGTGCGCTCTACTTTGAACAGAAGAAGTTTGACCAGGCCATGAACAGTTTCATTCAAGCTGTTTCTATTGATAACAATGATTCCTTTTCGCACTTTCGTTTAGGTCGAATTGCTGAGCTTCAGAATCGATTGGGTGATGCGGCTGGCTCCTATGCATATGCAATTAAGCTAAATACAGAGAGTTTTGACGCCTATCAACACTTAGGTGAAGTGCAGTTCTCACAGGAAAATTTCTCTGCTGCTGAGGAAAATTTCAAAAAAGCTATTGAGCTAAAGAGTCCTGCTCCTTGGATTCGATTTCGCTTGGGGCGCATAGCGGCGCAGCAGCAGCAGCACGACGAAGCCATGACATACTTCAAGCAGGCGGTTGAGCTCAATCCGAAAAACCCCAACTTCCACACCGCACTGGGTGATAGCCACTTTGCTAAAAAGCAATGGGGTAAGGCTGCCAATGCCTATCAAAAGGCGATCGCGCTGAAAGATCAGCTTCCTCGAGTACATTTCAATCTAGGCCGTATTGCTAAACAGCAGAAGCGTTACAACGTAGCTGCTAAGCATTTTCGGAAGGCCATTGCCTCTCAGCAAGCAACTTCTCTCAATGCTAAAAACCCTCGGTTTTACTATCAGCTAGGCGTTGTGCAATCCAAACAAGGTGACGAAGGATCTGCAAAAACTAGCTATCAACAAGCTCTGGAGCTAAGTCCAGATTTTAAGCCTGCGCAAACAGCACTTGAAACTTTGTCATAGGTAACAGCTCTTGCCTAACAGCTGTTAGGCAAGAGCCGCATTGTAGAGGAATCAAAATATGAGGGCACGTCTGATTCTCCTCAATGCGCTATTTCAGTAGATAGATCAAGAAAGCTAGGCGTTGGCCCTGCTAATAACGCCTTAAGGAGATGAGTATTGTCATGAGTTCCGCAACCTATGCATCCAATAACGAAGCTGTTGCAGACTATCTTCGGCTGGCTACAGTTGCCCGGAAAGAAGGTCGTTTGGAAGAAGCGAGTACCTACTACAAACAGGTACTTGCTATAGACGCTAGTAAAGTCGTGGCTCAGCAAGCGCTGGGAGATGTGTACTTTAGTCAAAAGCAGTACGAACAAGCCAGAGATTGTTATGTTCAATCTATTAAACTTAATCCAGACATCGCAGCTGTGCATTTTAGTCTAGGGCGTATTGCCGATATTTTTGCTAAGTCAGAAGAGGCAACAACCTACTATAAGCATGCCTTTCACCTTGACCCAACAGACTTTAAACCCCACCAGTTTTTAGGTGAGATGGCGTTTGCCAAAAAGAATTTTAAGGACGCAAAAACTCACTATCAAAAAGCAATTGAACTTGGTGCTCCTGCCCCTTGGCTTCGTTTTAAGTTAGGGCAAATTGCATACAAAGGGAAAAATCTTGAAACGGCACAAGCTTACTTTCAAGAGGCAGTTGCACTTAATGCCAAAAATCCTGGTTTTCAAGTTGCTTTAGGCAATACCTATCTGGATAAAGATCAGTTAGATAAGGCCAGCGAGTGCTATAGCAACGCCTTAGGCATCAATGATTCGTTGCCGATCGCACATTTTCGTTTGGGACAGGTCGCGCAGAAAAAAGGCGCTACGGATGAAGCTATTCGTTATTTCGAAAAGGCGATTGCGCTCAACTCGAAAAATCCACAGTTCCACTACCATCTAGGTGTTTTACAAGCAAAGCAATTAGAGTTGGATAAAGCCAAAGCTAGCTATCAGCAAGCGCTTACGCTAAATCCGAAGCATAAGTTGGCACAGCAGGCCTTAAATGCGCTTGATGTAAATGCATCTGCCTCGGAGACAGTTTCACAGCCAGTGAAAGCAACGGCGCAAGTGATTGAAACTGAAGCACCTCCTGTTGCCGATAAAACTTCGGCTGTTGAAGATGTGACAGTCGTTGCGATACCTGCAGTTGCTGATTCGCCTGCTGAAACAGCTCACGCTGAAACAGCTGTCACTGAACCGAGTGTGAAGTATCAAATTACGCCAACTGAGCCTTCAGCGGATGAGCCAGAGCCTCATCCCAATGGCTTTGTTGAGAAGATATGGCAGCGCTTGTTTGGTTAGCGTCTACCGGCTAGAGGTTTTTGGGTGCTGAACTGCCACTGACGAACGCTAATAAAAAAGGTTGGCGTATTTTCTACGCCGTAATGTTTTGCGGTTTCTGCATCAGCGTCTACGCGCTCTACATGTACGTTATGGGTTAGTTCGTAGAGGAACTGCGGTAAATCTAACCCTAGTTCGATGGCATATTCTACTAAAGAAGCATCGTCAAGCGCTTGCTGATTGCTAAATAGCTTGTTATGCATTTCCCAAAATTTATCTTGACTAGCGGCAGCTTCAGCGGTTTCAGCTGCTTTTTGAGAGCGGGGGTATTGCTTGAGCGGGAAGTGG
>JBGCGG010000188.1:0-12881 GCA_045110585.1 Phormidesmis sp. | reverse complement strand
GCAAACTCAATCAGCATCTGCTTGAACGCTTTATTTACAACTTAGACTTGGACGAGACTTGGATTAAATCGCATCACAACTACCAAAGCCTCTGTGAATACGGTGTCCTCGTCTCGTAATTATGTCCGGAGTATTGTTATATTAAAAGGCAGCTAATACGTAGATCGACAGGTTCTACCGTTGTAGGAATTAAACAGAAAGAGTTACGGAAGGTTTTACTTCCTCTTCCTCCACTTGAAGAGCAAAGGCGGATTGCGGCGATTTTGGATAAGGCTGATGCTGTACGACGGAAGCGCAAGCAGGCCATTCAATACACTGAGGACTTACTGCGCTCAGCCTTCCTCGACATGTTTGGAGATCCTGCTACTAACCCTAAAAAGTGGAAGATTACAAAAATAGAGGACGTAGCTAATAGAGTGACTGATGGAACTCACCAGTCACCAGAGTGGTCAGAGGAAGGTGTTCCTTTTCTCTTCGTAAGTAATATTGTAAATGGCGAGATTAACTTCAATGTCACGAAGTACATCACAGAAGAATCTTGGCTTACTTTAACAGCCCGCTGTCCTATAGAAGCGAATGATCTGCTATATACCACTGTCGGAAGCTATGGAAATGCAGCGCTGGTTAGAACTACAGAACGCTTTTGTTTTCAGAGACATATCGCTCATATTAAACCAAACAAACAGCTAGTAGAGCCTGAGTTCTTACTTGGAGTCATGCAATCTGAAAGCGTAAGAAGACAAGCAGATAGACAAGCTAGAGGAGTTGCACAAAAGACATTAAACCTAAGAGAGCTGAAAAAAATTAATATCTTTATGCCACCGTTAGAAGAGCAAAGAACGTATGTTCGCCTGCGTAGAAACATCGAACAACACAAACGTCTTCTTGATAGCTCACTAGAAGATTGTGACAACCTCTTCAACTCCCTCCTCCAACGCGCCTTCAAAGGCGACCTCTAACCCTCCGCTTATATTTAAACTCCTATGTCTAACTTCACCTTCCTCCGCACCCCCCTCCCCAGCCTCCACACCCACGCCACCAAAGCCGAAACCCTCATCCCCACCGCTCCCAGAGCCGCCTGCTTCTACACCCGCTTCGCCCTAGAGCAGTCCGTACTCTGGCTCTACGAAAACGACCCCCACCTCCGATTCCCCTACGAAAACGGCCTCTACGCTCTCATCCACGAACGCAGCTTCAAAAACGCCATCGACCCCCGCCTTTTCTCCAAGCTCGACCTGATCAGGCGCAAAGGCAATGACGCCGTCCACAAATCCAGACCCATCTCAGAAAACGACGCCCGCTACCTCGTCGGCGAACTCTTTCATGTCCTCTATTGGCTCTGCCGCACCTACACCCCAAACGGCAACAACCTGCCAAACCTCACCTTCGCCCCCGCCAAAATCCCTCAACCTTCCGACCCTACTGAGCAGGCTAAAGCACAAGCCCTCTCCCAACAGCAGCTCAAAGAACTCGCCGAACAGCTCGCCAAAGCCGACGAACGCAGCCGCATCGAAACCGAACGCCGCGCTAGAACCGAAGCCGAACTCGAAGCCATCCGCGCCGAAGTCACCGCACTCAAAGCCGCCAACGCCAAAACTACTGACCCCCACGACTACAACGAAGCCAACACCCGCCGCCTACTCATAGACGAAATGCTCCGCGAAGCCGGATGGAACCCGTCAGCACCCAACGCCATCGAGTTCGAGGTGGAAGGGATGCCAACCGACAGTGGCAACGGCAAAGTGGACTATGTACTGTGGGATGACAACGGCAAACCCCTCGCTCTTATAGAGGCCAAACGCACCAGCAAAAGCCCCCAAAGCGGCCAACACCAAGCCAAACTCTACGCTGACTGTTTAGAAGCCCGCTATAGCCAGCGCCCCGTCATCTTTTTTTCCAACGGTTACGAAACCTGGCTATGGGACGACACCCAATACCCACCCCGCCAAGTCCTCGGCTTCCTCAAAAAAGAAGAACTCCAGCGCATTCTCTTTCGCCGCAGCAATCGCAAACGCTTCAGCGCCGTTGCCATCAACGAAAACATCGCCGGAAAAGGCAGACCCTACCAAAAAGAAGCCATCCGCCGCATCACCGACACCTTTGAGCATGAAAACAGACGCAAAGCCCTGCTAGTAATGGCCACCGGCACCGGCAAAACCCGCACCGCGATCGCCCTCATAGACCTACTCAAACGTGCCAACTGGGTCAACCGCGTTTTGTTTCTTGCTGATCGCAAAGCTCTCCTACGGCAAGCCTTCCGCGCCTTCAAAGCCCACCTGCCCACCGTCACCGCCGCCAACCTCCTCGAAAAGAACCACGACTTCACCAGCGCCAACGTCGTCCTCTCCACTTACAAAACCATGCTGAATGCCATCGATCGGCATACCGTCAGCTCATCTGCTGACACCGCCGATTTCAGCATTGAAGAATCTCGCATCGAAAAACTGTTCGGAGTTGGCTACTTCGATCTCATCGTCGTAGACGAAGCCCACCGCTCCATCTACAAAAAATACGGCGAAATCTTTGACTACTTCGATGGCCTCCTCGTCGGCCTCACCGCCACCCCCAGAGCCGAAGTAGACCGCGACACCTACCGCATCTTTGACCTGCCCCAAGGCAACCCCACCTTCACCTACGAACTAGACGACGCCATCCAAGACGGCCACCTCGTCCCCCCCAGAGCCGTCAACGTCCCCTTTAAATTCCTCCGCACCGGCGTAAAATACAGCGATCTATCGCCCGAAGAACAGCGCGAATACGAAGAAAAATTTCGCGATGAAGAAACCGGCGAGCTGCCTAGCCAAATCAACGCCGCCGCCCTAAACAAGTGGCTATTTAACATCAGCACCGTAGAGCAAGCCCTAGAGCTAGTAATGAACCAAGGGCTAAAAGTAGACGGGGGCGATCGACTTGGCAAAACCATCATCTTCGCCCGCAACCACAAGCACGCTGAATTTATTGCGACCTGCTTCGACAGCAGCTACCCCCAATACAACGGCCACTTCGCCCAAATCATCGATAGTCACGACAGCCACGCCCAAAGCCTGCTAGACGACTTCAGCGAACCGAATAAAATGCCCATCATCGCCATCTCCGTCGATATGCTCGACACCGGCGTAGATGTCCCCGAAATCCTCAACCTCGTCTTCTTCAAACCCGTCTTCTCCCGCGTCAAATTCAACCAAATGATCGGCAGAGGCACCCGCCAAAGCGAAAACCTCCTTGGCCCTAATAAAAACAAAGAAGAATTTCTCATCTTCGACCTATGCGGTAACTGCCTCTACTTCGATCAAGACATTCAAGAAACCGAGAAAAAACTCCCCGAAACCCTCACCACCCGCCTCGTAAAGCACCGCCTAGAACTCGCTCAAGCCCTCACCCCAGCCACAGCAGACACCTCAGAAACAACAACCCCAGAAACAACATCGAACCCAACCCTCCGCAACCGCCTCCTAGACGACTTGCACCATCACGTCTCCACCATGCCGCGAGACAACTTTATGGTGCGCCGCCACCTGCGCGACGTCGGCGCATTTTCTGAGCGCGATCGCTGGAACACCCTCACCGAAGCCGACACCGACACCATCAACCGCACCCTCGCCACCCTCCCTAATGGCATCACCGACCAAGGCGCACTCGCCAAAGAATTCGACCTGCTCTGCCTCAAGCTACAGCTCGCCCTCCTCAAAAAGTCCGTGAGCTACGAAAGACTGCGCGATCAGGTTCGCGACACCCTCAGCCAGCTAGAATCCAACCCCGACCATCCCCTCATCAAACCGCAGCTATCGCTTATCCAAGCCGCCCAAGCCGAAAGCTATTGGACCGATGCCACCCCCGAAATGGTCGAAGACATTCGGCTCCAGATCCGCGAGCTGGTTAAATTCATTGACAGAGAAAAGCAAGAAGTGGTCATCACCGACTTTGCTGACGAAATGGGCGACTTGCAAGAAGTAGACGTGCCAACAATCCAAACTGGTTTTAGTCCCTATCAGTACAAGCGCAAAGTAGAAGCCTACATTCGTGAGAACGAGGATCATATTGCGATCGCCAAACTCAAACGTAACCGCCCCCTCACCGACGCCGATCTCTCCGCCTTAGAAGACATCCTCTTCTCCCCCGACCCTGCTAATCCGCAAAACACTCAGCAAAACCGTCAGCGCTTTGAAGAAGTCTTCGGCAAACACAAAAGCCTCAAGCTGCTTATTCGGGAGATGGTTGGCCTAGACCGCGCCGAAGCCAAAACAGCTTTTGCTCACTACCTAGAAGGAACAACTTTCAGCGCCAACCAAATCCGCTTCGTCGAAAACATCATCGACTACCTCACCCAAAACGGCACAATGGATCCTGGCCTGCTCTTTGAAGCCCCCTTCACCGACACCCACACAAAAGGACTCAGCGGCGTCTTCAACGACACAGAAGCCCTTCGCATCCTTAAGATCGTAAATGCATTCAACATAACCGCCGGTGCAGACTTCACCGAAAGCGAAACGGTTGGCTAGCATTGTAAAAATAGGCTCCATTTGAAAATAGGCTCTATTCAAACTCAACCGCTTCGTATAAATCAGCGATCGTAATCTCAACTCCCACAGAAGACAGCGTAAAACTACCGTCCAATCCGCTGTACTCCGCAAACAGCCACTGATTCGGTGCCTGCCGTTCGTAATGCTCCACATGAGGCCGATACTGATCAATCAGCACATACTCTGTGAACGACTGCATCGTCCGGTAGTGTTCAAACTTTTCCTTACGGTCATACGCCTCTGTAGAGCTAGACAGCACTTCAGCTATCAAAACCGCACTCATCACCGTATCTTTTCGCTCCGGCTTTAACGCCACCGGATCAGCCACAACCATCACATCTGGATAAGGATAGAGATTCATAGCTGGCAATCAAAGCCGCTGGTCAGTCACAAATGCCTTATAAGGTTTTCTACGCAATTGCAGCCCAACTAAAGCGTGTAAAGCACCTGCCAACTGATAGCGCACTACCAGCGTACACAAGCCCATTGCAGGATTTTGCTAACCTGCCGCAAGATTGTGATAGTCCCACAAGAAGTTGATAGTTAAGACTCCGTTGTTTTTCTACTCTAAATCTGTTGGTCATCACACCAACCACTCCAAGAAAAATCACCCGCAGTCCATCAACATCACCGTCATTAATCCTTGGTTCATGGCCGCATTTTTTGGCCCAGAAGTAGCCTGCATTTTGCTCACCATTTCTACCCTCAAACAATGGGAACAGCCCGGTAGCATCTATCTAATTATCGGGAGCCTGCTGTATCTCATTGGCACCATCGGTGTCACCATCGCAGGTAATATTCCCTTAAACGATGCACTGGCCATAGTCACACCTAGCAGTGCCGAAGGTGCCCAGCTCTGGACAAAATATCTGACAGATTGGACATTCTGGAATCATGTCCGTACCGCAGCGGCGTTCATCGCGCTCTAAAGTATCACTAATCAAGGCTTAGACTCACGCACAGCTGCACAGCCTACAGTTCATTGCTTCACAGCGAATCTGTTCGGTAAGCGAGCCTGTCCGGTAAGCTAATTAGAGATAAATAAAAAAGTTAAAAACTTACTCCATGCCGCAAACCCGTTTTGAGTTTTCTGCTCCGTGGTCATTCCTACAAACCGCGCTAGTCAGCGCAGTTGTTGTTGTCAGCGCATCTCAAAATGCAGTCTGGGGGCAAGAAATTAGCCCTGAGCTAGCCAACCAAATCATTGACACTCAGATACTCACCGTAGATAGATTTAATGGCGGATACATCCCTGAAGATAACGCCTCTAAAACAGAAGGCTTTGGGGCATACGGAGACATTCAGACCATAGACCCAATGTGGAATGGGTTTAGCTTTGCCTTTCTAAACCGAGACTTTTCTCAGCGAAATGTTGGTTTTCCGGCTAGGCAAATGAACCATTTAATTGGTCAAGCCCGCTCTATTTATATCAATGCCAAAACCCACCAACTTTTAGACAATAGGAATACCCGCTTTCGCCACTTCACTCAGCAAGCATCAGACTTTTTGATAGAGACGGCCTGGGATGAAACCTACGGCGGCTGGTATTGGGGCATTGAACCCAGCGGCGAAAATCCCCCCTTAGACAACAGCAACGTCTATGGCCCAGGTGCCCAATCTAAACATGCTTACGGCCAAGTTCATACCTCGCTCAGTTTGGCGAAAGCCTATGCCGTCACAGGTGATGAGCGCCACCTGGAAATGGCACTCATGGGCTGGCAACACTTTCAAGCAAAGCATGGTGAAGCAGCTCAAGGATACACAGGTGCCTACGCCAGTAGCTTTAACCGAGACTACACAGAACAAATTGAAGAACGAAACTTAGACTACATGCTACATGCGCTGGAAACAGCGATCGCACTCTATGAAGTCACAGAAGGAGAAGTGAAAAAGACCCTACTAAAAGATGCTCGTGATTTAGGAGATCACATCCTCAATCGGATGATTCAAACTGATGAAACGTCTTGTCACGGCGGAGCATGTACGCGGGCCTATGTGCCGTGGTATTTCACATCTGCGTGGCAGCCAATGGCGACACAACCAAACTCACAAGAGCCGAATTATGTGAGTCCTGGACACCAGTTCGAGTATGCATTTTTTCTCAGCCGTGCAGTGGAGCTGGGCATCGGTGATGAAAGCTGGCTAGCCACCGCTGAAAGGCTGATAGAACATGGCTTACATTACACATTTAATGAAGAACAAGGCAGCGTACACTACGACAAGTTTTTGTTAGGAGAGGAGCCTTACCTAGATGGAGAATATGTAACTTGGTGGCCTCAAGCTGAAGCGGCTAGGGCCTTAGCTCACTTTGCCATCGTGCGCGATCGCCCTGACTTATGGGATGAATTTGAATCCTCTTTTAATCTGATCCAAACCAAGCTAACCGATCCTATCTACGGCGGTTGGTTCACGTCTTTATCGCCCATCACCTTAGCCCCTATTGAGCCAGATGAATCCTTTAAAGCTCAACCGTGGAAGGTGTATTACCATGCCACAATGCTACAAATGGAGCTAATAAGATTAAGCCAACTTTCAGCAGCAGAAACAACATTAGCCCCCGTGAATACGGACTAACAGTTAGGCACATCAAGGACTCAGCGATCGCAGTCGTATCCTCAAATTTGACTAAACTGTCTTGCGATCGCCTGATGAAACGCCTTTATCTCTTGAGTCGAGCGTAAATGGTAAACCTGCTTTGTACCTTGCGCTTCACGCACATAATCCCGATACCTTGGCGTTAACTTCTGATGGCAAAGCCCAACAGTGCGATAGCTTTGCAGCGTCCCTTGCAGTATAGAACTCCCCTTGGGCCACCCTTCCGGCAGCACAAACGCGCCCTTCAAAAATCGCTTGGTCACCCACCAATAATGTTGAAGCAGCGGCATATCCACATATACCAACGTATCTGCCGCGTCCAAACGTACCCACACCGTATCTAATGAGCCAAACCCATCCACAATCCAGCTCTCCTGCTGAAGCACCTGATCATGGGCAGCTTTAAACGCTTCATGGCTTACGGCCTTTCCCCCAGCGTCATACTGCAACAGATCTAAAGCAATCAGCGGCAACCCTGTTACCTGGGCCAATCGCTTGCTCAGCGTTGACTTTCCAGCACCCGCATTACCAAATACTGCAACTCTTTTCATACCAACACTCTTTTCATACCAGCACTCTTTTCATACCAGCACTCCTTTCATACCGACACTTCTTTCAACAGGCTCTCCTCATCTTGTCGGCATGGTTCTAACCCTGTGTTGTGCTAGCGAAAAAACCCTTCGAAGAAAATAGCCAGCAGGATGGCCTCTGTGCCCAAAAGCCCGTTAAGGGTTTGGGCATCTTCAGGTTTGAGCATGAAGTGCGATCACAACAACGCTCTTTGGCCCCGTTCTTCTCCTCGTTCTTGGGCCTTACTTTTTGGCCGTACTCTTTGGCCACATGCATTGCGCCATTCTTTACTCAGAAAGGCACACACTCACAGCACACGCTCATTCAATATTTCAATCCGGCTAGAATGAATAGCCGTGCGGGTTTCGGGTACCCGGCCCGTACGCATACAGGCGTAAGCATGACGCAACAACAATCCAGCATCGCCTGTCGCCGGATCCTCTAAATAGTAAGCATGGCCTAGCGGATCATCATATCTGTTGTTGAAGTCGTCGCAGTCAATGGCATAGACATTACGAGGCACTTTATCCATGCGCTCAGGCCCTGTATGGCCCAACCGACGAGAAGCCATTTTGCCCCCCACGCTGGCAATTTTGCTCGCCCGCAGCGCCAAATCATCAGCCGCGTAGTACACCACCACATTACGGCTCATCACGGGAATCATTCGGCCCGGCTGATCAGCCTCTAAACTCTCATTGCGAATATCAGCCGCTGCCATCAAAACATTGCGGAACAGCAAGGCAGAGGTATTTTGAGGATAGTACTTAAGAGAGCGATCCAAGGCACTGCGCAACACTCGGTTACCCATCGAATATGCCAAAACATTCATTCGCTTTAGGCAAGGGTTATTCAGGGTGCTGTTGTTGTCTCGCCACACCAAAAACTTTTGTAGCAGCCGCATATAAGCTGTACCACTATCATCCGCTGCGGTCCGATCATCAAAGTAGTCTTTCACTTTGCCCAAATCATCATCACAGGGCCAAACAAAAGGAATGACAGCAATCTTTGGATTTTTGAGTGAATTCGACGGCTGATTCTGATAAAACGTATCTAACAGTTCTTGCAGCTTCTCAGATTGTTCAAAAGCCTGCTCCGGAAGCATCGAAAATCCGTGAATATAAAATAAAAGCTGGTCGGCGTTTACTTTTTTCAGCTCATCAAAAAAGTTAGCGCTGCCAATTTCGGTATAGCCCTTAGGGCCAGTACGCCGACAGCAATAAAAAGACTGCTCTGCCTGATTGTTCGAAAGCACAAAATCGACAGGACGAGTAAGACGAACCTCAGTCCCGGCATCGGCCACTGGGGTAGGACCTTGCTCTAAAACGCGGTTGGTCACAAAAAGCATAGTTCTGGCACCTGATTTTTAAGAAGCGTGTAACCCGGGGTCATATGCCGGTTCCCATTAGCGTTACAGCAAACTATCCATTATCACAGCCGCCACAGAGGCGATCGCTGTAATGCCCAAACCCAATAAAGGATCCTGACCTTGCGCTACCGCAAACGACGTAATGACGCCTGCACCAACGCCTGCAATGACCAATGAGCCAATCCAGTCCTTCTTAGAGTCATCGTACATAGCAATCTGCCGTAGACAGTTCAACGTTTGAAGACAGCCCCACCATGCAGAAAACGCACCACACTGATGTCAAAAGACAGTCACCAAGCCAGGCTATCACCCCCACCCTTACTCCATCAGGGCAGTGCACCAAGCTGTAAACAACCGTTGAATTGATATAGTTTTCTTAACAGCGTTCTCATTTTTCGCATAGCGTACAGCCAGCGCCCAAGCGGTGTACAGCCAGCGCCCAAGCGGTGCCCAGCCAGTACCCAGGCAGCTCACCGGGCCGGGTCGTCGTCAGCCTATTCCGCCACGTAGTTCCCGCTGACCCATCCTTCGGACCCATCGCTCAAAATGACATTGAGCCAGCCGCCCTCTTCCCCAATTACCGTCAGGCCCTCATCAGGACTAACCCCCCCAATGGAACCATAGGATGTACCTGGCCCAGAGCGGAGGTTCAAGTTAGTGGTGGCGTACGCAGAATAGTCTGCGCCAGTAGCAGCCGGTGCAGGTTCTGGCTCGGGTTCTGGCTCGGGTTCTGGCTCGGGCTCGGGTTCTGGCTCGGGCTCGGGTTCTGGCTCAGAAAAGACCTCTTCTACATCGGCGTCTGCGTCGGCGGCAGGCGCACTCGCCTGTGGCCGATCCGCCTCTGGCAAATCATTTTCGTAGGTGGGCCGTTCGGGTTGCTCCACCATACGGGTCATAAAATACCTCGCCATTGACAGCCCTGCCAAAGACATAATCAGCATCGCCAAAATAATCCCGAGGACGAGCTTACTAAGACCCAATAGAAAGTTTTTCATTACCATGACGCAGCACAAAAGGCTAAGGTCTTATGGTTATAGCGTGAACGGGCCACTCGGTAAAGGGTCTCAGCATAAAGAGAAACGGAGTATTTTAGCCTCAGCTATTCGCGGCGCTGGCGACTTACTCTGGTCGCTCACTCGGGCAACTCATTCGGGCCGCTCATTCTGGCCGCTCATTCGGGCCGTTCATTCGGGCCGCTCATTCTGGCGCTGGCGATCAATCCGCTCTGTCAACAGCGTCTGCCGAGAGGCCAACCGAGCTTTTCCAGAACTAGCCCATTCCTGTAGGGCCTCTATCTGCTGCTGAGCGGTGCGCGCTAGCGGAATAATTTGGCTCACCGCTTCTAGCACATCGTCATTGGTAAAGTCTCGATTCTGACTAAAACCAATGTGCATGGCTTCAATCAGCGACTGCTCAATTTCTGCCCCGGAAAAATCGGGGGTTTCATAAGCCAGCCGATGTAGATCGTACGCACCAAGATTGTGGGGACGCAGCCGCGACAGGTGCACATTAAAAATGGCTTCGCGCTCATCTTGGCTCGGCAGTCCGACAAAAAAGATTTCATCGAAACGGCCTCGGCGTAGCATTTCAGGCGGCAAAGATTGAATATTGTTGGCGGTAGCGACCACGAATACGGGCGAGGCTTTTTCGGCTAGCCACGTAATAAAGGTGCCAAATACGCGGCTCGTGGTGCCAGAGTCCCCTTTGCCGTCAAAGCCCGCAAAGGCTTTATCAATCTCATCAATCCACAAAATGCAAGGAGCCAGCGCTTCAGCCAGCTGAATCATCTGCCGAGTACGCGATTCAGATTCACCGACTAAGCCACCGAAAAGTCTGCCCACGTCTAGGCGCAACAAGGGTAAGTGCCAATGGTGCGCGATCGCTTTCGCCGTTAGCGACTTGCCTGTGCCCTGAATGCCCACGAGCATCAGCCCGCGTGGATGGGGCAACCCATACTGTCTCGCTCGCTCTGAAAAAGCCCCTCCCCGCTTCAGTAGCCAATCTTTTAAGTTGTCTAAGCCTCCAATATCAGAGATCTGTTCTTTCGCTGGATAAAACTCCAGAATCTGGGTTTGGCGAATGGTTTGCTGCTTTTCTTCCAAAATCAGCTCAATATCATCCGGCTCAAACGTGCCATGTGCCGCAATGCCCCGTGCCAGCACCCGGCGAATTCGCTCTAGCGCTAGCCCCTGACAAGATCTCACCAGCTCATCGGTATCTTGAGGCGATAGCTGACTCCCCGTAGCCCCCAGCAGTCGCTCCACTTCCATACGAATCTCTTCTTTGTTAGGGAGCGGAAATTCCAGCACTGTAATAATGTTGCTCAGCTCGTCTGGAATGGTGAGCTGGGAAGAGAGAATAATAATGTTTTTGGCTTGAGACTTCAGCAGCTTGAGTAAGTTGCGCAGCTTACGCGAAATGGCAATGTCATCTAAAAAGCGATGATAGTCTCGCAGGACAAACAGGGCAGCGGCAGAAGACGGAATCTTCTCGATCAGTTCTAGCGCTTGCAAAGGGTTCCGCCGACCAAACCCATTGTCAGTCGGGTTGCCCTGGTAGCCATCTACATAGTCCCAGGTGTACACAGCGCGATTACTCATGGATTGGGCGCACTGCAAAATCACGCCCTCAGCCCGTTCTTCTTCGCGGGTAGGAATATAGATTAGCGGGTAGCGCGATCGCACCAGCAAACTCAACTCGTCGCGAAAGCTCATCTTATCCATCCGTTATCTCAGTCATCCACGCAAAAAAGGGCACTCAAAAATCGGTGCATACGCACACACCCTAAAATCATAGCGTCATGGCAAAACAGATAAAAAAGAAGAAAACGGACTGAGGGAGCCATTCGCACTTAACTTAGCCGTAGCCAGTAAGCCGCCCTCAGTCCGTATAGAGACTTGGTATACCGCCTAGCGCCAAACTAAGCGTTACACAAGCGTTAACTGTCTAACCTGTTGACCACTCAGCGCATCGTTAAACACCTGGACTTCATCAATAGCGCCCGCAAGGCCGCTATTTCCCAAAAATCCATAGCCGTTTTCGAAGCGAGTCGTCAAGCTCACATTGCCCAAGCCAATAGGGTCAGGGTGAGACTGTAAAGCCACACCAGTGGTCTGCCCTACAGCTTGACCATCCAAGTAAGCGGTCAGCGTACCGTCCGCACCCGACTGAGTATTTATCGGGGCATCCAGCACCACGGCAACATGATGCCACTTCCCGGATGTCACTTCATCCGTGCTCAGCCATGACCCTTGCCAATTATTTTCAGCGCCGCTCCAAGCGCCAAAGTACAGCAAGTCATCTTCCAGGTATATATTCATACCACCATGAAACAATCCACCGGCTTCAAAAATGACCTGCGCTTTATCCGTATCGACCGCTGCCGCGTTAAACCACATAGCAACCGTCCGCTGATCAACAGCGTTGCCCAGGTTGAGATCAGGTGAGCTGTTGAGCATCATCAAATCATTGCGACCATCCAAAGCGATCGCACCCCCCACTTTCCCTGCGTCTGTCCACTCAGCACCGCCGTACAGCTTGCCATTATTGGGCACGCCCGCCGTCGCCGTATCTTGCGCAATTCGGCCCAACGCTTCCTCAAAGCTCAACGCCACTATCGGCTCCGCATCAATATCTGGCGATGCAGGTGTTTCCGCTGCGTAAGGAGGCGCTTCTTCTACAGAAGGTTCTTCTGAAACAGGTGATCCTTCTTCTACAGGTAATTCCTCTTCAGCAGGAGACTCTTCTTCTACAGGTAATTCCTCTTCAGCAGGAGACTCTTCTTCTACAGGTAATTCCTCTTCAGCAGGAGACTCTTCTTCTACAGGTAA
>JBGCGG010000187.1:0-3998 GCA_045110585.1 Phormidesmis sp. | reverse complement strand
ATCTGCATCTCTTGCGATTCTTCTTAAATCACCGTTGCTTCTTGCGATCGCTTAAGCCAGAACGAGTCGGGAAAAGTCCGAAGCAATTGCTGACTGGAAAAGCTCATCCACATTGGCTGGAGTTGCTCGGATTTAAGCGTTGCCAGAAAGCGTAAAGACTGACGTAATCAGTGAGAGAGACCGTCTGGATGACGGTCTATTTTGTTCTGCGAGTGTTACCCTAAATCGAGCATTTTTGAACCAGCCCCCAATTTTTTGATAACTATGGCTAAGACTATATGTGCCATCCACTTCCAGACAAGCGTCTGCCAGTGAGCCCTTTTCTGGAAGGTTCATTTTCAAGAATCCTAACCTAGTCATTCAATTACTCTCAGCCCATAGCTTGATTTTGCAAGAGTCGTAGTGTGTGGTGCGTTGTAGCGTATCCTGTGGAGCTGCTACAATCTGTCTGAATCGGTTCTAGCGGGAAAGCAGCTGCTAGAGGTAACGGGGAAAGTTCGGTTAGAATCCGGCGCTGTCCCGCAGCTGTGAATGAGGCTAAATCCCTCTGAAGTCAGAATGCCCGCCGATAGATAGTCATAGTTCTACAACATCTGCGAGGCACGGATGATGATTCAATATTTTTCCTGTTGCTGCCAGAAGGCAGCGACTCACCGCATTTTATCTTCGGTGTTACAAAGGCATTGCGCTTGTTCCCATAGCTCATTGATAGGTTGGGAGAGACTTTGCAATGACACCTAAATCACCTTCCCGCATTGCATCGTTTGAAGCAGCTAAAATGGCTAGCTTTTCTCAGTCATGGCGATCGCTTGCCCACAGTCGGCTTTTACCATTTTTGCTATTAGCGCTCGGAGCGGTCAGCAGTGGCGTCTACGCTCACGCACCCCTAGTCTCCTTTGCGGCTATGAGCGGCATCACTTTGCCTAGACGTCGGGCGATCACAATCGCTTTATCTATTTGGCTAGTCAACCAGATGATTGGCTTTACTTTTCGAGGCTACCCACTCACCGGAACCGCTTTTATGTGGGGCATTTTGATGGGTATTGGCACTTTACTAGCAGTAATCTGGGCAAGCCTGCGTCCTGCGTTTAGCCGCACCGCTTGGTCAGGGCATTTTTCATGGGGGATTATCTCCATCGTGGTTGGATTTGTTCTTTATCAAGGGCTGATTTTGCTAGCCTATCCATTAATGGCAGACGGCCATACGATGAGTTGGGATATAGTCGCCAGCATTTTTAGTAAGCAGGTAACGTGGGCTGGGGCGATCTCGCTTGGACATGCCGCACTGCTCTGGCGTCAGATGACTTGGCTAAGCCCCACTCAATCCTAAAACTCTCCTTTATCTGAGTCAGTGCAACAGTCATATCTCCAGCGTTCAACTCTGTACAAACGTTGGAGAACAAAACGAGCGATACAACAGTTCAACAATTTCTCAACAATCCTTAGAACTAATAGGAATTTTTTTGGATGACGATTCAAACCATGCTCCTGGGCTATGCCTGTATGGGCAAACACCGTGAGCTTAAAAAAGCGTTGATTATTACTGCCAAAACACTACGAGAAGAAACTCATGCAACGCCCCAGTAGTGTTTGGCAGAGCTGCTCAAACGATTGGCAGCTCGCCTTTATTCGAGAAAACATAATGACCCTGGGCTATGTAGGCTGGAAGGGCTATTTGGCTCACGGACGAGGCTTAGTGATATGCGAAGTAGCCGCCATTAAACCGAATTTTCCTAATACGAGCAGTGATGTTATGCGGAATAACGCCCGCCATATCCCAGCGTCTGATGTAGAGGATTACTTGAAGCGGCATAACCTACTGGCTGATATCCCGGATTGCTTGATGAGTCAGGTGAAAACCTACTGTCCTGAGCAGGAAATCATTATTTTCATCAAGCATAAAGAAGAGATCAACATCAGCCTGTTGACAAATTTAGCCTTTGTCCCGCCTGATTGCTACCGGCAGGTGTGCAACCGCTGGGAAGAGTTTTATCTAGAGCCAAGAACAGCGGAAGGATGTTGATAAGTGAACCTCCCATTCTCATCACCCAGCAGCTACGACCGGCTTTACAACGGTTGGAATGACTTCAACCCGATCAAGTCAAACGTTTCTAAAATGCGATTAATTCAAATGGATTTTAATGCTTAAGTCAACCTCAACCGACACCTCTAACCTTGCCATTGACGTGACGGCTGCCGAAGCCTCTCTCTCTCAGGCACAACCACTAAAATGGCGCTGGGAAGTAGTCACCGTCACCCTTATGCTGCACCTAGCAGCACTGCTCGCCTTTGTACCGCAGTTCTTTAGCTGGAGCGCCATTGGCGTTGCACTTCTTCTTCACTGCATTACGGTAGGGTTAGGTATCTCGCTGGGGTTTCACCGCCTTGCCAGCCATCGCAGCTTTAAGCTGCCAAAGCTATTAGAGTACTTCTTCATTTTATGCGGGACATTAGCCGCCCAAGGCTCTGTAAAAGGTTGGGTGGGCTATCATCGCATGCACCATCTCTATACCGATGAATCCAAAGACCCACACAACTCTACCGAAGGGTTTCTGTGGAGTCATCTCACCTGGGTCATGCACGATATCCCTGAAGAACCAGAGCGCCTTCGGCTCACTAAAGACATTGCCAACGATCCGTTTTACACCTTTTGCTGTAGACACCACACGTTTTTGCAGGTCGTTTTGGGTCTGATTTTGTACGCTATTGGCGGTATGCCATTTGTCGTGTGGGGTATCTTCGTCCGCGTTGTTTTTGGATTTCACAGCACGTTTCTCGTCAATAGCGTGTGCCACATGTTTGGCTATCGAAACCACAACACGCCAGATATGTCTACCAATAACTGGTGGGTTGCTCTACTGACTTTTGGTGAAGGCTGGCACAACAATCATCATGCCGCCCAGTTTTCTGCTCGCTTCAGTGAGCGCTGGTGGGAAGTGGATATGGTGTGGTGGGTCATTATTATCTTAGAGTCGCTGGGGCTAGCAACGCAGGTAAAGCGAGCGCGAGGGCCTCGCTATAGAAGGTTCAAATAGCTCTCAACGTTTCCCTCCGCTAACATTTCACGCCTTCAGGCTCAGCCTCTACTGAACTCATGTCTAAAACCACGCTATTTGTTTGTTCTGCCTGTCGCTTTTCTTCCCATGAAGCTAGTCGAGATGGTGTTTCTGGCGGGCAGTATTTGATTGAGCAGTTGCATCAATCGCTAACAGAACGCGATCTACAAGATGCTATCCATTTAGAACCCGTTCGCTGTATGGCAGGCTGTCAAAAGCCCTGCAATGTAAGTCTGACTGCGCCTGGAAAGCTGACCTTTATTTTAAGTGAGGTCTCGCCGCTGGATGGAGCCGATGCTCTCTCAGCGTTCTGTCAACAATACACTGCCTGCCCAGATGGTCGAGTACCTTATCGCGAACGTCCCGTTGCCGTGCGGCAGTCAACCGCGTTTGTTCTTCCGCCATTTCCAGTCGATTAATCTGTTCATCCGTCGCATATAGACTCAACCGCTCTCTCTCGTCATTTTCTGGATGTGTCTCTCACAGAGTGTCTCTTTTTTTTTCGTTTTTGGGACTTGTAATCTATTGCCGAGTATAAAGTATAAAACTCAGGTATGCTTTACCTTTTCGGCTTATTAGCGTGTTTCATAATTGATGGATGCTACCAGTTTTGAGACAATTCAGGCATTTTCAAAGTGAGGAGTTTTGGAACGCCTGAATAAATTTCGCTTGAGTTTTATTTAAGAGATGGGCAGCCTTTTTTCAAGACTGAGAAAGGTAGAATAGCTGGCCCCTTCCAGCAGCGTGCTCAATTTCTCTATATAGTCAGACTTCATTTCAATAGGGAGACTGCTTACAAAGCGAAAAATATAATCGTTAACGACTTCTGATTCAAAATACTCATCCTCCGTGTCATATCTTTCAAGATATAAGTAGCCATCCTCAAAAGCTTGCTCAACCGTCTGCACTACTTTCAATAGCAACCCTCCAATCTCCGTCGGT
>JBGCGG010000186.1:0-27124 GCA_045110585.1 Phormidesmis sp. | reverse complement strand
GGAGAAAGTACCTGACGGGGCGCAATGCGACTGAGGCTATTAAACGCAATTTAAAAATTGTCTTCGACGAACACCTACCCAAATGGAATTACAGAGCCATTCCTCAAAATCCGACAGTTGTTGATTGACCGCTCCTAAACGGCTTGGCGTATTGTTTCTGTGCATGGTTACTGTCATTAACGCCTACCCCAACACCGCGTTCTGATGTATCCATAAGCACTTTATAAATAGAGACATTTAGAGAAGAGAACTCAGCGGATAAAGTACCATTTGTGAAAAAAACATAAACCCCGAACCTTGGCCGCTGCCCATTGCGATCGCCCTTTTAAGGTGATGCCTGTCAGCAGTTAAAGATAGATGACTTATAGCCTGTCAAGCTTAGCGAGGGATAAACATGAAGGGTTGTGCTATTTCTGTTTGCAAGATCCGTTGAATACTAGACTGTGAGTGACGTCATTTAGGTTCGATGAATGAACGCATCTTCCAACGATCCGAAATCTCAGTTTAAGTACTTCAAAAGCAGTAACCCTAAACTTAATTTCCCTCGCTTTGACGTTGATAGCCCGCTGCCAAAGAGTGTAGAACCCACGGCTAGATATAGAGCGCACCTTGGACTCCGGCTTTTGCCTACGTTGCCACTGTTGCCCCCTTTGAATTGGCAATTTCTATCGTTTTTAGTAAAAAGGCTGGGTTTTCAAAGCATGTCTGGGCCGACGCTCCAAAGCTGGATGCCCGCAAACTTGAGCAAGCTCCAATTAGATAACAGCAGCGATGACTACTTTGTAGAGCGACGGCTAAATGGCTTTAACCCCGGCAAACTCAACAAAGTTGACAATCAAGAATGGCAATACGCAGTCCATTACAAAACCAGCCGTTACGAAGTGAAACCAGGCGGGATTTTGCCTGAATACAGCGAAGCACGCTTTACCCTAAAAGATCAGGCGCTCCATGCCCATTCAATTGAATATCGCCTGAAAGAACAGAAAGTGATCGCAACCCCTAAAGATGGAAAAGGCTGGGAACTCGCGAAACACTATTTCCGCAGTACTGAATATGTTTATCAAGAAATTCAGTCTCATTTAGGCCGCACCCATATGAATATGGATCAATATGCGATGGCCTTTTATCGTAACGTTTCGCGCAGTCCGATTTATGACCTGCTACTACCTCATTTTGAAGGGTTAATTAGCATTGATAAAAAAGGGGCTTCTCTCATTATTGGAAACACAGGGTTCATTCCAGAAGCCTCTGCTCTCGATCCGCTGAGTGTGGAAGAAACCTTAATCGAAGAGATTTCGCAGCTCACCTATCATTGGACGCCTAAACGACAGTCTCTGCCTGATGTCGTTAACAATAACTACTTTGATCGCGCAGCGCTGGGTATGTGGGAGCTGCTAGAAAAATATGTGGATAAATATTTTGGTGATAATCAGACCGAAATAAAACAATATTGGTCTGAAATTGATAACATGTCCCAGGACTTGGTTCAGCACTCAGTGCTAAAGTCCAAATACGGTAGCCTTGCTATTTCCAGTGAAGAAGATCTCAAAAAACTGTGCGTGTACGTGATTTATCACTGTACGTTTTTTCACTCTTGGGTGAACAACAAACAATATGAAGATGGTGGTGAACCTAGCTACGCTGCCATTGGCCTATGGGAAGAGGGCTACGATGCTAAAAAGATAAAATCGCGGCATGATTCGCAAGTCCGATTAATGTGGATTTTGGCCAATGTTCACTACAATCCTGCGATTCAGTTTGCTCCGACTCATCTTAAAGAACTGTTGTGGGAATATCGCGATCGCTTAGAACCCGGCATTCCGATTGACTGGATTATGATGAGCATCAACATTTAAGCCTGGAATTCCTCACGCAGTATAGGTCGTGGTCTTGTACTGCGAGCCTAACTGCGAACCTAACTGTGGCTTTTACTCAGCCGCAGTTGAAATTGGTAGGGAGAGAATAAAGGTTGAGCCTTCGCCCAGCATGGTCTCAACCATGATGCGACCACTGTGGGTTTCGGTGATAATTTGATGCGCGATCGCCATCCCCAAGCCTGTGCCTTTTCCCACCGCTTTAGTGGTAAACAAATTCTCAAATATCCGAGACTTCACATCTTCTGACATACCCTTACCATTATCAGAAATACGAACTTCAACAGCTTTCTGATTCGCTAACAGCGCTGTCTGAATTGTAATGCTCTGAGGATTGTTCTTCAAATCCTCAAAGGTTGTGCGCTGTGCCATTTCATCAAACATATCAATCGCGTTCGCCAAAATATTCATAAACACCTGATTTAGCTGACCTGGAAAACACTCAATTTCAGACAGCTGGCCGTAGTCTTTCACTATCTCAATCGCTGGACGATGTTCATTGGCTTTCAGTCGATACTTCAGAATCAATAGCGTACTATCTAGCCCCTCATGCAAATTTGTACTCACTTTGTGTTCAATATCAGCGCGAGAAAACGTGCGTAAGCTAGTGCTAATAGACTTAATGCGATCCGTTGCCTTCCGCATTGACGTCAATAGCTTCGGAAAATCTTCTAGCAAAAAGTCCAGATCAACATCTTCCGCACTTTCTTGAACTATTTCAGTGGGCGGTTGCTGCGCCTGATAAATCTCAATATGCTCAAATAAATCCTGAATATAGTTCTCGGCATTCTTGATGCTGCCGTTCAAAAATCCTACCGGATTATTGATTTCATGGGCTACGCCAGCCACCATGTTGCCTAGCGTGGCCATTTTTTCATTTTGCACAGTTTGTAATTGCGCCGTCTGTAACTCCTGGAAGGCTTCTTTCAGTGCCGTATTCTTTTCCAGAATGAGTGCCTCTGCCTGCTCTTTTTCCACCACCTTTTGTTGTAAATCTTGAAACACACTTTGTAGGCGTTGCGTCATTTTTGTAAAGGATGAGGCCAGCTGCCCCAGTTCATCTTGCCGATTTATCTGTAGGCTGACATCAAAATCCCCATCGGCTAATTTTTGGCTTGCCGTTGTCAGATAGTTTAGTGGCGACGCAATTTGATTTTTTAAAACGAAGAAGAGCAGGACGACTTCAACTAACAGAGCTGCCAAGCCCGCCATCAGAACAAACTGAATGGTATCCAATGCTGATTCTGATAAGAGCGACTCTGGATAAACCGTCACGAATAACCAATCTGGCCCCGCCAGCTCTGTGAGCGCTAAAAATTCATGATCGGTCGTGTTTTGGAGTACAGCCTCTGATGCGGTTAGGCTCAGCTGAAGAATTCTCTGAAGATGCTCATCCTTGAGATCTTTTATATTGAGCTGGCCTTGTGCCTGTTGTAGCTCCTCAACGTATTGAGGATGGGCAATGAGTCTCCCATTCCGATTAAATACAATATTGTAAGCGCCGGATAAATTGTTGTTGATAGTTTGTTCTATTAAATTATTCAGCGTAATATCGTGGCCAAAGCTACCGATAAACCGATCTTTTATGTATAGGGGCACTGCCGCCGACACCATCCAAACCTTAGTCACCGTATCTGCATAGACGCCTGTCCACACCGGCTGCCGGGTCGGGTTATGTTGGGGGTCGGCAATGTAAAAGTACTCATCTTGCGAGGGTTGAAAGTTAGGTTGTGCTTTGAGTGCAAGGGGGGTGTCTTGCCAGTAAACCGTTGTGGTATCTGCTGCTGTATTTAAATATGTATTGATAAACCGGTTACTCCAGGCCATTCCATGACTGGTAAGTAGATGCTGTGCAACGACTAACTGACGTTTGATCGATGGGATAAGTTCTGTCCCTTTTCTTACGAACGATGTGGCTTGTTCCGTAGTGTCAAAAGCTGAGATAGGTTGCGCGTTTGGAAAATTACGAGTTGTTCCATCTGCCCAGTGGAAAAACTGCTGGTTGAATTGTGTTTCAACCTCTTGCTCAGAGGGCTGGTCAAGTTCTTGTAAAAACCGATTTCTCAGAGAAACGAGATTGTCTTCTGCGAGTTGAAATACCGAACTCTCCCGTTGTCCGCGTTCTGAAATATAACGCTCTAATTGCTGAACTGTTTGAACCTCTAGGCTATGCATCACATGGAAATAGCTCACCATGGTAGAGACCAACACCACCAGGGCAACCCTTAGCGACATGTTTAAAAGGGTCTTGACGGTGAGAGAGGTGCGATAAAAGGCGATCGCGCGTGTTAATAAATGCGGCATAAGTGGGTGGGGTGTCATTTTACTAACGCGGCAAATTGCGAGCCGGTAACATCGGTGAGTGCACCCTATGTTGCCAAGCTGAATATAGATTTCCCATATCAAATTCAGTAGCTTGATGATACCTGTCCGCACTTTGGATGCGATCGCAGGAGCATTGACTGCTTTGGACGTGCGTGAGCAAGAAGCACGTTTTGTGCCCAGGGCATAGAACGCCTGTGGCGTCACATTTCTATCACTTTTTGTAGTGGCGCTTCGCGGCTTGCTAATTTATGATGCTGCCGGTTGACCTGTTTTTCCACTGATATGCGCATTCTCATTTGGTTCCGTAACGACCTTCGCCTTCATGATCACGAGCCACTCCACCGCGCACTAGAACGTAACGCCGACATCATTCCGCTCTACTGCTTTGATCCGCGCCACTTTGGGCAAACGCCATTTGGATTTGAAAAAACGGGGCCATACCGAGCACAGTTTTTGCTAGAGACCGTTTCAGATTTGCAGCAAAAGCTTCGGGCATTGGGCAGCGACCTCATCATTCGTCACGGCCAACCCGAAGCCGAAATTCCTAAGCTCATCGAGGCTCTAAGCATCGATGCCGTTTACTGGCACGAAGAAGTGACCCAGGAAGAAACCGATGTAGAACGCGCCGTTGAAAAAGCCCTTAATCAGCGCAAAGTCGCATCTGAAGTGTACTGGGGGGCAACGCTCTACCACCCAGATGATTTGCCATTTGAGATGAAACGGCTGCCAGAAGTGTTTACGCAGTTTAGAAAAACTATTGAAAAAGAAGTCACTGTATCGCCCACCTTTCCTACGCCCCAAGCACTCTCTCCTTTACCGGCAGCCGCTAAAACGGGCAAGCTACCTACGCTTACTGAGCTTGGGCTAGTCGCATCTTCTATAGATGCTAAAGGGGTATTGATGTTTAAAGGCGGTGAAACAGAAGCCTGTAAGCGCCTACAGCACTACTTTTGGGATGCGGATAAGCTGCAAGTGTACAAAGAAACTCGTAACGGTATGCTGGGCGCAGACTATTCTTCTAAGTTTTCGGCTTGGTTAGCCAATGGCTCCCTTTCTCCTAGAAAGGTGTACGAGGAAGTGAAAAAATATGAGAGCCAACGCAAGAAGAACAACTCTACGTACTGGATGATTTTTGAGTTGATTTGGCGAGATTATTTCCGTTTTGTGTGTGCTAAGTATGGCCGCCGAGTCTTCTTTAAAGGGGGCATTCGTCGGCTGCCGATTGCGTGGCAGCAAGACTGGAAACGTTTTGAGGCATGGCGCAGCGGTGAAACCGGCTATCCGCTCATTGATGCCAACATGAAAGAGCTGGCCGCAACCGGGTTTATGTCTAACCGAGGCCGACAAAACGTAGCCAGCTTTTTAACCAAAAACCTGGGCATAGACTGGCGCATGGGCGCAGAATGGTTCGAGTCTGTGCTCATTGACTACGACGTGTGCAGCAACTGGGGCAACTGGAACTACACCGCAGGCGTGGGCAATGACGCCCGTGGCTTCCGCTATTTCAACATTCCAAAGCAATCTAAAGACTACGACCCAGAAGGAAAATATGTGAAGCACTGGCTCCCCGCTTTAGAACAACTGCCCCCTAAAAAAGTACATTCACCCTGGAAACTTCAGCCCGTTGAACAAAAACGCTTCGATGTGCGCTTAGGCGTAGACTATCCCAATCCTGTGGTGAACTTACAGAAATCTGTGGAAGTGAATCAGCGCAAGTACGAAGAGGCTTGGGATAGAAAGAAAGCTCAGCGCTAAGGTTTTGCTGCAAGATTTCGCTTTAAGGTTCTGCTTTAAGGCTTTGCTGCAAGGTTCTGTCATTTAATATCTCATGTGAGGGGCGTCTCATGTGAGGGGCGTCTTATGTGAGAGGCGGCATCTTATATGGGTGGCGGCTGATGCGAGGCGGTATCAGTTAAACGTATTGCAGTTATCGACATCTCCGGACTGGAGGCCGGTTTTGAACCACTGCACGCGCTGGGCAGAGGTGCCGTGGGTAAAAGAGTCAGGATTGACATAGCCGCGCTGATTGCGCTGTAGGGTATCGTCACCGATTTGGCTGGCGGCGTTCATGGCTTCTTCTATGTCGCCTGCTTCGAGCAGATTGCGACGGCCTGCGCTGTTGGCCCATACGCCTGCAAAGCAATCGGCTTGGAGTTCTTGAGCGACAGAGAGCTGGTTGGCTTGGGTTTTGCTCATGCGGCGCTGGGCGGCGCGTACCTGATCAGAAACGCCGAGGAGATTTTGAATATGGTGGCCGACTTCGTGGGCGATGACATAAGCCTGGGCAAAGTCGCCAGGGGCACCGAGGCGATCGCGCAAACTCTTATAAAAATCCAGATCGATATAGACCTGCTGATCGGCAGGGCAATAAAACGGGCCAACAGCGGCTTGGGCCGTGCCGCAAGCCGACTGCACCACGCCGCTAAACAGAACAAGATCTGGCTCGCGGTAGTTGCCGCCAAACTCGCGGGGGAAAACGCTGTTCCAAGTATCTTCAGTGTCAGCAAGAACAACAGAGACAAATTCCGCCAGCTGATCTTCTTGCGGGTTGCTGGCCTGGTACGTGCCACCGCTAGGAGTTTGACCAACGGGCGCGGCAGCATCTAGCACAATGGTGGGGTCTCCGCCCAACAGCGCAATCACCACCGCAACAATGACCATACCTAAGCCGCCACCGCCTACGACCATAGGGCTACCGCCGCCCCGAGAGCTCATGCCTCGACGGTCTTGTATATTTTGACTACGACGGCCCGTTTTCCATTTCATAGGGTTTGTTAGCAGTGCGTTAGGCGTTAGGGGAACTTAGAGTCTGAGTAATTTCACTGAGCCAGAATCTGAAACAACCCTACCACCGATTTCTCATAGACCTTATGGTCTTAACGTTCTGTTTTAAAGGTTCCATTTGGCTAAGCATTAGACTGTGCCGCATTAGCAGGTGCACAGGTCTTTCTTAGCAAGTTCTCATGTGGCTAAAATAGCTCAGCCGTAAGGTGATGAGGAGGTGCTACGAGCGTTGCACGAGTGTGATAGCACTAACCAAGGAGTGTAATTTTAATGAATATGTCAGTGATGAGTGCTTCTGTTGATGAGACGTCAGCCATCAATGCGTTTTCACCGCAACCAATCAATGCTTCTTCAAGCCAGACATCCTCTGCAATCCGGACGTCTTCTTCAGCTCAGATATCCTCTTTACCCCAGCCATCATCGCGAGCCTCAGCGCCTATTACCGTACTGCTAGTGGATGATGAGGACATTGTGCGCTACGGACTGAAGGCGATTTGTCAGGTGGATCGATCACTGAAAATTGTTGGTGAGGCCAATAACGGAAAAGATGCGATCGCTCAAGCCCAAGCCCATCAGCCCGATGTCATCTTGATGGATATTAATATGCCAGTGATGAATGGCATTCAGGCTATGCAGGTGATTGGTCAGCAGCATCCCAACATAAAAGTGCTGATTTTAACCGCCTATGAAGATGATGAACACTTAGTAGAGGCTATGCAGCACGGCGCATCGGGCTATTTGCTGAAAAACACGCCTCCCGAAGATTTGGCGCACATTATTTGGGCGGCGCATAAAGGCTATATGCAAGTGGGGCCGCAGCTGGGCCAACGACTATGCAATCAGCTCAAGCCTCGTCGTTCAGGCAAAGCTGCGAAAAATGCAAAAGGCATTACGCCCCGAGAACAAGAGGTTCTGGATTTGATTGCGGAAGGGGCGAGTAATCGTGAAATTGCGGGAATGTTGCACATCACAGAAAAAACAGTGAAAAACCACGTGAGTAATTTGTTGCGTCGGGTGGGCTTACGCGATCGTACACAGCTTGCACTTTGGACGGTTCAGTTCAGTTCTGTACAGGCTAGTGAGCATACGCAACGGAGTGAACAACAGATGGCTCCTTCTCCAGCGGAGGGCATTGTAGTGAATCCCAATTTAAAACCCACGGGCGGTAAACCCACGGGCGGTAAACCCGCTGAAGATGATCAGGAGTGGCGCTGTGAAAAAGCTATCTAGCATTAAGTTGTTCAAGACTAAGCTATCTAGCTTAGGGGCCAAATTTAGTTTGTTGCTGGCGCTAGTATGGTTCGTTGGCGGCAGTGCCACTATTTTAACCCTGTCTCATCATCTCAATGCTCAAGCCGAGCAAACTATGCGAGAACGCGCAGATATTGTTCTCACTGCGATGCAAGCCGCGCGTAACTATACTCAAAACAACATTCAGCCGCTTGTTAAAGCTCAAGTGGCTAACGTATATGCACCTGAGTCGGCATCGTCTGATTTGACAGCAGCTGAGCAAGACATGGCTGATGTTGCGGATGATCCGTTTATTCAAGAAATTATTCCTAATTTTGCTGCCCGCCGTATTTTTGACAGCTTCCGCCGAGAAGATCCTAGCTTTCTCGATTACTCCTATAAAGAAGCCGCCATCAATCCGACGAATGCGAACGATTTGGCCGATAGTTTTGAAGCCCAGCTTTATCCGCAGCTACAGCCTCTCGACGGCCCTCTTGCAGAGAGCGTTTCTGGCTACCGCACGTTAGAAGGTAAAAAGCTGTTCTATATGGCCCAGCCTTTAATCATGAAGGATGCGAGCTGTTTGGCTTGTCATGGCAACCCTGCCGATGCCCCGAAAGCATTTCTAAAAATGTATGGCGATCGCAACGGCTTTGGTTGGAACTTAGACCAAGTCGTGGCGACGCAAATGGTGTACGTGCCTGCCGATATGATTTTTGCCCGAGGCCGACAAAACCTGTGGACGGTCACTAAAACCTTTTTGAGCATTTTTGGGGCACTGTTTGTTGTCATTAATGTGCTGCTATGGCGCAATGTTGTTCGCCCATTAGGTATTTTGACAGGCACCGCCCATCAAATTAGTCGTTGTTCTCTGACTCATCCGGTGGCCCCTTCTGAGAGCCACTCTCCAAGTTCTGTAAGTGCTGAGGCTGCGCCTCCAGGCGCAGCGATCTCCCTAGCCGATGAAAACCTCAGTGCGCTGACCCTACGCCAAGACGAACCCGGCCAGTTGGCAAGGGCCTTTGAGTACATGCTGTATGTGCTCAATCAACGAGAACAAGATTTGCAGCAAGCCGTGGATGAGCGGACAAGACTACTCTCTCAAGAAATGCGCGAGCGTCAAACGGCTCAGTTTGCGCTGCAAACCTATACCCATGCCATGAACCATGATTTGCGTAATGTGGCCATGGGCATTTCTAGTGTTGTGCAGGGAATTGTGTTTCGATACAACAATGCTCGCCAGAATCTTGCTGACCAGAATCCAGAGACGCAGGGGCAAACCAACTGGGTCAGTGATCCGATATCGGCTGAAACAACAACTGATGAAACAACAACTGATGATTCAACAACTGATCTAAACGGTGTCACTGTCGATGTTGAAGCATTGTCGCTGCTTCAGAAAAGCTGCGATCGCCAGCTAACACTGATGGATACCCTCATGCAGGTGCGCTCCGCTGATACCTGGCGGGCGGCGCTAAGATATTCACCTGTTAACCTACATGCGCTGGTGACCAGCATTTTGATTCCCTACGCTGCAACGACCAACGGAACGGCTACCTTTAAAAATTTAATTCCTGAAACACTTCCCCCCATTCAAGGCGATGCCAGCCAAATTCAGCGGGTATTTACCAACCTGATTGACAACGCCCTTAAATACAATCCTAACGGCGTGAACATTGTTCTATCGGCGACGCTGGTGAGCGACGCTGATGCAACGAATGCCGCGCGCAGCATTCGTTGCCAAGTCTCAGATGATGGTCAGGGCCTCAATACTGCCAATGGCAAGACTTTATTTGAACCGTATTATCGAAATGATCAGACGACAACCGGATATGGCTTGGGTCTCTATATTTGCCGAGAGATTATCCGTGCCCATGGTGGGGCAATGGGCATAGCTTCGGTAGAGGGCGGCACTGGCGCGAGTAAAGGCGCAACATTTTGGTTCACACTGCCGCTATTAGAGAATAGTGTGGAATAGATAATTGATGGTTTGCAAATGAGTGGTTTGCAAATGAATGGTTTGCAATCACTCAGGATTTGGAACCTACGGCAGGCAGCCTAGTCAACTGAACTGTGAGGGTATAGTGTCTTTTGCTTGTCGCGTGCTCAACCAAGATCTGAATGCTTATGATTAGACCGAAAATCCGCAGACGAGGCTTGCTCCTTGGATGTGCAGCAACCGTAGGGCTTATGGCATTATCTCGAAAAACCTTCGGTAAACCGGAAGACTTCCCTGACGATTTGAAATGGCACGACGTGCGTGACTGGGGCATAGAAGGCAAAGGCTGGTCAAATACTCGGCGATATTTTGATCGGTTTCCTGCTCAGGCAAAAGCCAGCGTTCGTGAGCCGGTGTGGCAACTCTCACGTCACTCAGCCGGGATGGCTGTGCGGTTTGTCTCCGATGCCGCCAAAATTCAAGTGCGCTACATCTTACTTTCCGATGAACTGGCCTTATCCAATATGCCTGCAACGGGCGTCAGTGGCTTAGATTTGTACGCTGAAGATGCCGATGGGAACATGCGTTGGGTGTCTGTGGTTGCACCCAACGATCAATCTATGGACATTGCGATCGCGGATGATCTTATCCCTCGAAAGCAGCGCTACACCCTTTATTTGCCGCTGCACAATAGCGTTGGTGCGCTCTCCATTGGTGTGCCGCCAGAGGCTGCGTTTGAACCCGTTGCGCCCAGAACAAAACCGCCCATCGTGTTTTATGGCACCTCGATTATGCAGGGGCTGTGCGCTTCTCGGCCAGGCATGGCTTTTCCCGCTATCTTGGGCCGCAGGCTCAATCATCCCTACCTGAACCTGGGCTTTTCTGGGCATGGATGGATGGATTTGGAAGTGGGGGCGCTGATGGGCGAACTAGAAGCGGCTGTTTTTGTGCTCGATTGCTTACCGAACATGGGGGAAGCGGCCATTACTGCTCGGACGGTGCCGTTTGTGCGTCAGCTACGAGCGGCTCGCCCCGATACCCCTATTCTGCTGGTTGAAGATCGCACCTTTGCCAACACGCCCTTTTTCAATGACCGAGCGGGATATCTTCAACGCCGCCGCAACGCCTATAACCGCGCGTATCAATCGCTGTTAGCAGAGGGGATAGAGCAGCTTTATTACTTAGCGGGCGATCAGCTACTGGGCGATGACGGCGAAGCCACAACAGATGGCTCTCACCCAAATGATTTGGGGATGATGCGCTACGCGGATGCGTATGAACCCGTGCTACGCGCGATTTTGGATTCATCTGCTGGTATGTAGAAAGCGTGCTGAGAAGAGGCAGTGCGCTTAGATAAGGCAGTGCGCTCAGAGGCGCACGGTCAAAACTCGGTCATGAGTCCGGCTTTGCGGCGTAAAAAGGTGATGACAGTTTCGGTGCGAGAAATGATGGTGATGCGGCCTTCGGTACCGGGCTGGAGTTCGCAGGTGCGATCGCCCGTAGACGCCTCAAGTACCTGCGAGTCAGTTTCAATCATGACACTGTAAAACGCTTGGGCTGCCTTGCTAGGAACGCCTGTCTGATTAGGCTGTGCGGTTGGCGTAACGGTGTCAGGAGAGATTGATTTTACGGTGCCGTTGGCAACGCCAAACTCAGAGAAAGGACAGGCCGATACGCGCATTTGAGCAGGCATACCCACCTCTATTTTGTTGATTTGGGGGGCGGGCACCATCGCCCTGATCGCAACGGGCGCGTCGGCTGGAATCACTTGGGCAATGGTTTCACCGGGGGTGACCACTTGGCCTGTGTTGCGTAAGTTGAGCTGATGCAGCGTACCCGTAATGGGCGATCGCACTTCCGCATTTTGCAAGCCCAAGTTCACCTGTGCAATCTCTTGTTCTGTGGTTTGTAGCTGTTCTTGAATTTCTAAGCCCTGCTGTACCAACTGTTGTTTGGCTTGTTGCAAGCGAGCTAACGTGGCTGCCCCGCCGGCTTGCGCTTGTGCTATGCGCTCTCGGGCGGCTTGCATATTGCCCGTAGAAGGATTGAGATTAGCTTGTAGGCTCATCATCCTGGCTTTAGCTGTTTCTAATGCGGCTTGTTTTTCCAAGAGCTGAAGGCGAGAAACTGCACCCGATTCAACCAGCTGTGCAAAACTTGCAATTTCTCTTTTGGCCAGTTCTATTTGGGTTTCAGCTTCTCGCACCGCTGCTTCTGCTGAGATGCTTTGATTGAGGGTGGTGCGCTGCGCCTGTTGGTAGTCAGCGGCGGAAGCGGCTACCGTACGCTGCGCCTGGGCGGCTTCGGCTGCCATTTGTTGCTCAAGGGTTTGGCGCTGTGCGTTTACCTGTTTCAGGCGGCGCTGACCCTGTTCCAAATTTGCTAAAAGCTGAACGGCGCGTGCTTCTAGGCTAGTGGTGTCGAGTTGAGCAATCAGTGCGCCTTGGGCCACAGGGGTATTGCTATCGGCCACAATATCGACCACCGTGCCAGCCGCTTTGGCCTGCACGAGTCGAGGCTCTCCGGCTGGACGCACAATGGCAGGCACTTTCACCGTTGTGCGATAGCTCACCCTAAAAGCAGCCGCGATCGCACTGCCCAACACCAGCACAATAAACCAGCTCCCCAGCGTGACGGTGCGCCCCACAGGTGGCAAAAACTGATCGGTTTCTATGGGTTCTAGGGGGTCATGGTGCTGCAAGTTAGCCATCGTGTGTTTCCTCAGTGCGTTATTTCAGTGCGTTGCCTCAGTTCGTGACTTCAGTGTGTTGACTTCAGTGCGTTACCTCTGTTTCTTCTCGATTCGCGCCCACGCCATATAAAAAATTGAGATGTGCACCTTCTGTATCTGCCAGTGCGCCAGTCGCGCCTTCTATCGCAATTTGGCCGTCTTCCATCATCACAATCCAGTTGGCCAGTTTAATCACGCTAGGCCGGTGGCTAATGATCAAGGTGGTTTTCCCCTGGCGGTGCTTAAGCAAGTTTTTTAGCACCTGCGCTTCACTCACAGGATCTAGCCCGGAGGTAGATTCATCCAAAATCAGGACGGGCGGGTCGGTGACGAGGGCGCGGGCGATCGCTAAGCGCTGTCGCTGCCCGCCGGAGATATTCGATCCAAACTCGCCCAGCACCGTTCGATACTTATCCGGCAAACTGCTAATAAACTCATCCGCTTGAGAAATGCGGCAGGCATTCACAATCTCTTCAAAGCTGGCCTGCGGCGCACCTAAGCGAAAGTTCTCTAAAATTGAGCGACTCCAAAAGTGTGGCTCTTGTGGAATCAATACAATCTGCTGGCGCAAACACTCAATGGCTAAATCTTGTAAGTTATAAATGCCAATGCGAACCGCGCCTGACTGATACGGATGCAGCCCTGCAATGACCTTGGCGAGTGTACTTTTTCCACAGCCTGATCGGCCCACAAGCGCCGTTACTTTTCCGCCCGGAATCACCAGTGAAAAGTCTTTTAACAGCTCCATCCGGCCCGGATAGAAAAACTGTAGATTATTAATTGAAATGTGCGCGTGGGGCGATAGCGTTGTGAATGCCTTGTGCCCATTATCTTCAGATTCTTCTGTGGCATCAATCACTTCGCTAAAGCGCTGAATCGCAGCCTTAGCGCGGGTAAATTCATCTACAAAGCCCACCACAAACCCAATCAAACCCACAAAATTAGCGTTCATGCCATTGAACGCGAGCAGTTGCCCAATGCTCAGCTCACCATTAATCACTAGCCAACTGCCGTACCACAGCAGCGCAACGCCCCCAACGCCCGACACAATATTGGTAAAGCGGCTGTTGGCAATGCTGAGCTGCGTCGTGCGAAATTCTTCGTTGGCTAAGCGCCCATAGCGGCTTTGCAGCTCATTCCAAATCTGAGGTTCCGCTGTTGTCGTTTTAAACGTTAAGGCCCCTTTAAACGTTTCCACCAGCAAGCCTTGGTTCTCCGCATCCAGTTCTAGCACTCTGCGCGATCGCCGCTGTAAATACGGCAAAAAGAGGTAGGTGACGAGGGAAATAACACCGGCCACCCCTACGGATAACAGCGTGAGGCTGCGGCTATAAAACAGCATAAAGCCAAAGGAAATCACCGCTGTAAAAAAGCGACTGGGTAACGCAACGGCCAAATCAGAAATGAGATTGTTGATGCGAGAAACGTCATCTAATCGGCTGACGATTTCGCCGCTACGCCGCGTTTCAAAATAGGACAGCGGTAACCGCAACAGCTTGCTGCCAAACTCTAAGGTAAGTCCTAACTCTAATCGCTGGGCCAGATTCGCCACTAAATTATATTCAACAAACTTGAGTCCCTGACTGATAAAGGTGAGGGCAATCACGCCAATGGAGACGGTGGCTAGCAAGCTGGTGTCACCTCTCACTAACACATCGTCGGTGAGAATTTGGATGAGAAACGGATTGACCAGCGACAGTAAACCAATAATTTGCGCATACACAGAGGCTTGAATCACGGCGTTACGGTGGGGCCACACGCGCCGCAAAAAACGTTTGAACCCAGCCGGGCGATCATCTTCTTGGGCATAAAAAGCGTCTTCATCAGGAATCAGCAACAGCATTGCGCCATTGGCCCAAGCCCTTTCTAATCGCTTCTTTTCTAAATAGCGAATGCCTAACGCCGGATCACCCACCACGTAGCGATTTCGGCGCTTACCATACAGCACTACCCAGTGCGTTCCTTTCCAGTGAATAATGGCGGGCAGCGGCAGCTTACCTAAATTGTCCAACACATTGACTGCGGCCTTACCCGAGCGGGCATGAATGCCTAAGGCGGCTGCCCCCCGCCGCAACCCCAATAGCGTGGTGCCAAGCTGGCCGGTGCCTACGGCTTCTCTTACTCTTGTGATGCTAAAGCGCCGCCCGTGGTATTTGGCCACCATTGCCAAACAGGCTGCGCCACAGTCTTCTTCGCTATTTTGTTGAATAAACGGATACTTCATAAGAGCGGCAAACAAATGCTTTGGCGATCATGATGTTGGGTGGCTCGCCATTGAGTTAACTGAAAGACGTAATCTTGAAAGACGTAATATGGAGCTGTCATGTGATGCCCTCAACTGTCGGATTTTCAGCTTCTGCAAGTGTTTGTTTAATTAAAGACAGGCGGTCACCAGCGGTTTGAGATTGCGTTATCTCATCTGTCGGCATGTTATCTGTCGGCATGTTATCTGTCGGTATGGCATCTGTTTCTTGTTGTTGATGCCAATGTTCTTGAACCCAGTGTCCTTGAACCCAATGTTCTTGATCCCAATGTTCAACCAGCGCGTCCGCGACTCGCTCTACCCGACTTAACTCTGCGGAACTGCCGAACCCGTCGGTGCAGGCACTGTCAATCACATCAGCGATCGCAATTCCAGGCTCTAGGGTGCGTGCAAAAATCGGTGATTCTGGACGCAGTTCAAGGTTTGTGTGCTGTGCTCGAATTTGCTTCAGCAGCGGGCGCAGTCGATTCAGCGATCGCTTTTCTATGCGGAGCGTCATCGCTTCTGGCCCCCAGTAGTCTTCCGGTTCGTAGGGCGCTTGGAGGGTGTAGGGCATTGGGTCTGTGCGATTGAGCTTGGTGGTGAGTGTGCTCATCAGGGTGGGAACCGCTGCGACAGCCGCCGAAAAATATATTTCGGTAGCAGGCGCGTGCGGAGGGCCACAATCTCCAATAGCGATGTAATAGCCGGGTTCAAATCGATAGTTAGGAAATTTGATTGGGATGGGTGGGGCGGGATGCGCGGCATTCACGGTGCGTTGCAGGGCTGGTTGATCGGGATGGAGATGCCGCGATCGCTCTACGTGCAAAATGACACCGTATTTTTCCACCGCCAAGGTGCCGTCTGCTTGAGATGTGTCTGGCGATTCAATCACGCGCCAGCCCGGATCAAAATAGCCTTGCCCATAATTACACTGCTGAAACTGCGCCAGTAAACCCGTGTGGAGACCCCCGCTGACTCGATCATTTGCCAGCAAGGTTTCATCTGTTTGAGGCGGTAAGGACTGCGGCAAACAAAACGTTTCATACAGAAAATCTCTGAGCCGCAGCCGTAAGTAAGACCGTGCAAAGGGGGCCGGTAAGTCTGCGAAGGCGATCGCATTGTCTTCATTGGGTGCCCACATGGCGAGCTGAGGTGCTACTTCTTTGGATGGCATTGTTGTGGGTGCGATGAGCGTCAGCCCCTCTTCGGTGAGCAGGATTTGTACCTGAGCCATGGCCAACAAGATTGCTTCTAACCGCGCTGTCTCTGTGGTTGAATTCTGCATGCGGGTTGAATTCTGAATGCGGGTTGGATTCACCTCGCTGGCTAGATTCTGTTGCATACTGGCTAGATTCTGCATGCGAGTTGGCCTCCTCTAAAGTCTCTTGAGTGCATCCAAATATGGTTTCAACCGCCATCTCGGGTTGGCACAACAGTGTTTTTGCTACCTGCGCCATTGCCATTTCGATGTTGCCGATAGGATGCTTTTGCGCGATGTAAAGTTGTACCTGACGGAGCAGTGCTAGCCCCACAAACTGAACAAGCTGCGGTGTGAAATCAGTGCGGTGCAACAGAATGTTGGGAAAGCGAGCCAAGTAGGCTTTTACCAAAGCCGTCGTACTAGGCTGCACAGCCGATAGCGGTACGCTCGCTCTGCTCAGCGCTGCTTTTAAATCAACATCGGAGCTAATGGGTAAGCTTTTGAGCCAAAGCTTGAGATAGTTGGCGATTAGTCTGGCAACATCGTAGAGCGGGTCGCCCCAGGCCCATTTCTCCCAGTCAATGGGGTACAGCTTGCCTATCTCGTTCGTTTGGCTGTTGGGTTCACGCAGCAAAAAATTCGCGAAGCGCGGATCGTTATGAACCATGCAACAGGGGTCGAAGGTTTGGCTGAGATGCTCAATAGCTGTGCTGATGGCAGGATAGCGTTGATAAAAGCGGAAAAATTTGAGGGCCTCTGTCGGGATGACGCAAAAGGTTTCTGGAGTGAGTTGCCTTAATCCACGCAGAAAATCAGGTGGAGTCTCTTGATGAGAGGGGGCATTTGCGGCGGCCTTGGCTGCGAATGCTTTACAGCCTTTATGGTGAAAAGTGCTGCTGTGCAGGGCGCCAAAAAAGTCTCCTATTTGAGTGGCGATCGCTGTTGGCAACAGCCCTTCCGCCTCGTGAAAAACATCGCTGAGATCTTTGGTTCCTTTTAAATAGGGGAAAACAATAATTGAATTTTGAGGGTCGAAATGAACGGGCTGAATGAGGTGCGATCGCACGTCTTCTAGTCCTAGGCAACCCGCTAACCATTGAAAAAATTGCTGTTCACGCCGAAGTTCACCAGCTGCCTCGCCCGTTACGCCATGCGACTCTTGCTTCACTAACCAATCATGCTGGCCATATCTCACCCTCAGGTTGAAATTTTTTCCAGGTTTAGGCTCTAGTTTTAAGCAGCCTGATAACAAGCTGTCCGATGGCAAGCGACTTGACGGTGCAACCTCTGATAGACCGCTGCCGGACTGATTCGACTCGACTAGAGGCGATGCTTCCAACAGATTACAGTTCAATAGGTAAGCGAGAATATTGTCTGAGTTTAATAAAAAGGCCATACTTTGCGGTCTAACTTACGGCCAATAGGTTGTAATACTTACGACATCCTATCCGTCCGTATTTTGATAAATTTAAACATGGAGTGCTTCAGAACCTACCTGCACAGAGCGTGAAGCCGGGCCAATGGATGCACCCTCTGCCGGTAGGTTACTGAAGTGCGCAAGTGATTGCAGCTAAAACGCTGCGATGACCTTGCATGAGGAAGGTGAGCTAAGCGACCTAACTGATTAGACTCAGAAGATGGCTTGGCTTGCCGTTCCTTTCTAGCCTTTGCAACCACTGCTGGTTTTCAACGACTGCTGGTTTGAACGACTGTTAGCCTTAATCACTGCTCAACAGTGCGTTTCACTTTTTAGTAGTGGTAGCAGTAGCCTTTTTTGCCAAAGCCGCCGCCAGAGCTAGAGCTGCCGCCGCGCTTGCCGAAGCCGCCGCTGCTGGAGCTAGAGCTGCCGCCACGCTTGCCGCCACCACTAGAGCTAGAGCCGCCGCGACGACGACGCTTGGATCTTTTGTAATGGCCGCCTGTGAGAACGGACTCGTCAGTAGCAGAAAGCTCTGTCAAAAAGCCTTCGCAGTCTGCAAAGAGGGATGCACCCTTGTCAGAATTGATCATGTCGATCATTCTCCTGTTGTGTTTTTTATGACAATTAGATATGCATATCTACGTGTAAATACGTATATCTGCACCAATGGTTCTTGATTAGGGAGGGCGTTGTCAACACAACTTGTTTTACATTCTTTGTTAAATAAAAATAAACACAAAAATGAAGTTGGTGGTTCTTAGCTGTTAACTAGGCCGCTTTAACCGGAAAAACGGAGCCTCGAAAGTTTGATTTTGATCCCGCTGAGGAAGGAAGATATTGGGTTCTATTGCCTATATCAATGGGCTTTTGAGACAACTGAAGGCACGCATCACTTTGCTGAACTATTGGGCCATTTTTCTCAGTGAAAAATAAGGTTGTTAGACCAATCATCTGAAAGCAGCCTATAAACAATCGTTATCACTGCCTATGTCATAGGCGAAAAATTGAAAAGTTCTCAATTCTAGGCATGATGTCTGCTGAAAAGCATTAGATCTTGCCAAAAACGCCCATCAGACATTCTAATCAGGGCAATTTGCCAAAATACATGGGTTTTCCTTTAAAGCCGGACTTTCTTCTAACGCATGGTGTACGCGCGCAATTTGTCTGGGGGCAAGGATATCGGAAAAAAGAGCGATCGCAGTCTCTATGTCGGCTGATGAAAAAGGTCTTTTGTCTATCGAGTCTGCTGCTGGCGATTCCGCTGGTGTGGATGCTATTTTCTCCATCTTCTTTGTTTGTGTCATGGCGAGCTTGCTCAGCCCTGCCTGAAAATGAGCCTCCGCTAAGTCACACTTGGCACCGATTATTTCACTTTGTTCAATGGCTTGCTGGTGCAACACAAGTGCTTTTACGAGATCGCCTTGGTTGCGATGCACACTCGCTAAGCCTGTTAGTGCCTGCGACTTCACTTGTACATAATGCCCTGCCTCAGCAAAGGCGATCGCCCGTTCATACAGTAGGGTGGCCTTTTCTGTTTCTCCCAAACTACTGAATGCCCTGCCTAAAAGCTGGACAAAGTAAGCGTATTGTCCGGGCTGCTCCGCTGCCATAAACGTTTCGTACACGCTGTTGGCTAGCTGCGCGGCCCTGTCGGTATGGCCTAAATAACTTTGTACGAGTGCCAGGCCAACTTTGGCTTTATTCGCCCATGCCTGATGAGCGCTACCTGCTGCTAACGCGATTACCCGTTCAAATTGTTCTTTAGCCTGTTCTAGTTCCCATAAGTCGATGGCGTACAGACCAATGCTGAGATGGGCATCTACCGTCAGCATTTTGAGATAGTAAGCCGTTAAGTCGCACTGATTGTTTGGGTATGCAGGCTGTGGCTTGGTTTGTTGTTTTAAAGTCGCTTTTTCTGTGTCCGCTAGCGTTTGTTGTTGGCACTCAATGGCGCTGTGCACTTTTCCCGTAATCCAATACACATCGCCAAGTATGTTGTTGAGTTCGCTACGGTCGAGGGTTTGCTCCGTAAGGTGGGGTAGCACCTGCAAAATGGCATTAATAACTGGTTGTAACAACCCCATCCGATACAAACTACTGGCCAGCGGTAATAGCTGCTGCCACTGATTATGCCGACTTTTTAGCAGTACTTTGGCTGCGCCGCTGTAGTCTTTAGCGGCCATCCGATGGTAGTAAGCTTCTAAGGCTTTTAGGCCCTCTTCTGTGGTGTTGAGGGTGGTCACGCGATCGCTCCAATACTGCGCCGCTGAGGCATTGGCTTGCTGCCAATCCTCTCCGCGTCTCAGCCGTTCAATCGCTTCTGCGCGGCTCACGGGATGCAGCCAATAGTCTCCTTTGCGAAATTCGAGCAAAGAGCGATCGCGCAAAGAATTAATGGTTTGTTTGTGCCGGTATGGGTCTATATCCCACATCAGCGCTGTAATGGCTGCGGCCTTCAGCTTGGGTTGATCCTGATAGCGGTAGCAGCCCAACCGACAAAACACCTTATAGGCATCTGCATCTAGCTGTTGTAGTCGGCTAACTTGGCTCACTAGCAAATTTCGCAGGTCGGCAGTGCCCAGCAAGTCTGTGCCATTTTCCTGCCAATACGCATTGAGGTCGCCTTCGTAATCGCCTGCCACTGCCGCCGATAAAATTTCCATAGCCTTGGCATTGCCACCATAAGCCCGGTGCATTTTGGCCAAAATTTGGCTCGCAGCTTTATCTAACGGAATGCCGATGTTGGCTGCAAAGAACTGTTGCCAAGCCTCTACTGAGAGGCCAGGTAAGCGATAGTGATGCACTTTTATGCCGGGTTCGCAGAGGCGATCGCGGCTGGTGATGACAACGGTGACTTGAGCCGTTTTGGTCTCTGTTGCCGCCGGGTCAGCGGCTGAGTCAGCCGCTGACCCGGCGGCTTGTCTGGCAGGGCGGGCTGCGTTTGCGCTGCTGTCCGAGAGTGCTCGCAGTAGCTCTACGTAATGGCGATGCGCCGCTACAAACTGACCGTTGCCATCTAGCGCAGGCTCCAAGTTATCAAGGAAGATGCCAATTCGCTGTGATGGGGCGTTGTGTAAGTGTTGCTTGAGTCGGCTTAGGGTAACGCCAAATTCCCCACCGGGTTCTTCTTTAAAGTGCTGGCGGAGCCATTCGGCTACCACACTTTCGGCGGGCGTAATGTTGGCAGTTTCCTTAGCCATCGGTAGCTCTAGTACCTGGTCAAACTGCTGTGCGTACTGTTGCGCCAGCGTTGTTTTGCCAATGCCGCCTTCCCCTTTAATGACGATAATGCGATGGGTGCGAGACAGGGTATGCAGGGTTTCTAAGGCTTGCAGCCTGCCTAAAAAATGTGGGTTTGGCGGGGGCGATGTGGGCTGGGGGTGGCTAAGCCGAGGGTGTGTCAGGTGGCTTTGAGAAGATAACGCCGGTAGGGCGGGGCGTACGACGCTGGCAATGGACTCGTAGGTGTCGGGGGCGGCGTGTTTGAAGGTGCGTTTGGCCCGGTTAATCAGGCGCGATCGCAAGTTGCCTTTGGTAATGCGCTCGCCCAATGCTTCTGATAGGGCCTTCCATAGCTGCGCGGCCACATCTTTGACATGCCCTTCGCTGTAGCCTGCTGAGCTAGCGACCTGGCCGTAGGTATGGCCTTGCCAAGTCTGCTGCAAAATACGGCTTTGCAAATCACTTAAATGTTTGCCGGTGCGCTCGTACAGCAGCTGGTCGGCATATTCAATCGCCGTATCTTTCCTCATTGCTTTTTCAGTCATGTCACTCCCCATGCAAGCGTAGACTACCAGCTACATGGGTATCGTTCCGAAGATAGCGAACGGTTTGGATGAGTTTTTACGGCCTATTTCAGGATCTTCATCTTGTCTGAACTCTTGACCCTGTGCGCTTCATATCACCCCCATATTTTTGCTGGTATTGGCAAGCGTTGTGTCCGAGGTGAATGCATGAGTTAATGCTTGATTTTGACTTGCCATACCTCAGCCGACTTTTTCCGACTGACAGGAGCCAAACGTGTCTTTTACCGTAGTAGCGATACCGAACCACTCCTGGTTTCGTCATTGGGTTCACTATGCTACTTACCAAACCGTCCTTGGCTAACTTTTCTACCCGTTCATCGGCTCTATCGTCCCAGCTAGCTCATGGCGCTTCTGGGGATGGCCTTTCTGCTGATGCCGCATCAGCCACCAAACACACGAACAAAACAGCCCCACTGCCATTTTCTACCCGCTCTTTAGATCGCCGTATTGAGGCGGTTATCAGTGCTTACTGTGCAGTGGATGCGTGGCCTAGTCGGCCTAGCGACTCACACCTTACTCCCATGGCATATTTGCGTTCTCTCAAAGATATCCCTGAAGAAAAAATTCCTGAGACGATTGCCCAAGCGTATGCTCACACCTGCGTTTTGCTATGGCGATCGCTGTCTGATGATGGGGGGCCATCTTTTGCGGCGGCTCCGGTGCCCTCTCCAGCGCTAGCCGAGCAAATTCAGCGCTTGGTGTGGGCATGGGCTATGTATCCGTACCGTTTGGATAAGGCTGACTTTTTGGTACCGCCTGCTAGCCATGCCACTACGGTAGCGGCGCTTCAGGCTCAGTGGCGATCGCCCCATATCCAAAGTGCCCTACAGTCTGCGACTACGCAGTTACTGAGCGCATCAGGCACTGTCTCTATTCAGCGTTATCCCACGAGCTGGGCTTACCTTTGCGGGTGCCTAATGTATCAACTATTGCAGTGGAATCACCAACTTACTCCCGAAACCTTACGGGAATTATTCTGCTAAGTACCTTTGCATAGCAGCCCTTTTCCGCCATTCCGTTTTCTCCTATTTCAAACCGCCATGAGTTTATATTCTGTTTTGCCTACCGATCTCAATCCGCAATGTCTGCCTAGCCACGTCGCTGTCATCATGGACGGTAATGGCCGATGGGCAAACCAACGCGGTTTACCCCGTATTGCGGGTCACCGCCAAGGTGCCAAGGTACTCAAAGAACTGCTCCGCTGCTGTAAGGATTGGGGCATTGGCGCGCTTACTGCTTACGCTTTTTCTACCGAAAACTGGCGTCGTCCGACTTCAGAAGTGGATTTTCTGATGGTGCTGTTTGAGAAAATGCTGCGCAAAGAACTGAAAGAAATGCACGCAGAGGGCGTTCGGATTCGTTTCATTGGTGATTTATCTCAGCTTTCTCCTGCGTTGCAAAGAGAAATAGCGCGGGCGATGAAAGAGACTGAAAACAACACCACTATTGATTTTAATGTGGCCATTAACTACGGTAGCCGCAATGAGATTGTTCATGCTTGCCAGCAAATTGCTGAGAAGGTAGAAGCCGGTGAACTTTCTTCTAGTGATGTGACTGAAGCCGCGATTAGTCAGCATTTGTATACGGCAGGATCTGACCCTGATTTGCTCATTCGCACCAGTGGCGAACAGCGCCTCAGCAACTTTCTCCTGTGGCAGCTTGCCTACACCGAAATGTACTTCACGAATGCCTTCTGGCCTGACTTTGACCGGGGCGAGTTTCATAAGGCATTGCAGGTGTACCAAGGCCGCGATCGCCGCTTTGGGAATGCAAAGGATGCTGTGGCATCGCAGGTGCGGGTGAAGGAGCCTGCGTTGACCGCTTAGGACTTGTCGCAGGCTGGATGCGTGATTGAGGCGCACCTAGCCTGCTAAATAGGACTCTCTTTTTTCTTGTTTTTTATGGTGAAACGGCTGCGTTCGATAAGCCATCTAACGCACCGGCCACTTGTTGAATCACTTTGTTGCCGCAACTGCCCAAACGATGCCGACCGCCTAAATATCGTGGGTCGTTATAGGCTATTTGCACCTGTCCGTCTTCATTTTCCCAAATCAGTAGCTTCTGCGGTAAATCTATGGCTAGGCTTTGGGCGCATTGCATCAGCGGGGTGCCTAGCTTAGGGTTGCCAAATATCACGACTCTTGTAGGCGGTAGCGTTAGCCCTGCGCCTGTCGCATTTTGCGCATGATCTACGGTGGTAAAAACGTTCAGCCCTCTTGCTTCTATGGTGCTGATAAAGCGGCGTTCTGTTTCTTCTACGCTGTGGGCGCTAGGTTTGATAATGAGGCCGGTAGGGGTAGGCACTGGGAGAGAATTACTAGAGGGTGCGAAGAGGGCGATCGCTATGAATCCTGTGGCGATCGCGCCGCCTGCGCTTACTACGCGCTGCGGCCAGAACTGCCTCGAACGCAACAGTTGCCAACGTGATTTGTTCATTCAGTATTTTGAAACTCTGTAAACAACAACAGTTATTCAGGATTAATTGCGTTGTAAATCGCTGAATAATCTTCATCTGCTAAGCCTTGTTCAATCGCTTTTTTTGCGACTTCACTCACCCCTGCCCCTACGGTGGCATCGATGCCTTTGGCCTGCGCAGCTTGCACAAATAAGTTCATATCTTTGAGCAGGTGCTTGGTGGGAAAGTTGGGATTGGAGAAGTTGCGATCGCACATTCGCGTTAGTTTTTTATCGAAGGTAGGCGCATACAGGGCGCTTTCTCTCACAATATCCATAAACTTTTCAATGTCTAGCCCTTCGCGCTGGGCGAGGCCCAAGCTCATGGAAAAGGCCGAGGTTAGTGTGCCAATGAGCTGATTCATGGCGAGTTTGGTGGCGGCGGCGGTGCCGACTGGCCCCATGAGCTGAGGGGCTGGGCCAAAGACTTGCAGCAACGGTTGCCATTGTTGGAATTGTGCGGGAGTGGCTCCGACCATGAGAATGAGGGAGCCGTCTTTGACTTGGGGGATGCTGCCGAGTACGGGGGATTCAAAGTATTCGCCGCCTGCTGCGGTGATTTTTTCATGCAGGTCGCGGCTTTCATCGGGGGCGATGGTGCCCATTTGCAGCAGGGTGCGGTTTTGCCATAGCTCGGGTTGGGTTAGTGTGGCAGCCTGGATGGCGGCGGCGTCGCTGAGCATGGTGATGGTGAGGGGGGCAGAGGCGATCGCGTCTTCGGCGGTTTCAGCGGTTTGGATGCCTGCTTGCTTCAGCGGTTCTAGCTTTTGAGCGGAGCGATTCCAGGCGGTGACGGTGTAGCCTGCTTGGTGGAGTTTTAGGGCCATGGGTGCGCCCATGAGTCCGGTGCCAAGGATGGCGACGGTTGTGGTGGCTGGCATGTGGGAGTGCGCTCTCAATAATCAAGTTTCCTTCATGATATAGGGGGTGTTGACCTTGTATTAATTCGTGGAGGTTATGATATCCAGTGAATCTGCCCTGAAATGACGTCTTATCGTTTGTGTGCATGTCTAGCCAAGCTGTCACCGTATTTTTTTCGTATTCACATAAAGACAAAGCCCTGCGGGATGAGTTGGCTAAGCACCTAGAAGCGTTGAAGTTTAGTGAAATTATTGCGGACTGGCACGATGGGGAAATTTTGCCGGGGGATGAGTGGGATAGGGAAATTCAGAGCGAACTCAATTCGGCGCAGATTATTTTGCTGCTGGTGAGTTCAGATTTTATTGGGTCGCGCTATTGCCGGGAGGTGGAAATTAAGCGGGCGATGGCGCGGCATGAGGCGGGTGAGGCGCGGGTGATTCCGATTATTTTGCGTAAGTGCTTTTGGCATGTGACGCCGTTTGGCAAGCTGCAGGCGCTGCCGAAAAATGGCACGCCTGTGATGGATGCAGGGACGTGGGCGACTTGGGATGATGCGTTCTATAGCATTACGGAGGGCATTCATCGGGCGGCGGGGAGTTTTGCGCAGCAGGTGGAGCGTAAGCCTGTGGCAGCGGTCGCGAAGGTGCCGACGATGATTGCTGTGGAGGACTGTGCGGCTAATGCGAGGGCGCAGTATCGGGAGCAGGTGGAGGAGTATTTAAATGCTGGGCATGCACTAACGGAGATTCATGAGATTCGGTTGGAGATTTTGCGCAAGCAGCTAAAGCTGTCGGAGGTAGAGGCGCAGCAAATTTTGTCGGAGGTGCTGGCTCCGCTAGAGCAGAATCGTGAGATGTATCGGGATGCGCTGAGTGGATTGGTGGAAAAGGGGCGGAATCCGCAGGATGTAGAAATCAAACAAGAGCTGGCGCAGATAAAGTGGGAGCTGGCCTTGACTGAAGAAGAAGTGGCTGAGATTGAACAGCCGATTCTAGCGGCAGCAGAGTATAAGTTTGAGATTGAAGGATCGGAGCGTGGGATTGATTACAGCAAGCTGCGCGATTTGCTGAAAGCAGGTGAGTGGAAAGCTGCGGATCGTGAGACTTATGAGGTGATGATTCGGGTGGTGGGTAAAAAATCGGGTCATTATTTTAATACTGATGAGCTGCTGAACTTTCCCTGTGGTGACTTGCACATTATTGATCGGTTGTGGGTGAAGTACAGCAATGGGCGGTTTGGGTTTAGTGTGCAGAAAAAGATTTACGTTGAGTGCGGGGCAACGCTGGATGGAAAGTATCCGGGTAATAAAATTTATGAGGCATTTGGTGAGCGCATCGGTTGGCGAGTAGAGCAAGGGTGGGTGGGCTATTCTTCTTTGACTTTTACAAAAGACTCACCTGTGGGTCACCTCCCAGGCTGGGGGCGACGGATTTGGAGGGGTGTGGTGGGTGGTGGGTTTTCTCTTCTCTCGCATCGAGACTTGTAAAGTGTAGTTCTTAAGCACTTCAGAAGGTCTTTAAGTTTTGTTCTCAGTTGCGTAAATACGAGAAATTAGGCTGTCTGGCGATCCGTTACCTGGCACCAGATGATCACCCAACTGTCGGGGATTTGGCTCTGCCGGATCAAATCTCATGGCCGCAATTTCTGGATTGAGCGCGTTAGCGATTACAAACTTTCTAGCGACTTGGTGGATGACACCCACTTATTGGCCGCACAATCATTAAAAGCTGTTACGTTTCTCACTTAATTTAGAACTGCTCGATAGGCTAAATCAACGATGGAATGTGGCGCAGTTGTCGTTTTCGAGGGGTGAGCGTAGTCGAACTCCGGCTGGGTTGTGGCTTCGGCTCCGCTCAGCCAGCTGTCAGTGATCGGCCCACGCTCAGCCAGCGGGAAGTGATCGCTCCCAGTACTAATGGGATTTAAGTCAAACGTTGCAGATGATTTTGGAGCACCTATGGCGAAGAAAAAAGCAAGCGCAGTCACAGCAGAACTAAACGGGGCTGATGTGAAAAAAACGTCGCAAAATGCGCTCAAACTTGAGCCAGAAAAGAAGCTAGGTGCTAAGCACGAGCAAACCAAAACCCAGAAACCATCAGCGACGACACCACTAGAAAAAGAAACGGTAGAAAAAAAAGATAAGCCAGCTAACGAAAAGACAAGTGAGAAGGCCGGCGAGAAAAAAAACAAGGCAAAGAAAAACAAAGCTGAGAAAAGAAAGAAACTTAAAAAACTAGATAAAAAGCTTTACGAA
>JBGCGG010000185.1:0-21229 GCA_045110585.1 Phormidesmis sp. | reverse complement strand
TCTTGCGTGGCTTTTGATTTGCTCTGCTTTGGATGCGTCCATGTCTAAATACCAGGGCTGAAAGCTACATTCAGCATAGCGGAAAGGAAATATTTTCAGACCTAAGTATTTATGCTCACCACAAAAGTGGGATGCACCCTTTATCCATGGCAATCTAAATCATCTCAAAGACTACATGGGTGACCTCCTATCTTTGGTTCAGCTCTATGATAGGCACTATCCTAGCCCCACCCACGACATCGCTGAGCAGATTGAAGACGTTGACCTAGCCTTCATCCAAGAAGATTACCCTAAGCTAATTGCATCGATTGAAGCAGGCTCTACACGGGTTCGAGATGTTGTTCTTTCTTTACGCAATTTCTCTCGTTTAGATGAATCAGACATTAAATTAGTGGATATTCATGAAGGAATAGAAAACACCCTAATAATGCTCAACCACCGGCTCATCAATGAATCTGGGAAGCCTATCATTCAAATTAGTCGAGATTACGATAACCTGCCCAAAGTAGAATGCTACGCCGGGTTGCTGAATCAAGCCCTAATGAGCATTCTCTTTAATGCCATCGAAGCATTGAGTAGACCAGATGCCGTGGCACAGACGGCGCAACCGTCTGAAAACACCTTTCAGCCGCAAATAACGTTACGAACAACCCTCGTGGGAAACAGTTGGATTAAAATTGCGGTCGCCAACAACGGCCCATCGATTCCGCCCGAAGTTCAACAGCAAATGTTTGAGCCTTTTTTCACCACAAAGCCCGTAGGCCAAGGTACGGGTATGGGGCTTTCTATGGCGTACCAAATTGTAAACGTGAAGCATGGGGGAAAGCTGTTTTGCTTTTCTGAAGCAGATACTGACACAGAATTTGTCATCCAAATTCCGATTAAACAATCGTGATAGATAACAGGCACAAAAAATTCTGCGCCCCCACTTGACTCTCCCCCAAGGGCATAGTGTCTACTGAGGATCAACAGCCACTATTCTGCGCGTTCAAATCCATGCAACTGTACAAAATCAGTGCCTTTTTTCGGCTCGGCCAAGTGTCTATCAAAGCGTTGCGGCTCTATGACCAGCGCAGCCTCATTACACCAGCCCAAGTCGATGAAGAAACGGGCTATCGATATTACAGCGTAGCGCAGTTGCCTAAGCTGCATAAGCTATTGGCCCTAAAGGCGATGGGCTTTTCGCTAGAGCAAATTGGTCAGCTCCTGAGTGATGAGCTATCGCTTAGCCAAATAGAAGCCATGCTAAAGCTAAGACAAGTAGAACTCAACACGCAGCTCATGGCAACGCAAGCGAGCTTAGCGGCTGTACAAGCTCATATCAATTATTTCCAGGAACAGAAAACCATGCCTAACTACAACGTTGTTCTAAAATCTGTTGAAGCGATTCCTCACGTACTCAGCATTCGAGACACGGTTCCTGCGTATCCTGCAGTCGGCATATTGTTTAATGAAGCGATCGCCTACCTCACCCAGCACAATATCCAACCCACCAGCTACTGCGCCGCCATCTGGCATGACGCAGAATACAAAGAACAAGACGTAGATGCAGAAGCTCTGTTTGCAGTGCCGTCTACCCTACAAGGCACGGACAGGCTGCAAATAAAAGCGCTACCTGAAATTGAGCTGGCGGCCTGTGTGGTACACCAAGGCACCTATAGCACGCTAAATCAGCCGTATGCGGCAATTATGCAGTGGATAGAAGAGAGTGACTATGAGGTCTGCGGCGCGAACCGTGAGGTGTATTTAAAGGGCGGGGCGGAGCAAGATAATCCAGACTATGTGACAGAGATTCAGTTTCCGGTGCGGAAGAAAGCTGCTTAAGTCCATCCATTTAAGACCTAGCAAGGACGCCGAGACCTTCTAGGAGCTGAGGGTTATCTTCTAGGGCGATTTTAGTGATCGCCAGATTCAGCAGTTTGGGTGAGCTGGGCAGCGGCAGAAATCTGCCTTTTCCGATGCGGGAGCTTGATTAGGAATCTTCCACATGCAATCTAGCAAGTCGCCCTTCGAGCTCTCATCTCATAGCGAAGCCTGAGTCGTTGCAGGTGGTATAAGCGTTGCGGGTTTTGCTAATTCGATTCCATCATTGTCCAACAGATCTCGCAAATCACCTGGACGGTTGGTCATAATGCCCCGGACACCGTGCTGAAGATACTTTTTCATAGAGGACGTAGAATCTAGCGTCCATATGTAGGTCAAACCGTGAAAGGCTCGTGTCTCTTCGACACACCCCCGAAGAATCGCAGGATAATAGGTGCTCGGTGAGCAGGCTGTAATGCCTGTTCCATATGCTTTATGAACACTATTGAGGTTGCTAAGCGCGTTAAATACTTTCTCATAGTCATCGAACTCCCCATCGAAAGTAAAGGAGATCCGCGCTTTGTAACGTGAGCCTGAGGCCTGCTTAACAGCAGCTTTGATGTAATCAATGTATTTTGTAGCACCCACACCAACAATCACATTGCCTTGATAGCCAGCACCAAACAACTCGTTTTCTAGCAGCTTGATTACATTTGCGCCTGCCGCCCGCTGATCGACATCGTCGTTCATCTTCGTGTCAACGACATGAAGTGCCACATTGGGTTGGCAGGCAATACAGCGCAGAAGCTCAGCTGCTGGCGTTTTGTCATCCTTAGACACTACACTACACACATGGTTATCGCTTGGAAGCAGATTGCAGGTACAGTCAGAAACAAGCCCCCCATGCTCATATACAGTTGGGTTTCCATCCTCATCAAAGTTCAAATCTGCTTCGAGTCCGTTGGCACCCTTGCTGAGAGCCCAACAAATAGCCTTTGGAGTGTTGACCATGTGAGCGATATTGTAAAACCCATCTCTCTTGTTTGCCATCGGAAATCCGCTTTGCGTAATTGTGACATGATCCGATTTAGAGACAGGCGGCTTTACTAACATCTCCGAAAGTGTCAGCGTGATGGTAACAACGCCGTTGGCTTTAGCCGCATCCTTCTTGGTCAGAAAGCAGTAGAAGTTGTCCTTACAAGTAAAGGTTGCACCATTGTATTCAAATAAAATTTGCCAGTAATCTTTTCCAGTTCTAAAGGCACCTGTCCAAAATTTAGCCTGAAGTCCGGTAGCCGTATCGCCGTCCTTCAGCATCGTCCATTTCATTTCATCGAAGTGGTCTTTGTCATAACGATGCTTAAGAACAACATTGCTAATATCTAGACCTGTGTAGTTAATGAGCTGTACAGGTAACGATGAATTAGGTGTACTCATTTTCTCTCTTTGGTTAGTAAAAGGTGGATAGCGGAGGATTGAACAGTAGAGGGGGTGGGGATAGTGGATGATTGTGGGCGCTGACTTAAATCGCGGTCGGCAGTGGAAGTGACTGAACATAGGGAGGTGCCCAGATAAACGCGACCTGAGGCCATACCCAGCTCAAATAGACACCCTTGCCATGATCAGCTTTTTTAATAGCGGCACTCTCGACACCCCAGACAGCAGTGATGATACTAATGCATATGGCCACTGGAGGAATGCCAGCCATGCCAAAACCTGCCCCCATCAAGCCAGAGATGACTTTGCCTATGTCTGAGGCATTTTCGATTTTTTTTAGCGCACTCTCGGGAATCACAATATGAAATCCCCACCAAAATGCTTCTGCAGTTATTTTGTTGCTGTTTACTATCGCAGACATCTGTGTCGTCTGTACGGTAGAGAGGAAGAGAGCGTTGTCTCGATCTACAATTTTTTGAACTTCAGATAGCGTCATCGTAGTCATTTGAGTATCCTGTTTTTACGGCGGAGTAACAGTAGAACGCTTGTTTGTCACGTTTGCTTGCTGTTCTGTACTGCTATTACACAGCTCGAAAGGCTACGTTAAGGGCTAAAGAAAGGCTGACTTATGGCTAAGTTAGCGAGCGTGATTTTAGTCAGCGCTGTTGACTAGCACTTTAAATGTTGGAATTGTCGCGAATGCTGTCGAAGTCAGCATCCGTTTTTGCAAGCTCTTTATTCTCAGGTTCTAGCTCTATCACTTTTTGAAGATAGGTTAGAGCATCTGCGACGTGTAAAGAACGCACAGGATAGCAGGCTTCGTTGTACCAAGCTAACGCGTTATCTATCGCTCTTTAATGGTTCTGGGATAAGAGAGCGTAAACTAGAGCAACATTTTATTCAGCGTGGCCGATGACAGCGCCACCACCACAAAAGCCTCACATTCGCCTGCCGCTGGCTGAGCGAAGTCGAAACCACAGCCAACAACAACAGCCTACTCCGCCTCACCCTCTCTCGGCGGAGCAACCGGCACCGACTCAAGAGAACTCTCCTGTTCTTCTCCTACCGGCTCACCCTCTTCAACAACTTCCGGCTCCACCGATGCTGGCTCCGATGCTGGCTCTACCGCATCCGACTCCACGGGCGTAATCTCCACGCCCTCACTCTCCACCGCCCCCGGTTCAACAACCTCCTCAGCAGGTGCATCCACCGGTGCCCAAGTCCCAATGTCCCAAGTACTCGTATCCCACGGCGTCGGATCCACCCCCGTCACCCGCGTACTCAAAGCATTCGTCACCGCCCGGCGAACCAACGGAATCACCACATAATCCTGCGCCAAAATCGTATTCAACCGCCGAAATAGCGCCGCCCGCTTATCCGCATCCAGCTCACCATCCGCCTGATTCCACACCTTGTCATACTCCTCATTGCAGTAGCGGCCATTATTCGGCTTCTGCCACTGATTCGCCTGAGAGGCAATTTCATCACATAGCCACCAACTCATATAGATCGCCGGATCTGGCGTATCGCTACCCACGTTATATTCCTGCATATCCGCATAAAAATGGTTGAGGCTGCGCGTCTGAGACGGATCGCCCGAGAAAAAATCATCCGGCTGAATCCGGCGAATATCGACGCTGATCCCCACCGCTTCCAAATTCTCTTTAATTAAAGACTGGGTTTCCTGTCGCACCGGATTAATCGGCGTCTGATACACCACCGCCATTTCCACGCCGTCTTTATCACGGATACCGTTATCGTTAGTATCTATCCAACCCGCCTCATCCAAAAGCTGATTCGCTAAGTCTGGATCATACCGATAAAAAATATTAGGGTTGGCATATTCTTCGGGGTAAGGCAGCAGTTGGTTCGTGCGCTGCCCCGCATTGCCATACACCTGATTCGCGATCGCATCTCTATCAATCGCATAGTCAATGGCTCGCCGCACCTGCCTATCCGCAAAAAACGGATGCGGATTTTCCACCGCTGAGCGTTCACCATCCTCTGTCGGCTTATTCGGATCCGTCACATTTAGCATTAGCCGCTCCACATACGCGCCAAATGTGGCATACACATTGCCCATACCCGCCGCCGCCAAAGAAATGCGATCGCGAATCCCCAACTGTACATTATGCGCAAAGTCCGCGTCTCCATCTCGCAGCACCCGCCGCGCCGCCACATAAGGCGCAACGCCGCCCTCGAGCTCCACAATTTTGAACGCAGGCAATCCATCTCGAAACTGCTCATTCGCCGCAAACGTCCATACCCCGTCCACCGCCGTAATAAAGCGATACGGCCCCGTGCCCACGGGCTGCAAATTCCCCGGCGCTTGCCGCGCATTCACCCCCACAAACTCTTGAAAAATATGCTTCGGCAAAATCATCCCGTTTTGCCCCGTAAACGGTAGCGCCCAAGAGGGATTTGGATCTTTAAACGTAATCCGCACCGTCAGCTCATCCAGCGCCTCCACCTTCAAAATATCCGAGTAGTACTGCTCAGTCACCGCCGCCACGCGCGGATCACTCACAAACTGATACGTAAACACCACATCCACCGCCGAAAACGGCTGACCATCCGACCAACGCACCCCTTCTTTCAGTCGCCAAGTTACCGTGCGGCCATCTTCAGAAATACCGCCATTCTCTTTCGTCGGCAGCAAACTCGCCAACACCGGCACCAAATCTCCATCTGGCTCGTAGCTCGCCAGCGGCTCATACACAATCCGAGCCGCTTCAAAATCTTGGAAGCCATTGGCCAAATGCGGATTCAGCGTCGTCGGGATCCGGCCATACAAAAGCTTAAGGACAGATTCACCCCGCAAATTTTCAGGAAGTTGCGCACGGTTCAGGCTTAAAGCATCGCCAGATGAATTGGCATCATCCGTATCTCTAGGCTCGCAGCCCACCAGCAAACTGCCCCCCACCGACAACAGCAGCGCCAACGGCAGACCCCAAACAACCTTACGAAATCCCATCAAAACCATGCACCCAATAGCGCAGCTAAATTAAGCAGACCCATCAACAGGTAAAAAATAGGTCAAAAGCAAGCAAAGCAAACCCACCATACTAAATGGTTCACCGAATCCAACATTCAGCTCCACATTCGCCAAGGCAGACAGATGCAGAATACTATCCTTTCCCATCTACCGCTTAATCCTTCCGTGCCAGTTCACCCAAATCCGACACAAGTTTGGCTCAATCCTTTCCAATTCAGTTCCAGTTCAGCATTCACGCATTCATTCATTCGATAAAAAGGGAATCGAGTCCACCAGCTTATCTGGCGCAGCCTCTCCCCGTTTCAGCGCCCAATACTGACTCAAAAAATGAATCTGCCGCAGCCCCACAATCAAATTCAAACCCGGCACAATAATCCACCAACACACCAACGGCGGCTTTAACCCTTCCAGCACATACAGCCGATTCACCTCTCGGTATAGCCGAAACTGCACAATATAAATCCACACCACCCCCGAAAATCCGAGCCAAGCAAACTCACTCGGTACATCTGGATCAAACTTAGCCAGCGCTAACGGCAACACAATGCCCAGCACAAACGGAATTAAGCACACCGCACCCGACCAAACCTTAATGCCCGCATTTTCCGCCTCAGCATACGCTTTTAGCTCGTCCTGAATCATCCATTTGTAATAGCCGTAGTACAGCAGCCCCGTCACCCCCGACAGCAAAATCACACGGGTTAAGGGACGCGGCACACCCAACAAAGGGTCAGCAGAAGTGGGGGAAGTTGTGGTCATGAGAGTCTCCTGTTTAGGGGCTTAAACAATTAAATTAAAATCCGTATTTATTCGGTATTGCTTGAATATTACTTAGGTATTTTTTTGACCTATCCACATCGTATCTACACAATTCAACAACCTCAATTCGTCCTGACAGGCCCCGTACAAACAGTACTTATAAGTGGTAGATGCACCCTGATGTTTCCCTGGCTTTCTTACCCCAAAAGAGTCTCCTTTGGAGAATCCTTATGGAGAGAAAGCTAGGGGATTTTTTTGTCTTTTTAAATTGATTTCATGGGCCCGTCTGTTCTCTACCAAAGATCTTCTAATAATCAGCGCCTATCATCCGCCTCTTAAGCACTTACTTCTAAATTGCGCACTGGGGCGTCTGGTGACAACCACAGGAAAAAACCGCTAAGGCCAGAAGGTAATCCTACGGAAATTCTGGAATCAAAATCCAACAATCTAAATTTTGTCCTGAACTCAAATGGACACCTCGGAATAGTTAATTGGTAGATGCACCCTGACCGTTCCCTGTCATTCTTTTGAGTGATAGGGAATTTTTTTATCCAAATTTCAACGGACACAATGGCGCAGACGCATCACCCAACAAACCATTAAGCGCCTAAAGAAAAAAGCCAAAGAAAAACCAGCGAAAAAAACCAAAAGAAAAATTGAAATAAATGCCAAAAGAAAAGGGCCGCTAGCGAGTAGCAACCCTCTTCTTTTTTTCAGTCGCTGAAGTCAGCGAACAATTTTATCTACGCAGATTCTTCAGTTTTCTCGGCAGCAGCCTCTTCCGCAGGGGCAGCGACTTCTTCTGCGGGCGTCTCGGCAGGTGTCTCTGCGGGTGTCTCTGCGGGTGCATCAGTGGTTACGTCTGCTGTAGCGGTTGCTTCAACATTAGTTTCCTCAGCAGGAGCCGCCTCAACAGGCGTTTCTTCAGGTTCTGGCTCTTCTACTTTCGCAGTGGGGCGAGGGCCACGCATCAAGGCAGGGTTCGTAGGCGCTCTGCGAGCATCGCCCTTACCTTTGCCACGGCCTTTGCCTTTACCTTTGCCACGGCCACCTTTGCCACGGCCATCCATGTTGTCCGTCCAGTGGCCCTGAGTCGGATCTTGCTGCTCGCCGCCACCTTCACCGGTATCTTTGCGATCGCCCTTCTTAACGGGTCGAGGAACATTACTTTTTGGAGTTGGCGTTGATTCAGCTTGCGGTGCCGCCTCGCGTTCACTCTTTAGGATAGGACGCTCTGCCATGATTCAATATTGCCTGTACATAAAGTGCCAGATAATCGTATCACGAGGCATTGAGTCAAATAGCCAGATGGCAAGCAGCCTAGTTCGTTGGCCAGCCATCATCTTGCTTACCAGGCCAGTCATCGCCCTGCGGATCAACCGTCGCCTCGCTGCCGAGTAGCGGCGTCTCACTTTCAGGGGAGGCATCAATTGTTTTGCCCACTTCACCGTTATCCAACACAGATTCTGGATCAAAGTTAAGGCCCAGGACATCAATCAAGGCATCTTCGTCTGAATTGAGCTGATAAAACGGCACCATCAGGTTAGAAAGTTTGGGTTCTAAGGCATTCACAACACCCAAGATTAAAAATGACGATGGCCGACGCCCACCTTCAGGTGTCCGCACAGATGTAGTAGACATCTGCACTTCTAGCCAAGTGCGGTTGGCGCGGAAGTAGTCCAGCCATTTGTCTCTAATAACCGATGTGAAGTTCTCAAAAAATGCCATTGTTCAGTCCGTAAGGTTCAATCCGTAGGCGAGTGTTTGACAGCGACAGCGCTGCGGGCGGAGGCGTCTATAGCAAATTGATGTAATAGCTCCCCAACATCGCAGCAATCTAGCACCCTTCATGCGTTATGACTAGAGGCTTATCAAATAATCTTTGTAGATCGCAGGGAGAGAGTACCCTCTAACGGCATGAAAGCACAATTTATTTGAAACCCAGTTCTTTGAAACCCAGTTCTTTGAAATCAAGTTCTTTGAAATCAGGACGTGCGCACAAATGGGCTGCTCACTTCGAGGTCACCAGTCTGGATACCTTCGCTCACATCTAAGCCATCGCCCCTTCTGCGCTTGAAGTCTTCCACCGCAGCTCGCACCTGCACAGCAATGTCTGCGTGGCTTTTGGTCACGACCGGGTCGGCTTCTAGGAGCTGAAATTTGTAATACAGCATCTTCGAGAATTCGCCCAAGTCCCCACTCAGCACTTCCGCCGGAGACAGGTTCAGCGGCCCTTCTGCCATAATTTGCTCGATCAGTTGCGGGCTTAAAATAGACTGGAACTGTCTGAGATAAGACCAAGCAACAGAGCGCACTTCAGCCTGCAAGTTGCCCGTGCGCACATAGCTCGCCACCCGCTGCGCCAAGGCAATCCACTCGGGCGCAATTCGCTTCCGCAAAGCTTGATCCAAGTCAAACGTCTCTACGACTTTCGCCACCAGCGATCGCCCACCCGACCGACTCAAAGATCCATCATTTAACGTGGCCACCACCGTCTGAACCAGCATCAGGATATTCGCCGTCGTCCACTGACCATTATTTTGCCCCTCACCAGAGCCATCACCAGAGCCCTCATCTGGTGCAAACTGCTGCAAATAGGCGCTCATCACATTTTGCACAGTCACTTCTTGCTCTCGCAGCCACACCGCTACCTGTTCTGCCAGTAGCTGCGTCGTCGTATCCACAATGGAATTATCATTACCCACACTGCCGTAGGCCGCGATCGCTTCATCAATAAAGCCTTCTAAGCGCTCATTTTCAATATCGACAGCGGGCAAGTTAGCCGCGATCGCCCCAATCACAGCCCGAAAATCAACCTCCGCTTCAGGCCGCCCAAAGGTTGCTAAATATGCACGCAACACATTTATCACCTGGCTCAGCATTTTCACCCGAGACAGGCGAGTAGGTGCGGCGCTCAATTCATCGGGCATGGGGGTCTCCTTAGGCGGTTTACGGTTAGGCAATTGAATTTTAGGAATTGGCGTATCAGGCGATTGAGCATCTAAGTTGCGATCATTCGACCCAGTCAAGGCTGGGGCTGGCGCAGAAACAGGCCGCCTGAACAACCGATTCCAAAAACGACGAAACAATCTAAACATGACCTACACCCCACCCTTGAACGACAACAAACGCACCCAAATCGAACAAAAACCAGTCAAACAAAAAGCCAATCAAACAGCCGCATAGTCAACGGCGCTGCGCAGCGTTGCAGCCACAGACTCAGCCAGCGCTCGGTAATCATAGCCGCCTTCTAGCCCAAACATCGTTTTCGATGTAATTTTCAAACATTCCCGCGTGAACCAACCGTAATCATTAGGCTGTAAGGCCACCCCTGCCAGCGGATCCGCCGCCGTCGCATCGTAGCCTGCACTCACCATCAAAAAGTCCGGCTCAAACCCGGTCAAAAAAGCACGCCCCTTCAATTCCCAAAGGGTTTGGTAATCGCCTAACTGACTGCCGGGTGGCATTGGAATATTCAATACATTCTGATGCAGCCCAGCTTCAGTCGCAGCGCCCGTCCCTGGATAAGCAGGCGACTGATGAAAAGAACAATAGGCAATCCGCGCATCACGCTCCACCAACGACTGCGTGCCATTACCGTGATGCACATCCCAATCGAGAATAGCCACCTTACGAATATTTTCGACATGTTCAAGGGCGTAATGCGCAGCGATCGCCGCATTTGAGAGCAAACAAAACCCCATTCCTTGCGATCGCTCCGCATGATGACCCGGCGGCCTCACCAGCGCAAACCCCGGTGAATTATGGGCTGCCACCCAATCCACACCATCTAGCCAAGCCGCCACCGCCAACAGTGCAAGGTCATAACTTTGGGCGCTCATCACCGTGTCACCATCCACCAATCCCCCCCCTTTCTCAGCGAACGCCTTCAGCGCCGCCACATACCCAGCATCGTGAACCCGATTTACATGACTCAACACCGCTCGAGAAGACGGCTCTACCCAGCTTATTTTCTCGCTCCACACGGCACCATTTCGCCGATCTTCAGCAGCCTCTTTTTGGATACGTTTCAAATGTTCAACAACAGCCGTCAACCGGCCAGCATTCTCAGGATGTCCTTGCCCCGTATCGTGAGCCAAAAAGAGATCGCTATAAAAAACGGGTAGCTCATATGCCATAAGAGTTTCAGAAAGACCAACAAAAGCCTAACAGGCCCAGAAAAACGGCGTCAAAAGAGAGCAGATTATGATAAAATTTGATACAAACGCATCGTAATTTCAACCGCCCCTAAAAACGTTGAAATAAATATAAGAAAAACGCTAGGCGCCGACCCAAAAACAGACCCTAAAAGCAGGCCAAAAAACAAGCCCAAAAACAAGCCAACATGAACAGGAAAAGTAAATCCTCCAAAAAGGCGAAAAACAGGCCAAAGAAACAAACCTGGCTTAAGCGTTGTGCCCATCCATAACGGCCAAACTCAAACCAATCACGAAAAGATTTATTGCTCTTTTCCTCACCCCCATATCAAAGCTGTTATCGTCGCTCTTTTGGCAGTCATCTTTTGCTTCCAAAACTTTACGTCCGAAACGTTGAGCATGCCTTCGCGATTTCTTTGACCAGATGCCCCTTGTTCAAGATAGCCCCCGATAAAACAGCCCCCAATTAAGACAGCCCTTTAAAACATCACCCCCTAGAGCCATAAACCTCTCAAGCCATAAGCACTTAAAGCAATAGCCTCTTAACCATACGTCCCTTTCACCCAAACATTTTCTGGAGCTTCCTACATGAGTAGTCCTCAAGAGCGCATCATCCCTACAGATTTGCGCAATGAGATGTCACGGTCTTACCTTGAATACGCCATGAGCGTGATTGTGGGTAGGGCGCTCCCAGATGCCAGAGACGGCCTCAAACCCGTGCACAGGCGAATTTTGTATGCCATGCATGAGCTGGGTCTGACAGCAGATAGACCTTTTCGTAAGTGCGCCCGTGTGGTGGGTGAAGTGTTAGGTAAGTACCACCCCCACGGCGATACGGCAGTGTACGACGCGCTGGTGCGGATGGCCCAAGACTTTTCCATGCGCCACCCGCTGATTAACGGCCACGGAAACTTCGGCTCAATTGACAACGATCCGCCCGCAGCAATGAGGTACACCGAATCTCGTTTGCAGGCCCTCACAGGCGCGGCGTTGCTGCGCGACATTGAAGCGGAAACCGTTGATTTTGCCGATAACTTTGACGGTTCGCAGCAGGAGCCGGTGGTGCTCCCGGCTCGCATCCCACAGCTGCTGATCAATGGCTCATCCGGAATCGCGGTCGGCCTGGCCACCAACATCCCGCCCCATAACTTAGGCGAAGTCATTGATGGCACCATTGCCCTAATCGAAAACCCAGAACTCACCAGCATTGAGCTGATGGAGTACATCCCAGGGCCTGATTTCCCCACGGGCGCACAAATCATGGGTACGCGGGGCATCCGCGAGGCTTACACCACGGGCCGAGGCTCGGTTACCATGCGCGGCGTGGCCACCATCGAAACCCTAGAGCAGCGGGGCCGCCCCGACCGCGAAACCATCATCATCACCGAGCTGCCTTATCAGACGAATAAGGCCAGCATGATTGAAAAGATTGCGGACATGGTGAACGACCGCAGGCTAGAGGGCATTTCTGATCTGCGCGATGAGAGCGATCGCGATGGGATGCGCATTGTGATCGAACTCAAACGCGATGCCTACCCCCGCGTTGTGCTCAACAATCTCTACAAGCAAACGCCGCTGCAAAACAACTTCGGCGTTAACATGCTGGGCCTCGTCAACGGCGAACCGCAGCTCCTTACCCTGCGCGATTTCCTACAGGTCTTTTTAGACTTCCGGATCGAAACCATCACTCGCCGCACCCGCTACCAGTTGCGCAAAGCCCAAGAGCGCGACCATCTGCTGCAAGGCTACCTGATTGCTTTAGACAATCTCGACGCGGTAATTGCCCTCATTCGTAGCTCCGCCGACGCCGCCAGCGCTAAAACTGAACTGGTTGAGTCCTATGGTTTATCAGGGACGCAGGCCGACGCCATTCTGCAAATGCAGCTACGCCGATTAACTGCCCTAGAAGCGGAAAAAATTCAGCAGGAGCACGAAGAGCTCACCGAACGCATTGCGGACTTAGAAGACATCTTGGCGAATCGCGAGCGCATTCTCGCCATCATTAAAGAAGAAATCACCGCCATTCGCGATAGCTACGCCAACGAGCGCCGCACGGTCATCGAAGCTGACGAGAACGATCTCTCTGATATCTCTTTAATCGCGAATGAGCAGGTGGCCATTCTAGTCACCGAGCAAGGCTACATCAAGCGCATGCTGGTCTCCACCTTCGAGGCCCAAAACCGGGCCACCCGAGGCAAGTCCGGAACCAAAATGAAAGATGACGACGGCATCGAGCACTTCATTACCTGCTGCACTCACGATCACGTGGTGTTTTTCACTGACCGGGGCGTCTCCTATTCCTTGCGGGCCTATCAAATTCCTGAAAGTTCGCGCACGGCCAAAGGCTACCCGCTCGTACAAATGCTGCCCGTGCCCAAAGAAGAGAAAGTGACCTCTGTGATTGGGGTTAGTGAGTTCACAGATGATGAATATCTCGTCATGCTCACCCAGAGCGGCTACGTGAAAAAGACTGCGCTCTCTGCGTTTAGCCGCATTCGGACCAACGGTCTAATTGCCATCTCCCTAAACGAAGGTGACGAGCTGCGCTGGGTGCGACGCGCCCGAGCAGAAGACAGCATCCTGATCGGCTCGCAGCGCGGCATGACCATTCACTTCAAAACCGATCACAATCAGCTACGACCTTTAGGACGCCCGACCAAGGGCGTCAAGGCCATGTCTTTGCGCGATGGCGATCGCTTAATCAGCATGGACATCCTCTCGTCGCAAATTGTCGAAGCGATCGAAGCGGCCGCTGAAGAAGCTTCTGAGGATGAAGATATCGAAGTCAGCAGCGAACAGGCGGATCAAGGGCCTTGGGTGCTGGTGGTTTCGGCGGGCGGGCTTGGCAAGCGCGTGCCAGTCTCTAACTTTCGGCTACAAAACCGAGCGGGCATGGGGCTGGTCGCCATGAAGTTTCGCAAGGACAACGACGAACTCGTGGCGCTGCGGATTGCCAGCGGCGACGATGAGCTCATGATTGTGTCTCAGCGTGGCATCATCATGCGACAAGCAGTGGATGCGATTTCAATTCAGTCGCGAATGGCAACAGGCGTTCAGCTACAGCGCTTGGATGATGAGGATGCGATCGCAGCTGTTGCGCTCGTGCCCAACATTGAAGAAGAAGAAAGCGATTTGCCGACAGAAGAGGTCACGGAAGCAGTCGCGGAGGTCATCGCCGAGACGCAAGTTGTTGAAAGTTTGGACGAGGCCGAAGGCGCAACCGCTGAAGCAACTACTGAAGAAGTGACCGGCGAGGCAACGGAGGCCACCCAAACCACCGAAGAGTCGGAAAGCGAGTAAACGGTTCTCCACAAACGGTCAACCCACAAACGGTCAACCCACAACACATCTCACCATCGTTAAGCGCCCGAGAGCATTCAGTTGCTCTCGGGCGCTTTTGTTTTTGGTAACAGCTATCGACAACCCGCACCTCAATATCTGCGATCCTCAATATCTGCGATCCTCAATATCTATCCGACGACAGTTCTTCAACCGCATCTATCCACGTAGTTTTTTCACCAGTGTTGCGGGCAGCCTATCCACTCGCAACATAAATCCCGCCCACAACGTATCCGTCAGCAGGTCACGGCCCACTGTGATGAAGATCACTGAGCAGACTCATTAAGCACAATGCAGTACATTCTCGGTTTTAGCTTTGTAAAAAAGATTCGTTTTTTCTAGTAGTTTTTCTCTGTAAATTGCACTGACGCTGTACTCTATGTCTAAATATCATCAGTTTTTGTTGATATTGACCGCTATCGACTGACGCTTATCCCTGTTTAGAAACTTCAACCGACTCAAAAAATGATTCACCTAATACCGCCCCCAGCCGTGGGCAGTGGCTTAGCTGGATTGGGTTCCCCCCCAGTCCTTGGCCAAGTTGCTGAAGCCACCCAACAAGTTGCTCAAACTGGCGGAGAAATTAGAGCGCTGCTCACAGAATTTGGCCCCAAGTTAGTAGGGGCAGCCCTCTTCTTAATCGTTGGCGTCGTTCTGGCAGTCTTCGTCTCTGCATTTGTCAAAAGCATCCTCAAAAAAACCAGTATCGATGACCGCATTGCGTCATCAGTCGCTGGCTCATCTGCGAACAACGTCAATGTTGCAAATTGGGTTGGCACAGGCGTCTTCTGGCTCATTACCCTATTTGCCATTGTCGGCTTCCTGAACGCGCTCAACCTAACGGTTGTTTCAGGGCCGCTGAGCGACTTACTCTCAACCGTCCTAGAATACCTGCCTCGCCTCTTGAGTGCAGCTATCTTGCTAGCGGTTGCTTGGGCAGTCGCAACCATTGTTAAAACAATTGTTGTCCAAGTTTTAGGCGGGTTGAACTTAGATGATCGCCTTGCTGAAAACACAGGCGTTGATCCCAGAACAAACTCCATCCGCATTAACGAGACACTCGGCAATGCGCTCTACTGGTTCATCTTCTTGTTGTTCTTGCCGCCAGTGCTAAATGCGCTGTCGCTCAACGGACTACTCGCACCTGTTCAAGGACTCATCAACCAGTTCCTGTCTGCTATTCCTCAAATTCTCACCGCAGGGTTAGTCTTTGGTGCCGGTTGGATTGTTGCCAAAATTGCGCGTGGCTTAGTCACGAATCTACTGTCTGCCTCTGGCATCGATAACCTCGGCAGCCGTCTTGGCCTATCCAGCACGCCGGGTGTTGGTGGTATGTCCCTGTCAGATTTGGCAGGCACCATTGTTTACGTTTTCATTCTGATTCCGTTCTCCATCGCCGCTCTCGAAGAACTCAACATTGAAGCTATCTCTGCACCTGCAGTGAGCATGCTCAATCAGGTTCTAGACTTCTTGCCTCTATTGCTAGCGGCTGGCGCGGTTCTGACGGTGTTCTACTTCATCGGTCGGTTCATCGGCAACATTCTCACAAGCCTACTAGAAGGCTTGGGCTTCGACGGCATTCTCGATGCACTCGGCTTGCCTGAAATTTCTATGCCTTCACAGTCTGGTGCTTCCGCAGCAGATGCGGGCACTAGCGCTACGCTCATTCAGCCCCCTACCGATTCCACACGGTCTCAAACACCGTCCGAAATCGCAGGCGTCATCGCACAAATCGGCGTTGTCCTCTTTGGCTTAGTAACAGCGACTGAAATTCTTCAGTTGCAACAGCTCACTGATATCGTCACAGCTGTAATGGGCATTGCGGCGCAAGTCCTCGTCGGCGTACTCATCTTCGCAGTTGGCCTGTACATCGCAAACCTAGCGTTCCGTCTCCTCAAGAGCAGCGGTACGTCTAACTTGTTGGCTCAGGTTGCTCGCATCTTTATTCTTGCCTTTGTCGGTGCGTTGGCACTCACTCAAATGGGCATTGCAACTAGCATCGTTAACTTGGCCTTTGGTCTGTTGTTGGGTGCTATTGCAGTGGCGATCGCCGTTGCATTTGGTCTCGGTGGCCGCGAAGTTGCTAACGAGCAGCTCAGAGAATGGGTTGCTGAACTCAAGAAAAAGTAAACGGTATCCGATAGTCTTATAAGCGCTATCCCCCCTTACCGTTAGCAAGATCATCTCTTGATAACAGCCAAAGCCCCCTTCAGAAATTTCTGAAGGGGGCTTTGGCATGGCAGTGTTCTAGCCGACCTCGCATTACCGACCTCATATCACCGACTCCGCATCCCCGACCTGATCTCTTGGTCTGTCATATCCGGCTTTCATATCCGGCTTTCATACTTATACGGGTTGCAATCCCAAGACGTCTACCAGACAATGAACACTTCTACCGGAATTAATCTATTCCGCGAGCCCCTTACCTACGCCTTAGGCCCCCTTTCCCCTCATGGACAGCAACCAACTTGCTCGATACATCGAAGAAACCAATGGCATCAGCAAACCTTGGCTACTTGTTCAACTGCGCCTTGCCAAACTCAAAGAACGGCGTCACGAAATGACAACAGAGGAATTTAACACTCAGCTAGGCGAGCTGCACACCGAACTCATGAAGCTGGGCGAATGGTGGAAAGGCCAAGAAAACGAGGTTTTCTAAAGTTAGGGATTCTAAATAAGTTAGGGATTCTAAATAAGTCAGGGATTCTCAGTAGGGGCATCTGGCAGATGTCTTCTAAATCACATCCCTTAGCAAAAGCGGCACCTGATTATTCTTTTGCCTCTATGATTTTATACAAATGCTTTTAGGTAATCGCGGCCCTGACAACCGTTGGCGCGATCGCTCAAACTTGCACTCTCCCCCTCACCCCAACCGCCTACAGCAGCATGAGCAAAGCCAGCGCTAGCCAAAAAAACAGCAGCACATCCACCGCCAAAACAGACGCCAAAACAGACGCCAAAGCGGCAGGCGAAGTAACCACCAAACCCACAGCTAAGCTGGCCCGAACCAGCGGAACGAATCGCATTCACATCAGCGATCGCCGTTGGTACATCAGCCGGGAGCTAAGCTGGCTAGAGTTTAATCGCCGCGTCCTGCACGAAGCCATGGACGAGCGCACCCCCCTGCTGGAACGGCTCAAGTTTCTCGGTATCTTCAGCGCCAACCTCGATGAGTACTTCATGGTGCGCGTCGCCGTCACCAAGCAACAAATCGATCTCAAGATAAGTAAGCGCACCCCCGACGGCCTTACGCCCCCTGAGCAACTGCGCGCCATCAGCCAAAGGCTGCGGCCCATGTTCACCCAAACCCACACTTATTTCCAAAGCCAGCTTCGCCCTCAAATGAGTCGAGACGGTATTTACCTCCTCGGCTACAGCGAACTCACCCCCGACCAAAGAGACTACCTCGCCCGCTACTTCAACGAGCAAGTCTTTCCTGTGCTCACACCACTAGCCGTCGATTCAGGTCATCCTTTCCCCTACATCTCTAACCTCAGCCTCAACCTCGCCGTTGAAATCCAAGAAACTGAATCGGCAGAACCTCACTTTGCCAGGGTAAAAGTGCCCAAGGTGCTGCCGCGCTTCGTGACGCTGCCAGAAGAACTATGGCCTCAAATAGAATCGGAGGCCAGCACTCAAGACGAAGCCAGCGAAGACGATACTGATATGCAGCAGTGCCATTGGGCAGGCGTCCCCATGGAGCAAATCATCTCCAACAACATCGCCGCCCTATTTCCGGGCATGGATGTTAAAAGCTGCTCAGCGTTCCGCATCACTCGCAACGCAGATTTAGAGGTAGAAGAAGACGAAGCCGATGATCTGATGATGGCCATCGAGCAGGAACTCCGAAAGCGCAGAATCGGTGGTTCCGTCGTCAGAATGGAGCTTGAAACGGGTATGAGCCCAGTGATGAAAGCCACACTGATGAGTCAGCTCAAAATTCAAGATGACGATGTGTACGAAGTAGAAGGCTTGCTCGGCTTAGCAGATTTGATGAGCCTGATCGGGCTACCGCTACCCGAGCTTCAAGATTCGCACTGGCAACCTGTGATTCCATCGTCTTGGCGAACTGCCGTTCAGCAAGAGGGCGGCGATGTCTTTTCGCTTATCCGTCGGCGCGATCGCCTCGTTCATCATCCCTACCAATCCTTCTCCGGCACCGTTCAGGCGTTCATCACCCAAGCCGCCACCGACCCTGGCGTTTTGGCCATCAAAATGACCCTGTACCGAACCTCTGGCGACTCCCCCATTGTGAACGCCCTCATTAAAGCCGCCGAAAACGGCAAGCAGGTCGTTGCCTTAGTCGAACTCAAAGCCCGCTTCGACGAAGAAAATAACATCAACTGGGCGCGTACCCTAGAGCGCTCTGGCGTGCATGTTGTCTATGGTCTCGTTGGCCTCAAAACCCACACCAAGGTCGCCCTTGTCGTCCGCCGAGAAAAAGACACCATTCGCCGCTATGTGCACATTGGCACCGGTAACTACAACCCCAAAACTGCCCGCCTTTACACCGATCTCGGTCTTATGAGCTGCCGCCCCGAACTCGGCACCGACCTCACCGATCTGTTCAACTATCTCACTGGCTATTCCCGGCAGCACACCTACCAAAAGCTGCTCATCGCACCCATGAGTCTGCGGCAACAAATGACCGCATTCATCCAGCACGAAGCCAAACTTGCCCAGCAAAACAGACCTGGACGCATCATCGTCAAAATGAACGCCCTCGTCGATTCCAAACTCATTACCGAACTCTATAAAGCCTCTCAAGCAGGCGTCAAAATTGACCTCATCATTCGGGGCATTTGCTGTCTGCGTCCTGGCATCGAAGGGCTCAGCGACAACATTCGCGTTATCAGCATCATCGGTCGCTTTCTGGAGCACTCTCGTATCTTTTACTTCCAAAACGAAGGCGACGAGCCTCGTTACTACATTGGCTCAGCCGACTGGATGCCCCGTAATCTGGATCGCCGCGTAGAAGCGCTGGTCCCCATTGAAGAACCATCCTTAAGAAAACGCCTAGACGACCTATTAGAGACTTGTTTAAGTGACAATCGCCAAGCGTGGGAAATGCAGCCCGACGGCACCTACGTGCAACGTCAGCCAGAAAAAGGCGACAAATGCAGCACCCACAAAATGCTCATGAAAAAAGCCCTACAAGAGGGCTGTTAAAAAATTAAATTAAACCAAATTCAATCTAACCAAGTTCGATCCAACTACTCAAACTTCTCTAGCTGATCTAGCTTGAGCCAAATATTTGGCGTGGGCACGCGACCAAACTTGACCAGGCCATAGTCATCACGAGTCTCTAAGATTTCGCCCTTTGTCTCAAAGAGATAGCTAGATAGACGGCGATCGCTAGCCTTCGCCTCCACACTATTTTCAAACTTCTCTCGCACCAAACGAACGAAATTACCTTTCTTAAGGGCCATGGGTCTCTCAGTTGCCAAAGTTTTCTTACAGAAAAATTGTATCCCACAACCGCTAGTCAGGGTTTATGGCTAAGCAACGGCCCAAGAGACAGAAAGCCGCGATGCCCTGCTGGCAAACCTTGCTGCGCAAGCATTAACGGCGCAAGCCTGCGCAAACCTTACTGGCAAACCTCATACTCGCTGAGGCGGGAAATCAATCTGATGCCTAATTTCGCCTTTACCCATATCGAGAATATGCTCGCTGGCTAAAAAATCATGGGGGAAGCCCAGCTCAATGGCGGTCATATCATCCAGCCGTTGGCATTGCGCAGCAGACAGCTGCAAATCGGCAGCGCCCATCACATCTTGAATTTGAGATACTTTGCGGGCGCCCACCACCGGAAAGTAACGATAGCCTCGCGACAGAATCCAAGCAACGGCAACTTGAGCAGAGGTCGCCGCTAGCTCATCGGCAATCTCATCAACGACTCGTGCGATCGCCAAATTATGTTCAGAGGTGCGCGCCTTCTCCTGATTACCCGCCCGCCGTAGCGATTCACGATCCAGATTGCGCGTATATTTTCCTGTCAAAACCCCACCAGCCATCGGTGCCCAAGCCGTAACGGCCATCCCAAAATGCTGGGCCATAGGCAACAAATCGCGCTCAGGCGTGCGCTCCAAAAGACTATATTCTGTCTGAATAGCTGCGATCGGCAGCCAGTTGCGCAATGCTGACATCACATGGGCAGCGCTAATAACCCAAGCAGGCGTATCACTAATGCCAACGTAGTGAACTTTTCCCATCCGCACCAAATCATCCAAGGCACGCATGGTCTCTTCCAGAGGCGTGTTCTCGTCATACACATGCACCCAAAACAAATCGATAGCATCTGTTTGCAGCCGTTTTAAGCTTCCTTCCACAGCCTGCATCATGTTTTTACGATGATTTCCAGCCGCATTAGGATCCGAGTGATCCATAGCCAAAGAGTATTTAGTTGAAAGCACCATGCGATCGCGACGCCCCTTCAACCAACGCCCTAAATACGATTCAGTTTCTCCGTTGTGATACTTGTTAGCCGTATCAATAAAATTGCCACCAGCATCAGCATACGCATCCAAAATACTACGGCTGGTCACTTCATCAGCGCCAAAGGGCCAATCCTGACCAAAACTCATCGTCCCTAAGCAGATGAGTTATAACTATTTCTGGTGTACAGCGTAGGAGATAAAGAAAGGCGTATCCTTCTGGACAAGCAAAGTACCAGAAATAGAGATACACCATGACTCAAGATAATCTAGTCAAGTTCAAAACACCAGAAACATCAGCAACC
>JBGCGG010000184.1:0-4502 GCA_045110585.1 Phormidesmis sp. | reverse complement strand
GACTAATTGCTGGAGTTCGGGCGGGAGGGATTTGTCTAGCTCGTAGCCGTGGCGCAGCAGGTTCGTTTCTGCGACTTTGTTCTTGGCTTCGGTGTCGGCGTACAGGCGCAGCTGGCGGTCATGTTCTTTCTGTTGCTTGGCCTCGTCGATGTCATCTTGGAGTTCGTCTAGCTCGTGGGCACAGACGGCGACTAGGCCCGCACTGGCAAGGGTCAACATCAAAGTGAGACGAGTGGGGACAGTCTTGCCTATCGGGATAAAGGTGAGGGCAAAACCGAGCACTAGGCCGCTGTAGCAGGCGGTGGCTCTGGCTGGGAAGACGTAGCGGAGGGCGGTGGCGGTTCTGTGCAGGAGAAAGCGGATGATCGCTCGGTTGCGCTCGCTATTCAAATCCGCATCTAGCAGCTGCATCAGCGGATTGCCTACAAAATTTCCAGACATGTCCATAGCCCTCCGACAACGAACAGCAGAACGATGGCGGTGCTTTCAATGGCATCGATGCCGAGTACATTGAAGTTGAGTACGCCTGCCCATCGTGTGCCTTTGAGCACGCCATAAATACAAATCAGCAGGAAGGCGAAGTAGACCAGAGCCAGGAGGCCGAGGGCACCGACTGCTATCCACGTCTGCGGCCAAATGACGGCGAGCTGGACAAGGGCGCTTCCGGCAAAGCCCGATAGGGCGTAGTAGCCAAACTTTGAGGCGAGGCGGTGGCTCATGACATTAGCTCACTAGCTTGATGGGGTTCTGGGGCGTGGGGTTGCTGCTACCGCTGAGCGATAGTGAGCCTTCGTGGGTTCCGCCGGTGGCGAGGTTGGTGACGCGTCTGAGTCCTTCCTGGAGCTGGCGGCGGTAGGCGGCAAAGCCTACGTTCTCTTTCTCGATGCCTGCGGCGAGGCCGATACCGGCTTTGGCGCGGACGACTTTGAGCTGGTGTTGGAGTTGTTGGAACTGGGCGAAGGCGTCTTCTCTCGCAATTTCGTTCTTGGCAGCGAGGTCAATTAGCTTTTTCATCCGCTTGACCAGTTCGGTGTCGGTTTTGAGCAGAGAGATCGCACTATCAGCAGCGCGGATGCTTTGAGATCGCTTCTCGGCTTCTGCGGTCATCTGGTCGATGAAAGCATCGGCGCTGGCTTCATCAAAGCTCAGCCAGTCGGTGGGGAGTTTAACGCCAGGGGGCAGCTGTAGGTTCTCTAGGTTGTCGGGGTTGAAGCTGTCGTCAGTCAGGCGGCTTTTGGTCGTTAGCTGGTTCTCTAAACGTTGCGCGAGGAGAAAGGCCATAGGTTAAAGGATGAACGATGAGTTAGGGATACAGGCGGTGTTCAAGCTGGTTGAGGCGGTCGTTAAAGCTGAAGGCTTTGTCTACGTCGAGGGAGATCGCGCTACCCGCGCACAGCAGAATGCCGAATAGCAGGATGTGCGTCAGCGTGATGCGCGATTGCTTCAGGCGTTCGAGGGTCTGCTGTTGCTGTCCGTCACTGTTGCGCAAAAAGGCGAGGGCATTGCGCTGGGCTTCGAGCTGGCTATCAATGTTTCGGAGGCTGTCGCCTAGTTCGCCGAGCTGCTGAGCGTGCAGGTCATCGGCACTCGATAACTGTTCAACCTGAGTGACGGCTCCTTTGAGGGCGCTTTTGAGTTTGCCGAGGCGCTGGTCGGCTAGGTCTATGCCATCGCTGAGGGCTTCTACCTGGGTGGACAGGTGGGTCACTTTGACGCGGACTTTGGCCTGCTCTTCGGTCAGCTCTGAGAGTTCGGCTAGTTCGCTCAGGCTGACTTCTCTGGGTACTGATGAGGGAGCACTCGGCATGGTGGTGCTGCCAAACAGTTCTTGGTTCAGGTCGCGTCTATTTATCATCAAACCAGCCTCCTATCGTTTGGCTGATAGCGGCGCTGCGGTCTTGGGCATCGAGGAGCGGGTCTAACCAGCGAGCGGCTCGCCAGCCGGTGTAGGTGCCGCTGCCGAACATGACAGCGCTCAAACTAAAAATCAGTAGAGGGCGGATAAACATGACGGTTTCTCCGGGAAAGGTATGCGATGACTGTCCGCGGACAAGCGCGAACAATGCGGTGTAGGCGTTATCGGGTGGGATTTTCAGCCGAGGACATCGCAGTGGGCGACCGGCGGGCGCGAACAGGCCGAGGACTGCCCGAGGACAGTGACAATCAGGTTGGCAGTGAGCAGGATGCAGCCAAGCGACAGTAGAAAAACAGCGGTTTTCTGCCATGCGGTCGGTGCAAGAATTACTCGGATGCTGGGCAGCTGACGGGCAGTGCCGTATTCGTCGAACCAGATGCTGAGAGTAGACGGATCGGCTGCGGTTTTGAGGCTGATAGCTGTTGGCGCAGCTGTGAGAAAGGGTTATTTGCTTTCGCGGCCCCCTCGTTAAAACCTTTGAGGAAGGCAGTGAAGGCTTGCTGATTGACGTACTCTGCGCTCTGCTGGCCGATGGCGTAGGCGTCTGCGGAGACGTCGCTAGCGAGCTGTTGAGTGACGGCGACGACTTCAGATTGGACTGCGCTGGCGGTGGTTAGCGCTTGAGGTGTCGGGGCTTTGGATGTGTTTGCTGTCGGGGCTTTACGCGGATCGGTTTTGGGCATGGTCTCCATACTCCTGATTGAGAAATTGATGGGTGGTGCGCCCTGCGGCCAGGGCTTCTAGGTAGCGGCCCAGCAAACGTAGGTCGTCCATCGTGTAGAAGCCTTCGCTATCGGCCTGGACGCCGATGCGTTTGCGCCAGGTGCGGAGGGTTTCTGAAATCACGGGCTTTCCTCTGACCATCGCGGCGAATTCACGCAGTTGAAACGGGGTGACGCGCTCGTCATCAGACTGGGCTAGAACTTCGACAGCCGTTGACGGGGACGCTTTTGAAACGCTCACAAAGCGCATGGATATGGGCACGGGTTAGCTTCTCCTTCGATGCTTTTTACAGGGCATCGCTGAACCGTTTCTGAATGTATTTGGGCTGGGCAAGAGCCGGGTAACCCGTTTCGTGAAACGCAGCTCTTTACGTCAAAATGTTGCGATGTGCGATCGCTGAAATGATACTAGCACCAAAAAAGACCCTTTAATGGTACTTTCAAGATACTTTATTGATTCAGTTGCACAAAGCAACCAGAGGTGACACATTTGAGGCACTGCTCAGACATATGTGAAAGGCCAATGCCTAGAATCCAAGTCACTTTGCCTACACCCGTTCTCGAATCTCTAGAACGGTGGGCTAAGGTGCGCGGGCAAGCAACCGCAAGCTGTGCAGCCGTTGCATTAGAAATAGCAATTAGGCAAGCAGAAGAGAAAGGAGAAATTCCTCCAGCCGAGAAAAGTCCATCTACGATTGCAAAAGAGGCTAGCTGATGGCCGATCCTATGAACGCTCTAACTGAATCTGTTGGTATTCGTCTGGATAGAACAGAGAAAGCAGTTGCTCAAAACACCGATGCAATTAGGCAACTCACCAAAAGAATTGATAATTTGACGGCCTCTACTGAACGGCTCGAAAGAGCAGTAGACAGGTTAGTTATAGGTATTTCAGAACAGAAAGACTCTATTAACGCGATGGTCGCTCAGCAGTCTAAGTTCTTAGAGCTTGCAACAAGGCAAGCCGATATCATTGGTCAACTCGCAGGAGGTAAAACAGCAGCTTAAGTTCCCACTAAAAAACGGCCCAAACACAAGGTTTAGACCGTTTCTCAGTTGATGTAAATCCTGAAGCCTTCTAAATCTAATAGCTGATCTTCTTGGCGGGAGTTCCAGTTATTGATTATTGACCGAAGTGCAACAGGGACAATGTCGTGCGGGGTGCCGTACGTTGTTTTCATGCTACCCGATTTTAACGGATTGCGTAAGCAGTCTTGCGATCGCGTTTCTCAGCGATCTTTCAAACCCTCTGATCGTAAGGGTTTTCAAACATTAAAAAGTTCTCAACAAATTGATAAGCAAAGGGCTGCAACGTCCTTAAGTGAGGCAGATCACCCGTTCTTTGCACTCTGGACAACATGCCAGAGCTGGTCGCCTATCCTCAAAAAGCCTTCTGGCTGGATCACAATCGTCAATGGCTCGGGCAAGAAGGTGCCGTTGGTGACTGGCTCGGTGGAGTCGCATTATCGACGTGAGCTGATTCTCGGTAAGCGCTTTGGCAAGCTGACGAACTACCTGATGATTGATGTGGATAGGGGCAGTCCGTTTCATCCTCGCAGTCAGGGCATTGACCCAATTCTGGAGGCGATGGAGTCTTTGGGCCTTTGCCGCTACCTGCTGATTCGCTCTAGTGAGTCGGGGGGGCTGCATATTTACTTCCCGTTGGCAGAGCCGGTTAGTGCTTATGGACTGGCTTGTGCGGCTCATTCAGCGTTGACAGCTGCGGAGGTCAGAATTGCGGGGGGAGTGTGTGAGCTATTCCCGAATAAGAAGGCGTTTAATGCGGAGCACAATGGCCATCGGCTGCCATTACAGGCGGGGTCTTTTATCCTCGATGAGGATTTCCGTTGTGCGGGCAATGATAAGGC
>JBGCGG010000183.1:0-25965 GCA_045110585.1 Phormidesmis sp. | reverse complement strand
ACATCCTTTCCTGAAAATATATTTCGATGATATTGGATTGTTAACAGAAGATGACTTGGCCAATGAATTTAGAAATGAGTATGCGCAGCAGCAGGCGATCGCGCTTCTCCACTATCTTGCTACGGGCCAAACCAACGCCCCGGAATATGATCTTGTGCTACCTAAGCTCCTCTGCGGCTGGCCTCTAAACGAGCCTGTAGCAAGTGATTTACAGCTTCCGTCCAGTGCATTTGCCGAAGGCGAAAAGCTATTGGAAGCTGTGATTAACTACTGGGACGCGCTCAAAAATACTACTGCTGATGGCTTGCGTGAGGGCTTTATTCAGCGGCAAGGTAAGCTCACTTACACCGATGACTGGAAGCTGCGGGTGGAGCAACAGGCGATCGATATTTTACTGAGTCGATTACCGTGGGGAATAAGTATGGTGAAACTTCCTTGGATGCCGACGGTTTTAGTGGTGGAATGGACATAGCCACGCTTAAAAAATGATTGCCTTAGTTTTTATCTTTCAAAGTCTAATTAGGATTACCCCATGAAAGCTTCTGAATCACAAAAACAACACGCTAGTAATCCGCATTCTAGTCAGCCGTTTTTGGGTTCAAAAGCAAACTCTTTCTTCTCTAAAAAGGAGCCTGACCCAACGCCCTTTTTTCAACCCGCTAGCCTACCTATTCAGACAAAGCTGACGGTCGGGGCCGCTGGCGATCGCTACGAACAAGAGGCTGATCGAGTAGCAGCGCAGGTGGTCAATCAACTGCATTCATCTTCCACCGCTGGCCAACCTATAACCGGTCAACCGATAGCCGTGCAGCGTCTGGGCGCAGATCAGACCAATAGAGAAATGCTGGAAACGCCGCTTCAGCGGATGGAAGAGGATGATGAAGCGCTGCAAATGCAGGGAGATAGCCCGTCTATAGGGCATGAGGGTGGGGCGATCTCCCATGATATGGAAAGCGATATTAGGCGTGCCCGTGGCGGTGGCCAAGCACTTGCGCCTAATTTGCAGGCACAGATGGGGCAGGCAATGGGAGCCGATTTTAGTGGCGTGCGAGTGCATGCCGGTACCCAGGCTGATCGGTTGAGTCGCTCCATTCAGGCAAAGGCATTTACAACAGGGCAAGATGTATTCTTTCGGCAGGGGGCCTACCAGCCGCAAAGCCGAAGCGGGCAAGAATTAATCGCCCACGAGTTGACCCACGTCGTGCAGCAGAAAAGCGGCGCAGGGATGCAGCGATCGCTCTTTATCCAAGCTGATTTTGAAGATGCCTATATCAACAAAACGGCCCAATTCCACACCATTGATGCAGATAAAGACAAAGGCACCCTGCCTAATGGAAAAAAATTCCATGTTGGCAATGAAATTGAGGTGGACTTGACCGATCAAAAAACAACCCGTTCCGCGACAGGCTCTCAGACATGGGCGCTGGCTAAAGGCGGTGGAAAGCAAGGCTACATTCGTCTGGAAAAAGTAACGACGAAAGCTCAGATACAGGCCCCAGATTTTGCAGGACTCACGGCCGATGCCGGGAAACTAGAACAAAGTCAGGGAATTGTCGATGAATTGGGCGGTGGCTTAGGCACTATTTCTGGTGGCGTAGAGTACGGTGCCAAAGACTCAGTGGCTGTGCCAAGCACTGGAATTGCGGCAGGTGCAGGCGATACCTTGGCAGGGGTGCTCGGCATGGTGGCCAGTGCTCGCCAAATTAGCGGAATGGAAGTCTCTTGGAACAATTTAGAAGCGGGTTACGGCTTTATTGAATCCACGAGTAAAAGCGCCGCTGGCACCGCTTCAATTGTTGATTCGATTGCAAAAACGGCTGGTGCAAAAGATGGGGTGGGCAAATCTGCTGAGGGCGCTTCTTATGCAGGGGCGATCGCCAGTGGACTTAGCAGTGTAAAAGACGCTGCTTCCGGACTTATTGGCATTTATCGCCTCTTTAAGTCACAAAGTGATCAAAAAAAGAAAGATGCTTTGGTGACCCTGAAGCAATTTACGGCAGCGGCTAGCAATGCGGCCAGCGTTGCTAAAAATGCCTACAGCATTATTGGCAACGCAGTTCCCATAGGCCTTATCTACACCGTGCCTGCGCTGAGTATTGGGGTCTCGGCCATTCATTTGTTAATTCGTACGTGGGATGCTCTCAAATCAGGAAGCATGAAATCGGTCTTTGCTGCCAAAGCCGATGGCCTACGCGCGACAATTGCAGCTACGTTTGGCCAAGCTGACGTGACTAGCCCAAATATTTTTGATAAAGATCGTCGAGGCACCTTTCCTGCTTACAAAACATATTTTCGAACAAAAGCAGCCATTCGAGACGGCTTTGAAACCCTCGCGAAAACAGCGGTTAGTGAGCAGAGTGCGATAGAAAACAAACATGGCGAGCTGACCGCCGCAGAGGGTACGCTAACAACTGCAACAAAGGAGCGCGACGAGGCTGATCAAAAGCGCCAAGATGCAGCAGATAAGCGCAGCACCGCAGACCAAAATAAGAGCGAGGCAGAAACCAAACGTGCCACTGCAGACAAAATGAAGCGCGACGCAGAAACTAAGCGCAGACAGGCCAATCAAAAAAGTGGTGTGATTGCGGACGCTCAAGAGAATAAGAACAACCAATCTTCTGGTTCCCCACTTAAGGCTGAACTAGCTGATGCTTATGAAACCCGAACGCAGGCACTGTCTGCACCTGCTCAGCAAGCCGCCGCCGCCGCTCAGCAAGCAGAGGCTGCGGCTGCGGCGGCTGAAACGGCGGCTAAGGATGCTGAGGCGTTAGCGACAACAACAGAACATGATGCTACAGATGCGGAGGCACTAGCTGTAGGCGCGAAGGATTCTGTTAGCGCCAATGCCGCCGTTGTTACAGCGCAGCAACAAAAAGATGCTAAAGAAGATGAGGTTAAAACTGCCTATGCGCCAGTTCGAGCAGTTGTCTCTCCCAGCGGAAGTGGCGATGTGATCGATCCCGTGAAAACCTCGTTAGAAGAGATTAAAAATACCGATACCTTAGTCCCTAATCGTCAGCCTAGTGATATTTTCTCTCCAATTCACGCATTTAGCCAACAAATTCAGGAATATGAGTTCTTGGATAAAATGGCTGAAATCAACCAAAAAAGGCAAACCAGCGGCTGGACAGATGTCATGCTAGAGCTGGTAAGCATGGCGGGTGATATCACGACTATCGCTGTCGGGGCAACCGGAATTGGTGCGGCAATTGGACAAGGGGTAAAGGCGGGGTCGGCTGCGTATAAAGTTGTGCATGGGAGTGCTAAATTTGCGCAGAAGCTTACACGAAATCACAAGAGCGACAACAAAAAATCTACGGCCACTAAACACAAGGAATACGTTAGACACACTCGATTTATTTATCAGCAGTTCGCTAATTTGAAGCCTACCGATCCCCCTGACAAAGCTAAAGCTTTGAAGAACTATATTCGCGCAGCGGGCGCTAACTATGGCCTTTGGTATTCGTTGCGTCACAAGCCATCCCGTCAGGTAGAAATGCTAGTAGAAGCGATGAAGCAACGTTAATTCAGGCTATGCAGTTGCAAAAAAAATGTGAAAGATAAAAACGCGAAAGGTGAAAATCTCCATGAGCGACCCCATTGATTTAGCCAAATATCGATTTGAATTGCAGCAGCTTGAAACGGCCATTAAAACGTCGCTAGCACTGAACTGTGAGCTGTTGCACCGTTCTTCTGAAACGCCGATAGATAGCTTAGTGGTTCAGCTTGAATCCGATACGAAAGGGCGATCGCGCTTAGCCAGTCTCATATTCTCTCCCCTGCAAGACACAGATGTTGAGTCTCTGAAACTCTTGCAGTTTTACTGCGAAACCCCCATTCAAGTCAGTTCTCCTCAAATCCGCCAAACTGTAGCCGAGCTGCTGTCCATCCTTAACCTTAACCTGCCGATCGGAACTTTTTGCCTCAATGCCGAGCATGTGCTGACGTATAAATACGTGTATGCACTCGGAAAATTTACAACAATCGTTCCTGAAGAGTTCTTAGAAACCTTTCTCCTATGGCTTTTTGCACTCGATCCGATGAGTGACTTGATAGAATCTGTTGTTGATGAAGAACAAAACTTGACTTCAGCATTAGCGTTGTTGCAGTCAGGCTCTTTGTGAAACTTATGGAGGTGCCGCCGGTTTTATCCGTGGAATGGCCGTAAGATTAGTTTTAAAGACTGCTCAATTTTCCCTATTTCATATCTTGATTTCCAGTTTTTAAAATTTACTAGGCTTGTCCTATGAAAGCTTCTGACTCACAAAAACAACAACAATCTAGTACTCAGCGTTCTAATCAGCCGTTTTTTAGTGCGAAGTCATCAGGCGCTTTCTTTTCTAAGTCAGACGCTAACTCAACTCCCTTTTTTCAACCTTTTGGCCCAGCTATTCAGGCAAAGCTTACAGTCGGCGCGGTGGGCGATAAGTATGAACAGGAAGCAGATCGGGTCGCGGCAGATGTGGTGGCAAAAATTAATAATTCGTCTTCACAAGGGATAGGTGAGCAGCCGTTGGTGCCGCGGATGGGCGAGGAAGAAGAAGATCTTCAAATGCAGCTGGTTCGGGAATCGGTTCAGCGAATGGAAATGGAGGATGAGGAGCTGAAAATGAAGCCGGTTCGGGAATCGGTTCAGCGGATCGGAGAAGAAGAGAAAGCGCTTCAGATGCAACCGATGGTGCAGCGAATGGGCTCCGATGAGGGAGTCGTATCTGCGGATTTTGAGAGTAAGCTGAATGCGGCTCGTGGGGCAGGTCAGAACCTAGCGCCCCATTTGCAGGCGCAAATGGGGCAGGCGATAGGGGCGGATTTCAGTGGGGTGCGGGTGCATATAGACGGGCAAGCGGATATGTTGAACCATAGCATAGGATCACGAGCATTCACGACTGGGCAGGACTTGTTCTTTAAACAGGGTGAGTATCAGCCAGAAACTCAAAATGGACAAACATTGATTGCTCATGAATTGACTCATGTGGTACAGCAGCGAGGTGATTTAAAGGGACTCGTTCAGCGTGATCAGGGCGATCAGCACTCTGGAACAGTTCTAAGAAAATCTAACGGCCAGTTCGTAATAACAGTCACATCCATTAAGGAACCCTTTGCTGTTCCGGCTAATAGCAACGTCAGTGAAGGTGATTCTGTCACCTTCACTGAAGGGGAGGGCAGAACAGTGACACAGCTGTCCATAGACAGAAAAAGAAAGACTGTTAATCCACTGGCGGTGGCGCTAGGGTACGAGATCACCCAAGCTGTTCGGAATGCATTAGGAGAGGCGAACTTTCAGGTGCTCAATCGAATCAGTATCAGAACACTTGAGCCATTCCTATCCCAACCCAACTCTATTACACTGCTTCAGCGCCTAGTCCAAAATCTAAGTAGTAATTATCAGAAATTAGCCACGATAATCGAAGCTCTCACGCCACATATGACGGGTGCTGATATTGCTTCCCTGTCAGAGGCGCAGGCTGATTATTTTTTTGCTAATGTCAACCATGTTGACTTAGCAAAAAATGTTCTTGAAACCGCACAAAACGATGTTAAAAAAGCTGCGTCCGTGATGGGCTATCTTTCTCCGTACCTTAGCGCTTCGACATCTCTTCAGGTGGCCCAAGATGTTCTTGAAACCGCACAAAACAATTTTAATAAGGCTGCATCGGTGATGGCCTATTTAAAGCCATATTTGGTAAGAAAACGTCAGCTTACAATAGCGCAAGATATTCTTGCTGGACATCGAAATGAATTACTGCTAGCAACAAAGATGATGAGTTTTGTTGTTCAATACGTTGCTGAGGATGACGCAGTAGTCAATTTAGCAAAAGATGAGTTTGAGAAAGCTGGTAACGATTCCACCAAAGCAAAGGCTGAGATGGATACCTTAGCAAAGTACAACTATGACACTGAGTTAAGAAATAATGCGATCACGGCAGCAGATAAAGCGGCGGTAGAAAGTTTTGAACAAGCTAAACAAGCAGCAGCGAGAACTAAGAACGCAGAGTATGAGCGTGCTAGTGAGGAGTTCAAAAACATACCTCATAAGAAGAAAAAATCCACTACAAAACAGAAGCGTGCTCATGAGGCTGGGGTTGAAAAGAGAAAAAAAACAATAAACAAAGCCGATGCTGAGGAACTCAAAACAATAAAATCTGCCGAGCAGGCAAAAGGAGATAACAAGAATAAAGCTCTTCAAGAAACTGAGCACTTCATTGCCCAGGCTACTCAGATGAAAGGTATTGGTGCTGAAAATGCTAAGTGGCTTATCGAGAGTGCTCAGTTTAAAGCAGATATCGCTGATGTTTTGCTAAGTTGGTTTACGTTTTCCTTAAAGCGGAAATTGGACGGGAAGCAGACAACTCTGTGGCTCCTCGGCATAGCTGGGCCTGATACCAATCGCTTACGCAAGGCAGTATCAATTATGCAAACAACTCTGGGGGTTGGCGTACAATTAAATAATACACAGATAGTTACTACGTCATTGCTGAAATGTGATCTTACTTCAGTTCAACTACGCAAGATAGCTGAGATCGCACGCGATTTTTGGAAAGACTGGTCTTATATTGTTGATTTCATTCAATCTTATTCAGCTAAGACAGACATGGCGTTGAATGTATTACAGGCTTCGCTCAGTGCTCAAATTACGACGCTAAACCTTGTTGATTGTCTTAAGACCTGCGACCTCGAATTGATTGGTTGGATTTTCGACAATTTTAGAGTTAGTCTGTTTACTGTTAAGAGGGCTATTGCATTACTTAAAGAGCCAAAAGTCTCTCAGGGAAAACAGAAAAACCTATCATGGATACTTAGTCTATCAAATGAGGATATATTCTCTTCGTTAGTAGATAAAGTTATTTACTATAAGCATAACTTAAAGTCTGTTCAGAAAATTTTTGAATTCAATAGTGGAAATCAGAAGTATCCTCTGACAATACTTGTGGGCTGGTTAAGAAAATTTAGCTGCCCACAATTGTTGAATGCATTGGAACAAACAAAATTCGAGATCTGTAAGCAGTTTGTTGAATACTTTATTAATTACGGTGTCCATCAGACAAGTTCAATAAATTTTATAAAACTCGTCAGGCTTGTTGCTCTGAACGAGGCTAAATCTACATTTGCCTTTAACGTGTTTCAAAAAGATGTACCCTATAGAAATAGTAACAATCCACCCAGTCGAACGGGATTTGTTGATTATACATTTAGTAATGGAGATAGAGCGATTATTCATACTCACTGGAACGTGAATGACAAAAAAATTGTTTCCATGCATATTCAGGATTTAAACGGTAATAACGGAACTGAAATAAACAAGTTTCTTCCCATGTGCCAGAAGGTTCAAGCCAAGATCGTTCTCGCTCACAACGAATCAAGTCATCATCCTCCTACAACCAAGCCACCTAAGGGGAAGCTAAGTTGACGATAATTGCTTGACTATTATTGCTTGCCGCCATCATCATCAGCCATAGAAGACGCAGCAACAGAAAACAATTTGTAGGCTACATGTGTTCAATGTCTATAACGAGTCACGACTGCCAATACATTATTCGTAGGTAGTTCTCATTGTGCAAGTGTCTTCTAAACCACTGACGTTAGACGAACTTCTGCAACTACCAGAACCCAAACTCGCCAGCGAATATATCAATGGAAGCATTATTCCAAAAGTCCACGCCCAAGGATCGCCATAGCCGCCTGCAAGGCAAACTCTGCACCACCATCAATCAATCAATCTGCAGAAGCTTCTAAACTTGCTTATGCCTTCCCAAAACTAAGATGCAGTTTTGGTGGACGTTCCATTATTCCTGATATTGCCGTTTTTTCAATGGTCGCGCATCCCTTTTCCTCTAGAAGGCGACGTGCCAGATAACTTTAATTTGGCACCAGACTGGACGATTGAAATTCTCTCTCCAGATCAACAACCCAATAAAGTATTAGGCAATATCCTTCATTGTTTGGAGTACGGCTCTCAACTTGGCTGGTTTATTGACCCAGATGATCTAAGTATTCTATTTTTAGAACCGAAACGACAGCCCACCCTCTGTCAAGATGCTCAGACACTTCCGGTCTTTCCCGAAATGGATTTAAGCTTAACGATTCAGCAAGTCTTCGGCTGGTTAAGCATGAGATAAACGATTGCGCTACCAGAGATAGAGCAAGATAAACAGAATAATCCAGATGACGTCTACAAAGTGCCAGTAAAGTTCTACCGCTTCGATGCCGAAGTGGTTTTCGCTGGAGTAGTGGCCAGGTTGGCGAGCGCGCCAGAGAACGGCGAGCATTAGCAGCAGCCCCACAAATACGTGCAAACCGTGGAAGCCAGTGAGTACATAGAAAGTGCTAGCAAAAAGGTTATCTTTTAAGCCAAATTCTAGGTTCGCATACTCATAGCCTTGGCCCAGCAAGAAAATCAGGCCCATGATGGCAGTAACGCCGAACCAAGTTGTAACCCCGCTAACGTTGTCGTTTTTAACAGCGGTGTCAGCTTTGTGAATGACGAAGCTGCTGGAAATAAGAATAAGAGAGTTAATGCCGGGGAGCAGGATTTCTAGCTCCGGTGTGCCTTCCGGTGGCCACTCTGTGGCAACCAGGCGGAAGGTAATGTAAGCAATGAACAAGCCCAAAAAGAGCATACTTTCTGCGCAAAGGAACACCAAAATTCCAAACATCCGATGGTCAGGATGTTCCTCATGGTGGCTATGCGCCTCGTTCTCTTGGGCGATGTTAATGGTGCCGTCAGTAGTGGTGTTGATAGAGCCTTGCATAGGTTTTGGGGAGATGGATGTGGTCGGTAGGGTTGGCCCCTACTCTCCTAGAAGAGTAGGGTGAGCGGGATTAGCCAGCCGCCGGAGCAGGCGTTGCGTGCTCGTACAGTTCCGCTGGATCTTTCTCGGCGATGTAGCCCAATCCGTAATCGTAAGGCCCTGTCTTTAGGGTAGGCAACTCCTCAAAGTTCTCAATATGCGGCGGAGAAAGCGTCTGCCATTCTAACGTTAGTGCGCGCCAAGGATTCGCAGGTGCCTTTGCCCCAAACTTCCAAGACCATACGGCATTAATGAGGAAAGGAATCGTAGAAACCGCCATAATATACGCGCCGATGGTGGCCAGCACATTCAAGTCAGTGAACTGCGGATCGTATAGTGCAATGCGGCGGTTCATGCCTTTTAGCCCCAGCTCGTGCATGGGCATAAAGGTGAGGTTCATACCCACGAAGGTCAGCCAAAAGTGAATTTTGCCCCAGGTTTCGTTCATCATGCGGCCCGTCATTTTGGGGAACCAGTGATACACGGCCATGTAAATGCCAAACACCGATGCACCAAAGAGCACGTAGTGGAAGTGCGCAACAACAAAGTAAGTGTCGTGAACGTGAATATCAAACGGAACGGCTGCGAGCATAACGCCGCTAATGCCACCGATTAGGAACAAGGCAATAAAGCCGAAGGCAAACAGCATGGCGCTGGTAAATGCAATTTTGCCGCGCCAGAGCGTAGCGACCCAGCCGAATACTTTAATGCCGGTGGGAACTGCGATCACCATGGTGGTAATCATGAAGAACATGCGTAACCAAGGCGGTGTGCCGCTAGTGAACATGTGGTGCGCCCACACAATTAGGCCCAAGAAGCTGATGACAATGGAGGAATAGGCGATCGCCCGATACCCAAAGATAGGCTTTCTCGCATGTACTGATACCACTTCACTAATGGCACCAAACAGCGGCAGCACGAAAATATACACCGCCGGGTGTGAGTAGAACCAAAACATGTGCTGATAAACAACAGGGTTACCGCCCCCTGTGGGATTAAAAAATGCGGTGCCCGCAAGCAAATCAAATGCCAACAGAATGAGCGCGCCTGCCAACACTGGCGTGCTGATAAGAATCAACAAAGACGTGGCAATCATAGCCCAGCAGAACAACGGCATATCTGTTAAAGACATGCTCGGCACGCGCATTTTCAAGATGGTAACCAAAAAGTTCAATCCACCTAAAATGGACGCGGTTCCACCAATCAGAATGCTCATAATCCAGATGCCTTCGCCCAGTGCACCTGTGGTGAGGCTTAGCGGTGGATAAGACGTCCAACCCGCCTGAGGTGGCTCAAAAAAGAAGCTGCCAATCAGCATCAGACCAGACGGCGGGATCAGCCAAAAGGCGATCGCATTCAGCCTCGGAAAGGCCATATCCCGTGCGCCAATCATCAGAGGAATGAGATAGTTTGCCAGGCCCGCGCCCGCTGGCACAATCCACAAAAACAACATTACGGTGCCGTGCAGCGTCAGCATCCCGTTGTACACATCGGGTGTAACAAAATCTGGCGAGGGCGTCGCTAGCTCTGTGCGCATGGCCGTCGCGAGTGCCCCGCCAATGAGATAGAAGAAAAAGGCCGTCACTAAATACTGAATGCCAATCACTTTATGATCGGTGCAAAACGTGAAATAGTCCGTCCATTTTCGTTCGTTACCCAAGAGCATGGGCACATCCGAATCTGTCTTTTTAGCGTCTGAAGTTGCTGTCATAACCGCCTTCGGTTGCGAGTGAAAATATGTGAGAAAAGCGTAAGAGAGAAAGAAGGTGTAAAGGGATACGCGAAAAGATTTGAATAGAGAAAAATAAGCCTGAATAAAGGCTGCGCGACCCAAGGAACACAGCCTTTAACTTTGATGTTGGCCAATCTACTTATTTTTAGATGGCATGTTAGCAGATGGTTCGCTAACAAATGACTTATCTCTTGCCGATGGTCTGAGTGCCGATGGTCTGAGCCGATGGCCGCCAACCGCCAAGGGGCGTTTAATGGCTGTGATGATGATGGTGAGGCATCGGCAGCGCATCAGGCGCAACGGCTAACTGCATGGGCTCTACAAACGTATCGAGATATTCAATCGGGGTTCGATCCGCAGGTGCCTTAGGCAAGTTCGCAATGGTGTTATCTCCATTATCCAGCGCGGCCACTCGGCCATCGAACCAAGCATCGTAGTCCGCTTGAGATTGCACAATGATCTGAGTTCGCATGCCGCCGTGATAAGGGCCACAAAGCTCCGCGCAAACAACAGGATACGTCCCTTCTTTAATCGCATTAAATACAAGCTTAGTTTCCTGACCCGGAATCATATCTTGTTTAATTCGAAACTCAGGTAGCCAAAAAGCATGGAGTACATCCTGTGCTTCTAAGTTCAGCTCCACGGGCCGATTCACCGGAACGTGCAGTTCACCATCTATCACATCGCTGGGATAGTTAAAGATAAAGGCATACTGCAATCCCTTCACCCCAACTGAGAGAATATCCTGTTCGCCTTGGCCTGGCATTACGCCCATGCCTGCTTTTGCCTCTGCCAGTAAAGGCCCAGATAAAGCGTCGGAGCCATCACCTGCGTAAGCCAGTTCAACGCTAGGTGCTTTTTCAGGGGCCATGTTGTGATTCATCAAATCTAGGCCCCCCATGCGCGTGTACACATCAAAGCTGTAAATAGAAATTCCCAACACAATAACCGCCGGGATCGCTGTCCACACAATCTCCAACGGAATATTGCCTTCCAAATGCTCACCGTCTCCTTCGTCGTCTTTATCTCGGCGGAAGCGGACAGCCGCCACCACCAAGGCCCCTTCCACGAGCAAAAACAAGCCAAAGCCAATGGTCATCATTGTGTTGAATAAGCCATCAACCAGCTCGGCTTCACCGGAAGCCGCCACCGGCATCAACCCGTGATTTTGGCCGTACCAAAGGCTCGCCAGTGTCACAAAGATGCCGACTAAAAGCGTAACGATAGAACTAGGGATGTTCACAGTATTGTTTTCAGATCTGATTAGATCTGTTGCTTGGAATGTGCAGGCCGTTCCGTTTATACCAGATGAGCGATAAGCCAGAGCGGCCTATACAAGGTAGCGCTCTTTTTAGAGATATGAATGATTTTTTAAGCGATGTTTAGGCTTTTATTTTTTCTGCAGAATTTAGCGTTTGCATGAAGATTTTTATCCGCTCTCTCATAATTTCTCGTTTCAGCAAATAGAAGATAATCGTTAAGATATTTTGCCCCTATCTCTCTGGGGGTATGCCAAATCCAGCGCAGGTTGTTTGGCATGGTGTACCCTTCGTTATGAAAGGGATTCAGGGTTTTTAAGAGTTTCTTTAGAACAGCGCACATCGTCGAATTGTTAAGCAACGTTAACGGCGACCCCGCTATTTGGAAGAAAATGTCTACAACAAGAGAATAATCTTCTGGTTGCGTTATATTTTCATCGAAAGACAGTTCCAGGGTTGAGCTAAAAAGAGTTGGCTCAAGCTAACGCTAGTTTCTTTATTTCGCACCGCATTTGCGTGTCGGTATTTAATGACAAATCCAAGCTTTTCGAGCGCTTCCTTTTCCGATAAAAGACCTCCAAGTGGTCGTTCTCAGTCTCAGGACGCGGTTGAGGCGAGTTTTGGTCATTCCTTTGGTCATCCCGCTGTGGCGTCGGATTCGGCGTCAGGTTTGGCATCGGAGCGATTAGCGGCCCAAACAGCTGCTCAAACATTGGTTCGTCGTTGGGTTTGGAAAATGGCGATCGCAACCCTTGCGCTGATGGCGGTGGGTAGTGCCACTCGTGTGATGAATGCCGGGCTCGCCTGCCCCGACTGGCCCCTGTGCTACGGGCAGCTCATTCCCACACAGCAGATGAACCTGCGCGTATTCTTGGAGTGGTTTCACCGCTTAGATGCCTCTCTTATTGGCTTGATGGCGATCGGCTTGGTGGGCATTAGCGCTTGGAAACGACCACTGTTGCCCGCATGGCTTCCTTGGGCCACGCTAGGTGCTTTGTTCCTTATTGTTGTTCAAGGTCTTTTGGGCGGCCTGACGGTGATTGAGCTGTTGCGTTTCGATATCGTCACGGCGCACCTGGGTACGGCCCTATTGTTCTTTTGTACGTTGCTCATTATCGGTATGTCTCTGCTGCCCTACAAGCCTACTGGTAACGTTGGCAAACTACCGTGGTTAGGGCTTGCTGCTGCAATTTTGGTGTACGCCCAAAGCATTGTTGGTGGACTGGTTGGCTCTCGCTGGGCGGCCCATCAGTGCTTCGGTGTCGCAGATTTGTGTAGCGTTATGAATACTCATATCGCGGGTGTGGTACCACCGACGTTGGCTGTGATTGGTTTAGTTGTTGGCGTATGGCGCACACCCGCCCTAGATGCTTGGCTGCGAGGGCTGGCAAACACGGCTGGAATGCTCGTGGTTTGTCAGATTGCGCTCGGTGTCGCTACGTTCAAGCTGCGGCTACAGGTAGAGCCATTGACGGTCTGTCATCAGGCGATTGGGGCGGCTTTGTTAGGCTCTCTTGTGGCCTTCACGGTTCTCTCCTTTAGAGACGTCAGCATTCATCATAAAGTGAGCCAGCCTGCTGCTAAGTCTGTGAATCCGCTGCCAAAGACGTCTACTGCCTCGTCGTAACTTTTCACCTCATAACAACTTTCCGCCTCGTAACAATTTTCCGCCTCGTAACAATTTCTTCTGGTTCACGTTTTTTCTGCGACCAGCGCCAGCCACCTTTTGACGAAAATAGATACTTAATGACTATGCAAACATCTTCTATCTGGGCTACTCGCCGCCACGACAATTGGGGTGAAGTGGTGCGTAGCTACTGGCAGCTCACCAAGCCTCGCATTATTCCACTGCTGCTCATTGAAACAGCGGCGGGCATGTGGGTGGCGGGCCATGGCAAAGTTGGCCCAGTGCTGCTGTTGGTTACGCTGCTGAGCGGCACCTTCGCAGCGGCTTCAGCCCAGACTATTAACTGCATTTATGATCGTGACATTGATTACGACATGGAGCGCACCCGACATCGGCCCATTCCGTCTGGGCGGGTTCAGCCTAAAGATGCATGGTTGTTTGCAGTCGCGCTTGCCATTCTCTCTTTCACGCTGCTCGCCGCGTTTGCTAATCTCCTCAGCGCCGCCTTGGCCATGTTGGGTATTGCAGTTTACGTTTGCGTGTACACCTACTGGCTCAAGCGTTCCTCTCCCCAAAATATTGTGATTGGAGGCGCAGCCGGTGCCATTCCGCCATTGGTTGGTTGGGCCGCCGTTACTGGCGATCTTAGCCTTGCTGCCTGGGTGATTTTTGCAATTGTGTTTGTGTGGACGCCGCCCCACTTTTGGGCGCTGGCTATGCTTATTCAAGATGACTATGCCAAGGTGAACGTGCCCATGATGCCGGTGGTGGTCGGTAATAAATCCACCGCTAATCAAATATGGTTTTACACCGTTGGTTTGGTGCCCCTCACGTTAGTGTTGGTCTATCCGCTGGGTGCTTGTGGCGCAGTGTATGCCATTGGTGCCGCCTCGCTGGGGTATTTGTTCCTTAAAAAAGCTTGGCAGCTACGCAACGACTACGACAATAAAGACTTAGCACGCGGCACATTCAAGTACTCCATCTTTTATATGATGCTGCTCTCTTTTGTGATGGTGTTTGATTCACTACCTATCGTACGATTTGGGATTACCTCGCTCGTGGAAGGTGTGCAATCCGTTATTGCTGCGGTGCCTATTATGGGCTAGGTTCTGTGCTTCTAAGTTCTGTGCTTCTAGGTTCTGCGCTGTTAAGTATCTGTGCTTTAAGTATCTGCACTGCTGCTCCTGTCTAAAGTCATTTACGCTACAGTCATTCGCGTTACGAGACAGACGGATACTAGAATGGTGTGCAGTCCTTCCTCATCTTGTAAAAAAACTCATGGCTCCCGCTGTCCTAGTCAAAAATCTCAAAAAATCCTACGGTGATGTCGAAGCGGTCAAAGACGTTTCCTTTTCGATTGAACCCGGTGAGATTTTTGGCTTGCTCGGCCCCAACGGTGCCGGAAAAACTACCACCATTCGCTGCTTGTGCACGCTAATGACCCCCGACGCCGGAGAGCTACAGCTCAACGGCGTTTCTGTTTTGGAAAATCCGAAAGCAGCCAGGCGATTGCTGGGCTACATCGCTCAAGAGGTTGCTTTGGATAAGGTGCTTACCGGGCGCGAGCTGTTAGCATTGCAGGCTGCGATTTATCATTTGCCTAAGGCAAAGGCTAAGTCTCGGATTGAGGAGATGTTGGCGCTGCTAGAAATCTCTGATATTGCGGATAAAAAGACAGGCACGTATTCGGGCGGGCAAAAAAAGAGATTGGATTTGGCTGCGGGTTTGCTGCATCAGCCTGCGGTGCTGGTGTTAGATGAGCCAACGGTGGGGCTAGATATTGAAAGTCGTTCTTCGGTGTGGCGGTTTTTGCGTCAGCTTCAGAGTGAAGGAACCACTATTTTGCTGACGAGCCATTACCTGGAAGAAGTGGATGCGCTGGCCGGACGGGTGGCCATTATTGATGCGGGGAAAGTGATTTCGACCGGGACACCTGCGGATTTAAAAGCTGAAGTGGGGGGCGATCGCATTACGCTCCGCATTCGCGAATTCACCCCCGACGATGAAGCCACTAAGGCCCAAGCACTCCTCAGCGCCCTGCCCATCGTGCAAGAAGTCATTGTCAACAGCGCCCAAGGCAACTCTCTAAACTTGGTCGTGAATAAAGACTCCGATGCGCTCTCCGCTGTTCAAAGCGCCCTCAAACAAGCGGAACTCCCCACCTTCGGTATTTCCCAAAGCCAACCCAGCCTAGACGATGTGTACCTGGCTGCAACAGGCCGCACCCTGATGGATGCTGAAATGGCCGCTGTCGGCAAACGCGATATTAAGAAAGAAAAGAAGCAAAGTATGCGCTAGTATTTCCGCCTATCTATAGGAAGATTGCGGTATGACTCATCCAATGATGGTTTTAGTGCTGCTTCAGCTTCTGCTATATGTTTTTTGCAAGGCCAGCCGTGTTCCAAGTGATTTACTGCAAGCGGCAAACCCAATCTCAAAGATAATGCCGATAGCGCAGCAAGCGAGCATAACCACTGCGAATCGTGGCCAGTAGGAAGGAATCCATGCTGATGCTATTGGCCACAATATTAGATATACATTCATATGGATGAGATAAATGCCATATGAGTACTTGCCAACAATGCGAGAAAGCTGTCCGAACTGTAGGAATTTTATTTGAGAGAGTTGGATGAGGCTACAGAAAAGCCCAATGCCGATTAAAGCGTCCTCAAAGATGTGGAGGGCTGGATAGGATAACCACTTGAAGCTAAGACCAATTAAAAATAAACAGATGCTGATCGATATGAACTGTGGCTTCAGTAAAAGATGGTTGAGCCATGTGTTGAGTCTTTTGTCTTGCTGAAGTTCACTGGCTGGCTGTAGCAACGTGATGGCCAGGTATATGCCCAAGGTGAATTCAAATATCCTAGAAGGAAAGAATACTAAAGGAATGAGATTGCCACCGCTGGCGAGGGGTGAGAGGCAAAAAACAGCTCGATAGGTGAGTGAAAATAGGAGAGATGCGATCAGCAGCTTGCGCCAGCTGTAGCGACTCCCTATCCGAATTAACCACGGAAAAACAAGATATAGCTGGATGGATAATCCTACGTACCACCAAGCGCCATTTAAAAAGTAGTAGTGGTCTGAAACAAAGTTGCGCAGGGTTGTGAGGGTTGTCAGGATGGCGAATAGGGGAGATAGGCCGCCGGTTTGCCAGATGCTTTGGCCAAACGGTGCCCAGGCTGGATTGATGAAGTAGAGAAGAGTTGCGATCGCCACCGCCGCCCAAAATTGCGGAATAATCCTCAATACTCGCTTTTTCCAAAACGTCATCAGCGGTATTGTTGAGATGCCGCGAGCGCCATACTTTTTCCACCAGGAAGCAGTAAGGCCAAAACCACTGATAATCAAGAAAACATTAACGCCTGTGCTACCTGCTGAAATGAATAGAGCTAGCCCAGACTCCACAATATTTTTGATGCCACCTTTAGAGAGGGTATCGATGGCATCTTCTAACACTAAATATCCCTGGGTATTTCCCATGAGATGATAGGCCACGATCCAAATAATGGCCCAGCCCCGTAGCACGGGTAGGCTGTGGCTAATACGGTCGTAAAATGCTTGAGATCGGCTCATCGTGAAGGCTTATCCTTGCCCTGGACTATGGCGTTGGGCTTATGAGAGTTCTCTAAGGTGCCCATTAGATGGCCGTGTACCAAGCATTACTCAGTGATATGAGTATTATTACTGCTATCGCAATGCGATTCTTTTAATTGATGAGTCGTTAGCTGTTGTCACTTTTCTGTTTAGACCTTGCTGTTTCAACCTCACTAATTCAAAAGATAAGTTGTCATATATTCGTCTTAGCGTAGATGGATAGACTGTAAGCGTATCTCTGGTCAATAATTTAGAGATTAGCTCAATCGTTTTGAGGTGTTGAGGAAACGCTACTTTACACCTAAGAACCTGATTCAATTTAGGAATACGTGTAATTCATGTAGACATCAACAATAAAAATCAATATATTAAAACCTATTGCAAAGGCTCTTGAAAATTTGCATATCGAGGTGGGATGGGTAAATCGAGAATAGTCGGAATTGATATTTTCCGCCTCATTGCAGCGTTTAGTATTATTTTTGTGCATGTTGGAACGTATTCCAGCTTGCCTCTAATCGTAGGCGTTGAGCTAAGGTTGCTAGCACGGTGGGCAGTACCTTTCTTTTTTATCGTTTCAGGTTACTTTGCCGCTCCATATGTCATTGGTGAACATAAAAGGCTTACGGATATTGCAGCTAGGATGCTAGCTGTTTTTTTTGTCGCTAATATAATTTTTCTGCCGCTCAGAATTTATCAGGAAGGTGTGGGCTCTACCTTACATAAGGTGCTCTCATTGGATCTTCTTTTGGGAGGGCTAGCTGGACACTTATGGTTTATAAGCTCTTTTTCGATCTCGATGCTAGTCTTCTATATGCTGCTATCTTATGATGCACATAAGATAATAAGAGCGCTTGTCGCTTTGAGCCTGATTACATTAGTTTTTGTTGCCTATCATCCGGGATATAGATCAAGTTGGGAATTTGCAAGATATATCACCAGTTTCCCTTTTATTTATATGGGAATGAGCTTTAGGCTGAAAAATATAAGATTGAGTGTTCAATTCTCAGTCTTATTGATATGTTTCGGCATCTTATCGCAAAATTTGGAGGCATATCTGCTTTTCAAATCGTTTGGCTCAAATCCACTGTTGCATAACTTTTTGCTTGGAACGATTCCCCTCGTGATGGGTGTGTTTTTGCTGGCACTCGAAATTCCTGACTCAAAAAACACTCGAAAATTTGCTGAGCTTGGCGCTAAGTACTCACTGGGAGTCTATATATTCCATCCTTATTTTATTTACTTCCTTGAAAAATTAGAACTAAAGAATAGCGCTATTAGCGAGGCTGCCTTTCAACTAGCCATTGTTCCGCTCTGCTTTGCTTTTACACTTTTATCTATGATTCTTTTGAATAAATATTTTCCTTTCTTCCTCAGGCTTGTAAGTGGCAACTCAGTCGCAATCAAACGAGTTGATAACCTTATCCCATTACCCACTGCTGGATTGAAAATAAATAACCAGTAAATTAGTTGATCGCTAGAAACTAATTTACTGATCTCTCTGGCAGAGGAGCACTGCTATGTAGCCCGGTCTATAACCCGCTTGTAACCAATCTCTAGCCGAGTTGACTTGGCTGTGGTTGATGCGCCATCCTAATCGCTCTTTAAGCAATGGCAGTTATGGTGTAGCTGTTGTTAACGGCGTTGTTATAAACGTGTGCGGTGTGGACGAGATTGTTGTTATTATTCCGGTGCTCAATGAGGAATCGACGATTGCGGGCGTTGTTCATGGGTTAAAAGAAATAGGGCTGACGCGCATTTGTGTGGTGGATAATGGCAGCAGCGATCGCACCTCTTCTATTGCAACGAAAGCAGGCGCACAGGTTATTTCAGAACCGCATCGTGGTTATGGTCAGGCTTGCTGGCGCGGTATGCAAACACCGATGGCCAAAGCGGCGGAATGGATTTTGTTTTGTGATGGAGATGGCAGTGATGAGTTAGATGAGCTGCCTGAGCTGCTGGCGGTGAGAGATGAGTATGATCTTGTGCTGGGGAACCGGCGCGGGACAGCAGAGGGGCGATCGCAGCTCACGCCTGTGCAAAACTTTGGCAACTGGCTCGCGACGCGCTTAATTGGGCTAGGTTGGGGGCAACGGTATGAAGACCTTGGCCCGCTGCGATTGATTCGGCGGCGATCGCTAGATAACTTAGCAATGGGCGATCGCGGCTTTGGTTGGACTGTCGAAATGCAGGCCAAAGCTGCCGAACAGCGGCTCCGAATCTTAGAAAGACCCGTTAAATATAAGCCTCGTCAGGGCGGTCAGTCCAAGATTTCTGGCACTTTAAAAGGTAGCTTTCAAGCAGGCTCCATCATTTTGACTACCCTGGGCCAACTCTACGGGCAAAAGCTTACTCGCACCTATGTAACGCCGATTCAAGCTGCTGTGGGCCGTGTTTTAAGCTCAACGACAGCGCAGCGAATATTACGCGCTGTAAGTCTGTTGCTTTTAATTTTGGGGAGCATTTTGGCCATGCCCCATGGCGATTTTCTCCATCAGCCCAGCGCCGTGCCTCTCTTTTGGCGAGGCATCGGATTTATGGGGGCGGGGTTTGTCTGCTCTTGGGGATTGAACCGGATTCCGAGCCTTTGGTTTTGGGTGGGCGCTGTGGTACCTCGCCTGATTTTGCTGGCGATGCATCCTGGTGACGATATCTGGCGCTATCTGTGGGAGGGGCATATTCAGCTTTCAGGCTTTAACCCATACCTGCTTGCGCCCACTGCCGATGTGCTTACGCCTTTAACAGTTGGCAGCGGTGCTGGCGGCGGATTCATCGGCTGGGAATTTATTAATCACCCGGATCACGCGGCTATTTATCCCCCTATTACGCAGTTGGGGTTTCGTGCGTTGGCGGCAGTTGCTGCCAGCATAGGCACGCCTGTGGTGTTATTCAAACTCTCCTTTGTTGTTGCTGATTTGTTTATTTGTCGCGTATTGAGCCGTCGCTTTAGCACTCAATCGGCACTGCTGTATGCCTGGAATCCGCTGGTGATCTATAGCTTTGCGGGAGGCGGACATTACGATAGCTGGTTTTTGTTGCCCCTGGTTATGGCCTGGTTAGGCTGGGGAAAAGAGACTTTGATGACTTGGAAACGTGCTGTCGCCATCGGCATGAGCATTGCCATTAAGTGGATGTCTCTACCGGTGTTAGCGTTTTTGGCGTGGCGCAGATGTCAGGGTGCTCAGCTTAAAAATGGCCATCCCCTCAACCCTATTGGGATAGGGTTGGCGCTGATGGGCATCGGTTTGCTGCCGTTGGTTTTGTCTGCGGTGCCCTTTTGCTCGGGTACTTCTTCTTGGGCGCTGAGCTGCCCTGTGTTGCCCTTGGGCTCTTCGTTTGTGAACTACGGTCGGAGCGCGGCGTTTGTGCCGCATTTTGTGGCGATGCTATGGCCGAGTACGGAGCGTGCCAATTGGATTTATGCGATTCCGCTCAGTATTGTTTTGCTTTGGAACTTTGCCAAAGCAGACAGCTTGAGGGCCTTTATTGAACGCTACTTTATTGCACTGCTGCTGCTTTCTCCTATTATTCACGCTTGGTATTTTACTTGGCTAATGCCGTTTGCGGTCGAGAGTCGTAATTTTGGGGCGCGATGGGTGAGCCTTTCTGCGTTCGTTTACTTTGCGCTGCCTTATGGCCTTGCGTTGGGCGCGCAGCAATGGTCGCTAACGCCTTTTCAGCATGGTTTGCTTTGGGGGCCCTTTGTTGTCAGCGTGGTATTTAACCAACTGTTTGGTTTGTTGTTTTGGCCCCTATTTTCTGGCTCGCGCAGTAAGAATTTATGAGCTTCTCAGCGATATTTCAGTTTGGAAGTGCACTCTGAATTGTATGTTTTTCAACAGATGTCGTTCCTTATATCTCCTGTCGCCATGAGTAAAACCATATATAACAACATGAGTAAAAAGTATTTGCTGGCAGCCATTGTTCCTGCGTTGATTGGGTTTAGTAGTTGCGGCCAATTCGTTTCTTCTTCTTCTGAGAATAGTTCTGCGGTTGCCCAAGAAACAGCGGCTGATGCAACGAATGCAACGGTTAATACGGCTGCATTGGCTAATGTTTTATCGGCCTATGTCGATGAAGGCGGGCTAGTAGACTACACCAGCTTGCAGGGCGATCGCCAAGATTTGGATGCGTATAATGCGTCTCTTAACCTGACCTCTCAAGAGACCTTTGATAGCTGGAGCGAAGCTGAACAAATTGCGGTTTTAATTAACGCCTATAATTCTTTAACACTCAAGTCCATCGTTGATGAGTCTCCTATTAAAGACAGCATCAAAGATATTGTCGGTGTTTGGAGATTCAACAAGCACGGCATACTCCAAGGGAAGCAAACGCTCAACAACATTGAGCACGATATTTTACGGGAAAACTATAACGAACCCCGTATTCATGCCGCGTTAGTGTGTGCGGCCATTAGTTGCCCTTACCTGCGTCAAGAGCCGTTCACCGGAGAAGCGTTAGATGCTCAGCTTGATGATCAGACCCAGATCTTTTTAAGTCGTGAAGAAGCATTCAAAATTGATCGAGAAAACAATGTGGTGAGCCTTTCTAAAATCTTTGATTGGTTCGGGCAAGACTGGGTGCCCAGCTTTGGGACAGATGAGGGCTTTGCGGGTAGCAAAAACGAAAAGGCTGTCCTAAATTTCATTAGCGGCTATCTAAATGAAGAAGACAGCGCCTACTTGAAAGCAGGTGGCTACGATATCAAGTACACAGACTACGACTGGTCTTTGAACATACAGTAGCTATTAGGATGAAACACGCTTTTTTGTACTCATCTTAAAAGGACTGTTATGCCTTCTTCTGCTTCCTGCCGTCTTTTGTTGTTTTTGCGCTATCCGCAAGTAGGCCGCACCAAAACTCGACTTATTCCCGCTTTGGGGGCGGCAGGTGCAGCGACGTTGCAGCGCCACATGGCTGAATATCTGGTGCGGCGATTGCAGCATCCTAGCTGGGAGCTACAGGTACATTTCTCAGGGGCTAGTGTGTCTGCAATGCAAGATTTCCTCGGCCCTGAGCTGGTTTATCGTCCGCAGGTGGGGCAAGGGTTGGGCGATCGCTTATGGTATGGCTTTCAGCAAGGCTTTAAAGAAGATAGCTTTCTGCGCTCCCATGCGGTGAGCCGCACCATTGCCATTGGTGCCGACTGCCCGGATGTAAGCCATCAGCACATTCATCAAGCTTTTGATGCGCTCCGAAGCCAAGATGTTGTTTTAGGCCCAGCGACTGATGGCGGCTACTATCTGATTGGTTTACGTCAGGCGTCAGAGCGTTGTTGTGCGGATGCGTCCACTCTTGCGGGTGCGCCTGCTGGAACCAGCTTACAATCACTTTTCAAAGGTATTGATTGGAGTACGCCTCGCGTTTTTCAACAAACGCTCGCTAGGGTGCAACAGCTGAACTTAAGCTGGGCCCAGCTAGAAACGCTGTCAGATGTGGATCGCCCAGAAGATTTAGCCATTTGGGAACGACTCCAAGTATTATCGCCCCAGATTCGTTAGCTCGCCTTGCCCCCTGTTGCTGCTGGCGATACGTTTTTCACTATCTCTCCTTTTCCCTGTCACTATGTCTCGTTTTTTCCTTGGCTTCCTCCCTGCTGATGTTCTTTTAGAGATCACGCCTTTTGTCTATCTCGGCATCTTATCTGTTATTTCAGTATACGGATTCCATAAGGTGCTGATGATTTGGCGGTTTTATAAGCACAAGCACCTTGCCGTTCCGTTTCAGGCGCGCTTTGAGCCGGAAGATTTGCCCTATGTGACCGTACAGCTGCCTATCTTTAATGAGCTGTATGTGGTGGAGCGGTTATTGGATGCGATCGCTCAGATCAACTACCCGGTTCATAAGCTGGAAATCCAAGTTCTGGATGACTCGACTGATGAAACCCAGCCCCTTTGTGAAGCCAAAGCGAAAGCGCTCAAGCAACAAGGTCTCAATATCGACTACATTCACCGCAGCCACCGCAAAGGCTTCAAAGCAGGGGCATTAGCCTACGGCTTGCAGCGGGCAAAGGGTGAATTGATCATGATTTTTGATGCAGACTTTGTGCCCAACCCCAATACGCTGCTGAACATGGTGAACAACTTTGTAGATCCTAGCGTGGGGATGGTTCAGGCCAGATGGACGCACATTAACCGCCAGTACTCTCTGCTGACTGAAATTCAAGCCTTAATGCTCGATGGTCACTTTGTGATTGAACAAACAGCTCGTAATCGTTCGGGCTGTTTTTTTAATTTTAATGGGACGGCAGGTATTTGGCGGGCAAAGGCGATCGCTGATGCGGGCGGTTGGCAGCACACTACCGTTACCGAAGATCTTGATCTTTCTTACCGAGTACAGCTCAAAGGCTGGCGCTGCATCTATTTGCCCGATGTCGTGGTGCCTGCCGAACTCCCCGTAGAAATGAACTCGTTTAAGTCTCAGCAGTTCCGCTGGGCCAAAGGCGCGAGCCAAGTAGCGAAAAAGCTGATGATGACCGTTTTTCGTGCGCCCTTACCGATGCACACCAAGTTCGAAGCCTTTTTGCACCTCACCAATAACTTCAACTATTTGCTGTTGATTGTGCTGCTGCTGCTCTCTTTGCCCTACCAAATCTATGTTTCACAGCACCAGTGGCAATATGGGCTGCTGATCTATATCCCCATCTTTTTAGTCACGACGATTAATCTTTTAGGGTTTTACTGGGTCTCGCAAAAAGAACAAAAGCCCATTCATCATCCCTGGCAATTTGCCTCACATATTCTCTCTCTCATGAGCTTAGGCATTGGCCTCAGCCTCAATCAATCTCTGGCTGTGTGTGATGGCTTACTGGGCACCGATTCAGACTTTATTCGTACGCCCAAGCATGGTGTTGTGAACCGCTCCCAAGGTTGGAAGCACAAGCGCTACCGAGGTGCTAAAACATGGGTGCTTTGCCTAGAGCTAATGATGGTTGTCTATTTGTCGATTACCATTGCCTTTGCAGTGCTTCACACTCACTACTTGTCTTTGCCCTTCTTATGTATGTTCTTGGGCGGTTACGCTTATGTGTTAGGTCTGGGCCTTTTCCAGCGCCGTTAAATGGGTGGCGTTAAATGGGTGGCGTTAAGTGGGTGGCGTTAAATGACGCTCAGGTCAAGATGCAGGCGTACTTAGAAAATGGATTACTGTTAGGCTGGCTCATCGAGCCACAGAACCCGTCCGTCAAAATTTAGCGGCAGGCGCAGTCTGTAAAACCATTCCTGTAAAACCATTCCTCTATCTGGTATTCTCTCCGGCCATCCAGTCCTTCCAGGCTTTGAGCTTAATCTAAACGAAATCTTCTAGGCGGATCTTGCCCCATACTATTCTTAGAATAGAAAAGGTACCTAACGCTCTACACATCCATCGCCCCTATGAGCCAATCTATTTCACCGTCCACTTCCCTTTCCAGTCCGGCTGAAGCCAACAGCACCGCCGAGTTTATTCAGGAGACCACGGCGCTAACTCGCCGTTTGTTTATTCAGCTTAAGCGCCGGCCAACGACACTGGTCGCAGGCGTTATTCAGCCGCTGATGTGGCTACTGCTCTTTGGTGCGCTGTTTCAAAATGTGCCGCAGGGTCTCTTTGGTGAAAGCCAAAACTATGGCCAGTTTTTAGGTGCGGGCATCATTGTCTTTACGGCGTTTGCCGGGGCGCTGAATGCGGGTCTGCCGGTGATGTTTGACCGTGAGTTTGGCTTTCTCAATCGTCTGTTGGTAGCGCCATTGTCTTCGCGCTTTTCGATTGTGGTGGCCTCGGCGCTGTTTATCGCCACTATGAGCTTGATTCAGACGACGGCGATTGTGGTACTGAGTGCGTTTTTGGGGGCCGGTTTGCCGGGGTTGGGCGGATTACTGCTGATGAGCTTGATAGTGCTGTTGCTGGTTTTTGGGGTCACGGCGATTAGTTTGGGGCTGGCCTTTGCGCTGCCAGGACATATTGAGCTGCTGGCGGTTATTTTTATTACTAATTTGCCTTTGCTCTTTGCAAGCACAGCGCTGGTGCCACTGTCGTTTATGCCGGGGTGGTTGCAGGTGGTAGCCAGCCTGAATCCGTTGAGCTACGCGATCGAGCCGATTCGCTACATTTATCTGCACAGCGATTGGAGCTTTGGCAGTGTGGTGATGGCTGCGCCGTTTGCAGATATTAGCTTGGGGGTGGCTGTGGGCATTTTGTTTGCCTTTAGTGCGGCGGCCTTTGCGCTGATTCGCCCGTTGATTAGTCGGCGGATCTCTTGAGGTTATCAGCGTAAATCGGCTCGTATGGTCGAATGAGAGACCGTCATAAATGAGTGGATGCTATCAAAAGGGATTGGTACACTAGGTAAAGATTGAAGACTGGCGTTTGATTTTTTATAGATGAGCCAGCGGCCTTTTTATTTAGACTTTTGGGTTTAAAGGTTTTTTCGCAAACTGATTGGAGGATGAACGGATGCGTAAACTGGCGATTCGATTGATGAGTGCCGGATTGGTGTTGGGCTTAGGTTCGGCGTTGGGTGCAGTGCCTGCTATGGCTCAAGAGACGGGCGTTGCCAATACAGCTGAAGATTTTAAGTCGGCTGAGAGTGGCGATGGTTTGTTTGGTTCTGATATTGATATTTGGGATTTGATGCGTCGAGTGAATGCTAGCGGCAGCGGCGTTGCCGATGAGGGCTTTTACCGTAGTCAGGGCCGCCGGATTAACCGCGAGGCCGATTCTTTGCGATTGCGTCAGCGAGCCATTCTGGAGCAGCAGGAGGCTGAGGCTAATCAGCAGACGATTCCTTTAGAGCTGGCTGAATAGCCTATTTTCAGCGGCCACTATTCTTTTGCCTGCAGGTATTTGTAAGTAGATCGCCAAAAACATTTACATCATAATGAAGCATGCTAACCAAGTTCATAGTGAATGACTGATTTCTCCATGAAACAGCGTTTTATTCAGGGTCTGAGTCCAGAAACCATCCATTTGCTTCAACGGATTTACCAA
>JBGCGG010000182.1:0-13746 GCA_045110585.1 Phormidesmis sp. | reverse complement strand
CTTCTACAGGTAATTCCTCTTCAGCAGGAGACTCTTCTTCTACAGGTAATTCCTCTTCAGCAGGAGACTCTTCTTCTACAGGTAATTCCTCTTCAGCAGGAGACTCTTCTTCTACAGGAGGTTTCTCTACAACAGGAGACTCTTCTTCTACAGGAGGTTTCTCTACAGCAGGGGCTTCTGCAATAGGATCTTCCTCTGCAACAGGGGCTTCCTGTATGGGGACTTCTGCGTCAGGCTCAGCAATCGGCTGCGAGATCAGATTTCTCCTCGCAGAGAGGTCTGGATTTAACGTATTAGCGGGTATCAATTGCCCAGGAATAGCATTCGCTTCACCCATAAGCGACACATTATCGATCGCCACCACATCATTAGCATCTCTACTCGCAGACGAATTAACTTGGAACATCAGATAGTCATAACCATTGCCCAAGTCAACATCCATACTGATGTTTTTCCAGTCAAAGAAATCACTATCAGGGCCGTCTTTTCCGCCGTATACTTTGGTTACCAATGCCGTGCGCTGTAGGGGCAACGCACCTATTTTCGTCGGCCCAGTTTCTAGCCACGCATTGTTATCAAACTGACCATTCACCCCCCATAGCGTGACGGTCACTTCATTTTTCTCCCATTCGTTGGGGGTGCCCTCAATGTTCTTCATACGGAAGCGAAGGGTTTGCTCGCCCCGATGCACCTTATCGTTTCGGGTCACTTGCCCCACAAATCCATTCCACTCACCAGGGCTAGAGACCTGTGCCACACCCCCAGCAATCCTAGAGCCTTCTTTCACATACCAGCCCTGATCGGCATACCGGCTAGAACTTTGCCAAGGTAGTTGGGTCAGTGTGCTTGCGCCAAAGTCTCCATCGGCAAAAGCATTGCCATACGCACTCGGTTGCACATTAATAGCTTGTTGCACTGTGGTGGACTGGCCTTGCGCATCTGTCACCGTTAAGGCCACCTGCCGGTTTCCTGCCCGGTCAAACACATGCTCAAACGTGCGACCAAATCTATCCAGCGTGCCGTCGTTATTCAGATCCCAGCCGTAGCTAGCAATGCCGTTACTGGGCAAATCACGGGGCGTGCCGTCTGCGGGCAGCAGCGGATCGGCATCAAAGGAGGCGCTGGCATCTAGCGTTACCGCTAAGCCGCCCGCCGCTTTGGTATTGAACCGGGCCACGGGGGCGCGATTGTTAGCTGGGATGTCAAACTGGTTGTTTTCGAGCCGGACAAAAGCACCAAAATCATCGGGTCTGCCTTCTCTTGGGGCTTCGTCACCCACTGCACTGAGGTTGTAGGTATTGTCGAAAAAGGTGCTGTTTTTGAGGGTTGTGGTGATGAAGTCTTTATCGGTATTGGGATATTCAATATGTGCCCCCTGTCTAAAGCCCGCAATTTTTAAGTTGTTGTAATCAGAATTAAAGGTTGCATGGTTGCTAAACAAACCAGATCCGCCTGCGGTTCGCTCACGATTGGTGCCCAAAATCAGGCCGTTCTCCAAATCGATATTGCTGCTGTACTGCACTTTAGTGCCTGCCCAGCGGTTGCCCCATAGCTTAAAGTCCTTTACCAGAGAGCGGCCCGTATGAGCGGTTTCTGGAAGCGCCTGCGGATTGCGATCGCTACGATTTTCACTAAACGCACCTTCACCATCAAAGTTGGTTTTATGGCCCCAAATTTCGAGTCCGGTTGTTCCGTTGTAGGCTTCAAAGCCTTCTACGGTCGCCATCGGAATATCGCGAATATCTACCTCTGTTTGGCCTTCAGGAAAGAGCGATCGCAATGATTCCGACAGTTGCGCAATCGGCACCGTCGTTACTGGGCGGTTATTATTTTCAGATTTGAGCGTTCCGCCAAACAGCTTCATCCCTGAGCTGTTGGAACTAATGGCAACATTATCTTTGCTCGCGATCATGCCTGCGCCCTGCACCCAGTAGCCATCGCCCTCAAAGCCAAAGTCAAACCGTCGCTCTCGGGCATCTTCTTGATTCGCCGCCGATTGAGCATCAATACCCGTAGTTTTTATCACGGTGTTGCCTGTCCACCAGCCAATCTCGTTGCCATTTTCAGCCACAATTCCGGCCCCAGCAACATCAAAAACAACATTGCTCTCTAGCCCTGCATGGCTCTGGTGCTGAACAATCCCCCAGCCAGGACTCCCAGAAATCGCATTGCCTTTAATCAGAGCGGCAGTGCCATCAGGATCTTCAACGCCCATTTCGTGCAGGTGTAGCGCGTACCGGCCTCTGATATTCGAGCCATTCCCTTGAGAACCATCAACATTCTCACCAATATCGTTCACTAACTTGGTTTTATCTGATCGCCCCAAGTCATAGAACCCTGCATTGAACACATTCACATCCAGATTGTGCATCAGCATGACGTGAGCGCGCTGATTAATCGGCACCGCCTTGCCATTTTCAGTTTCAAAGCTGACGTTGCGGGTCAAATTAGCGGCGTACAGGCTGGTTTCACCCGCTTCAGCGAAGCGACTGCCCGTATGGTCAAAGCGCAAAACATTGCGATTACCCGAAGCAATATCGTCATTCACAAACCTCACCTCATTCCCGCGAATATCGGTAATGGTCAGCACTTCATCCTGAAATCTCGAATTATCCTCATCACTGCCGTTCCAGCCGTACTCAGTGCCACCAAGCACAATTTTGTCACCCACTCGCCATCCGGTCGGTGCTTCTTTAAAGGTCAAAACATTGTTACCAGCAACTGCATCCCCTGCCAGTTCTACCCTGTCGAGCTTATCTGCCCCAAAAATGTTCACCTCACCGTGGCTCACCAATCCCTTCGTTAGCTGGGTCGGATCCCATTGGGTGTCAATGCCGCGATCGCTCCTAAAAATAATCTTCGTCTGCTTATCGGCAGCCACAGACTGACGATCCGACCCAATATTGAGCGTTCCGCTATCCGCATTGAGAATCGTCTCAACCACAAGCTGCGTATCTTTGTTAGGTGCAAAGCTCAGCTCACCTTCAATAATGATGGTGTCCAATCGAGCATCACTATCCGCATCGTAGGTAACCGTTCTCCCCTCACCAATCATTACCGTTGCACCATCGCCCGGAATCTGAGCGTTTTGCCACGTAGTCGGATCTGACCAAGCGCCTGTTTTAACGGCAATATGAGTTGGCGTTGCCGTTGCAATGAGATTATCCAGCTCAGCATGGCCCGCAGAATGGGGCATATCACCAGAATGGGGCATATCACCAGAGTGGGGCATATCACCAGAATGGGGCATATCGCCCATTCCAACAGACATTTCACTTTCCATATCTCCCGGCATCTCTGCTCCCGGCATCTCTGCTCCCGGCATCTCTGCGTCGGAAGGAGTTGCCTCTGTGGGACTCTCTTCCACGTAGGCATCTTCAGAAGAAGGGCTGTCTTCAACCAGGCTGTCTTCAACCGGGCTGTCATTAACCGAACCGTCTTGAACCGAGCCGTCTTGAACCGGCGTCTCTTCTACTGGATCTTCTGATACAGATTCTTCTGCTACGGGATCTTCTGCTACGGGATCTTCTTGAACCGGCATCTCGTCTACCGGTTCTTCTGCAACAGACTCTTCTTCTACCGGTTCTTCCTCTGTAGGTGTTTCGTTAGGAGAAGCCTCGTTAGGAGGAGTTTCCTCAACAGGCATCTCATTTACAGGCGCATCTTCGGAAGAATTCTTTTCTCCTGCTGGCACGTCTTCGGTAGGAGGGGTCTCTACAGCAGCTTCACCAGTCGGTGGTGGAGCTTGTTCTTCTTGTTCCGCATCGGTATCAGGGACAGGTGCAGAAGCTGGCGCATCTTCCTGCTGAGGGGTTACAGCCGGAAGGCTAGGCCCAGGAGAGGGCGCAGGAACAGAGTCTCCGCTCCCGAAAAGCTGTGTCCAATAGGTGTTGTAGTTAACAGATCCGGTGTCATTTTCTAACTCAAAATAGCCAACGCCTAAATCGGTGTATGTGGGATTCAGCAGGTTTCTACGGTGCCCCGGACTGTTAATCCAGCCATTCACCACCGCTTCGGGTGTGCGTTGGCCAGCGGCGATATTTTCAGCGATCGCCTGATAGTCATAACCAGCGTCTTCAGCTCTATCCCACGGTTCTCTACCATCCAAACCGGTGTGAGCAAAAAAGTCTCTTTCAGCCATTGCTTCAGAATGAGACTGGGCAGCGGTAGCTAGCTCAGCATTCGCAACTAACGGTGCAAGACTATTCTCAGCACGAAAAACATTAGACAAACGAAGGACTTCACTTAGAAAAACGTCATTCATAATTTCGATATTCCCTGAGGTAAAAAGTGTTGTAGAGGTTTTCACTTATCGCTGTATCACGGGCACTGAATCATCGGCACTGCGTTACTTGACGCCAACGGCAGCGCCATGAGTCAAACCTCGATGAGATAGAAGATAAGACGTCGCAATGCGACAAGAAATACTCACCCAGCTAGCAAACTAAGTGACATCAAAAAAGCGTAATCAAACTCTGTTGTAGTTTTTAGAGAGCACAGGCATTTCAAAAAGACAGACATCAAGAATTGACATCGCAAGACAATCTAAAGGCAGCACCTTTAAGCAGCACTTTTAAGCAGCACACCAAACGCGCAGCAATGAGTCATACCGCGATGAGCAGCACTCCTATTAATACGCAACTCAAGACACAAGCCTTTAGCCCATCAGCATCCATAAGGCGCACAGCATTCATAGCCGTGCCACAGGAGCTGCGGGTTTATTAGCCATATGTTGCTCAGCAGTCTTCTAAACTGTCATCAGGCCCGTATTGGCAAATAGCCTCTCATCAATCATTGTGAGAAAACTCGGTTAAGAAGAGATTATTCATATCTCTAACAGTCACCTTTAAAGTCTTCTATGTAGCTATGTGCTTAGCCGACAAACAAACTCGGGGCCATCTAAACAGCAAGCAAGAGAAGGCCATGTACCATCTATTTTTTGTGTGCAATAAACTTGTTGTGTGAGTGGTTTTTTCAGAGCAAAACGAGTGTTGAACAGGAACCATTGACAGATGCACTCAATCAGCGACGATGATCGAGTAGGCAATTTGTTTTGGGCAATTGTTTTGCCTTTGCTTTAACCTGCCATCATCTAAACGGAGTTTTCCCTTGATGTCAACTTCATAACAACAAGAATGGGAAGCTCATCAAAGATGCGAATCAACCGACTCATTACATCAAGTTTTTTTGATACTAATCCATGTTTATTAGTCCGGACATCCTCTTTTTCCGGATACGTCACCTTCCATAAGAAGAGTAAGGGTCATCGTGAACCGAGGATATCTTCCTTAATAGAGCGTGACGGCCTTCTTACAGTGTTCACACGGCCAAAAGGTCTGACATGCTAAAAAGCCAGGGGCAATTATGGATGGTGGCACACAGCCAAAAGCAATGCCCTCTACAGCAAAGGCAAGGTTACGCAGTGGCTGTAGAGGGCTGTAAGGGGCTGTATGTAAGAGATTTGGGGTGTCTGTAACAGAGGATGTGGCAGCTACTCTGATAGCTGCTGTTTCAGCATAGATAGCGCGGCCCATCGATCATCAACGACTTCTTTTTCGGGCGGATTGCTCGTAATTTCAATGCCTTTGCACTCACCGCTGCAAATTTGCTTTTGGGGTACGGCTAAGCACATTTGCTCATACAGCCATTCACCCGGATTAAAGTGGCCCTGTGGCGATAGTGATTCTACTAAATCCTCTAAATCGACTTCTCGCTCAGGCACGTCCACCGGAGACGGATCTTCTAGCCACACTAGCTCAGACGTGTTGACCTGCACTCGGGTGTTGTAAGTTTGCAAGCAGCGATCGCACTCCAGCGTCATAATCGCCTCAGTCTGCCCCTTCACGTCCAAATACGTACCCTGATGGGTCACACTCATTTCCCCTTTTACAGGCGTTAGGGTGTCCAGTCCAGGCAAATGCTCAGCCACGTCTACAGTGAGCGTCTTGTTAGGGGCGTTCAGCAGTTGGGGGATGTGAATAGGTCGCATTGGAAGTGTCCGCTTGGGAAACAGAATGAAACAAAGAAAAGCTTAACCAAATGATGTCAAGCCCATTATTCTGCGTTCGGCTCCGTATCTTCTCCGGCTAGCTTAACGACTAAGTGGCGCTCTGGTTCGCGGCCTCGGCTAAAGGTTTCCAGCTGCTCATACTCACCAAATAGCCCGTGCATATGGCGTCGCTCAGCAGACGATAAGCCTTTTAGCTCTTGCTCTTCGCCACTTTCTAGCACTTGCTCAGCGGCGTCTTCAGCCATCGTCTTCAGCTCAGCCTGCCGCTTTTTACGGTAGCCATTAATCTCAATGGTGTAGGCTTGCTGCTCTTCTTTTTCTTTACCAATGTTCAGCGTAATATTTGCCAAATATTGAATCGAGTCTAAAACCTTACCGCGATCGCCAATCAGCCGCGCCACATCTTCATCCGTAAGCGACGACGTATCAATGGTCAGCCAGTAGCTACCATCCCCATCTTCGCCTTCCACAGACTCAGTGCCGCTGACGCTAGCACTGAGTCCCTGAAGGGTTAAAAGTTCTTCTAGCCAGCTAATGCTCTTTTCCATGAGGTTCGTATCTGGTTCGTGTCTAGTGGGTTGCTCTGGGGCAGGTTACTTTCCAGGGTCGAAGCCGATTCTATACCAACAGTGGCGCACCCGTCATGTTATACGGGTGCGCCACTGTCAAGTAAGCACGCAAATTGTTCAGACTTCAGTCCGCCAAACCGGCTTCATTACTTTTTCTTAGAGGCTTTCTTTTTGGAATTAGGCTTATTCCCGGGCTTACCACCGGCCTTAGCCGTCGCTTTTGTGGCTTTGGCCTTGCTGTTATTGGCCTTGCCGTTGCTCTTGCCGTTGGTTTCTGGCTTCGCAGCTCGCTTGGCACCGCCTGGCTCAAACGCCAATACGCCTCGGCCTTTGCCCTCAGCTCTATCTTTCTTGGCTTGCTGCTGGTCTAGCAGCTTTTGCAAGTTCTCAGGGAGAGGCTCACGAGAGAGAATGAATGATTGGACGGTTTGGAAGACGTTGGCAATGACCATGTACATCAACACACCCGCAGGCAAGGGGAAGAACAAGAACATGCCCGAGAAAATGATGGGCGTGAACTTTTGAATGGCTTGCTGTTGGTCATTTTGCTCTACGTCGCCCGCGTTACCAGAGTTGGTAACCTGCTGCGACACATACAAGCTAATGCCAAAGAAAATAATCATGCCGAGGATATCCCAGTGGATAGCCCCGTTCTCACCCGTTACACCAATTTGACCCAGCTTCTCAATAAACAAAAAGCCTTTATCTGCAGCCAACCCAGGCACCTCGGCCTGAATCGTCACATCGCCAGGGGCCAACGCCTTAATACTGCCGTCAGGCTGAACTTCAACCAGCTCTTGGCCCTTCGTCACTTCCCAGCGCGGTGTAATATCTACGCCCTCTTCGGCATACTCTTCTCTCAGCTCATCCAAAGACTCATCATCGAGCGATCGCAGCTCAACTTTAGTGCTTTCGCCAATCGCTAGCTTGCTACCAGTGGGCACTACCGCACTCACGCGAAAATGCTCGCCGTCAGCCACAAAGATATTGCTGGGCTTAGTGGTTAAAGGAACCTGCTCAACCTGCTCAATCTGCTCAGCAGGCATCAGCTTCAGATTCACCGGCAAGTTAGTATCTGCAAACGGCGACCCCCGTAGCGTTGCAAACAGCGCGAACAAAATCGGCATTTGCAATACAACAGGAAAGCAACCAGCCAACGGATTGCCAAACTCAGAATAGATTTCCTTAATCTCTTCTTGCTGCTTAACAGGATCGTCTTTATAACGCTCCTTCACTTCCGCCATCCGCTTTTGCATCAGCGGATTCGCTATTTTCATCTTTCGCATATTGCGAATAGAACCCGCATTAAGCGGATAGAGCGCAAAGCGAATTACAAGGGTGAGGGCGACAATTGCCAACCCGTAGCTAGGCACAATCCCATAGAAAAAATCTAGGATTGGCAGCATTACATTATTTGAAAGGAAGCCGATTCCGAAGTCCATGCTGGCGCTCTATTAAAAGATGTCTGAGTCTAACGATGTCTGAGGCTAAGGTTGGGTACTGAGCGTCGCTTAAGTTGAGTACAGCCCTGTAGCTCTGAGCCTCTAAGGTGAAATAACCTCCCGCAGGGAAGGCCACCCCAACCTAATTTATCTGAATGCCGGGGTGATTGGCGATGGGTTTACCGAACCTGAGTTTTGAATTAGCACTCAGGGTCAGGTAAAGCAGACGGCGGCTTAGGCAACGCCTACTGTGCCACTTGCGACCTTCGCGCCAGGAGAGATTTTATCAGTCACATAGTCATAGACATCTCTAAAGTTAGGCACAGCTCGCATCTCAATGCGGCTACCGTCTTTAAGCGTCACGACCATATCGCCCCATGCGCCTAAGCCACGGGGAACGGTGACGATTTTAGCGATCTCTGAATAAATGATGTCCGTGCGATCGCGTCCCATCCAGCCACCCGTAATCGAAATCCGGCGGCTAGTGATGCGATAGCGCAGCCACAGCGCTCGAACCATGGCACCCACCGTCAGGGGAATGCAAATGATGGTAAAAGCCAAAGCTATATTGAAGAGCAGCTCACCAATATGAGGGCCACCTTCGTAATAAACGTCTTCTTTAATAGCCATGAAATTACCTCGCAAGCTTATGAATGAGTGTCTGTAATTCTTAATTTTTTTAACAGATATTCTAATTCTCGCAAAAAGTCGGCAAATTCGCACTCTACCGCAGAGGGACGTACCACGATAACAACCTGCCAACCCGAGGTCATTGCTGGTAACTGCTGCTGCAAAACCGCCTTAATCTGCCGCTTAATTCGGTTGCGCACCACCGCCCGCTTGCTCACCTTTTTACTAATGGAAATACCAAATTGAGAGGGCATCTCCTCGGTTGGCGCGCGCCCAACCACAGACTTAGCCTGGAATGGACGGCTCTGTGCCTCATGTTTTTTGGCACACGAAAGCGCAGATGAATGGTCACCTGCGCTTTCTACAAGTCCTTTGCTAGCTATCTTCTTCTTAGGCTTGAGCTTAGGCGGCTGCTTGCTTTTTCCGCTGCGGCTACTCACAGCCCTCATCGCTAAATGCGACGTTGAAGCACGTAGGCCCTTACGATGAACCTTGTTAAAGTCGCGGTTCGAGCCTAATCGATGCTGCTTAGGAAGGGCCACAGTGCCTAAAGAGAGCTAACTTGCTAAAGATGAAATGCTAATGCTCTGAACGTCGTAATCGCCAGAACGGGATAACTGGCATTAGCCACTGACAGAAAGACGAGCACGCCCTTTGCTGCGGCGGGCCTTAATCACATTACGGCCATTTTTTGTACGCATTCTGGCACGAAAGCCAGAAACTCTTTTACGCTTACGGGAAGTGCCGCCAAGGGTGCGCTTTGTCATGGGTTCATTCTCCTGCTGCTACGGTCTGGCTAAGTTAGCCCCCGCTAAAGGTTCGATAAGGATGCTTTCCTCACTAGGACGCGTTCCTCATTAGAACTTTTTAACGGAGGCTTAGTTGAGAGTTTCAAAGGAAATTGCTTTCCGAACTCCTCTTCAAAAGCTTTCTATGCCTTATCGTTACTGCTAAGCAGCAACCAAGCACAGATTCAGCATTCTACCGGTTTCCCATCTCTTCTGCAACCAGCAGTTCCCATGTGCCCAGGTAGCGAGGCAATACGTCGCCGGTGGTTTCCGCCTGCAAGTTAAAGCGGTGCATACCAAAGCGGTTAGGGTTACGAATGCCCCTCATCGCCACGACGAAGCTTGTATCAGCAGGAATCACTTCGTCTAAATAGATATCAATTTGGCCAGATTCTTCATTCCAAGTCACTTCACGAACCGGAATTTCACGGCCACCTGTGCCACGGCCACGGCGCACTTCAATTTGATCCGTATTGAACGCACCTCTGCGACGCGTAAACGCATCAGGATAGGTAATGCGCAAGCTAGAAGCCGCTCTGTCCATGCGAGTGGCAGGCACGCGCAAGAAGTAAGCAGCACGAGGACTGCGGGGTTCGTTATTGCGCAACGTGTAAGGCAGGCGATACTCCGAATCAACACCGCCAAAGAGGGTCAGACCCTGGTTGGTTTGAGCAATGCCGGGTGCAGTGGGGAGCGCAACGACAGTAGTCGCGATCGCAGCACCAGATAAGAATAATCCCGAAAGCAAACGAGATAAAGAACGCTTCGCAGACATGTGGCTTAAACTCCTCAAAAACAGGTATGAAAGACGGGCTAAATTAATCGGGGTGACCCAATCGGCAAAACAAATCTGTAACTCTAAGCTTACAGATTAATGTTACTTAACAAAGCTCAACGTAGCGGTTTTTACCCAGAGCCTAATCGCTACTAACGCTTTTCACATATTACGTGTAACACCGTAAAGATATTGCATGCATACATCGGTGGACGGTTTCTCAATTGAATAGCACCAAAGGGCTACACCCGATATTCAGCATCTCATCACGCTAGCCCTACCAGCGACCACATTAGAGACAATTGCTGTCACCAATGGCTTCAAAAACTTTTACGAACAGAGGTCAACCTTTGTGAGGAGAGCGGGAGATAGGAATTTCCTTCTGCCAATATTTATATCTCACCTTCACGATGGAGATACTATGGCCCTTTCGGTTCAAAAGGACACCGCTGAGAAGGATCTAGCTAAAAAAGAGATCGCCCAAAAAGAGGGAACGGCGACCACTCAATCGAAGCAAGTCCAAAACAACGCAACAGCCGACGATGCCACAGAAATTGCCTCCGCTAAGGTGGCAAAAAAAATTGGCATTCCTAAAGAAATTGCAGCGGGTGAGCGCCGAGTTGCGGCCACCCCAGCTACCGTCAAAAAGCTACAGAAACTGGGCTTTGAGGTGCTCGTAGAGCGCACCGCAGGCGAACACGCCCAATTTACTGACGCAGCGTACCAAGAAGCTGGCTGTGAAATCATCGACACGGCTTCTGACTTGTGGAACCTGGCAGACATCGTCCTGAAAGTGCAGCCACCCCAAGAGCATCCCAACGGCCAGCACGAAGCTGACATGCTCACCGCCCAAAAGTCTTTAATTAGCTTTTTGTGGCCCGCTCAAAACAAAGGCTTAGTTGCACAGCTTTCGCGCACTAAGGCCACCGTATTAGCGATGGATGCCATTCCTCGAATTAGCCGCGCCCAAAAAATGGACGCGCTGAGTTCAATGGCCAATATTGCAGGCTATCGGGCAGTGATTGAAGCCGCGAATCAGTTTGGCCGTTTCTTTACGGGGCAAATCACGGCTGCGGGCAAAGTGCCCCCTTGTAAGGTGATGGTTATTGGCGCAGGGGTTGCGGGTCTCGCAGCTATCGGCGCAGCCAAAAGCTTGGGTGCGATTGTGCGCGCGTTCGATACTCGCCTTGTCGTCAAAGAGCAGGTAGAAAGCCTGGGCGCAGAATTTTTGGAGCTGAGCTTTGAAGAAGATGGCGCGGGCGCAGGCGGCTATGCCAAAACCATGAGCCCTGAATTCATTGAGGCAGAAATGGCGCTCTTTGCAGAGCAGGCTAAAGATGTAGACATCATTATTACGACGGCGCTCATCCCAGGTAAGCGCGCGCCGCTTCTCATTACGCAGGAAATGGTAGACAGCATGAAGCCTGGCTCCGTCATTGTGGATATGGCTGCTGAGCAAGGCGGTAACTGCGCCGTCACCAAGCCCAATGAAATTTACAATCACAACGGTGTCACGATTGTGGGCCTCACTGATTTTCCCAGTCGGATGGCGAGCCAGTCTAGCCAGCTCTATGGCACCAATCTTTATCATCTGCTCAGCGACATGGGCGGCTCCGATGATTACCAAGTTGACCTTGAAGACGAAGCCGTACGCGGCGCGTTGATTACCTATGAAGGTGAAGTGACTTGGCCTGCACCTCGCCCTGAAAAGCCACCCGCACCGCCTGTGGTCGAGAAGGCAGCTGAAACACCAGCAGCAGAACTCACAAATATTGAAGAGAAAAGCTCTAGCGCTGCGCTTAAAGCCTTGGGCTGGATAGCGATCGCTTGTGCGGTGGTGGCCATTGGCCTCAGTGCACCTGCGTCCTTCCTCTCTCACTTCACCGTATTTGTGTTGGCTTGCTTTGTGGGCTGGCAGGTGATTTGGAATGTGAGTCCGTCTTTGCACACGCCTTTGATGAGTGTGACTAACGCCATTAGCGGCATCATCATTCTGGGCGGGCTGTTGCAGCTCAACGGTGGCATGAGTGCGACGGGCATTTTAGGCGCGATCGCCATTCTCGTCGGCACCATCAACATCTCCGGCGGCTTTCTGGTTACCCAGCGCATGCTGAAAATGTTCCGTAAATAAACGACCGCTACAGACCTGACACAGGAGAACATAGAATATGTCCAACAATCTCGTAACGGTCGCGTACATTGCGGCCATTGTCCTCTTCATTCTTAGCCTGGGCGGCCTCTCTAACCAAGAAACCGCTAAGCGCGGAAATCTTTACGGCATCATCGGTATGGCCTTGGCCATCGGTGCGACGGCCATCGGCGCAGGCATTACTAACTACGCAGCGCTCGTTGCAGTAATCATTCCTGGCGTGGTGATTGGCGCATTTCTCGCCTCACGCGTAGAAATGACAGAAATGCCCGAACTGGTTGCGGTGCTCCATAGCTTTGTGGGCCTGGCCGCAGTGCTCGTGGGCATTGGCAACTACCTACAGCCCGAGTCTGGCCTAATCGGCGCAGAAGAAACCATCCACATGATTGAAATCTACGTGGGTGTGTTTATCGGCGCAGTTACATTCACTGGCTCTGTTGTGGCCTTCGGCAAGCTCCGCGCCATTATTAGCAGCAAGCCACTTACCTTGCCCGGACGCCATCTGCTAAATCTTGGATTGCTGGTTGGCACAGTGGCGCTCGGCTTTGTATTCATGGGCGCAGAAGGCACAGCAGGTTTGCCTGCCTTGCTTGGCATGTGCGCTCTAGCGGGTCTACTCGGCATGCACTTGGTTGCAGCCATCGGCGGCGCAGATATGCCGGTTGTTATTTCCATGCTCAATAGCTACTCCGGTTGGGCAGCTGCAGCCGCAGGCTTCATGCTCTCCAATGATTTGTTGATTGTGACGGGTGCCTTGGTTGGCAGCAGCGGCGCAATTCTCAGCATCATTATGTGTGAGGCAATGAACCGCTCTTTCATCAGCGTTATTCTCGGTGGCTTTGGCCAAGGTGCAGCTGCAACAGGTGGCAGCACAGCCCCCGGTGGTGAAGCGACATCTACCACTGTGGAAGATACCGTTGAACTACTCAACAATGCGAGCAGCGTGATCATCACCCCTGGATACGGTATGGCCGTTGCCCAAGCGCAGCACGCCGTTGCAGATATCACTAAAATCTTGCGCGACCAAGGCGTGAATGTACGCTTTGGCATTCACCCAGTTGCGGGCCGTTTGCCTGGGCACATGAACGTTCTGCTCGCAGAAGCTAACGTGCCTTATGACGTTGTGCTCGAAATGGACGAAATCAACGATGACTTCTCTGAAACAGATGTTGTGTTGGTGATTGGTGCCAACGATACGGTGAATCCTAGTGCAATGGAAGACCCCACTAGCCCCATTGCTGGCATGCCCGTATTGGAAGTGTGGAACGCAGCGAATGTTGTTGTCATGAAGCGCAGCCTTTCTGTTGGTTACGCAGGCGTAGACAATCCTTTGTTCTATAAAGACAATGCGCAAATGCTCTTTGGTGATGCGAAAGCGAATGT
>JBGCGG010000181.1:0-18923 GCA_045110585.1 Phormidesmis sp. | reverse complement strand
AAGGTGCAGTGTCTTGTGCTAAATCGCATGATTCAGGTCGCTAAGCCGGATAGCTATGTCGGTTAAACCAAGGTATAGCCCTCAACTGGAGGCAAGGCAGGAATCATACTGTCCCTTTAATATTGTTGCAACAACGCCATTAGTCAGGATTAAATCATTCTTTGCTTCCTTACCGTTTCTCTTTCTTTATCGACGATATGTGAGGCGGAAGTTGTGTAACCCACAGGCGTTTTCCATCACTTCATCGACAAAGTTATCGGCGCGATTACGAAATTTCTGGACCAGTATCTGAGCGCGTTTGACACCTCCTATTTGATGCTCTACGGTGACTCGCAGACTTGATATCGCTCGGTTTACTATCTTCTCTGCTGCGGTCAACTTACCATTTCTAGGCTTCCTCTTGGGCTGCAATACGGTGACACCTTCTGGTCGATAGCCCTGATAGCTCGTATCTTGCAGCAGTGTGCTGCCGGCAGGAAAGCAATGCCCCTCTTCGTCTGCAATCTTTTTGTCGTATCGTTTGCCCTCATAGGTGCCACTGAGATACACCACTTTGCCTTGTTAGCGCTCGATGATGAGATTGTGTTTCACCGTGTGAGCTTTCGTCTTCCCACTGTAGTAAGTTTTCTGCTTGTCCTTGTCCTTCGGTCGATTGATAGGCCGCTCCGTTCCATCAATGATGAACTCTAAACTCGGACAGGCTGACAGCACCGATTCGAGGTTGGCAGGACGGCGTTCCGGTAGCTGAAGTTCGTCCCCTAATGATTGATTGAGCATCCCGCTCAATCGATGTACCTATGTATTGGCCTGAGCCTGACTCATGCCGAAAACGAATCCTTGCACTTCCTGTGTCGGATACTAACGGTAATAAAACAAGATGAATAGAAGTTTGTCTTCTATCGTATCTAGGTGAGCCGGACGCCCGGCGCCATAGGCCCGTTGACGTTTTGCCGTCTCGAAAGTGTTTTCGACAAAGCTATCCCAGGTTGCGCTGAAGCTTGGCAGCAATGCTTCAAACTCATTCGAATTGAAGCCAGTTAGACTGCGCAACGTTCGAGGCTTATGATTGAGCTGGGTGTAACGCATTGGCAGCAAGTGACCTGGGTGGGGACTTAACTCTAATTCTATCTAAATCACCTAATTTCCGATTGAGTCTATTCCGCTTATACACGAAAAGAGAGACTAATGAAAGCGCGAACTAAAGTTCGAGATAACCAGCAAGGCACTACAAGCATAACGAGGAACCAGACTAACCAGGCAACTTTCTTATATAGGGATATGTTTGAACTCATCACTGCATAGTTAAAGCGACCAAAGGATATAGGAAGATATTTTGATCCTCTAATTTTCCACAGAGAAATTATCTTAGCAAGATAGTATCGATGCTTTATGCGCCATCTTTTACAATCAACATATTCGCCTTGAAGCTTGGCGAACTTTTCCATTACCAAGCAACGTTGCCTATATTGGCAGATCTCATACCTAAGCTTCACAGCGTTAATTTCGCTGTTCCAGTAGTTGTTCCTCTCATGTAAACGATATTTACCGATGGGAGATTCAACAGTCATAAACTGGCCAAACAGGGGAGCAAGCGTAAACAAATAAGCATCAGCTGATTTTCTATAAAGCAACTCAGGAATAGGAAAAACTTGCAATAAAAACTGTCTACTCCATAGATTTCCAGATGTAGGGGGTGACGGATAGCTGGCTGGGCCGTGCTCAAGAATGAATTCTCGTAACGAACCACTACGTAACGGCTGAGATGGGAACCGCTTTCCATCCAACTTTTTTCGTTTAGATTTAATTTCCAAAGGCGCTTGTACTTTAGAAATTTTTTCGGTCTTCTCGGTTACTTTTTGTATGCATAAACTAACAGCACTGCTGCATAGAAAGTCATCAGAATCTAAAAAGAGAACAAACTCTCCTCTACATATCGAAAATCCGTAGTTCATTGCAGAGGCTTGGCCACCATTATTCTTTTGAAGGCAAATAATCTGGTCTCGATATCGATCAATGACGGATATCGAATGATCGCAAGATCCATCATCAACCAAAATAACTTCAATATTCGAATATGATTGACACAACGCACTCTCTATAGCGTCGTTGAGGAACTCAGCATAATTATAATTATTAATGATAATACTCACCAATGGAGTGCTTTGAAGGGAAGAAACCATATTCGATTCGTATTCATTGAGATAAAGCTAAAAGTTGTCTATTTCAACAGTCTTCTATCTCAGACTGTTCAAGCAAGTCATTGTAACGGAACAGAAATGAGAGCACCCTTTTAGAGAGGAGGGTAATACTTATCACTAAAGTCTTTAGAAAAAACCTCAATGTTGGAACACTAAGATGATTGAGAGGCACCTGAAATGCAAGTCTGATAAGTTGAAGTGGCTTCGAATGAAATAAATAGAAATCTCTAGCGTACCAAGAGTCAAAGTATGAGGCTCTAAGTTGAAAACCATTCTCACAAAGTCTTTTGTTAAGAAAGGTGTCTAACGTATCGATAAAATATTTCGATTTAGGTTTATTCTGATTTGCATACCAAGCGTTTTCTGAGTGTATTCGGTAATATCCGAGCACTTGCTCAGAAAAGTATGTTTCGCCAAGCAAGGCAGCGCAGACAACTATAAAGTCATCGGCTGAGGTCACAATCCCTTTTTCAGGCAATGGAAAAATTATCTGACCAAGAACCCTTGTCATTACAAGCCCACTAGTAGGGGCACTAGGATACCCAATGAATTTGTACTTCTTAAGATGCAGTTGCATATACTGCTGGAAGCTTTCTCCTTCCTCTCCTGGCGGGACACATACTGAAGATGCTGGAATATTAATCAAAAATCCTTTGGACTCACCATATTCATCTATAGCTGACAGCCTATGACCTATTAATAGCTTTTCATTCAATCTATTAATTAGACCAAATTCATCTAACAAATGGCTAATTTCTTTCTGATGCAACCTATCATCAGAATCTAAAAACGAAATGACATCCCCAGAGCTTAGAGCATATCCTGCATTAAAGGCAGAAGCTTGTCCACCATTAGACTTAAAAAGGACAGATACTTTAGGGTTGCACGCGTACTTAGAAAGTACTTCTTTAGAGCTATCGGTAGAACCATCATCAACTACTATTATTTCTATATTTTCATAGTCTTGATCGATTGCACTAGTGATGGCTTCTTCGACAAAATTGGCATAATTATAGTTGCAAATAATAATTGAGACCTTTGGGCTTTCCAGCTTGTCTAACTCACACACAATCTGACTTTTCACCTTATTTTCATGCATAATCTGTTTAGAAAAGATGATTTCTCATAGGCTATATCTAAGTGAATCGTCTTTCAGGAAAATAATGAGCCAACATCACTTTACCGTCAGTAGTTGTGAAAATAAAATTCAGTACATCTATTCTGAACAGTTTATTAATATGTTTTTCAGTATGTAGTATGCAGTCTTTTTATCCTCATCTCTAGTATCTTTGGTTGAATTCTTATCAACCTAATACCTTCCAGTTACTGAAAAATGCCTTTGAGTCGGTCCTCACAACGCCCTAATTCTTTAGGAAAGAGATATTTGAATATCATATAGTGCATAAATCGATCTATGTCGTTCTTTTGCTGCTTAGAAATGTTTCCTAAATCAATGACTTTTTCAACAACGTTTGCGAAAGTTTCTTTATGAAGCACGTCAAAAGTAAATCCTTTTTTTCCATAGAATGCATCGCCTAAAACAATTGTAGGTTTGTGTCGAGACAAAAACTCTAATCCGGCTTGAGAGGTCAGAACCAACCCTATGTCTGCAATATCCATAAGCTGATATGTATCAATCTGAGAGGAGTGGAAAATAGTAACATGTTCCAACTTATCTATCTCTCTTTCTTTCAGCTTTTGAAGCGTTAAGTTTTCGAATGGAACATCATGGTGATTAACGCCATAAGCCTCCTTCGGGTGCAATCGGATTACTAAGTGATATTCGTCTTTGTACACAGCCATTATGTGGGCAGCATCTTCGATGAAACTTGCGACATCAGGATAGATGGGAGAATCCATAATAACGGCAGCATCTGTTGCCACTTGGCCAAAGAGTAATGCAATTTTCTTACCCTCACTATTTGGGATTATATCCATCAGTGTCCCTACGTTCTCTCGCTGACTGCGCATAATAGTTGTTTGATAAGAGGACATGAATTCGTTAAGTTCATCATGCTCTTGTTCACTTAAAGCCGTCGCTTTAATGACATCCCATGCATTTCTAGCAAGAGAATGTCGATTACAAATTCCACCTGAGGCAGAATCAATAAAAAAGTAATCTTTCAAGAACGAATTTTCAATCGCAATTACTTTACATCCAAACCACCGTGCGACTTCAACAGAAGCCCTCATATCATACTGAAATCCCTGCTCAACTAATATGGAATCGGGTTTAACCTCTCGAAAAAAAGAAACCAAAGTATCAATTAGATGAGCTGCCTTTCCATAGTAGAATTCAACAACTTCTATATCTTCTTCAATATCAATTGAACTCTTTAAAAGGTGATCGCAAATGGAAGATTTACAAATCTCCCATAAATATAGTCCCTTATAAGAGATTTCTTGATATTCATTAAATTTATCTGGTGTCAATAAAGACAAATTGGTATCGCCACAGCCGAAAGAAGCGACTAAGTTTTCTCTTGATATTCTCAAAAAGTCAAAATCATACTTGAATTTGTTAGAGCAGTACCAAAATAGATCAACATTTACCCAGTGATACCAATCAAAGAAAACTATCTTAGGAGATCTTCTGACTGTGTGATATATTTTTTTAAGATTGTGTTTGACACGTTTAGCATTATTTTTCATAGAGGCTTCGTATCATCGTGATGATGTTTTAATAAGGCTCACTAGTATTCAATATTTACATCTTTAAACAGACTAAGATGTTGAACTTACCATTCCAGCCTTCTATAAATTCGCGAGAGGTGTTATTGGGCTGAGAAAATACCTCTAAGATCTTAAATCCAGAAGATTCCACTAGAACCTTTAAGTCAGAAGGTAGGTAATGTTTGACATGAAATGGAAAGTAATCTTTTGTATATGGCATCTCTAATTGATTAGGCGTCGATAGAAATAGCAAGCCTTCAGGCTTTAGGCTATCAAAAAATATTTTTAACAGCGTCTCATCATCTTTAATATGTTCAATGGTCTCGAATGAAATGGCAATGTCATAGATCGCTGCTTCAATATCAGTTGTGAAACAGTTATCGCATCTATATTGTATTTTTTCAGAGCTGTAATAAGATTCACCATATGCTATGGCATCTTTACTAATATCTACCGCTAAAATAGACTGGCAATTAGTTTCAGACGCTATCATATAAGAGCCATAGCCAACGCCACAAGCCATATCTAAGACCTTCGCCTGAGGTGAAACGTAAGGTAGTACTAGCTCATATCGACCTAAATGATCATCGCGAATTCCTTGAAGATATTTTGAAGCTTGTCTCTCTCCTCCCCCTCCTACATATTTCTCTAAGCTAGTATCGCTATCTTTCTCATACCTCTTTTTCTGAAGCCAAGACAACTCTCTCATTTTTTCGAATTTTATTATCATAGATAATCTGAATAGGACTACGATTTTCGACAAACAACATTGAGATTCCAAGGCTCATCAGGTAATCGTTCGATACCGCAAAAGCCATTTTGAATTAGCTTCTCTTTAAGTAGAGACAGATTGTACCCACTTTTATGAACATCCCAAGTTTTCGTCTGGCCTTCGCGTTGCCATCCCCAAAAACCTGCAATTGCATGTTCTAATACTGTCCACTCCGAATTCGCGGCCGAACGCTCAGCAGGGTTAGGATTGATGAATTGCTCAATGTGATACTGAATATCAGGCAGAATCAATTGAATGCTTCCTTCAGGGACGAGCACGTCATACCAGGCTTGGAGTGTTATATCCGCCTGTTGAAATGTTAGATGTTCAAAAAAATGTCTTGAATAAATATTAGTTATAGATGCCTCTTGCACATAACGATTAATCTCCCAGGCATTGCAAACGTATTCAACGCCTGGCATTTTTCTAATATCAACGCCTACATAGCCAGATTTCGGCTCTGGCCCACAGCCAAAATCTAATTTTTTTGGCTGTGTCTTTACTGTCCTTCTTGACAGAGAAGACAGCCATCTTTTCATCATTATTTTCATCTGGGCATCAACTATTATAAGGAGACGTAGTCTTAAACGCTAATCAATAATCCATTTCGGCTTAAACTGATGGCCTGCAATTGCACATCGCCCGAGTATCTCTATTTGGGTAAAATGTTGCATCCAATCAAAATGTTCCATCATATTTCCAGAGAGGAGAAAAGCAGATACTTTATAAATTCCAGGGTTCAGTGTAAATTCTGAAATAACGGCCCTAATCTTGTTTGCCCCCTGCCTAGAAAGATTTAATTGAAAAGGATATACAAAATTATTGCACTCTGAGACAGCCTCATCGGCCATCGTATAGAATCCAAAATCAACGACAATATCATCTATATCTTGCTCAGACTCAATCTCCATCGAGATAACCATTTCGCTGCCATATTCGAACTGTTTTTTTTCTTGTCCGCTTCTGTCTAAAAATTCTATATGTGAGAATCGAGCTTCCCCTGATCCTGAGCGAGCACTATGTTCCTCTTCAATAGAGAATAATCTGTAGTACTCTAAAATCCCTCGATTAGCCTCACCCATAAAGTGAGTGCATCCCGATTTAAGCAAGAGAATCCGATTAGATAATCTTGCGATCTGCGGCATCGAATGAGAGACAAATACTATAGCTGTTTTCTCCTGCAATTTAGAAATTGCCGTATAGCATTTTGATCTAAAACCAATATCACCGACAGCAAGTACTTCATCAATAAACAAAACATCTGGTTCTAGCTGAGCTGCCACAGAAAAACCCAGCCTTACTTTCATCCCAGAGCTATAATTTTGAACGGGTGTATCTATAAACCTACCTATTTCTGAGAATTCAACAATTTTCTCAAATTTTTGGTCAATCTCAGACTTTGTAAAACCTAAAACCGCAGCATTACTGTAAATATTTTCTCTTCCGGTGAGAACCGGATTAAACCCCGTACCTAATTCGATTAAGGAGCCTACGCGGCCAACTATCTCAATCTGACCACGGTCTGGTTTAATTAAACCATTAAGAACCTTAAGAAGAGTACTCTTTCCAGCTCCATTAGGTCCAATTAACCCAAGGCAGTCTCCCCTCCTCAGCTCGAAAGAAATATCTTGAACAGACCAGAATTCCTCACGGCGCAGGTCACGGGCAGTATATCTTCCGGTAAGTTCAGAGGCAATGTCTTTCAACCCGTACCATAGAGATTTTTTCAGATCAAGACAAAACTTCTTTGAGACTCCTTCAACTTTCACGAGTATCTCTTCATCATGAACATCTCTATTGGACTGCTTTTCTAGGATACTTAGACTCATTCTGATTTCCTAAAAGCTAGAAAAAAACATCATTATGAACTCATCCGTTCGATCACCATTGGCATAGATAACTTGTATAGTATCCATCCAAGCATGAGCAAAATCAGCATTAGCCCACTCACCAACCAAAAACCCTCGATTTCAGTGAGATCAGTGCCTACAGACAATTGTCTAGCAGTTACCAACAATGGTGTCACTGGATTGAGCCGAACCAATGTTTTAAATCCTCCGCCAGCAGGAATGTCATAGATAACAGGTGTCATCAACATCCAGGGTGCTGTTATCAGTAACAGAGACTGTTGAATATCTTTGTACAGTGCTCCAATAGGAGCTAGCCATAAACCGAAGGAAATGCCTAAAATAACTAAGTGAATGACTGCTAGAGGCGCTAAAAGAATAGACCAACTTATCGGTTGCCGAAACCATAAGAAAAAGAGACCAATAAAAATTAGCTTGATGCCAAAATTAAAGAAAATCTCTCCTACCTTTGAAAGAATAATCGCTTCGTATGGGAGTTGAATCTTTGTCAACATAGATTTCGCAGCTCCCACAGCTATTGCCGGGCCTTGCAGAGACTCTACAAAGGTCTGCCACAGTGCCATACTTATAAATACATAAACAGGATATGGAATGCTTGTATCATTAAGATGAACTAGGCCTGAGTTGCGAGCAAGCGTTAAACCTAAAGCCATCGAAAGCGATGGAATAAATGCCCAGAAAATACCTAGGAACGACTGTCGATACTGACTTTTAATATCCCTCACCATCAGGCGCCAAGCTAGTTCTCTCGAGATAGCTAAGTCTTTCAACATAGAGAGAAAGAATTGCCGTGGGTTTCTAAGTCTACTAGCAGAGGTATAACGAACTCGTGGCAACTGATTAAGAGTCATAGAGATATTAAAAATTCCTAAGCCATAAATTTATATGGGAATAGTTTGGGAGTAAGTGAATCAATATCAAGATGTAAAATCCTATCCTTGGGTAGCTTTCCCAAATCATCTAAAAGAATCAACTTTATTTGTTACGAACTATCTCTAGTCAGAAAGTGCTATTTGAGAATTCCCCTCATATAGACTCGCCAGCATGGCTTGTACTTCATTATTCAAATTATCGGCGGAGAAGAGGGCGTAGCCGTTAGTGGGGAGAGATTGGATGTGGCGGAGTTGGGCGGCGGCGGTGGTGGAGAGATTGAGGAGGCGGATGCCGGGGATGACTTGTGTGTGTGGGTAGCTGGATTCTACTATCCAGGGGCGGATGAGTTCGTCGAGGCGTTGGGTGTTGTTGGCGTAGCTCATGAGGACAATCCAATCTACGAGGCCTTGATCGGCCCAGTCTTCCCAGTCTTGCTGGATGCCGTGACGACGTTTTTGGGTGGGGTCGGCGAAGACGGCGGCAGAGATGGTGAGGTGAGGTTTTTGTTGACGGAGACGACGGGAGGCTTCTGCAACAAAGGTGCTGATTTGTTGGGTGCGGAAAGAGACCCATTGGCCCCATAGATGGGCTTTGCGAGGGTCACCGCCGTTTTTGGGAGTGAGGGTAATGGGGTCTACACCTGTGAGTTGGTGAAACTGTTGGCGGGCTGAGTTGCCGTAGCCAAAGAGTCGATTGGCGCTGGGATCTTGGAAGGGATAGCGCACGTAGTCAAATTGAATGCCGTCGATGTCATAGCGGCCTGCTATTTCGGAGAGAAGATCGAGGAGGTATTGACGGACTTCAGGATTGGCAGGGTCTAGGAAGGGTTTGGTTTGACCGGGGATAATAAGATTACCTTTGTTGTCGAAACCGGCCCAGTCAGGGTTAGCATTCAGGATAGGGCCAGGGTAGCTGGTGGGCTGCCCAACGAGACGATTGTGGGCTTGGTTGCCAGCGGCGAAAAGCCAGACCCAAGCATGCACCTCCATGTTGTAGGTTTTGCCAAGATTGACGGCTGATTGGAGAGGGTCCCAGCCTTGAACTAGCGGATTTTGTTCGGGGGCAACGTCGCTATCGTAAATGGGATAGCCTGCATTGACGGTTTCAACAAAGACTGTATTGATGCCTGCGGCTTTGAAGCGATCAAATACTTTGGCTAAACCTTCTTGAGAACCGGCTGAGACGATGGTCTCGCGATCTAGCCAGATGGAGCGGACTTGACGCTGGGTAATGGGAACGGGGGCGGATCTTCCAGCGAGGAAAGTCCCGGAGCTATCAAAGTAGGGTGTGGTTTGTGCGGTGGGTGTCTGAGAGGATTGCTCGGTCAATGACGCGAGGGTAGGTGCGGGTTGAGGTGTGGGAACCGGTTGAGCGATCGCACCTCCGCCAATGCCCCCTAAAACTAGGCCACTCAAAACGCTGCCAGCCAGCATACTTTTGTAGCGTGCACACAGGCGCTGCCAGCAGAGATTAATTACGTTACTGTCTGCAACAGATGAGACGGCGGGAGAGCGATGCGAGACCTGTGTCATGAGCGCTATAGAAATTTTTAAGGATTGTATTAATAGAATCAGTTGAGTTGATTCTGACCCTTTCATTAATTCCCGTAGCGACTTTTGGACTATCAAGAAATGCTGGTTAGTTTTGTGGCGAGGGTGATCTGAGAAAGAAACCGGCAAACATAGGCGGAAGCGGTGTGCTAGTATAGTGAACCTTTGAATAGAATTTTTGTCGATTCATATCCCTATCTAGTTACAACGTATGGCCTTGTTACAGGAACGCAAACAAGAGATTATCTCCGAGCATCAGGTACACGAAACCGATACCGGATCGGTGGATGTGCAAATCGCGATGTTGACTGACCGGATTAATACGCTGAGTCAGCACTTGCAGCAAAATAAGAAGGATTATTCTTCTCGGCGTGGTCTGATGAAGATGATTGGTCAGCGAAAGCGTTTACTAGCGTATTTGACTAAGCAAGATCCTGAGCGCTATAAGGCTTTGATTCAAAAGCTGGGCATTCGTCGCTAGGCATTTGGCGTTAGGCGTTAGGTTAGATAATAGAGCCTGAGCATAAGCGCTTAAAATAACGGCTTAGAGGCCGAACATTTGAGAATGTAGGTCTACAGCAAGTAGACTTTGAATAGAGCGGTCTGGATATTAGGCTGCTCTTATTTTTATGTCTGCAGTTATTGCAGGCACTCTTTGACAGTCACACATACCTTTTGGCTGGCATTTTTGAAAATATTTAGTTTTACTGCGTTTGGGGTTTGAGATGGCTTCTGAGTCGGAAAAGGGCAGAGCTGGGCTACCGTTTGAGCCGGGCCGCAAGAAAAAAAAATCGGCGGAAGACAATGCCCAGCCAGTAAAAGCTGAGACGAAAAAAAAGGAAAGGAAGCAGGCAAAATCGTCTGATGTATCAGCGCGGGCGCAGGCACGAGCGGACGAGATTTTGGCGGGGAATCGGCGGAAGAAAGAAAAGACGAAGAACAAGGAACAGACGACTAGTGCACAAAATGACAGTGGCGCAATTCCGAAAGAGGTAAGCCAACGGATGCTGAGGCGGATGGCGATTCTATCGGGCAGTCCTGTCTTTCTGGGCGTTGGGCTGTTCTTTTTGTCCTACTACTTGAAAAGTAGGGAAATTGTAGATTTGCCACCTGTGGCGGTGCTGCTGGTTACGATGGGCTGCTTTGGCTTGGGCGTTTTAGGACTGACCTATGGGGTACTGTCAGCATCTTGGGATAGCGAACCAGGGAGCTTGGTGGGCTTGAGTGAATTTAAGCTGAATTTTGGCCGGGTGATGGATGCACGCAGAGCGTCGAAAACGTAGTCGAGTCCAAATGTCAGCGTTCAAGTCTCACTGGCTCAAGTCTCACCGGTTCAGTAGCAGTAAAAGGCTGAGCAACAGTGCTTGAGAGGGGTTTCAATATCCCACAAGTGCTTGCCACGCTGCGAAAATGGCACCGTACTGAGAACAGTCAGACAACACGGCAAGCGACAACACGGCAAGCGAACACGGCAAGCTAGCTGCGATCGCTGCGAATATCTTGTGCTTTTAGGTAGAGTTCGGCCCATTTACTGGTCACTTGCTTTTCGGTCAGGCCCGTGGTCTTAGCGACTTCTTTGACGGTGCTACCTGATTTGAAGGCCGTGAGCATTTGCTGCTGGGGTTCAGCAAGGGCGCGGTAGTAGGTATCCCATTCGCTGGGAGTCAGGCCCAAATTATTCTGTTTCAACGAGGTTTTTAGCCAGGAGAAAACCAGATCGGGCTGCTCTTTGATGGTGAAGATACGAATGGCGTGATAGCTCACTTTTTCGCGGAGGCGGTAGGCTTCGCGGACGTTAAGGCCGAGCTGTTGGGAGATACTTTCTTGGGCGCAGCCTTGCAGATGGAGTTCTAGCCACTGAACGGCGGTATCGCCGAGCTTATCGGCGAGATAGCTGGCGAACTGTTCTTTAACGGATTGACGCGCGGCTTGCTGTTCTTCAAAGGATTTTTGCTGTTCGTAACGGTCTAGGGCTTCGAAGTCGAGCAGGCTGAGGGTACCGTCAGCGTCATCGGTGCCGATTTCTTCGGAGATGAGCTGAATGAGTTCGGCGCTGGGGACTTGGGTCATGCCGCCGCGCTGGGAGCGCCGCAAGTAATTGACAAACCGATAGACCAATAAAGGCTGATTGCGAATGGGCCGTAGGCAGTATTCTTCCACCGTTGCGAGCGTCAGCAGATTTCGCAGACCGCCGCGCTGGGTGCAATTACGAATGAGCTGGGTTTGTTGCTGCATGTGGCGATCGCTCTGCAGCATTTCTTGAATCACTTCCTGCAAAACATCTTTGACAGCTCGCTTGCGATCGCGGCTCAGCGCAATCCAGGTGCGAATCTTGCTGCGAATAAGAAACAAGCCACCTAGCTTAGTGAGCAACCGCTTATAGCCTCGCTCAGGCGATAGCCCCCAGTAGCGTGAAATTAAAATGCGGTAGCGATAGTCCATCGCCTTGTTAGCGAGCTTTAGTTCGGCTTCAGACATCGGCTCAAAACGCTCGGGCGAGCCGACTAACCAATGAGCGATCGCAACATAGATATCTGCAGGCTGGCCAGGAATATCCGCCTTAATCTGCTTTTGCCAGCTAGACAAAAGCCCTGCAACCATCTTTTCAGTGGCCTCTGAGATGGTCTGTTGGGAAGTGGCGTTGTCACCCTCAGCATTCATGAGTTGGCGTCTAGTTAGGAATAGGTCGTCTTTGCAGTGGCGTCTAGTCTTAGCGTGGTTTATCTAAAATCCTGGATGCATTGAATCGAGTTTTAGATAGCTGTGACTGGCTTTCGGTGGCTTTATTCAGGCTGAGATAGCCTTATTTGACCCTAAACTGCTTTATCTGGGTTTAGGTTGCTTTACTCTACCCCATCCCAGAAGCGATGTAGCCTTTATCTCTACTTCATAAATACAGCTGTAATCATGTGGCTCAGAACAATGTTTCACCGAATTTTACGCATAAATGCGTAGGTTTTTGAGGCACTAACTATAATTCGGGGAGTCTAGGTTAAGTAGAAGTACTTAACTCATCGTTAACAGCTGCTAAAGCGCTTTATCTCTAAACGAGACTTCTTCACGGAAAGGCTTGCTTGAGAAGTGACGCGCAGGACGTAGCTCGCTCTGATTGAGGGTGCAGGTACCTTCAAGCACCACAGTTAATGGCATATCAGTTGCACATGGCTGAACGGGTGATTTGTTCAACGTTTGAGTTTCACAATTGAGAGAGCCGATGTCACGTAGCGCCATACCTTATTCAGATATGCCTAGACCATCTCGGGTAAGTATTTATCATCCCCCGCGTCCTCGTTTGCCCCACATTTCGACTCGTTCTACGCTTAAGCGCGTCATAGATATTTTGGGCGCTTGTGTAGGGTTAGCTATCCTGGCAATCTTGCTGGTGCCCATCGCGATCGCGATTCGACTAGATTCGTCAGGCCCTATCTTCTACTCCCAAGAGCGGTTTGGCCTACAGGGTCAACCTTTTCGGATTTGGAAATTCCGCTCGATGGTCAGCAACGCCGATGAGCTGAAAAGCAAAATCAAAAACGAAGCGCAGGGGTTGATCTTTAAGAACACCGCTGACCCACGGATTACGAAAGTCGGTCAGTTCTTGAGAAAAACTAGCCTAGATGAGTTTCCCCAGTTCTGGAATGTCCTCAAAGGAGACATGAGCTTGGTGGGAACCCGCCCGCCCACAGGCGATGAAGTGAAGCATTACAGCGAACACCATTGGAGACGATTGGATGTGCGCCCAGGTCTGACAGGACAGTGGCAGGTCAGTGGTCGCTCAGCCATTAAGGACTTTGAAGAGATTGTAAAGCTAGATTTGCACTATCAAAAATGCTGGACGCCAGTGTACGACATCAAGCTGATTGTGAAGACAGTAACCACGATTTTGTCTAAGCGCTCAGGTGCCTATTAACGTTCAAATTTTGCATTGAGGACTTTGATGCACTGACTTTGATGAACAGTCCTTCAGTCAAAGCCATTAATGCACAGCCATTAATGCACAGTCCTTGGCATAAGGGCCTTGGGAAACGAACAGTAGGAAACAGAGGTTAAGGCGCAGGCCCGTCTTAACCTCTGGCCAAGTTCGGGACTGGCCCAAACAGGGATAAAGCCAAAAAAGGGACAAAACGAAGGAGAGGGCGCGTACAAGCTTACGTGCCCTCTCCTTCGTTTTATGTGGAACTGAATGCTTTATGTGGAATTAAGCATCCGATTACAGACTTAGGAGGCTAGCCATCTAGCCACATCCTTCGCATGGTAAGTCAAGATCAAATCCGCGCCAGAACGTTTGAAGCTGGTCATCGTTTCCATCACCACTTTACGCTCATCAATCCAACCGTTAAGAGCTGCGGCTTTAACCATAGAATACTCACCGGAAACGTTGTAGGCCGCAACCGGGAGGTTAGTGGCCTCTTTAACGCGCCAGATAATATCCATGTAGGCGAGCGCAGGCTTCACCATCAGCATATCTGCACCTTCAGCAATATCTAGCTCAATTTCTTTGAGGGCTTCGGTGCCGTTAGAGGGATCCATCTGGTAGGTGCGGCGATCGCCAAACTGAGGCGCAGACTCAGCCGCATCGCGGAAAGGCCCGTAGTAAGCAGAAGAATACTTGGCCGCGTAGGAAAGAATCGGCGTGTCATCAAAGCCACCTTCATCCAAGCCCTCACGAATTGCTTGAACAAAGCCATCCATCATGCCAGAAGGCGCAATAATATCTGCGCCCGCATTGGCTTGAGACTTAGCCGTTTTCTTAAGTAATTCAAGGGTGGGATCGTTGAGAACGCGTCCAGACAGATCGCCGACTTCGAGGTAACCGCAGTGACCATGATCGGTGTACTCGCACAGGCAAGTATCGACAATTACGACCAGATCAGGCACTGCCTTTTTAATGGCTTCGGTGGCCTTTTGCACAATGCCGTGGTCGTGCCATGCGCCCGTAGCGTCAGTGTCTTTTTCGGTGGGGATACCGAAGAGGATGACAGCAGGAATACCCAGGTCATAGACTTCTTGCGCTTCGGCCACAATTTTATCGACAGAAAGCTGATAGACGCCGGGCATGGATTTCACTTCTTGGGAGAAGCTGTCACCAGGCACAGCAAAGAGAGGATAGATGAGATCGTTCGTGGTGACGATGTTTTCGCGCACCATGCGGCGGAGGTTCTCGTGAGATCGCAGTCGTCGGGGGCGATGAGTAGGAAACATAAGGCGCGGAGGGGGTGTAGTCAATTGAAATAGTGTAGAGCGCTACCTATAGCCTTATTAAGTAGATGTGCGCAAAAGTTACGTTCCGTAAAGAAGTGACGGCAGTCGCACTCTAAAATGAGGTAGATGAGAAATGAAGTGGCAAGAGTCGCTTTCAAGGCCGTTTAGAGAGGAAAAAGGTGTTTGCTCTATCTGAGCTGCTATGGGCGCTAATTGGCCTAATGTTAACGATTTTGAGTACCTGGCTAGAAGCTTACGGAGTCAAAATTCCGCAGGAGGCGGGTGAAGCCTTCTATTCACTGGATGTGAATTATCAAGTTGGGGCGGTGCTGTTTACCGGCTGCATGGGCGGACGCAATGCGGCGGCACTGTCACAAATTGCGTATTTGATGCTGGGCTTAGTACTGTTTGAGCGGTTTGGCCTGCCCGTATTTACAGAAGGAGCTGGGTTGGGCTATGTGCGATCGCCCGCCTTCGGCTATCTGCTCGGATTTGTGCCTGCCGGATGGCTGTGTGGATATCTTGCCTTTAGAGCCAAACCCACCCTAGAAAGGCTGGCCTTTTCTGCGCTGTGCGGCCTCATCGTGGTTCATCTATGCGGCTTGTTTTATCTATTAGTAGGGCATTTGTTTCGCTGGCTGAAAGATCCTTCACTCTTTACCGCCATAATGAAATACTCCGTGGTCGTGATTCCGGGGCAGGTGATGGTGGCTTGTGCGATCGCGCTGATCGCCTACGGAATGCGTAAGCTGCTGTTTTACTGAAGCGCTGTTTTATAAAAGCGCTGTTTTACTAAAGCTGTTTTACTAACAGAAGCATCTACATCAATAGGCTAAATGGGCAAAAGTATGAAAATTCGGAAGAATGTGGCGTTTTGGGTGGTGTCCATTATCGGCCTCATCCTCGACTACGTTTCTAAGCGAATAGCGGTCGCATGGTTACAGCCAATGGGGCCAGATTTGCCCATTCAACTCATTCCCGGCGTACTGAACTTTACCTACACCGAGAACACCGGCGCAGCCTTTGGCCTATTTAAAGATCACGGCGAATGGCTGTGGATTTTGTCTTTAGCGGTGAGCGCTGCGCTGATCATCATGGGATTGACGACGCGGTTTGCGAACAAGTGGGAGGAAGTGGGCTACGGGTTCATTTTGAGCGGCGCACTTGGAAACGGCATTGATCGGGCCTTAGCAGGCGCGGTGGTCGATTTTATTCAGGTGTTCCCGGTTACAGGGTTTCCAGTCTTTAATTTTGCGGATATTTGGATCAATATTGGCTTTGTTTGCCTAGTGTGGGTGCTGCTCACAGAATCTCAGTAGTGCTGCTCACAGAATCTCAGTAAGAGTGCAGCCGGACTTCAAAGTAGAAGGTAGACAGCAAAGTTAGCTCAAAACCTTCCGAAATGATGAAGGTTTTGGCTGTGGGTTCCTATACTAAATGGGGTCGTTCGCTGATGAGCGATCGCTAACCGTCTGCTCGCTTTGCTAAACCAATATGACTTCACCGCCACCCAAACCGCCCAAAAAAACGGGAGCGCAGCCACCCAAAACCTTTTTAGGCTCAATTACCCAGGCATTTCATACGGTGCAGGCGAATGTGGATTTCGCTAAAATTCCGCTGAAGGCCAACGCAAGGGTGCCGAGGCTCGTCATCGAAACCACTGACGGTGCAGGCAAACAGAACGAATATCCCCTGGTTGGAGAGCACTACCTGCTAGGCCGCTCCTCCAAAAGCTGCGACATCGTGGTGCGCAGCCCAATTGTGAGCCAAACTCACTTGTCGCTCACGCGCGATCGTTCGCGCCCCGGCAACCCCTTTGTCCTCAAAGACAAAGGCTCCACCAACGGCGTTTATCGGCGCAAAAAAAGAATTCGTACGCTACCGCTGCGTCACGGCGATCAGCTCACCTTAGGCCCCCAAGAACTAGCCGATGCGGTGACCGTGCGCTACATCGATCCGCCGCCGTGGTACCTCAATGTGATGCGCTACGGGCTGTATGGCATCAGCGGCTTTAGCGGTCTAGTGGCACTGTGGATTGTCGGCATTGAGTGGCCCAAAATTGACGTGCGGCCCATTCCCGAATCCGTCGCAGGCCCCGTGCTCATTCGCGCCGAAGAAGATGGCGCACCGATCCCGCTCAAAGATCTGCCGAATATTGCCCACCGCGAGAAAAAGCGCCTGAGAGAATATTCGCCGTATTTGCCGCTGGCAGCCGTTGCCTCAGAAGATTCGCGCTTTTATTGGCACATTGGCGTAGACCCGCTGGGCATTATCCGAGCGCTGAAGGCCAACGTACAGGAAGGGGCGATTCGAGAAGGGGCCAGCACCCTGACGCAGCAGATGGCGCGCAACATTTACTACAACTATGTGGGCAACGAAGACAGCGCCGCACGAAAAATTCGAGAAGCCGTTGTCGCGCTAAAGCTAGAGACGTTTTACAGCAAAGACCGGCTGATGCTGCTGTATTTAAACCGGGTGTATTTAGGCAATAACCTGTACGGCTTTGAAGATGCTTCACAGTTTTATTTTGGCAAGTCTGCCAGTGATTTAGACATTGCCGAGGCCGCTACGCTGGTGGGTATTTTGCCTGCCCCCAACGCATTTAATCCTGTGCGAGACTATCAGGCCGCTGTGGACTACCGGAACCGAGTCATTCAGCGAATGGTACAGCTGGGCATGGTCTCCGAAGAAGAAGGCGCGAGGGCCAGGCGATCGCGCATTGAACTCAGTCCATCCGCCCAAGAACAACTCAAGAGCGCCCGCGCGCCCTACTTTTACAGCTATGTATTCGATGAGCTAGACGAACTGCTGGGTAAGGGCCTAGCCCGCGAAGGTAACTTCATCGTAGAAACCAGCTTGGACTTAAACACCCAGGCCAAAGCGGAAACCACTCTCAGAGAAACCATCGCCAACCAAGGGGCGCAGTACGGCTTCTCCCAGGGGACGGTGATTACGCTAAACACGGACAACAGTTCCATACAGGCGCTCGTTGGGGGCTATGACTGGCAGGAAAGTCAGTTTAACCGGGCCACACAAGCCCTCCGCCAGCCAGGATCTACCTTCAAAATATTTAGCTATGCCGCCGCGTTAGAGCAGGGCATTTCACCTGGAACAACGTTCTCTTGTGCGGATCTCAATTGGAATGGATCTTCTGTGGCAGGCTGCCGCTCCGGGGGCGGCGCATTAGATATGTATGCGGGGATGGCACGCTCAGAGAATGTGGTAGCCATGCGCATTGCGCAAACTGTCGGCCTCGACGCGGTGGTGAACCTCGCGCGGAGCATGGGCATTACCTCTGAGCTAAATCCAGTGCCAGGGCTAGTACTGGGCCAAAGTGAGGTCACGCCTTTAGAAATTACGGGGTCTTTTGGAGCGATCGCCAACAGCGGCGTCTGGAATAAACCCCACGCCATCGAACGCATCCTCGACAGCAGTGACTGCGCAGATATCAATGACGAATCCACCTGTCGGGTCATTTTTGATTTTTCAGAACAGAGCGCTCCAGTGCAAGCCCTCGATCCGGGTGTGGCCAACACTATGGTCGGCATGATGCAGGGCGTCGTGCAGGGCGGCACAGGCCGCAATGCCTACCTTGGCATGGGCGAAGGGGGAAAAACCGGCACCACCAACAACAACGTGGATACGTGGTTTATTGGCTTTGTCCCTCGCAACCAAGTGGTCACTGGCGTTTGGCTGGGCAACGATGACAATACGCCCACCGATGGCAGCAGTGCCTTTGCCGCACAGCTTTGGGGATCGTATATGGGCCAGGTGCTGCGCTAGCACTCTG
>JBGCGG010000180.1:0-33615 GCA_045110585.1 Phormidesmis sp. | reverse complement strand
GATATCGTTGTAGTCGATGGGCGGGTACGCGACGTTAGGCCAAGAGGGCTCTTCCATTTTCAGCCAACGACGATAGGCTTTGAGGCGAAAGTCCAACATGAAGGCGGGTTCTGCCTTCTTGGCTGAAATGGCTCGAATGACCTCCTCGTTTAAGCCCCGAGGAAGCGCATCGGCTTCAATATCCGTAACGAAGCCGTACTTATAGGGCTGACTGACAACAGACTGAACGCTGGATACCATTTGTTGTGCGAAGCGTAGTTGGGTAGGTACTTAAGTCGAAAAAATGAATGACATAGCTTACCGTTCAGTTGGCTAGACTCACCAAAACATCTAACCCACTAGGTAAACGGCTAACTTTAATTACTTGACTAATATTTGAACTAATCATCTAATACAAGGTAATTAAAGCTATCTATCTAACTTTAACTACCTTGTATTAGTTTAGATTCTCTGGTTAAAGCTTATGAAAAACTCTGTATCTTAGCAGGGACTGTCTTTGGCAAGGAACAACATACAGTGGCATTCCTGACGCTCTTGCATCAAAACACAAGAGCAGTTTCAGGATGAGGTTTCCTATGTCGTATTCTTAATCCTCGTAGTGACAACAGGGACAAAGAGGGAGCCAATTTCCTCCTTATCCTTTCAAGTTCCTCAAGCACAGCAGATGTAACATCTAAGTCTTGACAGAAGTAAGTGACCGTACACTTGGTGTAGTTACAGGCAAAAATTTTCATGGCCTAGAGACCTTTAGCTGAAGCCTAGACAGGGGGGCTTATGCTCATATGCGTTCTTATGGCTAGTTTCTCAGTGTTGCCTGGAGAATACAGCTTAATGGGACACTAACAGCGCCTTAAATGAGAAAACTTATAAGAAGATTCATCAGAAAGTGTACTTATTATTTAAAGCGCCCAGGTACTGAGTAATCTATAGCTCAACAGCTTTACTCTAAGCTTAGAACAGTTACTGCTCAGAACAGTTAATCAACACTTGTACTATTTAACTGTATCTAAGATTACTTGAATAACAATATTTTAGATACACTTTGGTTGCCAAAAAATTGTAAACAGAACCTTGTAGTGATGACGATCAGGCTCTATAGCCAATATAGATTTATCTGACTAAAGCATTACACACTGACACGATAGCATGCTTGTATGCTGAAAAGTGCTCTTTCTTCATCTGTAAGACTCTAGCTATGCAAGCCAAATCTTCTATAGTCCAGTCATGATTCAGTAAAATGTGGGGTAAATTGCGATGTCATTGCAACCCCAGAAGCTTGTGGCTAATTCAGCTCTCATGGCAACACAATCGTCTGTTCGACTATGTTGCCATATTCAATGAAAGCAACTGACGACAAACGGAGCGTCACTTTCGTTTGGAGTTAAGGCTTGTCAACTTTGTTCTGACGTCAGTTCCATCGCACCGTTTGCTGTTGCCAGTTTTTTCTGTACTCTATTTGTACCAATTGCGAAAGAAGAAGTCGGTTACATTTTTTAAACAGTGCTGACAATAACTTTTATCAATGAGATGGCTGATAAGACAAGTCCCTAAATCGGCCCATATTCGACAACAATTTCAAATTCAGATGCTGTGCAGCCCACCAGTACACAGACGTATCAGCCGGTATGACTGGACATTGTGCAATGGTTTCTAACTCACACAAAACATTTAAGGTTCTCGTCCCTGTTCCGACAATTGCGATCGCCTCATAACCAGAAGCCCTTTCCTTAACAGATTGAACGGATGCCTTGAGCAGTGCCAACATCTCACCAACTGGGTCCGCTAAATCAGCATATCGAAAGTGCTCTTCTTCATTATATTCATTGATCGGTTTAGCCAAGCCTTGCTGATAGAAGTTAGAAGCATGTACGACTTCAAATCCACACATCTCCATAAAAGATGTAAAAAGATTCGTCCAGGCTGAACTGTTATACGTAGCATTAATCGCTATCTTCTTCACCTTGTAACACCGCAATGCATCAATGATCCCAAAGGCGGTCGTAATAGTCGGAAGAGCGGTCGCTGCCGCAATTCGCTCATTTCTTAGCCGTGCTTCTGTTTCTGATTTCACATTGGCCCATGCAAAAGGATGACCAGCTTGCAGCACGATAACAGAGCATCCCGTAGCTTTTAAACTACGGGCACAGAGGCATAGGTGCTCTATCAGAGATTCTGAGGCAAAGCTCTCAAGAGAGAAGTCAAAATCAGGTAGCAATGGCATCGTCTGCTGACTTAGCACAGATTCATGAACAGCTGTTGTAAATTCATAAGGTGATGGATCAAACCAAGCGACAGGCGTGATAAACCCTACTGCGGGCAATGAAAACATATTCCCGAGATTCATCAAGGGATTCTTTGAAAAATTCTTTGAAGGATTCATTGAGGTATTCTTTGTCAAAGTTTGTCCCGGTGGTTGGCGATGGGGTTGCCACAGTTGCTTTAATCTCCATTTGTTATGGTTCTGATGTAAAAAAACTCCCCCGCTCTTTTCCTATGGGAGAAGGGCGAGGGAGCAAGGCTAATCTAACCAATTAAGGAAAAAATTGTCCGTTAGCGTTGTGCGCTTGTTGGACATACTCTTTCGGTTCGGCGGTAACCCGTTCCAGGTTCGACTATAGCAGTTCTAAATCAATTAGGAAGAACGTGAAACACATAAAACATAAACTGTATAGTGTTCGTTATTCTGTAGTACATTGAAGTTAGAGTATATTGAGACTAGACTGTTACTCTATAAAACCAGCGATTGACCTTATCACGATAACTGGCTACATAAATTTGCTAACGGCTAGTTCGAAGAATGGCTGGCGATTTGTCAATAAAATATGGTGGGTATCACATTTTAAGTTCATGAGTTTAACTTTCTACTTTTTATGTCACGGTGAGACCATTCATAGCAAAGAAGGCCGCTATTGTGGTTCTCTCAACCCAGAATTAACCCCAGAAGGTGAAGAAGTGGCAAATGCTTTTGTGCTTGCCTATCAATCGCTCCCTTGGGAAACTATTTACATTAGTCCTACGAAGCGTACCCTTGCAACAGCTAGGCCTCTATCCGATGCAGTCGCTGTTCAAATGCAGTTGCGCGGTGGCCTAAAAGAGATGGATTTTGGTGTTTTTGAAGACAAATCCCATGAATGGGTCAAAGAACATCATTCAAAAAATTATAGTGACTGGATGACTAATCCAGCTTGGAATTCTCCCAAAAAAGGAGAAACGTCTGTTGAAGTAGCCAGTCGTGCGATGTTGGTGATCTCTGAAATAAGAGAAAAATATAAAGAGGGGAATGTGCTAGTGGTTTCCCATCAAACAACGACTCAGGTCATGTTGTGTAGTCTATTGGGAATTGATTTAGGACGGTATCGTGAGCGCATTGAGATATTAGCAGGCTCAGTTTCTAAGGTTACATTTGGGATTCATGGTCCCTTGTTACAGAAATTGGGCGATCGCTCTTATATGGGATCTGAGTTAGAGTCACGAATGGTCACTTAGTTAAGTCGTTGGACAAAAGCAATTAAACAAAACTCGCTCCTACAGTTTTTGTTTAATTGCTTTTATCATGTAAGCATTTCACCCTCATTGAACGCTGATCCCGAATAGCTGACAAAATCGGCGCTCACGCTCGTGTCTGACACGGCATGTGCCCCACTAGCGGTTACCCAAATTCCACTATAGTTCGCACGCAACTCGAAAGCCTGTTCGGTTAAACCGAGTCTCTGGAACACGCCTGTTGCGAAAAGCTGAGCGGCAGAGATCAGGGAAAAAGAACCAAGACCCTCCCCGCAAAATTCTTTTATCTGTATCTGAAGACAGCCACACGCTTCCATCAATTGGTGCGCCTTCGTAGGTTTCATGCCAGTGATCCAAACACCACTCCCAAACATTTCCATGCACATCGTATAACCCAAACGCATTGGCTGGAAATATTCCAACTTCTGTGGTTTGCTGCCGATACTGACCTCCTGGACCATTCCCATATGTCCCTGACCATTGATGCCCATTATGCGCTCCCTCGATAGGCGCATAATTTGCTAAATCGGGAGAGAGCGTTGGCCCAAAAGTAAAGGGTGTCGAGGTTCCGGCTCTGCATGCATATTCCCACTCACTTTCAGTAGGCAGACGGTATTGACGCTGCGTATGCCGAGAAAGTCGCTTGCAGAACTCTATCGCATCATACCAAGACACTTGTTCAACCGGGCGATGTGCACCTTTAAAGTCTGCTGGATCTGGATCTAAGTATTTGTCTATTTCAGGCAAACTAACAACAGCAAGCCATTGACTTTGTGTTATTGGGTACTTCCCAATCCAAACATCAGATACCTTAACCTCGTGCTGAGGCCCTTCAATATCCAATCCATTTAGTGACGAATCCCATACTTGATACCATGTTCGTCCGGGTTCGGTTGTCGGAGAACCCATCGTAAATGTTCCTCCGCGAATGAGTACCATTTCTAATGCTAGGCCGGGTACTCGCCTTTCCTCTCGGGATTCAGCATACCTTTGAGAAGATTGGACAATACAGCCGCTAGTATCAACGGTGACCACATTAAAAGTAGACATAGGACGATAAAGCTAAACTTTCGAAACTATCTGGCGATTTTTTTGAATAAAACCTGCGAGTTTCGCTGGTAGTTATATAGGGTTCTTTTGTTGGGAGGCAGTTGTTCAATACTACCTTTGATAAATCCTCGTTCTCGAAACCAATCGGTGGTTTGAGTGGTTAGCACTAGGAGCTGAGTTTTGCCTCGACTTTGGGCTAGCTGGGTGATGTGCTTCAGTAGCTTGTCGCCTCGTTTGCAGCCCCGATAGTTCGGATGGACAACAAAGCAGGCAAGTTCGCTAACGTGGTCATCGTCGGTGCTGTACAAAGCTGCGCAGGCAATGACTTTTTGATCACGAATAATCAAATGGAAGTTATTGATTTCTAGTTCTAGATGTTCTCGGGATCGTTTAACCAGCGTGCCAGTGGTTTCTACCGGACGAATCAACTCTAAAATGCTGTTGATGTCCTCAATGTTGGCAGTTCGCAGATGCTCGAATTGTTCAGCAGAAATCATGCTACCCATGCCATCGCGGGTATAGAGTTCTACGAGTAGTGCACCATCAGGCTTCGCATCCAGCAGGTGAACTCGACTGATATTAGCTTCTAGTGCCTCGATAGCCGCAGGAAGGAGTTCGTGCTGATAGGTTTTAGCTTCATCTAAAGTGAGTGTATGGGGAAGATCAAGCGATTGTTGGCTGAGAAAGATGAGCTTGTCTGCTTTGAGAGACTTTGCAGTGGCGATCGCAACATCCTCATAACGCAAATTATATGCCTCACCTGTCGGAGAATAGCCGATGGGTGATACCAGCACAATGTTTTGAGATTCAAGCTGTTGTTGAATAAGCGTATGATTAATTCGACGAGTGAGCCCTGTGAACCCATAGTCAATGCCGTCATGTATTCCCATCGGGCGAGCGGTAATAAAATTTCCCGAGACAATGCCCAGGCCCTTGCTGGAAACGGAGGGCTGATTTAGGCTATGAGTTAGGAGATTTTCGATGTGGATACGCAGAAAACCAATGGCTTCTTGGGCGGCCATCAGGGTTGTCGTATCCGTCATGCGAATGCCCCGGTGAATACGGATGGGCACATTGTTATGATGCAGACGCTCATCAATTTGGGGGCGAGTGCCATGCACCAACACTAGCCTTGCCCCTAAGCTAGAGATAATGGCTAAATCTTGTATGATTTGATGAAACTGGCTGGTCGCAATCACTTCACCAGCAAAAGCAACCACAAAGGTCTTGCCACGATGACAATGGATGTAAGGAGCCGCTTCACGAAAAAACGAGACACTGCTGTCACTCTTTTCCCGAATTTTGCTCGTGTCAATGGCTAGAGGAGGAATAGTCAACATATAGATTCATCAAATTTAGGTCGATAACACTGTTGATATGATAAATTCCTGAAATAGCCCATCTCAGGCGATAAAGTTAATCTAAGATGCTGTGCAGCTAGCCAATATACAGCTGTATCAGCAGGAATAACTGGACATTGGGCGATCGCTTCTAGCTCACGCAAAATATTGAGGGTTCTCGCTCCTGTTCCGACAATTATGATCGCTTCACACTCAGGTGTGGCATTCTTAACGGATTGAACAGAGGCTTTGACCATATCAGACATCTTCTCTCTAGCATAGTCAGCATATTTGAAATGTCCTACTCCATTTTTGGCCTCGACCAATCCTTGTTGATAAAAGTTAGAAGCATGTAACACGTCAAAGCCGCATAGGCTTATAAAAGAAGAAAAATGTTTGTTCCAGGATGAACTGTAGTAGGTGCTGGAAATAGCAATTTTATCAACTTGATGAGCGCGTAAGGCATCCATAATTGCCAAAGAGGTCATAATGATCGGAAGGTTGGCAGCCTCAATCATTCGAGCTTGTCTCTGGCGCACTTGTGCTTCTGACTTTATATTGGCCCAAGAAAAAGGGCTGCCGACTTGAACAATAAGGTTGCATCCTGCCGCTTGTAAGCTCTGCGCACACAGACAAAACCGCTCAGTTAATTGTTCAGAAGCAATGCTGTCGAGTGAGTAGTCAAAGTCCGGGAGTAGCGGAAAAGTCTGTTGGGTAATTACAGTTTCTTGAACAGCCGTTGTAAAGTCATGGGATGACGGATCGAACCAAGCGGGTGCGCTGATAAACCCTACAGAAGGTTCCTGATGAGAGGAGTTTAGTGAATCCTTCTCCATTAGAATCAACCCTTGTTTAACACGAGCTAATCTGTAAGTTAGCGCTTCTCTCTCCATAGTCTGTCTCTGTCTGACGTTGCTATTGTTTTACATAGTCTTCAGGTTCGTTGTTATACCAGTTCCAATCTTGGCTATTGCTTTTAAATCCTGATGTATACAGCCCGTCCTTAATCGCAGAGTCAGGGAGTTTCTCAATGGGAACACAGGGATGCGAGTCTGGCCTATCTTCAGAAGGCCGATTGATCATTGCATTGTAGTGTGAGTGCATCAAGATGCGGACGCCATCTGTTCTATTCGCCTCTGAGCCATGAATGGTATTTGCATGAAAGAAAACCACATCGCCCGCTGCCATTTCACAGTTCACAACTTCAAGATGCTGCAGCGCTCTGTCAATCCGTTTTGGCTCGCAGCGAACGTTTTCAGCATTGCCTTCCGCAACATGCTCAATGCGTCCTAAAAGATGCGACTTAGCAATGACTTGCAAACACCCGTTGTCTTTTGTATTTTCATTCACTGCAATGGAGCAGCTAGCAAACATATCTGGGAACGGGCATCCTTCGGCATACCAACCAGGAAAGCCTTGGTGCCAGTAAACAATGCTATCGTCATGGGCCGGTTTTTGAACAATTTTGGAATACATGAAGTAGCAAGGCTCGCATGTAATGGCCTCAGCCATCTCAACCATCCGAGCCGTTTGATTAACGACGCTGACAAGAGAATCGTTTAAGCCTGCCCAAACAGAAGCTCCCCAGCTTCTACCCTGATCGTCAATGACAAGCTTAAGAGCACTCTCCAGACTAGAATCAGACTGGCAAACTGATCGCACTAATTCCATTTCTTCCGCATCGAAGACTCCACGCACAATCACGTAGCCATTCTCACGGTAAAAATTTAGCTCATCTTGAGTTAATGGACGAGTAGACGACGGTCTTGAAAGAGTTGCTTGTGACATCAATCTATCCTGTTAATTTTTTAGCGGGTAAGTTTTTAAGGCAGCGCGCGCTGAACGCTAGCAGCCTTACGACCGTTTAACTTTTGAAGTACTGAATAGAGCACTCAAGAAAGTGCTAAGTGACTTCAGCATGCAGAAGACGTTTGCTGGAAGCCCGACAGGCTGTTTCTGAAAACGCGTAATCTAAGATTTTTTCCCGTTCGGCTTCAGAAAGCGTGTAATTGAGTCCCTCTGCCTGATTTTTGTTCATCAGGTTTAAAATATCTTGTTTGCAGCCCAATTCAATACCAGCATCCTGGCATCGAATTGGGCTGCCTAACGTCGAGAAAAAGTCTTCAACAGAGTCGATGGTCGCTTCTACCGAAGATGTTCCAAATACGCCCTGACCTAGCTGAAAAATTCTGGCGCTGGCGCGATCGCGCATTGCCTTCATCCAAGCCGGATAAATAATCGAAAGCGTTGCACCGTGAGGCGTGTCATAAAGAACAGACAATGTATGCGCCAGAATATGAACCCCCCAGTCAGGAGAGCTGCGACCATAAATAGTCAGGTTATTTAGCGCATTGGTTGCCGCCCACATCACTTTAGAACGGAGTTCAAAGTTTCTCAAATCTTTCATCAACGCTGGGCCATAGGCGATCGCCTCCTGGATAATCGCGGTTGTAAAGCGATCAGAGAGCGATGCTTCGCCTTCCCCAAACCAAGCCTCAAGACAATGGGTGACAAGGTCTACAACGCCATAGGCTGTATGGTCTTTGGGTACTGAAAGCGTATAGCTAGGGTCTAGGTATGAATGGGTTGGATACATCAGCTCGTGTCTGAGCCCTAGCTTTTGTTTGGTCTGAGGATTTTGAATCACAGACGTTGGATTCATCTCAGTGCCAGTCGCGGCCAGCGTTAACACAACCAGAATAGGCACAGCTGCTTTTGGCTCATACTGGCGGGTGATTACTTCCCACGGATCGCACTCATTAGTAATGCAAATCGCCATCAGCTTAGCTGAGTCTATGGCGCTCGCTCCACCAACAGCCACAACCATATCAACGCCATTCTCTCTACCTAATTTGGCCGCTTTTGCCACATCTTCCACGAGTGGATTTGGTTTAATGCCGCCGTATTCAGTCACCTTAATATTGTGGCGACTGAGCTTATCAACAGTATCTGAATAGCTACCGTTTCTGAACACTGAGCCACACCCATACACCAGCAAAGCATGATTGCCAATTTGGGAAGCATGATGGCCTAGGTCACGAACAGCATTCTGTCCGAAATGAAGCTTAGTGGGAATGTAGGCCGTAAAGTTTTGCATTGTTATGAGTCCTTTGAGTCAATGTGTTTCTCAAATGTCTCGATGTAGTCTTTGAAACTTGCGCTAACTTGATTGACATTAAGATCAAATTCCTCCAAAGAGTAGCTGTACTTACCATGTTTATAGCGAGGATTGTTATTGATGTATTGCTGAATATTTTTATCCATCTCTTGACTCATTTCATATCCAAAATGGTTGTAAATTTGTCGTACTGTTCCCACCGGATCTTTAACCAAACTGCCAAAGCTGATATCGCAAAGTCTTTCCTGAGAAATAGCAGCCCGTGCTTTCATGCCTTGCTCAACCTGATGGGCAAGAATGCCTAAAATCTCCTGGCCGATGGCGCGTTTATCGAGCTGGTCTGAATACACCGGTCTCAGATTCTCAATGAGACGACAATATGAGGCCACCACTCGATAGGGATCTCGATGCGTTTGAATGAAACGGGCATCTGGGAAAATAGTTTCTAGTGCAGATAAATCAGCGAGGTGGAAGGGATTTTTGAGCACCCAGCGATCTGAAGAGAATTTCCAATCCAGTAGCTGGAGTTGCTGACGGTAGTAAGCATAAACAGGGGTCATATCCTGTTGCTTTAACCAGGCTGTGTAAGCTGGTATTTGAGTCAGGAAGCTAAAGCTGGTACAGGCAAAGTCATTTTGCAACAGCCAGACACATTCTTCTGGCGCATGCGCATCATACTTGTGCATTGCAGTGGATTCAGGCGTGAAAAATTCGTAGTTTTTGAAGGTGTTCTGGGTTTGCTGAATGCGAGGATCGCTGGTGTAGGTTTTCGGATCGGGAGAAGGATAGGGTGTGTAGCCTTCCCACAGAGATAACCACCGTACTGAAGGATCTTGACATAGCAAATTGTGCAAGTAGGTTGAACCGGTTCTAGGCAACCCCAAAATAAACAGTGGCTGTGTAACAGGTGTTTGCAAAATCTCAGGATGACGCTTGAGTTCGGCCTGAATTTCTAACCGATTGACTAGCAGCCGGGTCGTCAGCTCCTGCATGAACTTTTGTCCCATTAGGTGCAGCTCAGCTTCATTGTTGACCGATTCAATCAGCTGTTCTAGTCCTGTCAGGAAGCGAGGATCGCCAAAGTCATCTAAATTGGCTTTCTTCTGAGCAGCCTCTAACAGGGCTGATGCCTTGAGTTCAACCTGCCGGGCCCCACTTGATGACGTTGCTGGTTTGTATTGTTGTGTGTCGGCATATTTCTGAATCGTTTGAGACAGGGTTTTGACATGGGGCTGGTGCCACATCGTAATATGATCACCAGGAACCTCCTCAAGCACAAGCTGAGGCACCAAATCAAACCAAGGCTTTTCGTTGAACCGTTCGCTGTAGATATCTCGAATGGCAGCGGCAATATAAATCGCTTTCCCATCGTATTTTTTGAGCGAATAGTTAACGTTCATAATCCGCAGCTCAACAAATACCTCCCAGAACGTCTGCCATTCAACATAGGTTGAATTCGGCGGCATCATGTCTTGAATCCAAGGAGAATTCTTAATGAAATGCTGAAGCTGGTCATCGAAACTATTCAGCGCTTGATAGTCGCTGAGATGACTTTCTCCGCCTGGCTTTGGCGTACGCAAGTTGGCATAGTAAACCATTGTTTCTAATGTCGTGCCAAAGTCGGGATTATTCCAATTGGGTTTGTCCTTGTCCGTTTCCCAGTGAGGCTTGTCGATGAGTGCCAAAAACGCCACTTCCTCGCCAGCCGCTGTCAGCTGCTGTGCCATTTCATAGGTGGCATACACACCACCGCTGTAGCCACCGAGGTAGTAAGGGCCGTGGGGTTGAACTTGACGCACAGCTTTTAGGTAGTGGGTAGCTAAGCCTTCAATGGTATTGAAATTGCCTGGGTCATCTGTCCATTTGGGATACTGAATGGTATACAGCGGTTGGTTGGCAGGCAAACAGTTCGGTAAGTTGATGTAGTTGCGGGTGGTCCCTGCGATGGGATGCACTAGGAAGATCGGTGCGACCTCAGCGCTGCCTTCGCGGAATTTAACAATGCAGGCGGGTAGTTGCTTTTGGCCTTGAGCAAGGTCTGGATCAATGATTTGCGCAAGTTCAGCAACTGTATTTGCATTGAGCAAATCATTAATGGTCAAGTCTTCTTTTAGCGTTTGTCTCAGTTGTTGAAGGATTTGAACAATGATGAGTGAATCGCCACCTAGGTCAAAGAAATTGTCGTGAAGGCCAATATCTTTAATACCTAGCACTTGTCCCCAAATAGCTGCGATCGCCTTCTCTACTTCAGCCTGTGGAGCCTCATAATCCTGGCTCAGTTGAGGCCGTTCAAATAGCACCGCATCTTCGGCGTTATCGTCATCCTCTTGTTGGTTTAAAAGACTCTGTTGATACTCAAAGCCCAGTGTGGACACCACAATTTGAGAAATACGACTCTGAAGAATACGCTCCAGGCTATCAATTCCCTCTTGTGGTAAAACAGCCGCCGCCAAAGAATCTTCGACCTTTAGCGCGGGCCGCTTTTTCGCCTGTCTGGCATCTTGATTGTCTTTAATGCTGTACGCTGCATCCGTGTACTTCAGCGTGTAGTTATCTATCGCAACCAGTTCCGTACCATCAGAATCTATAAAGGAGAGATTAATGCTCCAGTCTCGTCCTCTTAGCTCTCGGGTGGTGTAGGAGTAAAATCGCGCTGGCAGAGCGCCTTTGATTTGGACGCGTTCATAAAAATAGGGTAGATACGTACTGTCCTCTTTGAAAAAGGCCAGCTTGCTGGTTAGCTCATTGGGTAACACATCTGCAACCACATAGGTTGCGGTATCCACCATAGAGGGATGGAACTTGTACAGATCTAGATCATCAGAGAACTGCGAGGGCAGCTCCATCAGAGCTAGATTGTGATGGTCATTGGCTTTTCGCCATTTAATATTGCTGAGCCACCGGGGGCCGTAGTGAGTGTAATCAGGTAAAGATTGTAGATCAGGCACAATCATTTCCTGATCGCAGCTGGATTCTAGTGCTTGAACATCGTATTCTACGGGGCTAGGAAAATCAGGTGGGACGATTTTGCCCTGAGCATGTTCAACCCATTCGCTTGAGTCCGCATCCAAACTTTGAATTGAGAACGAAAACTTTTCTTCATTCTCTTTTTCGTTCGCCTTTAAGATAACTCGCAGTTCTTTCTCGTCACCTTCTACAAAGAGGAACTGTAGAAAATAAACATCTCTAAGCTCTACCGTTGAATGACCACTGTGGCATTCATAAGCAGATCGCGCAATTTCTAAATAGGCAGTCCCGACTAGGCTCGGCATGTTCAACACGACGTGTTCACCGATAATCCAGTGTGTATCGGGCTTAATGGTACCGACGTAAATCTCCTGATTCTTTTCGACAATACATCTATCAAAAATATGATGATCGAGTGTTTTGATCTCAAGGACTTTGTTATCTAGTCCGTACTGAGCCGTTTCGACAGCCATGCCTACTTTCTGCCAAGCATCCCAGTTAATACTGAGCGTTAAACAATCCGTGTCATTGGCTTTTGAATGTGCGTAGGCATCTAAAAAGTTGTTGGCACCGCAGTAGTCGATTTGACCAGCCGTTCCTAGCGCAGATTCCATGGAGGAGCAAAGCACCATAAAGTCTAAAGGGACCTCTTTGAGTAAGGTATCGAGAAGAATAGTGCCTTCCACTTTGGGGGCTAAAACCCGCTGGGCAACAGCCCGTGTTTTGAGTGGAATGACGCCGCCGCCGGGCAGCCCTGCGGTATGGATAACGCCATTAATAAGGCCAAACTTTTTCTGGGCTTGGGCGATCACGCCGGCCATTTGTGACTCATTCGTCACATCTGCACTCACCACCAACACCTCAGCGCCCCAGTCTTCAAACTGTTGGATTTTTTTAATTTTAGTACTGGTCGGATCTTCTTCGGCGTGGGTCGTTAGCCACTGTTTCCAGTCTGAGCGAGCCGGTAATGGCGAGCGCCCAATTAAAACAAGCTTGGCCTGCACGGTTTTGGCCAGATGTTCTGCAAACACCAGTCCCATACCGCCCATACCACCCGTAATCAGATAGAGTCCTTTCGCTCTAAATGTGAGGTAATCAATCGCAGATTTCTCTAAGCGAGTCGGCTCAAAAGTTTCTATCCAGCGAGACTTACCTCGGTACGCAATAATTTTTTCTTCAACCGAATGCTGTAGCTCCTCAATTAGCTGGCTCACCACGCTGGGAAGGTTTTGACCTAAAACAACGTCTACACTGCGGCAGTGAATATTTTTATACTCTTGAGAAATGACTCGGACTGGGCCGATTAGCGTGGCTTTTGCCGGGGCGATCGCTTCTTCCCCCGTAACCGTTTGCAAGTCGTTTGCAACTACCAGCATCTCGATAGGATGCTCCCAGTTTTGTGCGCCTATCGCTTGAGTCAGATACAGCAAGCTATAGAACCCTAGCTCTTGAGTCGCTTTTGCTGCATCCAGCGTTAGCGTAGTGCTAGGTGACGCGGTCACATTCCACAAGTGAACAATAGATTTAGGCACCAGATTCTGACGCTGGAGGGCCTGAATTAACGCCTGATAGTCTTCAGCTTGGCTTGGGTTAATACTGTAGAGATTCGGCTCAACCTGAGAAAAACCATCCCCAAGCTTAACGGCAACAATGCTCTCGGTTGTTGTGGCTAATTGCTCAATGAGCTGAGACCCTAGCCCCTCATCGTCTAAAAAGACTAAGAGCGGAGCTTCCAGAGTACTTTTCGTTTTGGCAGGCAGACTCGACCGTTTCCAAGATGGCTGATAGAACCAGTCACCAACATCTGACTTTTTCCCCTCATAAACAGGTGCTGACTTTACTTTCTTAGGCTCTATCCAATAGCGCTGACGCTCAAAAGGATAGGTAGGCAGCGGCACCCGATAGTGAGGCGCTTCGCCATAGTACTGCTGCCAATCGATCTCAGCGCCTGCTAACCATAACGCGCCCAAAGACTTCAGTAGGAACGTAACATCTGAAACAGTTTCTCGGGGATGTCGAACGGAGGTTAACGTGATCTGTTCTGAATCTTTGTTGGGGTGACGCTTCGCTAGGGTACTGAGCGTACGCCCCGGCCCCACCTCCAGCAGAACCTGGTTAGGATCGTCAAAGAACTGCGTTAAGCCATCTGCAAATCGAACGCAGCCGCGTAAATGTTGCGCATAGTAGTTAGGATCGGTGGCTTCTTCTGATGTAATCCAGGTGCCCGTTAAATTAGAGACAAACGGAATGCTGGGCGCATTCAACGGTACTCGTTTGACCTCAGCCATGAACTGCTTCAAAACAGGTTCCATCATGGCTGAATGAAAAGCATGAGAAGTATGTAAACGACGACCTTCAATGGACTGTTCAGCGAGCTGTTGTTCAAACGCATTAATGGCTTCAGTCGTGCCTGAGACTACGCAGTTTGCCGGACTGTTAATCGTTGCAATTTCTATAGAAGTCCCGCTGAGTAAAGGCTTTAACGTGTTCTCTGGTAAAGGTACCGCTAGCATGGCACCCGCCGGCATGGACTGCATGAGCTGTCCCCGTTTGGCGACTAGGGTGAGGGCATCTTCTAAAGCAAATACACCGGATAGGGTAGCTGCAACGTATTCGCCAATACTGTGTCCTATTAAAGCGATAGGCTCAATACCCCAAGATATCCAAAGCTGAGCGATCGCATATTCAATCACAAACAGCGCAGGCTGAGTAATTGAGGTTTGCTTCAGCTTTTCAGTAGCGCTGTCTACTTGGTCAGGTGCAGGATAGAGAATATCTCGTAAATCCATCCCTAATTGAAACTCTAAAAGCTGGCAGCAGTTATCTACATGCGTTTTGAAAACGGCTTCTGTTTTGTAGAGCTCGTGTGCCATGTTCACATACTGTGAGCCTTGGCCTGAGAACATAAACACGACCGAGCGAGGCTTAACGTCTCCGCTGTTGGTCAAGGTTCGTTGTCCTGCTTGCGATACAAAAATATCGCCGACATCTTCAGTGTCCGTGACCACAGCGATACGACGATGGTTGAATGCTTTACGACCCACGGTCAGCGTGTAGGCAACATCTTCTCGGTTGAGTTCAGGATGCTGCTTTAAATGAGCAACTAAGTTGTTGGTTGCCGTTTCTAGTGCAGTCGGGGTCTTCGCAGATAGCAGTAGGAGCTGTTGAGTGTGAGTGCTGGGGCGATCGCTATCTGGCAGCGCATTCCATTCTTCTAAAACAATATGGGCATTGGTACCCCCCATGCCAAAGGAACTTACCCCAGCACGGCGAGGCGTGCCGTTGCGCGCCCAGTCTTTGAGTTCTGTGTTCACATAGAACGGACTGCTCTCGAAATCGATTTGGGGGTTAGGCGTTTCAAAATTAAGAGTGGGTGGAATTTGCTGATGCTTCAGCGCTAACGTCGTTTTAATTAATCCAGCCACACCAGAGGCTTCACTCAAGTGGCCAATGTTGCTCTTTAAAGAGGCGATCGCACAGTAGCCACTTTTTTCAGTTTTAGTTCGAAACGCCTGAGTCAGCGCCGCGACTTCAATCGGATCACCCAGCGAAGTGGCCGTACCATGCGCTTCCATATAGGTGATGGTGCCAGGATCCACATCAGCAACGTCTTGAGCCTGATAGATAGCTCTCGCTTGAGCATCAACACTCGGGGCACTATGACTGACCTTGAGATTGCCATCATTATTGATGGCAGAGCCTTTAATAATTGCGTGAATATGATCGCCATCTGCTAAAGCATCATCTAGCATCTTGAGAACAACAAGGCCTACACCGTTCCCCCAAAGCGTTCCTTGCCCCTTAGCATCAAAACTCCGGCAGTGACCATCAGGAGAAAGCACCAGTCCTTCTTCGTAAAGATAGCCTTCCTTTTGAGATCCCAGGTAAGATACACCACCTGCCAAAGCGACTTCACACTCTCCATTTAACAAACTTTGGCAAGCCGTGTGAACGGCAACCAAGCTAGTAGAACAAGCCGTTGATACGTGAACGGCTGGCCCTGTTAGATTTAACTTATAAGCAGCTCGTGTTGTCAACGATTCGGGCACATTACCACCAAAAACCATTGACTCTTTTGAACTGGTCATATGCCCCGCATACACCTGGTTGGCATGGATAATGTCATTGAGCAAATACAAGCTAATAGACGAACCACCATAAATGCCAATGGTGTACTCGGAGCTGCCAGCCTGGTAGCCAGCATTTTCCAGCGCTTCCCAGGCACATTCCAAGAAAACCCTCTGTTGAGGATCCATGTACAACGCTTCTTTGGCGCTGTAATCAAAGAAAAAAGCATCAAACTTTTCTAAGTCAGGTAGCGTAGGCGACGCCTTAACGTAGTTTGGATCATTAATCAGACGAGGAGAAACCCCTGCGGCTAATAGCTCCTCATCTGAAAAGAATGTAATGGACTCTAAGCCATTTTTTACATTATGCCAAAGCTCATTGACGTTCTTGGCTCCTGGGAAACGTCCTGCCATGCCCACAATCGCAACAGCAGATTGATCGCCTACATCAACAGGATTTTCTACAGAATTCAACGTCGCCATCTCAGTTATCTCCAAAACCTAGCAATCAAAAGTAGTGCGAATTTCTAATTTGTTTGTGCCCGAGACTTCTGATTTAGGCTCAAGCAGGCGCTTCAATATCAAGCCCCATTAGCTCTTGCGTTTGCTTAACATCACCTGACGCTAGCTGTTTCTTTTCCTTCGGCAGCGAATAGCTCTCATGCTTAACCTTTGAATCCAGAGACACTCGGTATTCTGGTACCGCAAAGGCGATTCCAGCCTCACGTAATCGGCTGTATATTTGCAAAACTAACTCTTCATAGAGCGTCCAATAATCGTCGGACTTGCACCGCGCAACATAGAAAACGTCTCCGAAATCCTGAACCTGCCACACAAAAGTGCCTGCCCAATAATCCTCTTTAAGGACAAGCGGATTAGCAAGCAAAACTTCCTCAATAATTCGCTTCACTTCAACCATGTCTTCGTTGATATTGACGCAAACTTTTTCGCAAATTTTGCGAACACCATCTTTGGGGGTGTGGTTGACAATGGTGCCACCCCAAACAGCGGCATTAGGGATAGAAATGGTACGGCCTTCGCCCCATACCTGGAGCAATGTGTTCGCTAGGGTGATTTCTTTAATAACAGCCCAGTGTCCTGCGATTTCCACTTCATCATCAACGTCAAAAGGTTTATACAGCAACAGCATTAAGCCACTCGCAAAGTTACCCAGATTACTTTGTAAAGCAAAGGCGAGAATGAAACTCAAACCGCCGAGCAAGGCAAGCAGAGGCCCTAAGTTAACCCCAATCGAGGCGAGTGCAAGTAAAGCAGCGATGACGTAAGCCGCCCGCCCAGTAACTTTTACAATAAAGCGACGGAACAGCTCAGAAATATTTTCAATAGGCTCCAAAATAGCATTCATTAGCTTACCGATGCGAGGTGCAATCAGTAACGCCGCAAGTGAGATTCCTATCACTTTGAGAAGATTAAAGCCCCAGCGAATGCCGCCTTGCTCTGACTGTAACCAAGTCATAAAACGCAAGCCAATGCTTTGAGCATCCGTAATATCAAATTGGATACCGCTGACAGCACCCATATATTGTCGATAAGATGTGGTTTCACCCCCTTTCTCATCAAGGTTATTCAGAACCACTTCTAAGCGACTAATGAGTTCGCTTTGTTCCACTTCCAATTCAGTGGCCGCAACGACGCCTCGCTCTAAATCTGTATCAACATCACCATCAATCTCTTCACCTTGTCGGCGCTGAATCTCAAGTTCTAAGTCGCTAATGTCTTGTGCTTTGTCCTGTAGTAAGCCGACCCATGCATCGGCTTCCGCCTGCACTTGTTCAGCAGGCAGCGGATTCAGTAAAATTTCAAGCTCGTCAAGTGGAAGTGTAGCGTTGCCAGCAGTCACAGGAGCAAGCGGTTCTTCTTCAACTTCAGCATCTTCAGCTGCAGGTATTTCAACCTCAACCGATTCTTCAGCGCTGAGGTCTTGCGCTAGTATAGGCTCCTCAAAAATAGATGATAGTGAGATAACGCTGGTTGTCGTGATGGACGCGATCGCCAGACCAATCAATAGTTTTCGGATTACTTTAGAATTCCAGGACATATAGTATTTCTCTAAATTTAAATAGATGAACAAAAAAATCAGAGCGGTGAACCACACTTTGAGTAGAGATCGCTCAGTGATCTCTACTCAAAAAGCTTATTTTCCGCGCCGTTTTCTTCGCTGATCTCGGGACGATTGACGCATGCGTCGTTTTGAAGCGAGCTTTTGACTTTCTTCAAACTTGGATTCAGCCATTGCTGGGTCTTTGCTAGCGCGTTTGGCAAAGTACTCAGAAAGACTAGCAATAGTTGGATATTGGAATAGCTCAACGACTGAGACGTTTTGACCGAGCGCTTCAGATAATTCATAACTGGCTTTGACAATCAACAAAGAGTGACCACCTAAGTCAAAGAAGTTATCCTGAACACCCACTTTGTCTATTCGGAGAAGCTGTTGCCAAATAGCCGCAACCGTTGATTCAACCTCATTTTGAGGCTTAACGTAGGCTGTTTTTAGCTGAGTGCGTTCAATTTCAGGAACAGGAAGCGCACGACGATCAACTTTACCCGTTGGTGCTAGAGGCAACGTCTCTAAAAGCACAAACGCAGAAGGAATCATGTAGTCGGGTAGCTTATCACTCAGATAGTCATGCAGTTGAGGTGCTAATGCCGTGGCTGCTTGAGCAAAGAGAGGATTATTGGCATAGTCCGACCATGGCTTGATTGCCGTTTTTTTCAAGTGCTTAACTGAACCATCGTTTGTATCACTAGCAGATGCGATACTGACAGAGGCAGTTTTCTCTGGACGACTGAAGGTAACATCATAACAGCCAAGAGAACTTGTTGATACCGTTATGTCAACATCATAAGGTACCTCTAAAGACCACCATGCTTCGGGTTCAACGCCCTCAGGGTTTATCTTCTGAAGATGTTGCCGTAGCGCCTTGACCGTCTTTAAGTCAGCTTTAGTTTTCAGCAGTTCTACAAGCTTAAGGTCTTCAGCGAGTCGAGCATTGAGAACATTTTTAACGACTAAGCATTCAGGTTGATATTCCTGAATATGAGACAACACATCCTCTATTGTCAGCTGATCAGGCTGCCAGTTAAGCTCTGTCGTTAGCCCTACTTGCAGATCTTTCTGCCCAACCTGTATCACTGCATCATAGCGATACTTACTCATTTCATTATGAGCTTTCCCTCTCTTAATTTTCACCTTAGCCTGTGTGACTTGAGGGAAACGCCTTTGTAAGGCTGTAAAGAATTCAGGATCGATCACTAGCTCCTTATCGAGCTGTTTCTTTTTATCGATGCGTCGAGTCAATTGTTCTAGTAATAACTCATCGGGTGCTTGAGAAAACTGAATGCTGGCATGGAATGCTTCTAGCAGTGGATAGCTACGAACATCACCGACGAAGATCGTCCCGCCAGTATCACCTAATGTCTTGAGCGATCCTTCTAAAACGCTCAAAAGGTAGTCAATACTGGGGAAATACTGAATAACCGAGTTGAGAACAACGGTGTCGAAAGCGTGGGATTCAAGCCCTGCAAAGTTATGCGCTTGCTGATGCTTGAGACTCAGATGTGACCAGTCTCCTGGTAGATGGCTAATTCTCGTTTGCAGATCATCGACCACTCGCTTAGATAGCTCAGTGCCGCAGTAATAAGGACAAGAGGGTGCCAGCTGGAGCAGTAACATCCCGGTTCCACAACCGATTTCTAACACCCGCTGAGGCTGGTACTGCTGAATTCGTGTAATCGTTGCGTTTACCCATTCCCGCATTTCATCGGGCGGAATCGGTTCTCCCGTATAGCTACTATTCCATCCCGTCAAATCAAGGGTTAAGTCATCATCTTGACCGCTTTTATCGTAAATATTGTTGAAGACGTTTTCCCATTCTTCTATGGCACGATCAACCTCACTATGAGAAGCCCCTTCTGAGGCATCTGCTTCGTCTGCTTCCTGAGACTCTAATCGAGGCACAATGTAAGCAACTAGACGCTTGTCTCCAGGAACATCTTCTCTAGCAATGACCACACTGCGGTTAACATCAGCATTTTGTTCAATGGCGTTCTCAACTTCTCCTAACTCAATGCGGAAGCCTCGAATTTTGACTTGATGATCAACGCGCCCTAAATAGTCGATGTTGCCATCTGGCAAGTACCGAGCTAAATCGCCCGTATTGTACATCCGTGAACCTGACATGTATGGATTTTCAATAAATCGTTCAGCCGTGAGTTCAGGGCGGTTCATATATCCAGCACCAACCCCAGCACCGCTGATGTAGAGTTCGCCAACCATACCGACGGGGACTAGCTGTAGATGACTATCTAAAATTAAGTGTTGAACATTAGAGATGGGTCGGCCTAAAGGCATGGATCTTTCAAGATAGCGCGCTGGATCTTCAACGAGATAGGTGGTTGAAAGATCGGTGCATTCTGTTGGCCCGTAGTTGTTGATAACCTTAGCCTGACAGTATTTTGAATCTAACCAAGCCCAGAGCTGTGAGATGGAGATAGGTTCACCTCCTAGAATCGCGTAGCGCAACGAAGCTAGCTTTTTGAAGGTGCTATCTTTGTTAGGCTCGGTCAGGGGGTAAAAGACTCCCGGTGTGCAGTTTACCCAGGTGATTTGGTGTTGTTCAATGAGCTGACGGGTGAGCTGAGGGTCGAAGCGTGCAGATGAAAGCAGATGGATTTGAGCGCCCATGATGAGCGGCGCATAAAAGTTCTTGTGGGTGATGTCAAAACTAAACGAGGAGACAATTAGTGCACGATCGCGTGGTGTGATATCGATGTAATCGATAAACCAATCGACAACGTTACTCACCCCTCGATGATAAATCCCTGTGCCTTTAGGCTTACCTGTAGATCCAGAGGTATAGATCACATAGATCAGATCGTCCTGAGTGACTTCTGTGGGCAGGTTCTGCGTGCTTTCCTTATCCAGAATATCTCTGTCGGTATCTAGGCTAAGAATGTGCCCGGTATACTTACTAAAGTTGTCTCGAAGGTAATTCTGGGTGAGCAGAATCGGCGCTTGAGAGTCTTCTAGCATGTACTCGATCCGCTCAAGAGGATAGGTCGGATCAATAGGCAGATAGGCCCCGCCCGCCTTGATAATGCCATATAGGCCAATGACCATTTCCAGGGTGCGCTCTACAGAAATTCCAACCAAGGTGTTGGGTTTAACCCCTAGTGTCTGTAAATGGTGAGCCAGTTGATTGGCTCTATCGTTGAGTTCTCGGTAGGTTAGGTGCTGTTCCCCGCAAACTACTGCCACTTCATCGGGAATGTTTTCAACTTGTGTTTCAAAGCGCTGATGGAGCCGTTTTGCTTTGGGATAATCAACTGTCGTGTCATTCCAGCCGACAACCAGCTGATGACGCTCTGTTTCAGTTAATAGCGGTAGCTGCGCGATCGCCTGATCCGGATAGGCCACAATCCCTTCCAGAAGGTTCAGCAGGTGGCTTAACATCCGCTCAATAGTGGCAATATCAAACAGGTCTGTCTTGTACTCAATTTTTCCAACAATTTTGCTGGAGTTGCCCTGCGTCCGTTCTTCTAACAGAAAGGAAATATCAAACTTTGAGCAGCCGTTATCCAACATAAACTGCTGAATATTCCAGTCGGAAGGATCTTCTGTCACCGGCGGCTGGAACGCAAAGACAATCTGGAACAGCGGGTTTTCGCTAGCTTGTCGGCCCGAGCAAAATGCATTGACGACTTCCTGAAAAGGTACGTCCTGGTTGGCATAAGCTTCAAGAACCGTTTTGCGAACGCGCTTGAGCAGCTCTCTAAACCCTGGATTGCCGCCCAAATCACTCCGCAGCGCGAGGGTGTTTAAGAAGTAGCCAATCATGCCCCGTAGTTCGGAACGATTGTGTTGAGAAGACACCGTGCCGAGTACGATATCGTCTTGAGAAGAATAGCGATGGAGTAAGGTTTGGAGCGCCGTTACCAGGGTCATGTAAAGGGTGACACCTTCTTGACGGCTCAAAATCTTGAGTTTTTCGGTTAGCGCCTGCGAAATCTCAACCTCTAGCCATGACCCGGCAGCGGTTGTTTTTGGCGTGCGAGGGCGATCGCTGGGGAAATTGAGCTGTGGAGGATTCTCCAGACGCGTTTTCCAGTAAGAAAGCTGCTTAGAGACATACTCGCCTTCAAACCATTCCCGTTGCCATGCAGAGAAGTCAGCATACTGAAGGGTAAGCTCAGGGAAGGGAGACGCCAGCCCTTGCGAGAAGGCTGTGTACAAAGCCTTCAATTCTGGGAAAAGAACACCATTACCGGATTCGCCGTCAAACAGAATGTGGTGCATGGTCACATTCAACCGATAGCTTTCTTCCCCTAGTCGCGTGACTGTCGCTCTAATTAAGGGGCCTTGCGCCAAATCAAAAGGAATACGGAGCTGTTCGGAGGCAATCTCTTGAGACTTGGCCTCGCGCTCAGCTTCAGACAGCGATCGAAGATCTATAACCGTCACCTTAAAGTCAGCATCTGAATGAATTTCTTGAAAAGGCTGGCCGTTGTCGGCGGGGAACGTTGTTCTGAGGACCTCATGACGCCGAATCAATTCGGCAAAACTCTTTTCCAAGGCTGGAATATCCAGCTGTTCATTGAAGATAATGGTGACATCTTCGTTGTAAGCAGGGGATGACGGGTCGAGCTGATTTAAGAACCAGAGCTGCTGTTGGCCTACGGAGAGGGGAATGGTTTGCGATCTCGAAATCGGCTGAATATCAGCGCCAGTATCTACGCCTTCTGTCGCTCGAACCAGCGCCGCTAGTTCTGCCACCGTAGGACAGTCAAACAGGCTGTGAATAGGCAGCTTGACCTGGAGGCGAGACTGGATGAGCACCATAATTTGAATGGCAAGCAGGGAATGTCCACCCAGCTGGATGAAATCATAATGAACCCCAATCGGAGAGATGCCCAGCACCTCTGACCAAATTTGAGCAATGGTCTGTTCTACTTCATTACGAGGTGCCGCAAAGCTCGCTTCCTGAGACGACTGGAAGAACTCAGGATTAGGCAGTGCTCGACGATCAATCTTGCCATTTGGCGTTAGTGGGAACCGGGTCAAAGCGACAAAAGCAGACGGAATCATGTAGTCCGGTAGCCTGTCGTTCAAATAATCGCGAAGCTTTGGCGCTAGGCTAATGGCAAACTGTCCAAACGCAGGATTATTGGCGTAGCTATCCCAAACTGGAACCGGTTGCTTTGTTGTATTTTGAACGGCTGGCGCAGATGACTCCGTTTTAGCCTCAGCTGGCAGCTCAACATCCTGACGATAGAATCGCACATCGTAGCAGTCCAGCCGATTGGCCGCGTAGTCAATTTCGATGGTGTAATCAAGCTCTAAAGCCCACCAGAATTCGGGTTCTACGCCTTGAAATATCTCTTTTTTTAGATACTGTCGCAGTTCGCCCACTGTCTGGATATCAGCATCACTTTTCAAAAGCTCTATCAGCTTAATATCCTCAATAAGCCGAGCATTCGGAACATTAGAAACAACCAGACCCGCTGGCTGCGTTGTTTCTAATGTTTTGACAACATCTTCGCAGGTGAGGCGATCACGCTGCCAGTCTATTTCTGTCATGCTGTCTGTTGCAGGATTACCCCCCACCTGAAGCAGCGCATCATAGCGAAACTTCGTCATCTCATTATGGGCGCTTCCTCGCTTTAGCTGAATTTTAACCTGGGTAATGTCTGGCAAATAAGATTGCAATGCCGTGAAGAATTCTGGGCTAATCACCAGTTCTTGATCAAGCTGTTGATCTTTAGCGGCTTGCTGTTTTAACTGTGAAAGGGGCAGATCATCGGGGGCTTTATACAGCTGAACACTGCTGTGAAATGCAGAGAGTAAAGGGAGGCTTCTCACATCACTTACAAAAATAGTCCCTCCTGGCGCGACTGCTTTTACAGCGCCTTCCAAGACGCTCACTAAGTAGTGAATGCTTGGAAAATATTGAACCACTGAGTTAATAACGATTGTGTCAAAAGATTGAGCTGCAATTCCGTCAAACTCATGAGCCAGCTGTTGTTTGAGCTGAACATGTGACCAGCTTCCTGGCAATGTGTTTAGCTGTTGCTGAATGTAGTTGAGGCCTTGCTTAGCCGCATCAATGCCCCAATACGAGTCACAACTAGGCGCAATCCGCAACAAAAGCATTCCTGTTCCGCACCCTATTTCAAGCACATGCTTAGGCTGGTGCTCTTTAATCCGTGTGACAATGCCGCTTACCCATTCTCTCATTTCCTCCGATGGAATAAGTTCTCCGGTATAGCTACTGTCCCAACCTGAAATATTAAGTGCTGATTCCTGTTCTTTTTCGGTTTGGTTGTAGGCGTTATCCCAAGCTAGCTGCCATTCTTGCAGAATATTTTGCTCTTCATCTTGAAAGGCCCCATCGGTAGCAGGCAGTGCCGAATCCGCAGCCGAATCGCGAGGTTGAGAGGATTGGTCTGGAATGACATAGGCCACTAGGCGTGGATTACCCGAATCGTCTTTTCGCGCGATCGCAACACATTGATCAACATGATGATGCGCTTTAAGCACAGTCTCAATTTCACCTAGCTCAATCCGAAAGCCTCGAATCTTAACCTGGTTATCAATTCGGCCCAAATATTCAATCGTGCCATCTGGTCGGTAGCGTGCCAAATCGCCTGTTTTATAAAGACGTGAACCGGGCAAAAAGGGATTGTCTAAAAATCGCTCAGCCGTCAGATCAGAGCGATTCAAATAGCCTTTAGCAACCCCATCTCCGCCAATGAAAAACTCTCCAGGAACACCAATAGGAACAGGCTGGAAGGATGAATCTAGGATATAAACCTGAGTGTTCGCAATCGGGCGACCAATTGCTTCTGGGGTATCTAGTCTCAGCGTAGGGCGATCGCGCCTAACTTCGCCGGTCGTAGACCACACTGTTGTTTCAGTGGGCCCATAAATATTCCAAAGGCTGCCTACTTTTTCTAACAAACTATTTGCTAGCTCTTGGGGCAGTGCCTCTCCGCCACAGATCGCCTTTAGCTGCTGGCTACCCGCCCAATCGGTGCTTAACAGGATTCGCCATGTTGCGGGTGTCGCCTGCATAACGGTAGCCCGATGCGTCGTCATTAGCTCGGCTAGTGCCAAGCCATCTGCAGCTACCTGAGAGTCTGCTAAAACCAGCTTTGCCCCTACCGTCAGCGGCAAATAGATCTCTAGGGTGTGGATATCAAAACTGATGGTGGTCACCGCAACCAAGCAGTCATGTTGGCTCAAGCCAGGCTCCGACTGCATGGAGGAGATGAAATTCACCAAAGACTGATGACGGATCTGTACGCCTTTGGGATTTCCGGTAGAACCAGACGTGAAAATCACATAGCATAAGTTCTGAGGCGTGACCTTGCTTGGCGGATTATCTTTCCATTCTTGAGAAATGTCTACCCAGTCGGTATCCAAACAGATGGTTTTAGCTTGGTTATTAGGTAAGGACTCTAACACCTGATGAGACGTCACTAAAAACTTAGCATCTGAATTAGAGAGAATATAATCAATTCTCTCTTGAGGATAGCTAGGGTCCAGCGGAACATAAGCTGCACCTGCTTTGAGGATACCGAGTAGGCCCACCATCATATCGAGCGATCGCTCAATACAAATGCCCACCAAAGCATCAGGCTCTACGCCTAGCTTTAACAGGTGATGGGCAAGCTGGTTGGCACGCTGATTTAATTCTCTATACGTCAGCGACTGCGATGCAAACGCGACCGCTACCGCATCGGGTGTCTTGTCAGCCTGCGCTTCAAATAGCTGATGAATACACTGGTGCTTCGGATAGCTAGCAGCGGTATCGTTCCACTCAACCAGTAACTGATGCTGTTCTTTTTCGGTCAACAGCGGGAGATGAGAGATAGCCGATGTCGGGCTCTTTACAATCCCCTCTAACAGTTGAAAATAATGTGCAGCCATCCGTTCAATTGCTTCAGCACTGAACAGATCTAAGTTGTAGTTCCAGCGCACCGTGAGGCTTTCCGCAACTTCAACAAACTCAAGTGTAATATCGTATGCGGCTCCTCGCTGCGCTTCTAAACAGTAAGGTTCCACTCGCAATGAGTCGTCTTGAAGACTTGACTCAGCCCAACGCAGCGATCGCCAGTTAAACATTACCGAAGAAACCGGCATTCGGCTGAAGTCTCGCTGTAAGTCGAGGTGCTCTCGCAACACTTCCGTAAATACGTTTGTTTGTTCGTGTTCCCTCGCTTCGGTCGTTTTTATCATGACCTGATGCAGTAGGTCTTGAAACGAGGTGTGTGGTGTTACCTCAACCCGTAGCGGGCTAACATTGGCAGCGCAGCCCACCAGATTACGGAACGAGGCTTGCCCTCTGCGGTTTTCTAAGGGCGTCGTGACCAGAATGTCTTCCTGGCTCGAATAACGATGCAGCAGAACATAAAAAGCAGAGAGTGAAATTGAGAACAGGCTGATATTTTCATCCTTTGATTCTCCAGCTAGTGCCCTTAGCTGTGATGCTAAGTCATCATCAAGTGCTACCTGATGGCTTCCGCCTCTAAAAGAGAACGTTGTCGGCCTCATCTTATCCGTTGGCAGGTTCAAGATAGGCAACTCACCTTCCAACTGCTGCTGCCAGTATTGACTCGATTCCCCTCCTTTGGGTGAGGCTAGAGCGCTTACTTCCCACGCCACAAACTCTGCATAGACAGAAGGTTCGCTGACAGCATGGCCGAGATAGAGCTGGCTAAACTCTTGCAGCAAAAGATCTTGTCCAACCGTATCAGCGGCAATTTGATGAATCGTTAGCAGTTGAACAAAGTCCGTTGAACTGCGTTGAAATAAGTAGAGGCGAATAGCAGGCGCTTTCTCCAGATCGTAGAGAATATCAGCTCTATCTATTATCGCTTGATCTAATTCCTCTTCAGACCATTGAGATACATCAATCACTTCTAACGGAACATCCACATCTGGATGCACGATTTGCATCGGTTCGCCTTCACTATCGGCTTTGTAAGTAGTGCGCAATATAGAATGACGTTCAACAATTTCTTTCCAAACCGCTTTCCATCGATTCACATTCAACGAGGCGCTGACTCGCACTGCACTATATCGGTTATGAGCAGTGCTCTCTGGCGCAAACTTATAAATGGCCCACAAGCCTTTCTGAGCTTCGGACAACGGATAAGTGGCGCTAAATTCTGCGTCAAAGCGAGTAAGGTTGTCGAGCTGCTGGATGATTGCTTGTTCGCGAACTTTAGACTGCATTACACACACTGACCGTTAACTTGCAGGTCGTCTCAAAACTGCTGATAACCACTAAATGGTCGTTAGTAGCTACCCATATGTAATCAATCAAAAGTAAAACGTAGGTAAAATAACTGAAACGAAGTATGGTGGGAGAGAACATACTTTGTTTCAGTAGATATCTTTGTATGAGAAATTTGGCCCAGCGGGTGACTGGGCCAAATTTCATCAGTCTCAACACTTTCACTAGAAAAATTCAAACAAAACGGAAAAAGGCATTTTCCAAGGCCAGGCACCATACCACAGACGTAAATCATCTAAAGTAAGAGCTAAATATTTGTGTTTTAAGTTTCGCTCCGGCTCAATGAAATCATTAAGTTTTTCTCGGTATAGCAGGCGCAGTTATAAGATCTCGCACACAATTACAAGCAATGGTCTGAGGAGAAACGATCATCCATAGCCAGCACATTTTCGAAAACCTATGAAACGATAAAGCAATCTTTAGTCTGAATCGATGCAAAAAGAATAGTAGAAAAGCTTAAGCACGAAACGCAATAGCTTTCTTCTGTATTTTTAGGTGCTCTTTGAGAGCTTTATGAAAATATACAGAAAGAATTTTACTGTTTTTGATTGAGTCTATTTACTTTATTGAATTGACTGGTTATAAACCACATTAGGAGCATCACTAGGTCGGAACGATTACTGATCTAGGAAGAGATTAAAAAATGAACCAAGGATTTGAACTGAGAGCAGTTGAGGGCAAAGGTGAGGGAATTTTTGCAACTCAAGTGTTTCAGCGGAACCAAATAGTCATGATTGGTAAAATTGAGAAAGTACTAGAGGCTAATCATTCTCATGCATCCCAAATTGCTAAGGACACGCATGTTTTACACGCTGGGTTAATCTCCAAGGTAAACCACTCCTGCGGCCCTAATTGCGGCATCAAGGTAAATGCAACAGGGGCACATGACTTTGTTGCAATGAAAGAGATAACCGTAGGTGAAGAGATCACATTTGACTATGTCATGAGGAATTATTCTATAGATTATTTTCCGGCCAACTGCATGTGTGGCGCAGATACCTGTCGTGGAAAAATTACGGGATGGAAAGATCTGCCAGAGATGACGAAAAAAAAATATGAAGGATTTGTCGCACCCTATCTCTATGAATTAGATGCTGTATCTCCGTTGTAGAACTCATTTATGAGCCGCTAAGGCTTCTAGCCCACGACGCCATGTGTTACCCTAACGCCCCATGGATGAAACCACACATCGGTTAAGGATAAGTTCTTCCGTTCCATTTTTCCTGGTTTCTATTTGAGCTGTACAGTCACAAACACTCTCGTTTATTTTGGGGCGCGGGGCGCGCTCCACTCGCCACTAACTCTACTTGGCCACGTTCATTGGTTCGCCACCCTTGTGCTTCAGTGAGTGTCGTAGGCGCTGTCGTCATTATCGTATTATCCAAATCAGCGCGCCTTAAGTCCTCTTCGGTAATGGTCGCCCGAGAATCATTCCAAATCAGAGCCTGATTAAGCAGCTCACTCGAATCAAATGGAATCCCGCCACGACCGGTTACAACAAAGCTTGCATCCTCATCGAGTAAACAACCCGCTGTAAGCTGGTTCTCAGCACTCGCGAGGGTCTCAGATAGCTTAATTGAGTCAGGCTCGACGTCATCTATAAATTGTTCTATGACAACAGTTCCACTCAATCCGGCTGCGGAACTCGCTGTAATGTCACTTAGCTCAGTTGTTTGCTCGCGAAAGGCAATGCCCAAAAGCCCGTTCGTGCTGACGGTAATGTTTCCGCCTGTGCCTAAAAAAGCATTGGCCGTAATGTCGCTATTTTCAGCAGCAGGACCGACAACAAAGCCTGCTTCAATGTCGATATTACCACCGTCTCCTTCTGTGCCTATTATGCCTGCAGTTGCTGAGATACCGCCTTGCTCGCGTAAGAGTAAAAGCTCATCTAAAGACAAAAGAATGTTACCGCCACTACCTTGCAAGGATTGGGTACTCACCCGAGCTTGTGACTGAACGCTCAGCCTATTGGCATTAAGCTGAATATCGCCCGCTTCACCAGAACCGGTAGATTGAGCCTCAATCGTACTGGGTGTGCCGCTAACACCTATGCCGCTTACCTCAACTTGCTGCGCCTTAATAGTGAGATCTCCCGCTTCTTCAGCGCCTTGAGTGCTTGCTCGAATTTGCCCACCGTTAAGAACCGCTAGCGTCTCTGTTGTAATATTAATCGGCCCACCAGGGCCTACCGAAGTTTCAGAAACATCGGTTAGCAAGCTAGAAGAGAAACTGCCGTCGGCAGAAGTGCCCGCAATGGTAATCGATTGAGCTTCAATCTCAATCAAGCCACCGCCGCCACCATCGCTTGAGCTGGCGGCAATGTTACTGCCACCAGCCACCACTAACTCATCTGTTCTAATTTTTATGGTGCCAGCATCTCCTGTTCCAAACAGGCTGCTAGCGCCGATGCTGGCACCAGCATCTAAGCGAATGCGATCGCTATTAATTTCTACTACACCTGCGTCTTGACTGCCAATCGTTCCAGTTGAAATCAGCGCAAACCCACTGAGCTGAACGTCATTAGCATTAATCACAATATCGCCTGCTTCACTCGTGCTACCAAACAGGCCAGTTGCGTTAATCAGTAATGCACCATCTCGTATGCTCAGCCAATCTGTATTCACTTCAATTTTGCCGGAGGCCCCCAAGCCAAAGGCAGAGGCTTGAACCGTTGTTTCACCAAAACTCAGCGCAATAACCTCTGCTAACTCCAATGGTTGAGCACTATTCAGCACAAACGGGCCAGGTTGATCGCCAATCAGCTCAACCGATTCAGTTGCATTCAACGTAATATCGCCTGCATCACCTCTGCTCACCGTCTGTGTATCTGCAGCGATCAACGACTGTCCACTAGCCCCATCTAATATAATTTTCTGAGCTGAGAAGTTGATGTCTCCAGCTGTTGCCGTCGATTGAGTGACGACAAGGCCCGACTGCAACTGGATTGTGTCGCCTGCTTGAATATCAATATTCCCCGTACTGGAGATCGCGCCTCCCAGCGGCACACTGTTGATACTACTATTCGGTAGAACTTGTACAGAATCGCCGGCTTGAATGCGAATATCACCGGTGATACGTCCAGTGTCTGCGCGTGTTCCAATCGCAGATCCGCTTAAAACGACATCGCGATTTACTGAAATATCAATCGATGGGCCGCGACTGCCAGCACTGTTAGCAATTGTGAGAACATTGCCTATGTTTGACAACGCCAGGTTCTCGGCCTCAATCGATAGAACACCGTTGTCACCTTGCAGCTCAATGAGTGAAAAATTGGGGCCAAGGGGAGGCGTCTCAGACTGAATTGAGACATCTCCGTCTGCCTGAATCGCGAGCTGAGGTGTTCCTTGCTCAACGAATACTTGTAATGGAGACGTGATGAGAATATCTCCGCCACTTTGCAGGGTGACATTAGCAGCTAGAGAAGAAACTTCTCCCGTGCCGTCATTTAGCAGGCTCAGCTCATCGCCTGCGACTAGGGTTAAGGCGGTGGGGCGATCGCTGGAAATGGAACCTCTTACCGTCAGGGTGCGATCGCTCTCGATGAGCACTTCATTATTCTGTAATGCCTGACTCACAGCCTGATTGGTCAAAGATGCAGTCGCTTCAATCAACACATCATCTGGTGAGCTTAATCTTAATAGCCCTGGCTGATTGCTGGGTGCTCGGGTGTCAATTTCGCCCCTAAGAATCAGCGATTGCGCCCGCAAACTTACGATTCCCTGCGGAACTATAATTTGGCCCAGCTGCTCAATGGTACCGCTATCAAAACTAAGCTGTTGCTGTGGAGACAAAGTAAGCACAGCCTGGTTCCGAATCAGCCGATCTGGCGCATTGGTGCCAAACTGGATGCCCGGAAGAACATTAATAGAGAGTAAAGGTAGCTGCTCAGGATTAACGGCACTAAAATCAATCTCATCTACCTGCAGACTGTTGGCCGTGCTAGCCGTAAAGCTGCCGGAAAGATCCAATTGAGCATTGGAGCCAAAGACAACACCGTTGGGGTTAAGCAAAAATAAGTCCGCATTGCCTAAAACGCCCAACATGCCATTCAAGTTCGATGGTGTCTTACCGGTGACCCGACTAAAGATGGTATCAATACTCAGAGGGTTCGCAAAAAAGACCTGCTGATCTTCTGCAATGCTGAACTGCTCAAAACTATGAAAGAGTGCCGCTCCACGGGTAGCACCGCCCTCAATAACAGTTTGAGCGCCTTGGCGCTGTACTTGGGATGACTCAGCGCCTAACGTCGTATCAGGGCGAACCTGAGCGATCGCGCTAGGAAGTTGTCTATGAATCGGGGCAAAGACCAACAGAAAAGAAAATATGTAGATAGTGTACTTTCTCTTCATGTCCAGTACCTATCACTTCTTACTATACTGCTCGCATCTGTCGAGTTGGTTAGGACACAAGTAATCGCTATAACCCTTTAGCCACAGCAGCTAACTTGATTTGGAATCAACGCAGGTCTTGATTTCTCACAGAGTATGCATCCGTTTAGTGCATTAGCCTCTTTGTCTTTACTTATAACTAACACTGTATGATGACTGTATCATATGGACGCAAAGTCATATGAATACACGCATTAACAAAAAGAGATGAAATAAAAGCGTCAATAGTAGTTATTTCCAATATGAAAATAAGGCTTTATGTTTGGCGAACATCATCGCTAGAGTGGGCAGCTTATCAGGCTTATCTATTTATGGGTTGAAGCACAACACTCCGTAAAAAGCAGATATTTTACAAGGCTTTTACTTTTTTGTGATTTAGTTGATCTCAGTCCCAAAAAAATATTTAAGCAAGCAATATTAAAATATCTTTAGCTGTTAAACACTATTCTGAGCTAGCTCATAAAAATACATAAGGACTTGCAGACCCAAAAACTTATACTTTAAAAATTCACGCTGCGTCTTGCCTTAGCATCCCATTTTCAGAGCCTTTAGAGAAAGGCCGGGAAGCGGTTGTTTTTCAGTATCTAACTATTAAAAATACTAATTTTTTATGTAAATCGCACCTATGAAATTGTTGCCTTCGTGTTCTTATTACATTCGTAGAATTCTGAAAAAAACGAATAAGTCATATCAAGTGCCTGACCTGCTTCAGTCAAGTCAATCGCATGAAGCAAGCTTAGAAGGACGACTGCATTCTCTCTATGCTAACGACTCCCAAAAAGTTATTTTGCATTTAGAGCAGCTGATTTATTCCCATCAACACGCTCAAGTCAATCGAGATGAGCTAGCACTCCAAGATATCACGCACAATATGCTTTGGTGGCTAGGGTACGGCGTAAATATTCACGCCGATAATGCGAAGATTTTTGTTATAGATGACACTATAGAGAACCTTAAGCTAGTCACCACACTCTTAACGAAAGCCGGATACGATACTGAATGTGCTTTGAACGGCCGACTGGCACTAGCGAAGATTCCCCTCATCAAGCCCAGCCTAATTTTACTAGATATTAAGTTGCCAGATATAGACGGATATCAGGTTTATAAAGCGCTGCAAGCATCTGCCACAACAGCTGATATTCCAGTTGTTTTTCTGAGCAGTGTCGATACCATACAAACTGTTAAAAATCAGCATCAGCACCGTGTTGGCTACCTATCGAAGCCATTTAAGCCGCATAGCTTGCTTAACTGCGTGAGTCGCTATCTTCAGTCAAATTCTAATAGTGACGCCCTCACAAACAGTATGGTCTCTGGCGAGATCAAAAATCGGCAACGGTATGCTCAGCAACTGCCTAGTAGTTTCATAGAAAACCATCACGACCATGACTATCTCTATGAGCCTCCCGACACAGCGTCTCCATATTTTTTCCGTGCAACCTTAGATGGTCGCTACTTAAGAGTCAGTGAGGCGTTTGCTCAGCTATGTGGCTATGATTCGAGTGAAGATATTATCTCTAGCGTAACCAATCTATGGGAACAAATCTATAAAAACGCAGCTTATAAAGAGCAGTGGAGGCTGTGCCTGCAATATCCAAATCAATTTAGAGTGTTCTCTACAACAGTTAGAACTCCCAAAAATCCTACCCTAGAGATCGTAGAAAAAATATCATTGATTCAAGACAGCTATAATCACAATCTCTTTTACCACGGGTACATATTTGTTTGACATACTCCCCGGCCTGAAGGCGCGGGGATTCTATAGCTAGATATCCAGGCAAAGCTGACTATCTACTAAGCGGTTAGACGGTTCTACACACCCAGCCGGAAACCCGGTCTTACAAGTACTCCCCGGTCCATTTATTT
>JBGCGG010000179.1:0-3902 GCA_045110585.1 Phormidesmis sp. | reverse complement strand
ACCAATCACGTTGAGCATGACCGCGATAGGTTCTTGCACCTCGCATTGAAGCTGGCTAAGCCGTTACAGAAAAAAGCGCTGAAGGCGCTCATATAGGCATTGAGTAGTCTGCGATCGCTTATCTCAAAACCAAAAGAGTTACATTTATTTGGGTCTTAAAGGTGACCACTCAGTTTAATTTATTGTGTTGAAATCTTGTATTTGTATTATCAACGTGTCAGCGTAATAAAGATTGAGCCGTTAACGGGTCACAAAATGAACTAGTTAGATCTAAAGTGGCCTATCAGCGAAGCCGAAGTCCATGCGATGGTCTTTCACCGTTAAGCTTCATCCAGGCATAAATCTAAAGGGTCTATAGAATACCCCAAACATGTTCTTTTCCCAAGTAAAGCGTTCCTTTTGAGCGTAATTGGTGAGATATTAAGAACAAGTGCGTGTGCATCAAACACACGAATGCATTTACCGACAAAACGTCTCATCTTAGGAAATAATTCAGTCCTTATTTATTTTCCGTTTGACTGATAGAAGGGGAAGTCCAGACTTTAATTAGAAGCTTGGAGCGCAGGGCTTCCTTCAGAGATAGAAAACTGTCGCTAGCCTAAAAAGTACAACTTGTCGTGAAGTAAAAAATGAATTGTTATGATTAGCTTTTCGCATAAAACAGTGCATATATATCTGTTTATTATTGGAATTGTTGCTTCTACGCTACCAGCAGCTCCTGCACATCCTCAGCTTTTGCAGGAATTGTATAGCGATGATAGCCCAACTACTTGCTATATGAGCTTCGCGAATCCTGACGCGCCATATCAACCCTGTCAAAGCTTTATGATCAGACAGGATACTGTAGCTGGTAATTTGCTTTGGAACTTTAGTGGGTTCGATTCAGAAGTGCCCATTTTTATGATTGTTACTGAAGGTCAGCAAAGACAAGGGGAAAATGGCATTCCATACTACAGAGTGACTGATGTAATTTCTGAAGGTGTTTCACAAAACATGGGAGGCATCTGCGCTCATTTGTCGAGGTATTCTGAAGCAGTATGCAGTCTAAGCTCAAATGGAGATGAACTCTTGAGAGTCAATTATTCTTCACTTTAAAGCCGTTTTGAGAGATTATTGGTAACTACTCAAGTGGAGTGAGTGGAGATTACGGATTGCCAGAAAAGACATCCACTAGTACATCCAGGAGATTGAGACTCTGTTCTCGTATGGTAGATAGGTAGCCAGAAACAAAAAAGTCTGGGAAAGCCGGGAAGCTCGTTGATCACGGCTTGAGGGCACGCTCCTGCCCAGCCAGCGTACACTTTTAGGCTGACAGTACATGCGGTCTTAGTCATAGTCGGCTGAAGCAGAATAGGTGACGTACTGTGCTTCTGCTGAAGCGCGAAAAAGGATGTTTGACCTTCTCAAAATTTAGACGATACTGTTGGCGAACTAAATATTAAACGCTGAAGAAACGCAAATTCGTTAGTTCAGCTCATTAGCTGAACTAACGAATTTACTGGGTTTGAGCCGCTATTGCTGAGTTCGCCAACAGTATCTTAGAGGTTTTGAGAGGGTGCAGAAAGTGTGTCTCAAATGATGTCTCGAAAGTGATTTACCAAAACCTCTAAAGACTATTGATACAGCTTCAAGTTGAAGACTAGTATCAGGTGACAATTGCGTAGGGCTCTTCCGAGCTTTTGGTGAAGCCGGGGAAATGCTTTTTCTACGGGCTATGCAGCCATAATGAATCGCTTGGCCAGTAGCTCTAAGCTAGCCCTGCCGTACATCTGCCGTTTCAGCATTTTCAACTTGTTATTCAGGCCTTCAACTGGGCCGTTGCTAACCTCACTCGTCATGCTAGCTTTGACCGCAGCATAGTCATCGAATAGCCCCTTGGCAAACGTTTGCAATGGTTTGATAGCGCAGCCGACTGCTTTCAGTAGCCAGTCATCGAAATCATCTGATTGCCGTTGCCTCAACAGTTGTAAAAACTCGTCAGATAGTTCAACCAGTAGTCTGAGATCAGGATGCTGATTGACAAGCTGGTCCAATAAATCTGTCTCTTCTGCTTGCCTGTTTTCTGGTTTAAGCGTGACTAAGTAGGCAGCTTGTCGTGGTGTGAAAGGCGGTGACTGGGAGTCCACTACTTTTGGCAATGATTGCGTCACTTTAATCCTAGGTGAGCGAAGTCCCTGTGCCTGGCATAAACCGCTGATGTAGCGTTGTAGTGTGCGCAGAGAGCCTGTGTACCCTATGGGTTCAAGTAGTTTCATCAGAACACTGGATTCTCGTATTCCCGAATTCCACCATTCAAGAAGTTTTTGCTTGTAGGGGTCGAGCAGACTACGTCCGAAAGTAGGGCGACGAGCAGGTATTACAGGGAAGTTCGGTTGGTTACTGTAGCGATATACCGTTGTGACACAAACCCCAACCTCCTGAGCGATAGCGGCCTGTGACCATCCTTGCATCCGTAAAGCTTTGATTGTTTTCTGTTGTTCTATCTTTCGCTGTTGGTTCTGTCGTATCTGTTGTTGTGATTTTTCTGTGGCAGTCGGTTTTGTGATAGCCAGGACAGTCTCTTCAGGAGCCTCAGTGACAGTGGCTTGATGTTGTGATTGTTCTGCTGCTTTTAGCTCGCTACGGTAGCTAGCAAACGCTTTTTCTAACATTTCACTCAAGTTCTTGACTAAGTGAAAGCGATCCGCAACTTGGATGGCGTCAGGTGCGCCTTTGGCCATCGCACTTTTGTAGGTTTTGGAACGGTCGCGGGAAAGCACTTCTATGCCCGGATGGGCTTCTAGCCAAGTGACTAAAGTATCTGCTTTGCGGTCTGCGAGTAAGGCAATTGGCTGATGCGTTTCTAAATCAACCAGAATCGTGCCGTAGTGGTGGCCTTTGCGGAAGGCAAAGTCATCGACCCCGAGTATCTTAGGCGTCTCGAATTCGGGTAGCTTGAGCTTGCCAAGATGATTCAGTAGAGTACTGCCGCAGATCGCATAGCCGAGGCGATCACATAGCCGAGCACCCGCTGCGCCGCCGAGTGCCAGCCCGATTGACTGCAACTGCTGCATGAATCTGACTGTTTTTCTGGCCCAAGGCGCAGCGACTTCTGGCAAGCGCTCAGTAAAGATGCGGCGGTGACAGTTGGGGTTCGAGCAGAAGAATTTACAGACTTGAATGATCAAACTCATGCTAAAGGCAACGCAGGGCAGATCAGCCAGTGTCCGTTCGTAGCGACTATGGACACGATGGCTCAGCTGTCCGCAGATAGGACAAGCCGCTTGGGTTTGAGTAGAAGTCAGGTTGAGCGTCAATCGGTGCTTATCTAGAAGCAGATCGTAGGTGTCGAGGTGAAGCAGATGAAGGCTGGGCAGCAGGCAGTGAAGCAGTTCCATGAGCAAGACACCCAAAAGGCAATGGCTTCAATAGTTTCCTGCTACTTGCCCCAGATCACCAAAAGATAAGAAGAGCCTTATTTGGGCAGGAAATGACTAGAACAGTAATCATGATTTGGGATCGAAATGGGAGACGACAATTATGATCGGTGCGACAACGATGATCGGTCGGCAGTAACGGACTATTTTGAAACAGCTTCTTCTTTCCTGCCGCGTTCAGCGGCCTCTTGCTGACGAAAGCTTTCAGAGTGAATTTCGACAATCAGCGCGTGATGAACCAGTCGGTCAACGGCAGCGACGGTCATCATGTCGTCAGCAAAGATGTTGTGCCACTGGCTGAAAGGCTGGTTAGCGGTGATCAGCAAACTCTTTCTCTCATAGCGATAGGCAATTAGCTCAAAGAGCACCGAGGTTTCAGCCTCAGACTTTTTGACATAGCCCAAATCGTCAATAACCAATAAGTCATAGCGGTCGAGCCTTTTGAGCGCTGAGGGCAGCAATAGCTCTCGCTTAGCTTGCTGCAAC
>JBGCGG010000178.1:0-8787 GCA_045110585.1 Phormidesmis sp. | reverse complement strand
TTTCCGTTTCATCGTACGCCTCTGGAATCACGTCTCCAAACGAGCGTAAAACGACGACAAGCAGTATAAGTCGAACTTATCTTTCAGACACTTTAGAGCATTTCGACTTCATCAAAATCGACGGCTGTAACCTAGATATATCAGTTGTTTTGAGCTTATGGCACTTCGTTGCAGCTACCCTTCAGTTACCCCTTCTAATGGTGGCGAGATCGGCAAATCGTAGTGCAGCGGCGGTGGCTGACGGGCAGCATCGAGGTGGTACTGCCCCAGCCGAATGAGGTGGTCCGTGCCATAGGGATTAATGCCAGCCACCGCCGCTGGATCAATGTGATGACCTTCCTGCGCCAACTCATTGAGAATACGACTCATCTCAAAGACGTTGTAGAGAACGACACAGTTGGCCACCAAATGGTTGTACTTGATGCGCTTACGCAACTCCTCCCGGTCATTGGTTCTGAGCACGCCCATATCGCCAAAGGCCAGCCACTGGACAAAGGCATTGAACGATTCACTCTTGTTCGTCGCTCCCTGTACCTTGGCTCTGAGCTTGGCACTGTGAATATACTCCATCAAGAAGCCCGTTCTGACCGCAGAGCCCAGCGCGTGAAATGCCTTAAAAAGTTTGTTCTTTCTGCTGTTGGTGCTCAGCTTCCTAAGAATCGTAGAGGCGCTGATCTTGCCTGTCATAATCGAGAACACTACCCGCAGCATGTCCGGCAGGTGCGTCTCAATGAGATCCCAATCCACCGTGTCAGAAAACAACACATCTATATGCTGACAAGGCGTCTCTGTGCCGGCCCGATAGAAGGTCAGCTCTTTCAGATTACGGATACGCGGCATTAGCTTAATGCCCAATAGATAAGCCAGTCCAAAGACCGTCAGACTCTGGGAATGCGTGTCGCCATGCAGCGTATCAGGCTGAATATCCGAGTGGTTATTCAACAGCCCATCAAAGAGATAGAGCGCCTCGAAGACACCACAAGGAATGAAATGGCTGAAGAGGGCAATGTAGTTGTCAGCCACATGGTAATAGCCCAGGCCACCGTAGCCACCATAGCGAATGTGGTACTCCGCCAACAGATTGTTCTCGTAAATGTCCCACTTGGTGCCATCCACCGACGCGCTTTTGCCCGCCCCCCAGAACTTGGGTAAGGAGAAGCGGTTATAGCCATTGACCACAGACTCAACCGCATAGTGCAGCTGCGTATCGCTGACATGCCGCTGATTTACCCGTGACAGTTGCTTGCGGTCAAAGAGCGAAAGCGACTGGGCCAGCTGGGACGGGCCGATATTGCAGCCGTAGCAAAAGGTCGTGGCCAAGTAGCGAGCAACGGGATTCTCCATTTTGGCTTCGTAGCCCGAGACCGGCTTGAAATGCTTCGTCCACGTGAGCCACTGCTCCGTATCGACCAGCACATCGAGCAAATTAACTGACTTCATCCGTTCGTTGATCCGCTTCTTCAGTTTCTTTGCGGTTTTTCGACTCTTCGCCTTCGCCTTGCGGATGACCAAACGGTCTGACTTGAAGTAAACGTCTGTGTTGGCGGGAAACCCCTTATCGGTTTCCTCAATTGTGTCTGTTAGCCACGCTCTGACATGTTCTACAAAAGCTGCACCTTCTGTGGGAAAGCCCAGCTGCTGGGCATAGTCAGCCAGATAATCTTGCATCTCATCCCAAGGAATCAGCTGCGCAAGATAGTCACCAAAAGCTGAACTGCCTTCAATGTAAAGGTCACCAGACTTGAGGCCCAGCAAAATATGAGAGAACACACAGAGTTCAAAGTACTGACGATGCACCTGGGTGGGCACCGTAGCTCGATTCTTCTCCCCCGTTACCAGCGTCCACCACTTGGTCGGCACCCAGCTCAGACTCATCTGAGGTGCAGGGGCTACATTCGCTTCGTCTGACGGTTTTTCGGTGACCAACGGTAGCCAAGTTTTCCGAGATCCTCGATGGGCTCGGATGAACGCAATCGCTGCGGCCAGGGAGTCATCCTGAGTGCTGGGATAGAGCGGCACAACGGACAGAAATCGGAACAGCACCGCCCGATGAGAACGATAAAACTTCGGGAGAAAGGGTATGTAGTTGTTCCCGGCATAGGCCAAGTGATCGTCGCACTGCGCGATCAGCTCCTGTGGATCGTCGCCAAGGACGCAACCAACCGCAGCAAAGCGATCTACTATCTCACCGTCGGTGCTGTGGCAGATCGCCACCTGTCGCAATTTTGAGATGAGCTCATCGGTACGCTGCTGACTTTCTATTCGATAGTTTTCCAGTGCTTCCTTGGCCTTGTAGTGCATCCGCCTCATGCGTTTAATAAACACCTCAGCAATGTCATCGAGCGTTTGAGCGTAGCGCCGTTGCAGAAGGGCTATTGCCAGGGTCTGTCGCTTGGCCGCTGGCAACTCCTTCATTTGATTGCCGTCTAGTGCCTGGGCCTGGGCCGCAAAGTTAGTTCGCTTGACGTCAGGCATCGCTGAGAAGGCTTCGCCTGCCACCTGCAAAGGCTGTAACCAGCGCAGTCGTTCTACGAGACTTTGCAACTCACCAAGTTTTGGACTCCCCGGCTCCTGCTTGACCTCGTGCCAAAGTGTTGTTGTTTCACCAACTGCGCAGTAGAACAACTGCGAAAGCTGCATCTGTTCTGCGCCGTTCAAAGCATCACTTACCCTTTGATAGAGTTTGTTGTTATGAGTGACACGTACCTCTTTAGCTGCTCTCTCTAGCGCCGAAAAGGCAGGCAGTTGAAACCGTTCTTTAACCAGCTCCTCCAGGGCGACATTAATCAAATCGACCAGGTCATGCTGGGTTTCTACGGCTGTTTCTATCGCTGAAAACATTACTTGGCGTGCTGCCGTGGCGAAGGGCTGCACCTCCAAATGTTGACGAATGGCCTTCACGTGACGCTGGCGGGTGCCAGAGGTGTCATAGCCAGCGATATCTTCTGGCGTCAGCCGACTGTCAACACTGGCGGCGACGCGGCGAATGATAGTGTTCGACACCTTCGCTAGCTGCATGGGATAGCCCACTGTTTGAAAGGTCTTGAGCAGGACTAGAAAACTGACGATGGGCAGCTCGCCTTTTGTGGTTCGCTTCGCTAAAGCGATCTCCTCATCGGTGGGTGTGTAGAGAGTCTCTAAGGCTTCTGGGCTAGGGTTACTCTTCAACCTGGGATAGGCGGTTTCTTCAACGCTAGGTACGGGTAGATTCCTCGCAATAAATCGTCCTTTACGCTGCTTTTTCGGGCGCGGTGTAGGCCGTGCCACAGTAGGGGCAGAAGCGGTGCTTTAGAGAGGTAATAGGAGCTTCGCACTGAACGCACTGGTGGCACAGGCCGCTGCCACAGCGAAAGCAGTAGTGGGCGTGAACATGCAACCACATGGGGTCAGGTGCATTGCCTGGTTTCCAACACTGCGGACAAAACTTCAGTGCGCCAGTCTCCTCGACGGCGATCCCTTTTGCCGCTGCCTCCAGATGGGCTTCGGGGACATCTAGAGCGTAGGCTAGCCCGCGTTTGGTCTTTGCTTTGAGCACCGTGGTGTGGCCGCGCTCAATCTTACCGATGCTCTGGGCATGGATGCCGGATTTATCAGCCACTGCCTGCTGACTCATACCGAGGGCTGAGCGGAGCCGGTGGACGTAATCAGCCAGCGATTCGCTGGGCTTTGGGACGGTTGAGGATTTCAAAGCTTTAATAAAATATCAGGGCAACGGTTTGTCTAAACGATAGGATGAAGACTAGTGTTTGCTGCTGGCGTTTACGTTTATTTCACAGGTCATGCCGATTTCTCTAGCAATGGTGGCCACGCAGTTTTTAGACCGACCGGGTCTGGCTCAGAAAACAGTGAAATCCTATGAGCTGACACTGATGCCCTTGCTGGCTCAGTACGGCAGTTGGCCGATTGAAATTTGCGATCGTACCATCCTCACTGAGTATCTCGATGGTCTTTCTCACTTGGCCTACACGACTCATCATCGGCATCAGGCAACAATTCAAGCTTTGTTTAACTACGCTGTTGAACAACAACATATTAAAGCCAATCCGATTGCCAAACTGAAGCGGCGTAAGCCGGATGCCCAAAAGGGTGAGCATGGCTCTGACGAAACGATTCGTTATCTCACACAAGACCAGCTTCAGAAGATGTATCGAGCAGTTTAAACAGACTGTCGAACACATACAATTGTCAGATTGTTGCATCGTAGTGGGGCACGAATCTCTGAACTACTGGCGCTCGATCTTGACGGGGTGAATCTGGAACAACAGAAATTCCAGGTCATCGGGAAAGGCAATAAGCAGCGCTGGTGCTTTTACAGCGATGATGCAGCCCAGCTGCTTAATACCTACCTCAAGCACTATCGGCATCATCGTTGCCCGGCGCTCTTCACCGCGCAGCAGCCGATAGCAGGCAGTGTCGGCCGTCTCAGCTACCGCACGGTGCATCAGAACTGGCGACGATTAATAGCAGATATTCCTGAGCTAGAAGGGGTTAGGCTGCATGACTTGCGTCATACCTTTGCCACTGAGCGAGTGGGGCTGATGGGGATTGAGGAGCTGAGAGCTTTGATGGGGCACGAGTCGATTATGACCACGCTGAGATATCAAAAGGTCACCTCAGCACGCGCTGAAACCGTGGCTCAAAGTGCTCTCCAAAAGCTAGTTGATTAAGTGCCGTAGTTTCCGAGTTTATTACTCCACCTTCTCAAAATATGCGGAGTATTAGGGTTACTCTGCTTCAGCAAACTATGGCTCAAACCAGATGTACTATTCATCTGCTAAAAATGTCTGTTAGTTAGTACTTTTCTGAGGGTGCCAATTTTCGGCGGCTGTAACCCAGTCATCACCTCGCTTTCAGCATATGGCTGGATTTGGCACGAGTCGGGGCCATACCCCAATGTCAGTGTCGCGCAACACAAAAGATCACATTCGCAAGCACAATGATAGCTTCAGGACGCGGCTGCTAACAGAAATCTTTGCCGTTGCTCCTTATGCAATCTCCCTAGGAAACCGGTAACTCCAATCGGAAAACAGTCCCCTCGTCGGGATGAGATTGACACTCTAATTTCCCGCCATGAAGTTCTGTTACCACCTGATAGCTAATAGATAATCCAAGCCCCGTTCCTTTCCCGACTGGCTTAGTGGTAAAGAACGGATTAAATATCTTCTCAACCACATCTTTAGAAATGCCCACGCCGGTATCTTCAATTTGAATCGTAATGCACTTATGTGCTGCTAAATAATCAGTAATAATTCTAATTTGAAGTGCTCTGCGTCCATCTGCTGCCGCTTCCAATGCATCAATGGCATTGCTCAAGAGATTCATAAAAACTTGGTTTAGCTGACCAGCGTAGCAGCTCACCATAGGCAGTTCACCGTAAGCTTTAATCACCTCAATTTTAGGTCTATCAGGCTGCGCTTTCAGGCGATGGCTCAAAATCAACAAAGTGCTATCAATGCCCTGATGAATATCCACTTCTTTGCAAGCTGCCTCATCCATACGTGAAAAGATCTGCATACTTTTCACAATTTCCTGAATTCTTACCGCTCCCATTTTCATTGAGCCAATGAGTTTAGGTAGATCCTCCGCCAAAAACGCTACCTCTACCTCTTCACACTTTTGTTGGATAGGCTCAGCAGGTTCAGGATAGTGCTGCTGATACAACGCGAGGAGTTCTGTTAGGTCAGTCACATATTGCACGGCTGGTTTTGTATTACTAAAAATAAAGCTCACAGGATTGTTAATTTCATGGGCAATCCCTGCCATAAGATGGCCTAATCCAGCCATTTTCTCCCCTTGCACCAACTTTGCCTGCGTGCCCTGGAGCTTCTGCAAGGCTTGATCCAACTCTTCTGTTTTTTGCTGAGTCTGTTGCAATAGTTCTGCTTGCTGAAGTGCAATTCCTAGCTGAGCACCTACCTGGGCCAGCAAATCAACCTCATCATCTTCCCAATACCTGGGACTAGAGGTTTGATAAGCCATCAGTAAGCCCCAGAGCTTATCGCCATGGGAAATCGGCACAAAAACCTCATGTCGGGGATATTGGCCGTTTTGCCCAGGTTGGGCAAACACCTTTTCAATCACTGTTTGAGAAGGCGGAAATGATTGCCAGCCATCCGCAATTGAATCAGCTACAAAGGCCCCTCGCCAGCCTTCTGTGAAGCGGTAAATCGCAACCCGGTCAACTTCGAGAAGCTGGCGAACCTCATGGGTTGTGGTGCTAAAGATCGTATCAATATCCAACGACTGGCGAATTTTGTCTACGGTGCGAGAGAGGCTACGCTGTCGTTCAGTCGCTTTTTGGAGGGCTTCCGTTTGGGACTGCACCTGAGCCATGCCTTCGGCCTGCCGCAACGCGACCCCTAGCTGTCCACCCACTTGAGAAAGTAGCTCTATTTCCTCAGCTTCCCAGTGACGGGGTGATGAGTTTTGATAAGCTGCCAGCAGGCCCCACAGGCGATCTCCCATCATAATTGGAACAATCAGGTAAGCCCGTGCCTGAAATGCTTCTAAAAGTGCAATGTGACAGTCTCGATGACCTGCCTGATAAATGTCATCCACCGCAAATGTCTCTTGCGCAGCGTAGCGCCCACCCTGGGTTTCCATCAGGTGAGTATCTTCAATAATCGGTTGAACACCCACCAAAGGAACCCATCCTTCTGCAAAAGACTCCGCGACAAACTCACCACTCCAATCCTTATTAAATTGATAAATTGCGACTCGCTCAGCAGCCATAAGCTGGCGTACTTCGGAGGTCGTTGTATCAAAGATTGTCTTAATATCGAGCGACTGACGGATTTTATCGACCGTGGCAGAAAGGAGCTTTTGCCGGTTCAACGAACGATCCCGCAGTTTCGCATCAACGAGCTGGGCTGCCTGCAGTTTTAGCTGCTCTACTTGGTCTTCCTGTTTGAGCGCTACGCTAAGCTGCTCAGCAATTTGTCCAATAAATTCTATCTCTGACGCTTTCCAGTCACGAGGCTGAAAACACTGGTGAATACATAACAACCCCCAAAGAGAGTCGCCTTTTTGCAGCGGCACAACTACATTCGCCTTAACCTGGAAGCGTTCTAAAATTTGAGTATGACAATTTTTCAAGCCTGCTTCAGCAATATTGGCAGAGGCATACATTCGGCCCTTCTGATACAGCTGGGCATAATTTTCTCCAAAGCAATGGTCTTGCACTTTCTCCGCTAATACAGAAGATAGCCCTTCCGCATAATCTTCCGCCACAAATTCTCCTGAGCTGGCATCATCTATAGCAAAGCGAAAGATGCCCACCCTATCTGTCTGCAGTAGTTGCCGTACTTCTCGGGTAGTAGTGGCAAAGATGGTATCTAAATCTATTGAGTCTCGGATGCGACTAATAACACCCGTTAGCGCTTTTTGTTGCTCGCTTTGGTAGCGCACCTGATTTAATGCCTCTACCTGCGTTAAGGCAACACTGAGGTGTTCCGAAATATGTTGCACAAACTCTATATCTTCGGCTGTCCACTCACGTGGCTCCCCGCATTGATGGACACAGAGCAGGCCCCACAGCGACGAGGCTTTTAACACCGGCACCACCAGGTTTGCACGCACCTGAAACTGCCCTAAAATGTCAATATGGCAGGCACTCAATTCGGCTGAATGAATATCAGCAACCGCCTGCACTCGGCCTTCCAAGTACTGCTGTGAAAATTGTTCTCCAAAGCAGTGATCATACACTTTTTGTTTAAGGACAGACGGCCAGTGCTCGCTTACCGCCTCTGAGACAAACTCTCCTTCCCAGTCTTTCTCTGGATAAAACTGAAATACAGCCACACGATCCACATTGAGCAGCGCACGAACCTCCATAGAAACCAGTTGAAAAATATCGTCTAGTTCCAGCGACTGCCGAATCTTACTGATTGTTTTTGCCAGCGCCCGTTCTTTTTCCACCTGAAAGGCCAGCTCACTTGCCCTGACTTGAGCATCGCGCATGAACTCAGCCTGTTGTATCGCAACCCCAAAATGCTCAGCCACATGCTGAATAAATTCAATCTCTTCAGACTGCCATTCCCGAGGTCCGGAACATTGATGCACACATAGCAGTCCCCACAGAGATTTGTTCTGTAGCACGGGCACTACCAAGTTGGCTCGCACGTCAAACCGACCGAGAATGTCCACATGGCAGTCGCTTAAGCCTGCTTGGTGGATATCGGCAACTGCCTGCAACTGTCCCTGTATGTACGCCGGCGCAAACTGTTCTCCAAAACAGTGGTCATATACCCGTTCTGAAAGAACAGAAGACCAGCCTTCTAACACGTCTTCAGAAACAAATTCGCCTTCCCAGTCTTTCTCTGGATAAAAGCGAAACACAGCCACACGATCCGCATTGAGATACTGCCTCACCTCAGTGGCAGTTATTTGGAAGATTTCTGGTAGTGCTAACGATTGACGAATGCGAGAAATACTGTCTGAGAGCGTTTGCAACATCGCGCTATTTTGGTAGTGGCTGTTTGGCCTTAAAGTTCCCTGCACTATCTTGTATTGATACACTTGAAGCGGTTCTGTTGCAAACAGTTGGCATAGAGAGAGTCATCCTCCCAATGAGCCCCTGGTTATGCAGTGACTCCGAAGATTTCGTTGATAAAGGAGATCTGTCCCATGACATCTCCTTTATCAGCACCTTTGACCTGGCCCTTGCGAATCATATAGCAATCCTTCATAAGCTTACGGCATGGACTCAAAAGCTTCGTCCACGACTTCTCTGAAAGGTTTGCCAGACTGTATCTGTTTGCGCATCCGGTTCTTGAGAACAAACCACTG
>JBGCGG010000177.1:0-9241 GCA_045110585.1 Phormidesmis sp. | reverse complement strand
CGCACAACGGCCTGACGACCTGCATCATCTCGCAGTCCTTGATATTGACTGAGAAATTCATTGAGTTCTGCTTCGACCGCCCCCGCAATGATCTGGCGGGCTCCTTCGCGCAACAATTCGCTGAGCGCATCGTTGAAGGTTGCTGATGTTTCTGGTGTTTTGAACTTGACTAGATTATCTTGAGTCATGGTGTATCTCTATTTCTGGTACTTTGCTTGTCCAGAAGGATACGCCTTTCTTTATCTCCTACGCTGTACACCAGAAATAGTTATAACTCGAAGGCAACTGTCTCGGCAAAGAGAATTGAACCATAACCGGCAACTCAACGCGTCAATGCCTTAATTAATCAGGGCATTGACCATACCTGAGAAAAACTTAACTGCTATTGAAAACCCCGTCCTATGTAACAACATAGGACGGGGCTTTTATGTCTGGAGCTTTATGTCTGGAGCTTTATGTCTGGGGATTATGACTGGTGTCTATCGAAAATTATCTGGATTAAGGGTACGAGCAGGCGCTGCGTTAGATCTTCTTAAGGCTGTGCCTGTTCCGCCATCAGCACTATCCAAAAATGGCTTAAGATTAATCCCATTTGAACGGCTTGCACTGCGGCTACGGGAAGAACCAATGTCCCCTAAGATTTGCCCAACTTGCCCAAGGCCGATATCGCTCAAAATATTGTTATTACCAGCACCAGTGTAGGTATTCACAATGGTTGTATCGGTGCCGCCATCTGCCAGGGTGAGATTTTCAAAGACGAGATCGCGAGTGAGCGTAGGGTCTTGACCGGGGGGAACGGTAAAAACGATTTTGCATAGGCCCGGAATTTGCTCAGTGGTGGCACACACAATGTCGTAACCGTTTTCAGTGCCCACCTGCAGTTCTGCAAGACCTTCTGGTCGGTAAGATTCTAGGCGATCAGCAATTGTAAAGCATCGGTTTTCAGCCGTCCAGCCACCACCCATCGTCGTCGGCGTTGCCCAAGGATAGGCTTGTCCAGGCTGGCTTTCAGGTAAATACATAACAGTGTACTGACCGTTATTGAGCTGGCACTCAAAGCGAACATCGTCTGAAATCGGATCGCTGCCGTCAGCTTGAGGATCAACATCGGGAAGCGGATCGCTGCTTTGGGCATTCCCAGGAAGAGGGAAGGAGGAAGCAAGTAGCGCTGTGCCGAGTAGCAGCGCTAGAGAAGCAGAAAGATGCCATCTACGATTTTTGACCATAGCCGAGATTCCTTAGTTTCAGACGGTGTAGCAGAAAGGTATTGATTAGGGTGTTTGGTTAGATGCTGTGGATATCGCGCCCAGCGTAGCGCTTGGGTTCGCTTCCGGGTGATGACAGTGGACAGTATGTATCAATTTTAGTAATTGGATGGCAGCTGGATAAGAGAGTCTATAGACTGGTGAGGGCCTTTTTCTATAAAGGGTTTCATACACAGAATTTCTCTATATATTTTTTATGGGTAGCTCAACCGCCTACGGCTCCTGGAAGTCTCCAATTACCTCAGATTTGATTGTTTCTAGCTCGATTCGACTAGGTGCAGTACTGCTAGATAGTGCCCCACAGAATCAGGCAGATATTTATTGGAGTGAGCTGAGGCCAACGGAAGGCGGAAGGCAGCTGTTAGTACGCTATGGGCCGGAGGATGTAGTGGGCGAAGTGAGTGATATTACGCCTGCTCCCTACAATGTGCGATCGCGTGTGCATGAGTACGGAGGCGGTGCATATGTCGTGCATGGCGGCACGGTGTATTTCACAAATTTTGCGGATCAGCGCTTGTACGCCCAAAAGGCAGGAGAAGAACCAGTAGCGTTGACGCCAGAAGTGGAGCCAGCAGCAGGATTGCGCTACGCAGATATGGTGGTAGACGTGCAGAGGGATCGGCTGATTTGTGTGGTGGAAGACCATCGACAAGGGGGAGAGGCATTAAATGCGATCGCAACGGTTCCCTTGTCAGGAGGGTCACCTAAAATTCTCGTCAGTGGCAACGACTTTTACTCATCCCCACGCCTCAGCCCAGACGGCACCCAGCTTGCGTGGATTACCTGGAACCATCCGCAGATGCCATGGGACGGCACTGAACTATGGCTGGCAAATGTAAGCAATGACGGCAGCTTGAGCCGGATACGCAAACTGGTTGGCAACGTTAAGGAATCGGTGTGTCAGCCGAAGTGGTCGCCTGCTGGAACGCTTTACTTTATTAGTGATGCTACGGGCTGGTGGAATTTATACCGGTGGGAAGGGGAGCGAGGAGAACCGCTGTATCCGATAGAAGGCGAGTTTGCAGGGCCGCAGTGGAATTTTGGTCAGAGCAGCTACGGCTTTGAAGACAATATGACGATCCTTTGTACATTCAAATACGAAGGAACCGTCCGTCTGGGTCGCTTCGATACGCTAGCCCGGTCGATGGATGAGATTCAAACCCCTTACTGCGGCATTGGCAGCTTACAGGTGGGGGGTGGCTTTGCGGTGTTTGGTGCAGCGAGTACCACCAAGCCCGGCGCGATTGTGCGGCTTAATCTCACAACATTAGAAATGGTAGAGCTGCGGCAGTCGAGTAGTGTGACGATTGATCCGGGCTATTTGTCCGAACCGGAGGTGATTTCGTTCCCGACGAGTGGCGGGCTAAATGCATATGGCATTTACTACCGTCCGCAAAATAAGGACTATGAGCCACTGGTCACAGAGCGTCCACCGCTACTGGTGAAAAGTCATGGCGGGCCAACGGCGGCAGCCTCGAGTGCGTTTAATCCATCTATTCAGTACTGGACGAGTCGGGGCTTTGCGGTGCTGGATGTAAACTATGGCGGCAGCACAGGGTATGGCCGGGCGTATCGAAATCGGCTGAAAGGCAAGTGGGGAATTGTGGATGTGGAGGACTGTGTCAATGGGGCGCTTTATTTAGTAGAGCAGGGTAAGGCTGACAAAGAACGGCTAGCCATTGATGGTGGCAGTGCGGGCGGATATACGACGCTGGCGGCGCTGACATTTCGAGATGAGTTTAAAGCAGGGGCCAGCTATTACGGCGTTAGTGATATGACGAGCTTGGCAGCGGAAACACATAAGTTCGAGTCTCGCTATTTAGATAGTTTGGTGGGGCCCTATCCGGAGAAGAAGAGCGTATATGAGGCAAGGTCGCCCATTAAAGCGGTGGAAAAGCTGTCTTGTCCGATTATCTTCTTGCAGGGGGCAGAGGATAAGATTGTGCCGCCGAATCAGGCTGAAGAGATGGTAAACGCCCTCAAGGAGAAAAAGATTCCGGTGTCTTATCTATTATTTGATGGGGAGCAGCATGGGTTTAGGAAGGCAGAGAATATCAAGCGATCGCTTGATGCAGAAATCTCTTTCTATTCGCAAATATTTGGGTTTGAGCTAGCTGATGATATTGAGCCAGTAGAAATCACACGATAGAAATCACACGATAGGAATCACACGATAGGAATTATGGAACAAACGAATCCCTCTATGTGGGCGCTAAAGCCTTGGTGGTGCCAGCCGTGGTCCATTATTCTCACAGGCTTAGCCATTCCGCTAGGCTCTTGGCTACTGTTGCACCTTTGGTGGATTACGCTACCGGTTGCGGGCGTTATTGTTGTTTGGTGGGTGTTGTTTCTCGGCATTGTGCCTGCTCAATATGCGGCAGCCGTTATGCAACAAACTGAGGCGTATCAAGGAGAGCAGAGCAATGGATAACGAACCACTCAATAATGCAAAGGCCCCCTTAAAAAATGTGCTCGGCACAGCGCTGAAGTCCTGTTGTACATCACCTATGACCGGGTTTTATCGGGACGGGGTGTGCCAAACGGGGCCATTAGATAGAGGGGTGCACGTGGTGTGTGCGGAGCTGACAGAAGCTTTTTTAAGCTATACCAAAGCGCAGGGAAATGACCTGAGCACACCGCGACCTGAGTATCGCTTTCCGGGATTAAAGCCGGGAGATAAGTGGTGTTTGTGTGCGTCCCGGTGGAAAGAGGCTATGGACGATGGCATGGCACCCCCCGTTGTTCTCGACTCGACGCATGAGGCGGCGTTGAATCATGTGAGTTTAGATGAACTGAAGCGGTATGCAACAGATTCGTAATCATTGTGTGTGCAGGTGGTGGTGAGCAGGTGGTGAGCAGGTGGTGAGCCAATGCTGCAACCGGCCTCACACATCCGAAATGAACGAAATCGTAAAAGGAAATCCCAGAGCCTTTATCTACATTAGGTTTCTGGGATTTTTCATGTATCAAATTCGCTTGAAGCCAAGGTGATCTTGCTCACATTTTACGAGCCGCATCACAAAACTGGCTTGTGTGATTAGTAACGTTTGAATGTAGAAGGGTATTGTTCTAACATCTTCACCTCAAGACATCAGGTTCTAGTCATGTTCGCTCAAAATCGATACTTTAACTCTGCGGTTGCACTCTCTAGCGCGCTCACAGTTACACTCGCGGCATCTGTGCCCCCATTTTTTGTTCAGGCGGCATCTGCACAGGTTCAATTCAGCGATGTGCAAAGTAGCTACTGGGCGAGTCAGTATGTTCAATCCCTCGCACAGGCGAATGTAATTGGTGGATTTCCAGATGGTTCGTTCCGCCCGGATGAAGAAATGACGCGGGCACAGTTTGCCTCTATTTTGAGCGGCGCGTTTCCGTTACCGACTGTTCGAGAAGCTAAAACCTTCAGCGATGTGCCTGCAGATCATTGGGCAGCGGGTGCGATTGCTTCAGCGTACGCAAAAGGCTTTTTGAGTGGCTATCCAGATGGAACCTTTGGCTTAGATCAGCCTATTACTCGGCTAGAAGTGTTGTTGTCTTTAGCAAGTGGGCTAGGAATTGAGACTAATGGCAGTGCCGATGAGCTGTTGGCCGCATTTGATGACAATGGAGAGATTCCAGACTGGGCCATAGCTGCGATCGCAGCTGCCACAGACAATCAGCTCATCGTTAACTATCCCAACGTACGCGAGCTAAACCCAACCCGTAATGCAACCCGCGCAGAAATTGCCGCGATCGCCCACCAAGCCCTTGTAAACAGCGGACGCGCTACAGCCATTAACTCTCCTTACGTTCCAGTAGTGGCAAGCAATCCAACCGATCCGGTGGTGACTCCACCAGGAACAGAAACGCCCAGCACGGAACCCAGTGCAGAAGAGGAGTTTTCTGATTTGGTGGCTTCACTCGGGAGCAATGAAACAAGCGAGCGCAGAGCGGCCGCTGACGCCTTAGTGGCCGAAGGCGAAGCTGCCGTGCCGGAATTAGCATCAGCCCTAGAATCTGACAGCGCCCAAACAAGAGCGGCGGCGGCTTACGCGCTTAATGAAATTGGCGCAGATGCGGCAGCGGCAACGCCAACGCTCTTGGATGTGATTAAAGACGACGATGAGCTAGTCCGGGCCTTGGCCACCAGCACTCTGGCCCAAGTAGGACTAGATGAAGGTGTGCTCATTAGTGTTTTGGTGGCGGCCATTCAAAGTGAAACGGGCCTGGTAAAAGATGTGGCAGCAGACGCCCTTGTTAACATTGGCGGTGATTCAATTCCAGCGCTGGGTGAAGTGCTGAAAAATGACGCGGCCAGTGACCTCGCTAAAGAAATAGCAGCTACGCTGATTGGCGATATTAATCAGGTAGATGAGCTAGGTGATAGAGCCATCGATTCAATTATTCCTATTTTGGCTGAGACGCTCAGCGATGGAGACAGCAGCGTGCGCAAAGCAGCAGCAGACTCACTGGGAGACTTTGGCCCACTTGCAGATGTAGCGATTCCTGCACTCTCAAGAGCGCTCCTAGGAGAAGACTCTGGGGTGAGTGAAACAGCCGCCAGTAGCTTGCTCAAAATTGGGCAGCAGTCTGTACCGGGTCTCACAGAAGCGCTAAACAGCGATAACACCCTGACTCGGCTATATGCGGCAGACGCCATTTGGACGTTAACTCAAGACAGTAGCTTGATTTTGCCAACGCTAGTTTCGTCCCTTGCGGATGGCGATGTAGAGACTCGTGAGCTAGCAGCCCTGGGGCTGACTTACCTTGGCAGACAAGCCATACCGGCAGTCCCCGCACTCAGAAATCTGTTGGGCAGCGACAATAGCCGCATCATCAACATTGCACAGTTGGCACTGTTGATTTTGAACAACAACAACGACCCAGCACCAGAGTTGAACATTTTGACCGCTGAACCAGAAGAATTAGAATCTCTGCCAGCAGTCGTCGAAGTTATCAGTCAGCTCTGGCGGTAATAGCGCTGGTAATAATATTGCTGGCAGCAAGAAACAAGAGTAACTTACACGAGGCAGATCACGTTGTAGTTTCAATCGCATAAGCAGGTCAGTGTTGTTAACGGCACTGACCTGCTAACGTAATCTGGATTCTATGCTTCTGATGTGATCTAGCCTGTAGGTAACGTAGCAGAGACTATCTGTTACAACTATGTGCCTAAAGATCTGACAAGAAGAGAACTTTTGAACCTTGATCGTATTGGAACTCTGCTTTCACTGTAAACATCGATTCAATCTGTTCTTTAATACTTTCATGATTTTTCGCTTTACCATTCAAAACCAGCCAAATCCGAGACGGCGTCTCTGGGAAGTTATTTAACCACGCTTCAATGTCTGCGGCACTGTCAATATCTCGGGTTGGATTATAAATAACTTCTGAGGGGCCTTGGTAATAGTGAGGAAGTGCTTTTTTATAAAAGTGAGACCAAACAATAACGTCACCGGGTTTTTCAAGCTGCTCTATGGTTTCCACAATAAACTTATAGTCAGGTCTATCTTGAACGGAGTAATACCGAACAAGGCCACCACTCACCATCAGCAGATACACAAGACCAATTAAAACAGCGGCCGGACGCCACTGCTGCCATAGCTGCCCCAAGGCCGCTGCCAGTAAAAGAAACAGATAAGGGCTCACAAAGAGCAGATATCGAATCACCCAAATGGGGGTAGACACATACGAAAAGGCAAAAATAGGAATCAGCGGCAAAAAAAACCAGGAGGCAATCCATAGCAAAGACTGTGACTGATGTTTCCGGAGTAAGGCGAGGCTGATTAAACCGATTAGGAGTAGGGTAAATGCTTTATAAAACAAAGCGGCGATCGCATTCGTCTGCACCGCAAAGGGCCAAACAGTTAAGAACTTAAATATGCGAATCGCATCATCAATACCTGGCGGCACGCGCCCAATGTGATGCAGGCTGTAGGGTGCATCTGGCGCTGTTGTTTGAATAACCGAAAAAATGCAGGGCGACCAAACCACAAGTAGCACGCCTAACCAGGCCCCAAACCGCAACAAAGCGCCACGTTGATGCCGAAACCTTAGCCCAACAGCAACAACATCTGCGAACAACAACGTAATATTGAGCGGGACGGTGAGAATAGCCAGCAGCCTAAAACTGCACCAACCCAGTAATGATGCATGACTCGGTTTTCGAGAGTTTTCACTTAATAGGCCATTGGCTAAAAAGAGCGTACCGGCTAACGTCATGCAGGTGCTCAAGGTGTACATTCTGACCTCTTGAGCATGGTTAATGAACAGCGGCGAGAGGGCCATTAAGGTAGCCGCCGTAAGTGCTTGACCTCTTCCTAGCAACCGTTCGCCCAGACGATACAAAAGGAAAATAGTCATTACAGCGAAAATGACTGACATCCCCCTTAACCACGCATCGCTACTGCCAAAGTGAAACCAGCCCTTTAATAAAACGTAGTACAGTGGGCGAAATAAATTTTGAGGCGGCAAACCATCGCCATCTTGGATATCTTCTAGGCTAGTTAACTCGTCTAGCCACATCCCCTCAGCTTCAATTTTGTAGGCATATAAACCTGAAGCGATCGCCAAAATACACATGATCGGCAGCCAGCTTACCAAAGACTTATCTTGCAGGGCTTTGCTGCTGAGACGTGAGCCATTCCGATTCATCGCAATTCGCCTTTAGTGCTAGAAGGAGGTGGCCACAGGTGCGTACATCATCAGGTACCGCTAAGGGCCATGCCTGCTGATGTATAGCATATTGGCTAGTTTTTTTACGTATAGATACGCAAAGTTAATTACATTTTTGATACCCTTTACCTTTCCTCCATGGCCACCTCGGACTGCCCGTTTTTTGTGGCGGATACAACATGGTGCAAAGGGCCAGTTTGCTTTAGGTTGTTAGGTAGTTTTTATTCTCTTGGCCTATGTCTACGGGTGGCTCGAAAACATCAATTTATGCAGCGATGGCAGCAAATGTTGCCATTGGGATTGCGAAGTTTGTCGGCGCTGGCATTAGCGGTAGCTCAGCAATGCTGTCGGAAGGCATTCATTCAGTGGTCGATTCAGTCAATGAGGTGTTGCTGCTGTATGGACTGAAGCAAAGTGAGGCTGGGCCAGATGAGCAGTATCCACTGGGCAGAAGTCAGGAGCTTTACTTTTGGTCTTTGATGGTAGCGGTGCTGATTTTTGCGTTGGGCGGCGGTGTCTCTGTATTTCAAGGCATTCGCAGCTTGCAAGAAGAAAGCGTGGCGAGCGATCCGATTGTGAGCTACTGCGTGCTGGTGGCAGCAGCCGTGTTTGAAGGGGCGGCGCTGTTTGTTTCAATTCGGGAGTTTAATAAATCGCAGGAAAACCCTGATTTGGGGCTGTGGCAGGCGATTCGACTCAGCAAAGATCCAAGCGCTTTTATTGTGATTGTGGAGGATTCAGCGGCACTGGTGGGATTGGCGATCGCCTTTCTCGGCGTCTTTTTGAGTGAATCCACAGGGGATCCGATTTATGATGCGATCGCCTCAATGTCTATTGGCGCACTGCTCACCGTTGTGGCGACGGCCTTAGTGTTCAAAACGAAAGGACTGCTCGTAGGTGAGAGTGCTTCACCGGAAACAAGAGCCAGCATTCGCGAAATTGTACGCACCGATGAAGCGGTCTCAGATTCAGAACCGCCCATTACGCTGCATTTAGGGCCAAGGGATGTGATGTTAGCGCTCAATATTGAGTTTATGGACAGCCTCTCTGCCGATGAAATCGAAGCTGCCGTGCGACGAATTGAGCAGAAAATTCGCGGCGAACATTCAGAAGTAAAGCGAATTTTTATTGAGGCGGCATCTGTTGATTAAAGTAGGCGGCCAACTGAACGTGGCCATCGATTAAGGAACGCCTCATCAATAATTGTCACTTTCGCACAGAGCCAATAGTGTCTAAGCTGAGGGTGTGAGCACGAAAGTTTTGAGGACAACCGTGATGGGATTTGAGTTTCGTAATCAGCTAACGCCTGACTTAGAAGTGAG
>JBGCGG010000176.1:0-2860 GCA_045110585.1 Phormidesmis sp. | reverse complement strand
CGCTGTTGGTAGGCGTCGCCGCGCTGGTAGCGTTCGGCTATTTTCAGGCCATCGGCCCAGCTGACGTTGAGGAAGAGGGCACGGGTGCTTTGTTTGGCGGGCGCTTCGTACTTGATGACCTTATCGGGGTCGCGCCAGTTAGTCCTGGGGGTGATGGGTTTGAATTGGCCCCAGTCCATCGGGTGCCAGTCGTTGAGCGGGTCGAGGCCGGAGACCCACCAGCCGCCTGCGAGTACGTGGTCGTAGCGTTTGCGCAGGTTGATGACTGCTGTGGTGGCGTATTGGGCGGCGTGGCCTCCCATTTCGGCGATGGCGTGCTGGGTGAGCAGGTCTACGGCAGCGTCGCCTGCGGTGTAGCGGACGTTGGCGTGGATGAAGCCCAGGCTGACGCAGCTGGCGAGCCATTCGCCGATGTAGGCCGATGTGGATAGGTTGGGGTGAACCGTAGTGACGGTTCCAGAATAGTTGCTGGGGTGAATTGAGGCGTTAATGATTTGAGTATTCAGTAAGGCCAGAGTGAAAAGCTGTTGTGAGAATGCTGTTTGACCCTGCGCTTTATCAAATTTTTGGAAAATTCTTAGACCGCTGAAACAGTTGTCTGATCTATGTTCTAGAGAACGAAAGTCAACTCTCTCGTTGGCCTGCTGTCGAAGGCCATTAAAATCGGGTAACATGATGCTTAAGTAACCCCCTGCCGGGAGCTTGAGTCCTGTTGTGCTTCGGGAAAAATCAATAGCTTCAGTCCGTCCAAAGAATGAGAGCTATTAGATTTAGAAGGCTTCAGGTTTTACATGGAAACATGGCGAGAACGGTCTAGACCTTTTGGTTTGGGCCGTTTCTTGTGTCTGGGCTACGCGGTTTATTCATATCAACCCGCTTGCTCCAAATTCTCTATACGTCTATTGGTTGTCGCTAAGGCTGACAGTAGTGCCCTGTTCTGTTCGCCGAGTGCACGAATTTCTGCTAGTTGCGTATCAAAGTTCGTCTGCCAACGTTGCCGATCTTCCTCAGCTTTTCTACGGTCTGAAATTGCATCTCTTCTCAAAGCCTCTACTGCTGTCTCTGAGTAGTTAGCTCGACGTTCAAGCATTACAGTTTCATCTGCTGCATCATCTGAAGCATCACGTTGTATCGCGAGCGATTCTCTCAAATCACGAATACCTTGATTAGTTTCTGCAATTGCTTCTCTGGTTTCCGTGATTGCTAATGCGTTAGCAGCAGTTTGTCTTGCTGTAGGAAGTAAGAAGTTAGAAATTAGGAAGTTGATCGAGCGGTTGATTTGTTCGATTGCATCTCTGTTATTTAGTGGAGTTGCCGGATTACTCATTAATTATCTACCTCTGCCGTAGTTCGATCACCACCTCTAGTTTCACCTAATGTCTCGTAGTCCTTCGGTATTTCTCCTTCTTCCTTAGCAAGTTCAACCATACGAGCCTCTAAGTAACGAGGAAAACTCATGTTTGATTTCTTCGCTAACCGCCTAAAGGCCGTTAGCGCTTCTACGTCAATAGTGATGGTTGTACGTTTGCGCGGCATCACAGCAATCATGTGTCTTCCTTAAATATTGCTATGGCGGCATCTTAACGTCAAACGTATGCATTTTGACATCTATATTGCTTATGGAAGAAGCGTTTTTATATTCGTTATTTTGATGTCAAAAATGACTCAAAATGCATACGTTTGATGTACGGTTTTGTATGTAGATAACAAGCTAATCAAAGGAGTTGGTTTGTCATCTCGGCTTTTGTCTCAATCGCAGAAATTTTGAGACGCAACTGAGCAACGCCAATAACCGCAACCATTTTAGGTGATTCTATGATTTCAGCGCTTAAGGTAAAACAGGTCAAAAACTGTACTTCTCCAACCGCTAAAGCCCTTGTTCTAATTGACTTAGGGAACGGCGATGTCAAAGCCCTCGGCAAAATGAACGGCACCGACAAGTTTGTCCGTTGCCGCTTCCCTTCTCACGTCGCGCTCGCCTCCAACGCCAACAGCGACTGCCTCACCGTCCTCACCGCAGATGGCCCCCAGCCCTACCTAGTCGGTGATTCTGCCTCCACTATTGCTTGCACTCGCACCGGGCAAAGCGCAGACGGCAAAGTAAAAAACGCCCGTCTGCTCCTCTTCCACGCCCTGCGCCAGATGTTCGGCACCACCGAAGACATCCATGCCGACGTCATCTTTACCTCTCCCTCGGTCAAAAGCTACGGCCCCGCCATCGTCTCTCAAATCATCGGACGCCACCCAGTCGAAGTGCCCGCAGACGCAGAAGTGATCGGCAGTAAGCCTCAACGCTTTGCCATCCATATCCACAGCGCCACCCCGCAGCTTGAAGGCTATCAAGCATTCGCCGCCGTGCGCTCAAAGCTCAAAGGTGAGTCCGCCTATCTAATCGATATCGGCAACCGCACCGTTCTGGTCACCCAAGTCTCCGCATCAGGCCGCATCCTGACCCGCCGCCCGTTCGATGAATGTGGCGTCTACGGCATCGCAGATCGAATCGTGAGTCGAGAATCACTGGCCGCGCAGCTGAAGACCCCCCGCCCGCAGCAAGTAATCGACTACCTGTTAGACCAAAAGCACGACACCGACATTGCTGAACAGATAGCCCCTGATTTATCGGCGAGTCTAGCGGAGGGGATCGCGTTTATCGGAAACGACAGCGCTCCCCGTTTCATCCTGGGCGGAGGCGCGAAGCTCCCCGGTATCGAGCAGATCGTAGGCGGCAAAGTGCTGAAGAATCCGCAGTGGGCGAACCTAGAAGCGCTCGCAGAGGTCTCAGCCGAGCTGCTGAAGGGAGTGCAGTAGTGCGCGAGCAGATCCGCGCCCGTGTTGAACAGGCGGAGTGGGAAGCGCTGAG
>JBGCGG010000175.1:0-9220 GCA_045110585.1 Phormidesmis sp. | reverse complement strand
TTTGACAGCAGCATTTTTGAGGGCGAGTTTGGTTTAGAAGCAGAAAGCGATCGCACGGTAACACCCACTACCAAAGACCTGCTCACGCTCAAACTCCTCCGTCAGGCTATCCAAACGCAGCACCCAGACGATCAGGTCATGCAAGACTTCTCCAACCTGGTCTTGCCCAACCTGCTGAAATATACAGTGGGTGTCACCGCTAAAGGCGGCAAGTTTTTTGCAGAATATTTAGATCGCGTGGTTAATCCACAGCGTATCGCAGCGGGAAAGTCTCCTATTCGACGAGATAATGCCGCCGATCAGTCCTTAAATACTCACCTACTCAACGGCCTATTTCCCGCCAACTTAATCGAGAAACGATTAGAACAATTAGATACGACTGCTAAACGGTTAGTACGCAGGCAAGAGCGCAGATTGTTGATAGCAGGGTTTATTCTGCATGATTTTGAAAAATTTGATTACGCTCTAATTCCTGGAATGCCAGAAAGCTTCAAAGCTATTCGTCGAGACCCAACCCAGGATATTCGGAAGCACTCCATTGATGACCATCGCGCCATCGTCAGTATCTTAGCGACTGTATTAGCATTAGATCGTTTTATCTGTCCTGAAGACCCCGAAAACTGGACACAGTACCTTGATGATGTGTTGTTCCTGGCTTACAACGCCCAGCAAAAGAACGACACTAACCTCAATCTTTCAGAGAGCAGCTTAAGCCCTACCCTAAGAGACCGTACCTTAAGGTGTTTAGCCGATCTCACCTGTTTAGCAGACTTGCTAGCCTCCATCATTAAACATCCTCAAGACTGCCAGCACCAGGGCATTCAAGACATTATTCATCGAGTGAGTGACGGACAGCTCACACTGACCTACCACACCATTTCAGAAAATCGTGGGGTGCTCACCAATGTGCTCAACAATGCCTTAATGGATGCTCACACATCTTTCAATACGCCTGAAGATAAGGTCTACGCGCCTTTACTGTATCTTCCAACCGGAGTGATCTATCTCACTACTCAAAATGCCCCCGAAATTAATCGCCAACAACTACCAGATCGCGTAGTTGACACCATCAAAAATCTCTGTGCTGGGCAGTTACGGCTGCGCCAAACCGGCTTTGGCCGAGATGGCAAAGGGATGAAATATGCCGACTATTATCAGCTATTTTTTGATGATGCAGGGTTGATGCAGGTAGCTCTTGATGCCACACTACGAATCTTGAATCCTAATAAAGGATCTGTCGCGACCAAGCGCAGCGATAATCTAAAAGCATTTCAACAGCGACAGGTACTCCCTAGTGACTACGACTTTGCCTTTACTGATGATATTCGTATTGATCAAATCGCAGAGTTTGGTGACTTAATCAGTCGCAAAATTTGGGGAGAGCGGATCAAGCAAATTGAACAGGCTATTAAAGCACGTAATAAAGCCCGTAAAAAGAAAAAAGATTTACCAGAACTCCCTGCCTTAGATGCCGCTATTCAGCTAGAAAACATTGTGCGATTGGTGGCTGAGTTTTGGAACCTAAGTAAGTACCTCCCTCAAATTCGAGAAATTCAGCGCATTAATGAAACCTTAAAAGCGCTAAAGCTTAAAGGGAATACGGGTGGTGTACCTTACGAATGGTATTTTTTGGCCGCTAAGTTCTTAGAACACAATCCTGGCATTGAAGATGTGCGCGAAACCTGTGCTCAGGTTATTGAGCATTTAGTGAAACTTACACAGCCTGCTATTGCGCAGTATGAAATCTCCGATGGTTGGGACGACATTCGCCAGTGGGTCACCCATGTGGTGATGTTGCCCAATCGCATTCAAGGTAACGCTCAAGGCAGTGCGCCAGAATCATCCACCGCTGAGCAAGTCGATATTTTTCTGAAGGAATTGGCCTATTACAACGCGGCCAAAAAGCCTAAGCGAGGAGTTCAAAAAATATGTTCTATTTCTCACTCTCCTTACTCTGTGAGTGAACAGATGGAATCTGCTGTTTTGTTCACACCCCAGGTGTATACCAATAAACAGCATCTGGGCGGCTCCAATGCCAAACGCAATATTTCTAGCATTGCCGGAATTGAAATGATGCTGCGGCAAATTCTTATGAACCAGACGCAAGCTGTGGGCAAACGGTTTGAAGACGGCAAATACCGTTATCTCTACCTCTATCCCACTTACTATTTCACCCCAGAAACCAATTCGTTCCTGCAACAAGCCTATGGCAATATTTCGCAAACCCGCTTTGACACCACGATTCGCAATCACTTTGTAAGCAAACAGCTCCAAGCTGACTTTAGCCGAGAGCGCTATCAAACGGTAGATACCTTCGTGATGGAAGAAGACTTGGCTCAACGAAAACAGCTCTCAGAAGATGACCCTAACTACAAACGTGATAGAACCTTTAAGCTCGCCTACCCAGAGGATAAACCCCTAACGTTTTACTTTATGGCCCTGCCCCCAGGCAGAGACAGCACCGATACCGAATCATGGGTGATGCCAAGCTGGCTAGCTTTAGCCTTTCCGATGATTTTGGATGTGAAAACGGTTGTTTCAGAATCGCCCGTGCCCCCGTTTATCGACGGAACCGATTTTGAAGAAAGTGTTTTCTTAGACAGCGCACCCCACGCCTTTCGCACTCTGGTGGGCAAAGATCGCTTTCGGCTCGATAGTCTACTGGAAGGCTGGCGTGATGATAACAATGTAAAGCAGTCGGCTCCACTCAATGCCTTAACAGCAGCCTATGCCATTCATATGGATGTGAATGCCAAACAAGGTAAGCGAGGCTACGACGCTCACTGGGGACGATTCACTGAACTTGCTAAAGATATTGAAACCAGCCCGCTTCATGTTTTTGCCTACTTGGCTAAGTGGAACCGGGGGCAGAAAGCCGATGCGCCCAGTTCAAGAAAAATTCGGCTCTATGCGCATTACTTTTACCCTTGCTTTGATCCTTATGCTACCTATCGTTTCACCGAGGAGACCTGGCACATGACCGCTCAATCCCCCCTCAACCATCCTAAAAAACTCACAGAACTGTATCGAGCCTTTTATCGGGCGAACAAACAATATAACCCCAAGGCTAATGCCGTTCTCAAACCCATTGATGTTGCAGCTACCACCATACTCAAGGCTGAAACCAGCATGTTCCACGATGAGGCATTGGTTACTGTAGTGGCCGCAGAAGTCTTTAAGCTGATGGATCGGGTTCATGCCTCAACCGCAGAGGGGCGCTGGATTCTTAAAAACCGTGAGGAAGAGCGGCAAAAGGTTTTAGCCTTTGCTAAATACTTTGTCGTGGATGTATTTGAAACTGCATTTTCAGGCGATCGCGCTAGATTATCAGGTCGTCAGCTAAACCTGATTCGAGATACCTGCGAATTTCTTTACCGGCTAGAACAAGATAAGGAGAATCAATTCAAACAGGCCGAAAAGCCTCAGAAAGCAACGTCTAAGGAGGAAGAAAATGCAAGTACTTAAATCCGATGATAGCTACACCTTCAGCAAAATATTTGAACTCAAAATTCCTGCTGATGAAATTGCGAATGAGTTTGGTTACGCCCTTAGCAAGCAAAAGCTGAACTTACCTCAATACCCAGAAGAATTAGATCGTATAGATGAGTTGAGGAACCGTATTGAAGAAGTCCTTCCCTACGTCGATCTATCTAACGAAACCTCTCGGCGAGAGATTCTAATTTCAAGGGTTGTAACTGAGCTTGTGCATTACACCAAAGCTCAGTTAAGGATCGAGTATCCCTTAAAAATAAACCAACAATTGCAAGGATACTTGGACTACCTCATTAGAGGGCAGACGAACTTGATTGTCATTGAAGCTAAACGGCAAGACTTAGACTATGGCATGACCCAACTCGTTGCTGAAATGATTGCCTTGGATCAGTGGGAACGTACGCCAGAACAAGCGATGTTACTTGGCGCGGTAACGACTGGAAAACTCTGGGAATTTGCTCTTCTCAATAGAGCTGAAAAGCAAGTTATACAGGGATTAGAGAGCTATCGTGTGCCGGAAGATATAGAACCTTTACTCCGAATTCTGGTTCAAGCCTTGATTGAAAAGACCCATTAAGAAAAAGCCCATTAAGAAAAGATCAGTTAAACAGCATCACATTCTCGCGCATTTACCCAATTACCTCCATTCACTCAACACTCATTAGCTATCACTATGAACTTTCTCAAAACACTAGACGCCAAGTTCTTTCATACTGAATTTCCCTACAAGCCGATGGGTAAGTACGTCCACTTTCTAACTGTGCGCGTGACTGAATCCTATCCCCTCTTTCAAACTGACGGCGAGCTGAATAAGGCCAGACTCCGCGCTGGCATTACTGATAAAACGACCATCAGCCGCATATCCATGTTCAAGCGTAAACAATCGACCCCAGAACGTTTGGTAGGTCGCGAACTGCTGCGCACCTATGGGTTAGTTAAGCCTGAAGAATGTGAATACAACGTGGAATTTGGCATGGATAATCCTGACTGCATTATCTACGGCTTTGCCATTGGTGACTCTGGCTCGGAAAAATCTAAAGTTGTTGTCGATACAGCGTTTTCTGTTACGGCATTTGATAAATCCCATGAGACCTTTACCCTTAACGGCCCGTATGAAAATGGAACAATGGCATCTAAGGGAGAAAAAGGTTCTAAACCAGGAGAAGTCACTAGCCGGATAAATCAACAAGACCACATTCGGCCTCAGGTATTTTTCCCCAGTATCGTCACCCTAAAAGATCCAACAGAGTCTAGCTTTCTGTATGTCTTTAACAATATTCTGCGAACTCGCCACTACGGTGCTCAAACTACGAGAACAGGACGAGTTCGTAACGAACTAGTAGGTGTCATCTTTGCCGATGGCGAGATTGTGAGTAATCTACGCTGGACTCAAGCAATTTATGATCAGATGCAGGCTGACAAGACGCTCAAAGCGCTTGACCCATTGGATGAAGATGATGTCCTTAACGCCGCTACTCAAAGCATTCAAACATTGATGGCAGAAGAGTTTATTGTTCACACAGATTTCATTGGAACAGACTTTCAACCCTTACTTTCAGAGGTTAAAACTTTTACTGGCAGTGAAGAGGGCATACGTTCCATCCTGCAACAAGCTGATACTGAGGCAAAAGCCTATGCAAAAGTCCATATGCCTAAGAAGAAAAAAACGGCTTAATCATGACACATATCTATCGTTGTACCTTAGAGTTGCACGACAATCTCTATTTCGCGACTAGAGAAATCGGACGGCTTTATGAAACTGAACCTGTGATTCATAATTATGCCCTTTGCTACGCGTTAGGGTTAATTGATAGTGAGCGTCACAATACCTGTGTTGATGAAGCGTCTAGCTATCGATATTTTTGTCTCGAGCAAGTACCTATGTATGAGGCTCATCTAACACCGCTGAATCAGCAGGGCATTTATGTGACACCCGCGAGGACTGTTTCTCATGCCACAGTGCTAAACACTTGGAAATATGCGGATAATCGCTATCACGTAGAAATGAAAAAGACTCAGAAAAACATTCCTAGCTTCGGACGTGCCAAAGAAATCGCGCCCGAAAGCCAGTTTGAGTTTCTTTTGCTGTCTGATAGCACCCTAGAAGATCTGGATAAACCGCCAAATATCAAATGGAAATGGAAATTACCTAAGTATCTGCGATTAGGCAAATGGATGAGTAAAGCTGAAATCATAAACATTCAGGAACTTAACCCTAAGCGAAATTCTGCCAGGGAGTTTAGCTTTGCATATCCTCTAAACCCTTTGGATGTCATGTTTACTAATCAGGTATTGAGCTACGACACCATTAATATGCCGCCAGTGAGTCTCATCCGTAATGTAAGGATGATAGGGGAATTTTATTCGTTTGAGCATTTGAAAGAGACCTTGCAAATCCCTGTTCATATGGGATATCGCTTCAGTCAATAATCAGCCATTAAATTGTCCTATGCCACACAGTCTTGTCCTCAACTTCTCCCCTATCTCTACGATTCCACCTGGTTTTACAGCTGGGAAGCATATGCATGGTTTATTTCTTAACTTAGTGAGTGCTGTAGATAAGGAACTGGGCGATCGCCTTCACGAAAACCAAGCCAATAAACCCTTCACCCTAAGCCCTTTACAAATTACTCCTAGACCCCGATCAACCCCAACACTTAAAACTAGCAAAACGCGATCGCCTCAACGCTCACCCAACCGTATACCCAACAGCCTGTGCTGGAACTATCGTAAACCGCTAACAGCAGGCACTCCTTGCTGGTGGCGCATTTCGCTATTAGACGATCGCCTATTTGGCAAACTCAGCCCCCTGTGGCTAAACCTCAATCCCGAGCAATCCTGGCACTTGGGGCCAGCCGACTTACGCATTACCAGCGTATTAGGTACACCCCAGAGCACCCAGCCCTGGGCAAATTTTTGTGATTATGCCCAGCTACATGAGCAGGCATCTGAGTGCGATCGCAAACTCACTCTACAATTTTTCACGCCCACTGCCTTTCGCCAAGGTAAATACGACGCACTGTTGCCCACTCCTGAGCGGGTATTTGGTAGTTTGCTGCGTCGTTGGAATGCCTACAGCGATTTACCCTTCCCAGCAGAGATTCTGAGCTTTGTGGGAGAGGGCCGGTATGACATCCGCAGTGAAAAAGTCACTGATCCGCGCGGTCAGTTTCAACACACAGGGGCAAAGGTCTCACCCTGCAATCAGTTTGTAGGTGCGGTGGGAAAAGTAACCTATCCACTGCGAGGCAAGGTGGAACCTGAAACGATTAAACAACTCAATGCGCTAGCAGATTATGCTCTGTACGCAGGTGTAGGACGCAAGACTCCGATGGGCATGGGGGTGGTGAAAAGGGTAGATGCAGTATGACAAAAGGTGATATTGGATCTTGGCGGAGCGCAGAAGAAAGAGAACCAAAAAACGTCACCCAGCAGGAAAAGGAGTATGTACCCATTGCATCGTTGAATCAGTATGCTTACTGTCCCCATCGTTGCTGGCGGATGTTCTGTGCAGGTGGTTTTGAAGACAATCAGTACACCCTGGAGGGTACGGGATTACATGAACGGGTGCATAGTTTGGGCAGCGGGCACCGAGAAGAAACGTGGCAGGTACGGGCGATATGGTTAAAGAGCGATCGCTATGGCCTGATTGGCAAATCTGATCTAATAGAAGAACAAAATGGAGAAATCTACCCCGTGGAGTACAAACGGGGAAAGCAAGGCCAATTCGATAATGATGCTTTGCAGGTGTGTGCCCAGGCCCTGTGCCTAGAAGAGATGAGTGGACGTACAGTGTCTCAAGGGTTTGTTTATTACACGCATTCTCACCAGCGGCACTTAGTTGAAATAAATGAAGAGCTGCGGGAAAGTGCGATCGCTACCATTGCGACGGTACGCAGACTCTTACACACAGGCATCATGCCCTTACCTGTTTATAGCAAACGCTGTCGAGGTTGTAGCCTTTACCAGCAGTGCCTTCCCCAAGCGGCCAAAAAGGTTATTCGCTATCGAGAAATGGCTTGAATTTTAGAAGGTTGTTTGATTCACATTACTGACCAAAAATACGAGCTAAAAAAGTATGGGAACGGTTTATATCAGTACCCCCGATGCCTTTATTGGCAAAACAGACGAGCGCTTAAAGGTTCGCGCACAAAAAGAGACTCTGCTAGATGTTCCAATGATCAAGGTGGACGGAGTCGTCGTTTTAGGACGGGCGACAGTTTCTCCCGCAGCCATTACTGAACTGCTAGAACGAAAAATTCCCTTAAGCTTTATGACCAGGACAGGGCGATTTTTAGGACGATTAGAACCCGAGCTGAATAAAAATATTTTCATTCGCGCTGCTCAGTGGCAAGCTGCTGGAGATACGCCAAAAGCGAGTCATGCGGTGCAGGCGTTTGTTCGCGGCAAGCTGAAAAACTATCGTAGTTTGTTGCTGCGTGCTCAAAGGGAAGGCATTAGTGAGCTACTTCCTGGTATTGAGCGTGTGGAGCAAGCAATTCGCCCTATTGCCCAAACGGCTATTATTGATGCCCTGCGCGGGTTAGAGGGGGCAGGTAGCGCGGCCTATTTTACTCATTTCAGGCATCTCATTCGTAATTCAGACTTTACCTTTACAAAGCGGGTGCGTAGGCCACCCACTGATCCGATCAATGCCCTGCTAAGTTTTGGGTATTCGCTACTTGCCCACGATATTCAAGGGGCTGTTAATGTAGTGGGCTTTGATCCGTACTTGGGCTATTTACACACGCAGCGCTATGGTCGGCCTTCTTTGGCGTTGGATTTGATGGAAGAATTTCGTCCACTCGTGGTCGATGCGATGGTGCTCTCAGCGATTAACCGAAATGCCTTGAACTTAGACGATTTTGTGAGTGAACCATTGAGTGGGGCGGTGGCGTTAACGGACGAAGGACGTAAGACGTTTTTACGTCTCTATGAGGTTAAAAAACAATCTAAATTTAAGCATCCAGTGTTGGGGCGGCAGTGCACGTATCAAGAGGCATTTGAAATTCAGGCAAGGCTTTTAGGAAAGTACTTAATGGATGAAACTGAGCAGTATCCTCCATTAGTGTTGAAATAGTGTGGAGCGTTGAAATTGGATGGTGAAAAATAGCTGATGCATGTTGTGGTTACGTACGACATATCGGAAGATAAACGTCGTACGAAGATTCATAAGGCGCTGACATCTTACGGTCAGTGGATGCAGTTTAGTGTGTTTGAATGTGTGCTGACACCTGCTGAATATGTAAGGTTACGAAATCGTTTAAATAAGCTCATTAAACCAGCCGAAGATAGTATTCGATTTTATTTTTTGTGTGAGTGTTGTCAGGCAAAGGTAGAGCGCATTGGGGGCGAGCAGGTGCGGGATAATACAATCTTCTTTGCGTAGTGGAAACGCAATTCATAGTCTGCGCGGATGGGTAGGTGTTTGATGCTCGAACCTACTTTAAACGGATGGATTTCAGGCCAGTCATGGGTTTGCAGGATTTTTTCAGTAAGACCGATCCGCGCAGAAGCTGGAATAATTGGTGTGTATGACTTTAAGGGTTTTGTATCTTCGGCGGAAAGAGGAATTGTTATGCTAAATTGGTTCTGCCGATGCGATCCGCGCAATCGAACCTTGAAAACTAAATATGGCAAGCCTTTCAAAGGCCCGCCGCGTCACAACTTCTCAAACCCTCTTAGGGATTGAAACAAAGGATTCTCGCCACCAACTACGAGTAACCGT
>JBGCGG010000174.1:0-6997 GCA_045110585.1 Phormidesmis sp. | reverse complement strand
ACTCTTCTTTGAGCTATTTGACACCTACTGAATTTGAAACACAGTGGCGAAGAAAACAGCAGTCGTCTAAAGGTAATACTGGTAAGTCCAGACTCTCTAGTGCCTGATTTTGCTGTCCAAATTTAGGGGTTCATTTCACTGTGATAGCAGCCTTTGGTTAAAACACTTGAGATAAGGACTCACAGAGAGCCAGAGGACGTTTGGTGGATTCATCATGAAAGGGTTCCGTTGCGTCTGTAGCAAGCTTCAATTCTTTATTGACTATCAATCTCGATAAGCAATTGATGTGAGTATACCGCACTTTCCATTAACAGGAAACATTTTCAATAGACAAAAAGACAATTTAGCCCCAAATCATTGCAGCAAGGTAATTTCAGCGAATACAAAGGTTCCGGTCAAATTCTTATTATCAGAAATTAATCTTTATAAGTTGGCTTATGCCTAACCGCAAATATCTTGCCAAACGAGAAGATGGGCAGACGCTATCTCCCACCGATAGAATCAGCCCAGACAACAAAGCAGAAGCAATAAATCAGGACAAACAAATCAGACAAAACAAAAAAAGCGTAGTTTCCACAACAGAAACTACGCCCTTAAAATAAGGAGTCCTCTTTTAAAACAAAAGTTGCTATGGGCAACAGAAAATTAGACCCAGCCCACGCGATCCATCAATCGGACGGCTGCCGCCTGATTTTCGCCATAAGCCGCCACATTCACTTCGTCACGCTTAAAGGAGCCGAAGGAAGCCACCACGGAATCTATCTCTGCGCCTTCCACCACAGGATACTCATCGTTGCCTTGCGCAAAGAATGCCTGGGCCTCTTTACTGGAGAGATACTCTAAGAATTGCTGAGCCGCACCTGGGTTAGGGGCGCTCGCAACCACACCCGCACCACTGATATTGACATGAGTCCCTCGTCCGTCTTGGTTCGGGAAGAACACACCAATTTGGTCAAACACAGCATTCTTAGCAGGATCATCGGCCTTTGCATAGCGAGGCAGATAGTACGTATTCGCGATCGCGACTTCTCCTAAGCCAGCCGCAGCTGCCTCAATCTGCGCTCTATCGTTTCCTTCAGGCGATCGCGCAAAGTTAGCGACCAATCCTTTTGCCCACTCTTCTGTAGCTTGCAAGCCATTGGCTTCAATCAGAGCAGCCACTAAAGACTGGTTATAGATATTGCCAGAAGAGCGAATCAAAATTTTGTTGCGCCATTTTGAATCGGCTAAGTCTTCGTAAGTAGAAAGCTGAGTGGGCTGCACCTTCGCTTTGTTGTACATCATCACTCTGGCCCGCGTAGAGAAGCCAAACCACTTGCCCTGAGGATGACGCAAGCTCTCAGGAATATTGTTGCTTAACTCTGTAGAGGTCACAGAAGCAAAAATACCCGCTTCTTCTGCTCGCCATAGTCGGCCCGCATCTACAGTCACAAACACATCGGCAGGGCTATTTTCGCCTTCGTTTTTAATTCTCTCTAACAGCGCATCTGCCTTACCTTCCAGCAGGTTCACACGAATACCCGTGAGTTCTGTAAATTTCTCGTACAGGGCATCGTCAGTGTTGTAATGACGAGAAGAATACAGGTTCACTACGCCTGATTGAGCCTTAGCGTAGCGGGGGCGAAAAATTTGAGTTGCCGCAAAAGTTGCGGTTGCTGCACCACCATAGGCAAGCAGCGATCGCCGAGAAAGCTTCATGAGTAACGTTTCCTTATCGAATACAGGTAAGTAATATGTGGGGTTCTATGCACTCTATCACTAATAACATCTATTCTCATTTAAAGAGAAAAATATTTTTGAATGCCACTGACTTCAATAGGAATACAAGGTTTTTTCTATTTCTATTACCAAGTCATTATTGAGAATAGATAAGATTAGGCACCCCCCCTCTTATATAAGGCAGCTATCTCAGACATTTACTAATAGTACTAATTCCTAATTGTAATCGCTGATACCAGCAAAACCAGAGAAATTATTTTTTCAGAACTATCTCAAAGACTTTGCTCACAAGCATTTTCATGGTGATGTACCAGCAATCACTATGAAAATTCTTGTGAGAATTATTGTCATTAGAAAAAACATAGACTAGGTTGTTTATAGCTTCTGACTCCGACAACAAACAACGAGGCAACCGCTATGCAAGCATACGGACAAGAACGCGTCACTTACGACTGGTGGGCAGGCAATGCCCGGTTTGTAGAAACGCCCGAACTTTTTATCTCTGCACACGTGGCACAAGCCGCACTCATCACATTTTGGGCAGGTGCATTCACCCTGTTCGAAGTCTCCTGGTTCGATCCAACGCTTCCCATGGGGGAACAGGGTCTCATCCTTCTTCCACACCTCGCCACACTGGGTCTTGGCGTTGGCAGCGGTGGAGAAGTCCTAGATACTTATCCTTACTTTGTCATTGGTTCTGTTCATCTCATCTCTTCTGCGGTGTTAGGTGCAGGCGCACTTTTTCACACCGTTCGTGCCAACCAAAACAGCCTAAAAGAGGCTCAAGGCCGCGCCAACCAGTTCGCGTTTGAATGGGATAATCCTGCTCAACTGGGCATGATTTTAGGCCACCATCTGTTGTTTTTAGGGGCAGGTGCGTTAGCATTAGTTGCCAAAGCAACACAATGGGGCGGCTTATACGATGCCGCGATTGGTGAAGTTCGTACCGTTACTAACATCACGCTCGACCCTACTATTATCTACGGTTACCAAACGCATTTTGCCAGCGTCAACAACTTAGAAGATTTGGTTGGCGGGCATGTGTATGTAGGAGTATTGCTCATCGCTGGGGGCCTGTGGCACATTTTGGTGCCGCCACTTAAGTGGGCCAAGCGTGTTCTCATGTTCTCTGGTGAAGCTCTCTTATCTTATGCGTTAGGCGGTATTGCCCTGGCAGGCTTCGTTGCAGCCTACTTCTGTGCCGTCAATACCCTCGCCTATCCCACAGAATTCTATGGCCCGCCGCTAACGTTAAAACTTGGCATTACACCCTACTTTGTCGATTCCGTTAGCCTTCCGTTAGGTGCTCATACAGCGCGCTGTTGGCTCGCCAATGCACACTTCTTTCTAGCTTTCTTCATGCTCCAAGGCCATCTATGGCATGCCCTAAGAGCCATGGGGTTCGACTTCAATCGGGTTACCGAAGCACTAGATGCTGCTGCCGATTAGATAGTCTCAACCCCATTCTTTTAATTGCATTGCTCTACAAAATCGCGCTGACCGATTGAGTGGCCGATTGAGCTTAGAGACAATGCAAAATGCCATCACTCTCAAGTGAGATGATGGCTCTCTCAGAGTTGACTTCCTCTCAGGACACCATGCTCATCGTTAGCAATAGCGATGAGCTTTCTTATGCATCCATCATCTCTTATCGTTCAGTCTCAGCTTTATTGTCCCAGGCAAAAAATTCAAAGTTCAGAAATTCAGAGCGGCGAGGCGCGATCACCATTCTTTGCAGGGCAGCCATTCAGGCCACCCAAATAGCTAATGAGACTAAGTACTATTAATTATTCAATCAAAACTCAGGGAAGGCGTATGTCCACACAACAACAGACAGACAAAGCTTATAACGCTCACATTCGCTACGCATAAAGAGTTTAAATAAAAAACAAAGCTGATAAACAGCATTTATATATCTACATTTAATTGATAAAAGCGAAAAATAAATCACACATTTAAAGAGATCTATTCTCAATAAAGATGTATTGTTTAATAGCTAACGACTTTGGACTTTATGGAAAGTCAAGTCTAAACAACAAGGATAGGTATGGCTAAAGTAGGTTTGTTTTACGGTTCAACAACAGGCAAAACATCTGATGCTGCTGAGCAGATTCAAGAAGCCTTGGGCGGAGACGCTGTTGTTGACTTAAAAGATATTGCAGATTCAGATGCAGAGAGCATGGCCGAATATGACTATTTGATTATCGGTAGCCCTACATGGAATATTGGCGATCTGCAAGATGATTGGGAAGCCGTCTTCGACGACCTAGACAGCGTTGATTTTAGTGGTAAAACCATCGCGTACTTTGGCACTGGCGATCAGGTTGGATATGCCGACAACTTTATGGATGCCATGGGCCAGCTAGAAGAGAAAATTACGGGTCTAGGCGGCAAGACTGTGGGCTACTGGCCCGCAGATGATTATGAGCACAGCAAGTCACAGGCCATCAGAGACGGCAAGTTTTGCGGACTCGCTTTAGATGAAGATAACGAATCTGAAAAGTCTGAGGAGAGAATTCAAAACATGGACAGCTCAAATTAAGCAGGTAATGAGCCTGTAAAGAGCGTTGAAATCTCTCCTACTTAAAAACGCTCAAATTTAGTGCTTTCAGCTTCAACACGTCAACACTTTCTATAGCAGAGTTTGCACTGCAAATTTGCACATCAAATAGGTAGCTGCGACTCTGCTCTTTTTTATTGGCATAGCGATTGAATACTATGACTTCCAAGCCAATCAAAGGTGTACCCGCCTTTCCGCCAAAGTCGAGTCCACATAAAAAACCCTGGTATCAGCCAACTTTTTCGCCTGAACATGGGGTTTTAATTATGCTGTTAGGCGCTGCCCTTACAGGTGCCTCTCTCGCTCAAACCTGGACAACTGAAACGACCTGGGCATGTTTAACGGCTTACCTAGCGGTTCAAGCAGAGCATCCGATTGTGGTGCAAATAAAACAACGAAGACAATGGAGACCCAGATATCTGGTTTGGGCTGGCATTTATGGGATCAGTGCTACCGCCATCGCACTCTATTTGTGTTTTCAGCATCCCGCTTTATTATGGATATGCCTCGCAGGCATTTTTGCCTTAGTCGTGGATACAATCGCTGTTTTCCAGCATAATCATAAAAGCATCGCCAATGAAATTACGATGTTTGTATCCATTTGTTTAACAACATTATTTGTATACAGCGCAACCACTGGCACCATAACGCTTCAAGCCATCGGCCTCTGGTTAATGAACAGTTTATTCTTTTCGAGCGCCGTATTTAGTGTCAAATTACGCAAGTCAAAAACCAGTTCATTAAAAAGTGGCGCTATCTATCATGTCGTTGCCACAGTCCTTGTTGCGTTGCTCTACATTGTAGCCTTACCCGATGGCATACACTGGATCTCGCTATTTACAGCACTAGCCTTCGCGATCGCTCCCCTTAAGTTTGCCGTCATCGCTTGGCAGCGTAATTGGTATCGCACCTGTCAGTTCGGTCATATCGCTCGTTTCGAAACCTACTTTGCCCTTCTGTACATTGCATTAGTCTCCCTTACCGTCTTACCGCCCAAGCTACCTCATGCATAAACACGACGTATCACGGTTCTAAAAGCTTGCGCCCAGTTGTAGAGATGATGTACACGCACAAAAAACCGGTCTAAATTATTGATAATAGATATCAATAATTTAGACCGGTTTTCAAGCAAAATACAGATAAAACCAAATATTTATATAAATAATTTACCCATATATTATCAATTAGTTTAGATTTAAAACTCACACTAATGATAATATTCCCTATAAGGAAAAACATTTTCCGATTCTTCTAAGGTGTGAGAACAGCAAAAATGAACAACCCAATAAATCAACAGAGCTTCTTAACTGGCTCTGTAATTCCTGTAGCTATAGGTGCTATAGGAATTGCGGGCTGCTTACCCGCAGCTGCAATAGAACAAACGACTCATAAAGTTGTTGTAAATGAACCGATTCAAATTGCACAAGTGACCAGCGTATCAGAACTCTCTGATGTACAACCTAGTGACTGGGCCTTCACTGCCCTACAACGCTTAGTAGAAGAATATGGCTGTTTAGAAGGCTATCCTGACCGTACCTATCGCGGCAATCGTGCTCTAACCCGGTATGAGTTTGCGGCTGGTCTAAATGCCTGTTTGGATGTTGTTCTTCAGCTCATTGGTGACAACGCTGAGTTAGACTCTATTCGGCGTTTACAAGATGAATTTGCAGCAGAGCTATCAACTATTCGAGGCCGCGTAGACACCATTGAAACAGATGTTGCTGAATTAGAAGCCAACCAATTCTCAACAACAACTAAGCTCAGAGGCCAGTTAGATGCGCACCTCGTTGTGCCTTTTAACGATGCAGATGAGTTTGTAGATGGCACGGCACTCCTGGGGCCGTCTGCACCGGCTGTAGCTGGCACAGGTGATGGCGGTGGAGAGGAAGCAGATGCCACCTTTGAGTACCGAGCAAGACTTAATTTCGACACCAGCTTTACAGGCGAAGACCGGTTAAGAATTCGGTTGCAGGCATCTGATGATGCCGGATCACTCGCCAATACCGAAAGCGGATTAGCGAACCAAAGTGGTCGACGCGGCGGCCTGGAAGATAATGTGGGTTTAGACGATGTTTACTACAGTTTTCCAATTGGCGATCGCATTGCTGGCATCGTTGCAGCCAATAGCATTGTGACGGATGATTTTGTCACCAGCACCATCGTGCCTTTTGACGGGCCAAGTGTAGCTGGTGCAGGTACACCCGAATTCTATGGCCTTTACCCAGGCGGTAGTGCTCTCGGCGTAGGCTTTAACATTGCCTTCACCGATAGTTTGGTACTCGACTTGGGCTATACAACAGATTCTGGCAATGACAATATCGCTGATGGTGGCATCTTCAATAATGCCAGCTACATTGCTCAACTCAACTTTCTAACCGACGCCATCTTGAATGCAGCAATCACCTACATTGGTGCAACAGATGCACAAATTGGTGATGCAGAATATAGCCTTGCAGGATTACTCAACCTAGACTTTGGCGGATTCCAGGTAGGTGGTCACTACGCCGTCAATGAAGTAGAAGGCGGTGGCAATGCAGATTCTTATATGGGTGGCGTTGCCTTCGCTGATTTATTTGGCATCGGTAACGAGTTTGGGATATACGGCGGAATCTCTCCTTCCGTCAGCCGTGATCCATTACTCGTAGAAGCCTACTATCAGGTCAATGTGAACGAGTACCTTACACTGACGCCCGCTATTATCTATGCGGATAATGACTC
>JBGCGG010000173.1:0-19976 GCA_045110585.1 Phormidesmis sp. | reverse complement strand
GGTGAACGGCTGATGGGTCAGAACGCCTGTCTATACTTTTTCTTCTGCCAAAAGCCCAGCAAGATAAGGCTTTTAGATTAATTGTCCACTAAACTGGACGGCTTAGCGATCCTTTCTGAACCAATACTCCTCATACCCCTAAATATGGACTCAAAGCACTGTCTCATGCGTCTCATAAGATGATTTTGACACCAGATTGTGAAGACAGGGTCGAGCGCTACTGAACCTCTGTATAGCCCATAATATCGACTCAATCAGTCCCAACACTGAGGGCTTGGAGCCAGTGGTATCGATGAGCTAAGCGAAAGTCATGCTTCAGAGAGGGAAACTTAATAGCATCGGCGTCAATGGCCGTTTGACGTTAGACAATTTTGTTATGGTGTCTTCTCAATTTTCTCCTCCCAACTCTCACCTATCCGCATCTCCTTGGCGACAACCTATATCTACCGTTAGGCAGTGGTTTAACGGCCTGAAATTGCAACACAAAATAGGCTGGAGCTTTGGTTTGGCCGCGAGTGTTGCCATCGTGAGCATAACCATTGGTTGGGGCATCGCAGAATCGTCTCTCAGTAAGGCGAGGGCTGAGATTCAAGATAGCGAGGCTGAGCGAGAGATGCTCACGGAGTTAAAAGTCAGTCTGCTGAGAATGCACTTGCATCAAAAAGGGGCGATTCTGACCCTAAACGACTTATCACAATGGACAGAAGTATACGAAACTTTTATAGAAGATAGGGAAACGTTTAGGGCAACATGGCATCACTACAAAACCAATCAAGAGGTAGTACAGGGCAATACCATCTATGACCAAAGAGAACGACAGCTGATTGAGGAATTGACGATTAGCTACGCAGTGTTTTCTCATGATTTGGATAGCCTTATCACACAATTTCGTCAGGTAGATTTGGAACAGTTATCTGACTCAGAACGCCAAAATTTACAAGTAAGGCTCACTAGATTTAACAACGAAGCTCTGCGGCAAGAGGCCTATCAGTTTCTTAATCTGGTGCAAGCACTAAGAGAAAATTCTGAAATACAACTCGTTGAAGCAAAAGCAACGTTCCGAAAATCGGAAATATTTCGATTGAAAGTCATTATTATCAGTGCGTTTGCTTCGTTAGTGATCACCATTTTTCTGATCGTTCTCCTCAGTCGAGCAATTTCCTCCTCCGTTGAGAAAGCAGCCGCAACTGCTGCACAAGTCATTGAAACCTCAAATTTCGACCTTCAGATACCTGTCAGTAGTACAGATGAAGTGGGTGAGCTTTCCACCGTCTTAAACCGCTTGATTGCCCAGGTTAAACAGCTCTTGCAGCAGGAAAAAGAAAAAAGTGAGTCCCTGGAGAATGCCCTTTGCGAAATCAGGGAAACACAGGCAGTTTTAGTTCAAAGTGAGAAAATGTCTGCACTCGGTCAGATGGTCGCAGGTGTCGCCCATGAAATTAATAATCCGATCGGTTTCCTTAACGGCAGTATCCAAAATGCGAAAACCTATGTGAAAGACCTTGAGAGTCAGCTAACACTTTACCAGCAACACTACCCAAACCCCGTAGAACCGGTTCAAAACAATGCGGAAGAGATTGACCTCGACTTCATCCGAGAAGACTTTCCAAAGTTACTCGATTCGATGACGGCTGCTAACCAGCGCATCAAGTCTATCAGCACTAGCCTACGCACCTTCTCCCGTGCCGATACCGAACACAAAGTCAGTGCTGACCTCCATGAGGGGCTCGATAGCACCCTGCTAATTCTCAAATATCGGCTCAAGGCTAATGAACGTCGCCCCGCGATTGAAGTCATCAAAGACTATGGCGAAATTCCAGCTATTGACTGTTTCCCTGGTCAACTGAATCAGGTCTTTATGAATCTGTTGGCTAATGCAATTGATATCTTCGATGAAGCCACTGAGCAATCATCCTTTGCTGAACTGGAAGAAACCCCTCAAATCATTACCGTTAAAACCGCGTTAGATTCTGACCAAAAAGGGCTCGAAATTCGCATTGGCGATAATAGCAAGGGAATGACAGAAGACGTCAAAGCTAGAATCTTTGACCATTTGTTTACGACCAAAGGGGTAGGGAAAGGCACGGGGTTGGGTTTGGCGATCGCACAACAAATCGTCGTCGAAAAGCATGGCGGCAGTTTAACCGTACAGTCTGAGCTGGGACAGGGCACTGAGTTTTGTATTCAACTACCGTTCTGATTGCAGACAAAAAAACACCGCTGCTGTGAGCGGTGGTAGATAACAATAATAGGACTTACGCATTGACAGAATAGCCAGCCTGTAAGGTGGTAAGAGCCACTTCTTTCTGAGCGAGCGCTAGGCCATGCGTGAGATATCAAAACCCTCTACAGCCCAGTGTAATAGCACGCTCTACACATTATTTTTGCTTTCAGAACCGAAGTATGTGAGCTGTGTGAGGCTCTCAGAAATTTTGGCAGATTTGAGCCACGATAGCGTGAATCGGTTTTTGTTACGCGAACGTTACACGCCCAAAGACCTGTTTGATGAGGTCAAAGGCGAGTTGGACTTAGTAGGTGGCACGCTCAGCGTAGACGATAGTGTAGAAGACAAGCCCTATCGCGACCCTAGAAAAAGTGCCTTGGTGGATTACTTTTACTCCGGCAAACACAAGCGACCAGTGAAGGGCCTCAACCTGATCACGTTGTACTACAGTGACCCCGCCGGTCAATCTTATCCGGTCAACTTCAGGCTGTATGACAAAGCGGCGGGAAAGACGAAGAACGACTATTTTCGAGAGATGGTTCTGGAGGTTAAATCCTGGGGGCTGAAGCCGTCGTGGGTGACCGGTGATAGTTGGTATTCGAGCTTAGAGAATCTGAAATTTCTGAGAAACGAGAAAGTAGGTTTTCTGTTTGGTGTGGCGAATAATCGGCTAGTCTCGGTAGAACGTGGAACATTAGTGCGGATAGGCACTCTAGAGATTCCCTCTGAGGGATTGATGGTCTATCTCAAGGCCTTTGGTTGGGTCAAGGTGTTTTGTGCGCCGTTCAAAAACGAGCAGCGATATTACATCTTATATCGACCAAATTTAGAGGCTTTGAAACAGCTCTCACGAGAGACCTTTAAGCAAGTGCATAGTGAGCATTGGCAGATTGAATGTTTTCACAGAGTGATTAAACAAGTGTGTAATATCGAGCGCTTTTATGTGCGCGATGAACAGGCGATTCGGAATCACGTTTTTTGTGCCCTACGGGCTTTTTGCAAACTTCAGACAATGTGCATCAAAGGGCTAATCAACAACTGCTACGAGATATCGCGTCAATTATTTGTACCCGTTATTCGTCAGTTTATTCTGGATAATGTGACGGAGCCTCTGTTTTCCTCACACTATGAGAACGACTTTGTCAATGCGTAACTCCTAAATAAGACTTTCCCTAATTGAAAACAGTATTCCCAAGTAGGAAAGCTCATTAATGCATGGTGAACGTAATCACAAAACAGGAACAAGGCAGAAACTGTTTGTGGGGCCTATGCTTTCAGGTGGTGAGAGGTTTGGATATATCGAAAAGCTGCGGCAGCAGTCATCGGTTTGGCAAAATAAAACCCTTGAATGTTGTCGCATCCTAAGTCTCGTAATATTTCGAGTTGTTCACGTGTCTCTACCCCTTCTGCCACAATTTCCATCCCCAGACGCTCTCCCAACTCAATGATGCTTCGGATAATACTGACCGTCTCTTGGGTCTTATCGATATTTCTAACAAAGGACCGGTCGATCTTTAGACTGTCGATCGGCAGTGATTGCAAGCGACTGAGCGAGGAATAGCCAATCCCAAAGTCATCGAGGCAGAGTCTCACCTTGAGCGCTTTCAGGGCGTTGAGCATGTTTAAGGCGTCTAACGAATTAGACATCATCCCAGTTTCCGTAATTTCTAATTGGAGATTTTCAGGGGATAGTCCCGTCTCTGTCAAAATTGAGGTCACCTGTTGGACGAGATCATTGCGCCTCAACTGACGGGCCGAAATATTCACATTGATTCTGAGGGGGGCGTTATCGGGTAACTGATGCTGCCACTGACAAATTTGGGCACAGGCCACGTTGAGTACCCATTGACCCATCCGGGTAATCGCACCGGTCTCTTCCATTACGGGAATGAAATCTCCAGGCGAAATCAAGCCATGCTGAGGATGGTGCCAACGAACCAGGGCTTCTACGCCAGTGACCCGCCCCGTCGACAGATTGACGATGGGTTGATAGTGCACTGATAGCTCGTCGCGCTCTACGGCAAACTGGGCTTGGGTCGCCATCTGCCACAGCGAGACCGTCCGCTGATGCAACTTCGGCTCGAACGCCCGATGGCAGGCACCGCCTTGGGTTTTGGCTTGGTATAGTGCCATGTCTGCTTTTACCAGCAAATCTTGGGCGGTTGCGTAGCCGACACGGCTACACACTACCCCAATGCTGACGCTCGAAAAAACTTCGGAGCCCTCTAGCCGGAAGGGCAGTTGCAGGCTTGAGTGGATACGCTCACACACCTTCAGGGCATCCTCTGAACTATCGATGGCTTCGAGCAAGATAGCGTACTCATCTCCCCCCAGTCGTGCCAGGGTATCCCCGCCCCGCAGGCAGGAGGCTAACCGACCTCCCAGCGCAGACAACAGTTGGTCACCCACCGTATGCCCGAGGCTGTAGTTAATTAATTTAAATCTATCAATGTCTAAAAAGAGCACCGCACACTGATGGCCGTGCTTGCGGTCTAAACGAAGCACCACATGCTCTAAGCGATTGACAAATAAGGCCCGATTGGCCAATCCCGTCAAACTATCGAAAAAGGCGTCATGCTGCAATTTGGCCGCCATCCATTTTTGCTCAGTCAGGTTAATCACCTGGAGCAAAAAACACGTGGGCTGCTCTTGACTATCACGGACTAGGGTAACTGTAACCTCCACGTATAAAGGCTGTTCCGATTGGGTCCAATGGCGGGTTTCGATTTGAAAATAATGGCGCTCTTCCTTCAGCAACTGCTCGCCTAAAGCCTTCAGCAGGGGAATATCGCCGGGCCAGGTCACCTCTGTAAACGACCGACCAATTAGCTCAGACTCGACATGGCCCAACGCCTCGCAAAAGCTGGGATTCGCACTCAAAAAGCGACCAGAGAGATCCACAACCGTCATGCCAATCGGTGAGTGCTGAAAAATATGATTGAGGCTTTGGCTATGACATGAGGCTTGGTGCAATATCTGAGCGGAGGAGAGCGGTCGTTGCGCACTGAACCGATGGGCGGTCCGGGAGGATACCTTAGGCTCAGAGACCTCGACGGTGGTGGAGTCTGGAGAATAGAGGGTCATCACGCCTTGAGAGAACAGCGGACAAAAGAGCAGGAATGCTTCAGGCAGATAGGTGGGGCTCTCTTGCCTGCTCCGGGCACAGGGGCGGGGGCGCTTGAACAATGACCGGGGATAGTCGGTCTTTGTTCAAGTCATGGACACGACATCGAAGAAAGACTATTTCCTCAACGTTTATCGAAGGGGCGTGTCCATGGCTTGAACACCTTACAGGGGGACGCTCCAGAACAGTCTAGACGGGCTGACACGCTGGCTAGCAGGGTATGACTACTTAAAAGCAGGTCCTGAAGAGGCCCTTCGGCATATCCACCTATCGTTCTAGCCCTTCCCCTGGTCGTAGTTTTTAGGCTGAGACTGGGTTCCTCTAGCCTGCGTCCGCTACAACGTCTGCGCTACTGCCTCTGTAGTGGGTTGCGTTTCATTGATGGTCAACTGCATTACATCGACTGAGGTGGCGATCTCAGCCTCCTAACCCTGACCGCTTGCCATAATCCCTAACATCTCGAATTCTCCACTGCGCGCTTCTGCTAAGAACAACGAATCCTTTACCCTCTGTCTGCGATCTCAACTTTGTGGAAACCGGCTCAACGCCAAGCAGGGGACGAATCACAGGGTCCTTCGGCTAGCCGATGCTACAGTTTACAGGTGTGGGCAAGGCTCGATACACCATTACCGCTCCATCCCGTTGTCCTGGCTACGCTGACGAATTCGACTAGCCTGATGCGCTTGCTCAACAACCCTTTTCACCTTCGTCAGCACTTCCATCGCATACGCCACACCCGCTTCTTTACCCTGCGTCTGTTTCAGCTGCTGAGCCACTGGCCCCTGTAATAAAATACTGCCGACTTTCCCCAGCTCGTCATCGCTCAGTCGCTGGCCACCGCGCTCAGTCAGCAACTCGCTCATCAGCTGACGTACCACTAGCTGATCGCACTCATATACGCTCTTGCCGACAAACTTCGCCGCATATTGCTGATAGAGCTGACGGCGACGGCGGCGCTTACTCTCCTGCTCTGCCGCTTGCTTGTTCTCAAGGGGCGGTTCTGTTGCTTTTGCCTGGGCAAGTTGAGCTTGGTAACGCGCTAAGTCCTCGGGGGCAATCTTTTTCAGGACCACTTCAGCAACGCCATCAACCTGCCTGGACGGCCTCTGTCCAACGATGGATTTAGTCACGCCACTCAGCCCTTGAGCTTGTTGCTCAAGCTGTCCATTGAGTCGAGTAACTGCTGTTGCTGTAAGCTCCAGCTGTTCAGCGCCGCTGACAATAGCTTCAGCTGCCTCTCCAATGCCGATGGCTTGCCGTTCGAGTTCTTCGGCTTCATGGCGTTCCTCAATTCTTGCGACCACACCCCTAACATCTGAGACATACTCTGGTGTGACTCCGCTTGCTCTGCTCGCAGCTGGCTCACTTCCTGCCGTAGCTGCCCGATCTCTTCGTATAGCGGCGCGGTGGCTGACTTCAACGCGCTCTCCAACGCGATCGCCAAGGTATTCGGATCGAGTTTCACTTCGTACATCTCGGGCGGGGCTGGGGGCTTTCTTGTCTTGGGCATTCGGGTTCACCAGTTGGAATAGGGTCAAATAATCACTCGGGTTCTCTTTGGCCGCTGAACGCTGCGCTCTTTGGTAGAGCTGCGCTTGATCAGCGGTGTAGAGGCTCAGATTCGTTTTGGCTCTCGATACGGCAACATACAGGCCTTCCTTACTCAGCGTGCTATCAATGGCCGCTAGCACCTGGTCTGCGGTCTTGCCTTGGCTGCTATAGGTCGTGCTCACCCAGGCATAGTCCAAATACTGCTGGCCGCTGAGGTCAACGGTAATCGTTTCACCGGGGGCGTCTCCCTTTAGCGTGGTAAGGGTGGCTGTGCCTTTGGCGTCTATTGCTTCAACGGTGATTCGCTGGCCATTGCGGACGCCCTGGATGGCTTCGTTGCGGGTCCACCTGAGCTGATCACCCTGTGAGATCGCAAGACGTTGTACTTGGTAGGTGGTCTTATCGGCGCAGGTGGCTGGGTTGAAGCTGAACTGATGGCCTGCTGGACCTTGCAGCGTTAACCGATTGCTGGCTAGGTCACGGGACATAACGGTGTATTGCTCGCGGCGTTGCATCCCGTAGCGGCGGTAGTCTCTCACCGGCACCACCACGTCACCCACCTCATAGGCACAGGCGTATTTCAGTTGCGTAGACGTCAGATCGCGGGGCCTCAGTGACTGTAGAGTGAACGTATCAATTCCTAAACTGCCTTCATCCTGGAGGGCCGTTCTGAGCTGGGCGGTCAGTGTCAGCCGTTCGGTATTCGTGCCACTCAGGATGAGGGTCTTTTTTCGTGCTTCGGGGGGCAGGCTCAGGTAGTCATGGGTGATGGCTTGGTGGCGGGCTTCGGGGGTCTTGAGTTCATAGACCATGCCTGCATTGTCGAGCTGTTGCAGGCCTTCGGTTGGCTCACCGGCAGCGAGGCAGACAACGGCGGTTTTAAGGGCGGCGGTTTTCTGTCTGCGGGACTCTTCTAGATAGGCGGTTTTGAGTCCGGCTGATTGGAGTGATTTGAAGGGGTTACCGGCTTCGACGGCGGATAGTTGGCGGGTGTCTCCGACCAGAAGGACACGGGCGTTATTTTGGTGGGCTTTTGTTAGCAGTTCGTGGGCGTCTTTGGCGCTCAATAATCCGGCTTCATCGACAATCCAGATCGCCTGGTTGTCGGGTTCATTTTGGGCGGTGTGTTGGGCTGGGATTTGGGCTTGGCTATGGAGCAGGCGGGCGACGGTGGTGCTCTCGATGTGGGCTTCGGTTTGGAGCACGTTGGCGGCTTGGGCACTGGGGGCGTAGCCGGTGACGGTGTAGCCCTGCTCGGTGGCCAGTTGGGACAGTAGGTTTAGGCTGTAGGTTTTACCTGCGCCAGCAACGCCCTGCCAGGCCATAAATTGGTCGGTGCTGGTGGCGGTTTCTAGGATGGCGTTGTAGGCCTAATGCAAGCGTCGCTGCAACGAAGTGCAATAAGCTCGAAAGCGTTGATATACAAGGGTTTTATAGCAGTTTATTTGTACTGATATTTTAGGGTGGTGCTAAATTTCAGCCTGATTTTCAACGAGTTCTCGACGTTTCAGGCTATGACTTAGTCCTTATGGCACTTCGTTGCAGCTATGATGTGCGATTCGTTTAGCTGGAAAGTCGATTCATTGTCGAATTGGCGTACAGCTAGCGAGGTTCAACCGAACCTAGACAACTTAGAGGTCGGATCAGTACCTTGTTGGACTTTACATCCAACAAAAGCCTGACTGGTCGAGCACAGACCCAGCACCGTCACCCCTGCGGTAGCGACTGAGCATCAATCCGTAAAGCGGGGTGAAATGGGCCAACGACTTGAGGTTCTACGAGTCAACGGCTCTAGGTGAGCTGACAAGGCTAGGAGACGAACCCATGCCTGAACCGTCGTTATGTCAACTGAGGGGAAATTGAATCTGATACCCCTCGTCCAAAACGGACAAGGTGACGCTCAATGAAACTAGCGTATTTCATTGGAGTGCGCATAGAGCACCCGGCGGAGAGTGGGAGCCTAAATCAGCGTAAATGCCTGACCTCTAGGAACGAAGTAACTCTTCAAGAACGCTCTTTAACCTTTCTGTTGAAAGGCTGAAGCAACTGACTCACGGCGTATGCGTTTAGAGGAGAAGGATTGTGTAAGAAGCCAATGCTATCGGGAAAGCCGATGGATAAGCTGACGTACACACTGCTACCAAGGCGACGGTACAACGTCGGAGTGAATTATGACGGAGTTTGTTCAACAAATATCTGATGACTGGAGAACAGTGAACTGGCCCCAGGTCGAACGCACTGTTTTTCGCCTCCAACAGCGTATCTATCGTGCCTCACAACGGGGTGATACCCGCACGGTTAAATCACTCCAACGCCTGCTTAGTAAATCCTGGTCAGCGCGAATGCTCGCCGTTCGGCGCGTCACACAGGAGAACAAAGGCAAAAAGACGGCTGGTGTGGATGGGATAGCTTCTCTAAAAGCATCAGAACGAATAGAACTAGCCAAGAATCTGACCCTGGATAAGACAGCAAACCCGGTGCGCCGGGTGCTGATTCCGAAACCTGGCAAGTCAGAGTATCGAAAGTTAGGAATTCCCACTATGCGCGACAGAGCAAAACAGGCACTTGCCAAACTTGTTTTGGAACCACAATGGGAAGCGCTTTTTGCCCCTAATTCCTATGGATTTAGACCAGGTCGTTCTCCCCAAGATGCACTCGAACAGGTTCATCGATGTGTCAGCCAAAAGCCCAAATGGGTGTTAGATGCTGACATCGCTGCCTGTTTCGATAAAATCTCGCATGGCCCGCTAGTTGCCCGACTCTCCCAAAGTCATCCATCGATTGCGCGACAGTGCAAAGCATGGCTGAAAGCAGGGGTATTGGACAACGGCCAAATTCAGCTCACGGAAAGAGGTACACCACAAGGCGGGGTGATCTCCCCTTTGTTGGCAAACATCGCTTTGCATGGACTGGAATCACTGGTTAAAACGACAATTAAAGGTGCTCATCTGGTGCGATTTGCTGATGATTTCGTGGTCTTTCATCATGACCGTGAAGCCATCCTCAAAGCCCAGGCCTTAATTCGTCAGTGGCTATCGAGTAAAGGGTTAGAACTCAGGGCGGAGAAGACTCGCATCGTTCATACTCTCAATGGCGGTGATGAGTATCCGACTGGCTTTGATTTTCTCGGCACTCATGTGCGCCAGTACCGCACTAAGAGACGACGAATCAACAAAAGTCAGCGGCCCTACAAAACCCTAATCAAACCTAGCAAGGCATCTATCAAGAGGTTGGTAATCAAACTCGGAGAGATTATAAAACGATATCGCGGCTGCTCACAAGAAGCACTGATTGAGGCTCTCAACCCCGTCATTGTGGGATGGGCCAACTATCACCGCTCGAATGTGGCTAGCCGTGTCTTCGCTTACCTCGATTCAGTGTTGTACTGGCAATTGAGACGATGGGCAAATCGTAGACACCCTCACCAAGGTCGAAAGTGGGTGAAAGCCCGCTACTGGCATACGGTAGGGCGACGTAACTGGGTATTTGGGGTGAAACAAGCAGGGCAGGTCACCCTTAAATTGGCCAAGTTCTCTGATGTGTCCATCAGAAGGCACGTCAAAGTCAGAGGGCATAAAAGCTGGTATGACGGCGATTGGGCGTACTGGGCGGCGCGACGGGGTAAGCATCCGATGGTTCACATTCGAGAAGCGACTCTCCTCAAGCGTCAGCGCGGTCGATGCCCTCTCTGTAGAAATGTCTTTGACTTACACGACTCCATAGAGAGAGACCATGTTTGGCCCATAGCCAGTGGTGGATTGGACGTGTATGACAATCTACAAGTGGTGCATCCAACCTGTCATCACCGCAAAACACGATGGGACAAGCAGGGCCGGTGCCCGGTGCGTCCTTGGCGTGGGGAAACGGTAGGAGAGAAGCTGTGTGAACTGAAAAGTTCAGGCACGGTTTTGAAGGCAGGCGGGGCTTCGTGAGAGGTCTCGCCTAGCTAACTGCAGCACCCCTAACAGCGTAGTTGCCATAATTCTTCTCTGTAAATGTTGTAGGTGACTTTATAGGAGAAGATAAGGCACAACAAGCGAATGAAGGATAAGACTCCTTCACTAGCCACATCCGCCGCTGAGGGGTTCTCATTCCCACGAAAAAGCCCACAGATGCCTGTAGGCTGGGGATAGCTTAGTTCACCCGCTCAGGGTATCTGCTTTAGGATGTGCCTGCTGCCCAACTGAAACGTTCACTACCTTCATCATGTTCAGAGCGCTCTTGGAGCTATGAACGATCTACACCTCACCGCTTCGATGACCTCTACTCACTTGTGGGTAAATTCCTTGTTCAGGAAAGCATAGGACGCCCTGGTCTCGGCACAATTCCCGAGGCCGACCTGCATGAAAAGGAAGACCATGGACATTCATATAGGTATCTGCATACTACTTTTCATCGCCGCCAAGACAATTATACTGAGCCATAATGCAAACTACCCAGCTGTTATCCGATTCTGCCTTTTCTCTACGACCTGTGGAAGCTGGCAGCTCGATAGAATCACGCAGTTTACAGGCAATTCTGAATCAGTTTAGCCAGCGTGCAGTGATAGAAACAGAAATTAGCTCTCTCTATCAAAGTGCTGTGACCAGCATAAAAGAAGCGCTATCCATTTCGTTCTGTCGTATTTGGCAGGTTAACTCAGACGGCTACAGTCTTTGGCAAGTCTCAGGTGATCAAGACTCGACTATCAGTGAGACCTTTGCGCTACCTACGCACACAGTTGTTGAATCTTCTCAAGATGCGATTGATTCAGCTCAGCAGCCTCTGTTCATTCCCTCTCCATCAGAGAGCATGAGTGGCGTCATTGTACAAATTCCCGGACAGACCCGCTGGATAGGATGTATTGAAGTTCATGCGTTTGATAATTACGAATTCGATGCCTCTGCTATTCACTTTCTGCAAACCGTGGGGCATATCCTCGCAGGGGCGACTGAGCGACACCGCTTAGAATCACTGGCTCATACGCAAGGTCACATTCTTGAAAAGGTTGCAGCTGAGGTAGATGCCTACACCGTCTTCGATATTCTCTGTCGGTCACTGGAACAACAACTTCCTGATGCCTTTTGTTCCGTTCTGGTTTTAGATCCAGAGTCAAAGCAGTTGCGAGATGGTGCGGCTCCAAGCCTACCGCCTGAATATGCTGCAGGTGTAGATGGATTGTTAATTGGAGAGTGTGCTGGCTCTTGCGGCACGGCGGCCTACCGAGGCGAAGCAGTCTTTGTCAACGATATCGCGAGCGATCCACTTTGGGCACCGTTCCGAGACTTCGCCCTTTCTTATGGCATCAGAGCCTGCTGGTCTATTCCCTTTCTATCCAAAAGTGGAGATGTGCTAGGCACGTTCGCCATCACGCATCGCGCCTCATGTAAGCCTACGGCCCACCACCATGCCGTCCTGAAAGCAGCAGCCCATCTAGCCAGTATCGCGACTGAAGCGCATCAAACCAATCTCAGCCGCCAGCAGCTTCACCAAACTCTGGAAGAACAAGTGGCTACTCGCACTGCAGAACTAAACTCGACGCTTGAGCACTTGAAAAACACACAGTCTCAGCTGATTCAGGCGGAGAAGATGGCAGGGTTAGGTCAGATGGTGGCAGGCGTTGCCCATGAAGTCAACAATCCGAATACGTTCATTGCTGGCAATATCGACCATGTGGAGGATTACGCTCAAGACCTACTGGCATTGGCGCGGTTTTGTCAGACAGAGCAAGCCAACTTATCGCCACAGTTAGCCGCCAAGATAGCGTCATTGGACATCGATTATGTCGCAGATGACTTACCCAAAGTTCTTAATTCGATGCGACTAGGCAGCGATAGGATCACGAACATCGTTTTAGGCCTACGTAACTTTTCCCGTTTGGATGAGTCAGAGAAAAAACTGGTTGATATTCACGAAGGCATTGACAATACGCTGATGATTCTTAGGCACCGACTAGTTGCGCAAGGCCCTCAGCCTGAGATCGAAGTCCGTTGTCAGTATGGACAAGTCCCTTTAGTACGCTGCTTTGCCAACCAGCTCAACCAAAGCATTATGAACATACTGAGCAATGCTATCGATGCCCTCAATGAACATCAGCGATTAGAACCGCTTATTACAATTTGCACTGAGGCACGACCTGATAGTGTTGCCATCAGAATCTCAGACAATGCAGGAGGGATTGATCCAGCAGTTCAAAATCGTATCTTCGAGCCGTTCTTCACCACTAAGGCCGTTGGAGAGGGAACAGGGCTAGGGCTTTCAATTAGTTATCAGATTGTCGTAGAACAGCATAAGGGACATCTGACTTGCTCTTCAGAACTAGGCAAAGGAACAGAGTTCTTGCTTGAGCTTCCCTATCAAGCCGCGTAGTGGGTCTCTGGCTAATCCACTTCAGAGGCTGTCGGTATGCTCAACTCATGCTTCTAATGGGCCTGGCATCAGGTGCTCTTTGTGAGGGGCCATTAGCTCATAAGAAGCGCTCGCAATGAAGTAAATCTCTTGATTTGAGAGGGCTCTTTGTGGCAATCATCCTCTAAAAAATAAAAGGCAAATTAAAGGCCGAATGCCTTACATATCAAATGTTTTAAATCCTAATTGTTGCCTCATGGCAGGCGCAATATTAAATAAACTAGAAAAAGCCTAAATACCTATTGCCATTCCATCTTGGAAACGGTATCTTCGTATACAGAAAACTAAAACACGTTCATCTTTTAGGTGTTATTGGTGCCCATTTACATTTGGGCTCTTGAGCAAATGAAAGACGGAAGTAAGAGCCAAGCGACCTAATCTGATTAGGCCCAATCGACTCTGAAGGAACGCGCCTCTTATCCACTACAAACACTATTCGAGGCGAATACCATGCAACTCTCTTACCGTGGCGTTAAGTACAACACTTCTGCTCCTGCTGTGCAAGTGACTGAGACTCAAGAAGTCGGTCACTATCGCGGTGCAACTTACCATGTTCGTCGTGCAGTTAGTGCGGCAGCGCGTAAAACTAATGATGTCCTCAAGTACCGTGGTGCAGTCGTTCACTAGAACGTCTAATTAGGCTCATTGGACTACTGAAAATATAGAAAAAGAAGGGAACTGCGTTTGCTGTACGTCCCTTCTTTTTTTTTGATGTGATGGTGCCACTTATGTTCAAGCAGAAGAACGCGATTCGCCAGAATGACGAATCGCGTTCTTTAATCGTTTTTAGAGACAATATAATTTAGCGCAACTGTAATGATGGTGAACCTTTGTCGTTCTTGAGAATGCTCAGAGAACGACTGAATTGACTGGCACCCTAACTGCGATCTAAGACCTCTTGGCGACGCTCTGCGATGGATGCTGCTGGAGTATCAGCTTCTTCAACAGTATCGCTTTGAACTGCGGGTGTAGGTTCAGTCGTTTGTGGTGCTTCCTGCGTAGAGGTTTGTGGATAGTAGTAAGGCTGTTGGCTTTCTTCAGACTTGTTACGAGCATCGAATTCACTCAGACGTAGCGTTTGAAGCTTGAAAGGAGCGTCAACTTCAGATTTGTTACGAGCATCGAATTCACTCAGGCGCAGGGTTTGAAGCTTGAAGGGAGCGTCGGTCTCAGATTTGTTGCGAGCATCGAACTCGCTCAGACGTAGCGTTTGAAGCTTAAAAGGCGCATCGGCTTGAGGACGGGCTTGGGCTGTGGGTGCGATCGCCGTCGCCATCAGAACAGAAAGTGCAGAGATAGAAAAAGCAGAGAGAGTGAAGCGTTTCATCAGAAGTACCTAAGCTATGTGTACGAGCAGCTGCCTTGCTTGCATGCTTTCGGTGCGCTGCCCTGGTTCGTTGTCTATGCCCCTATTAGACCGGTGGGAAGGCTACGTTAAGGGCTAAGAATGGCTAACTTAGAGCTGACTTTTGAACTAGCTTTTTCTCCTTGTTTTTATAGCTGTTTAACGTCTATCACGTTCGCTCTGGCGTAGTGCGAGGTTCAAAAATGCAAATGGGCTTGAGCCGCATCGCAATCCATTGTGCAGTTAGGTAAATTGAGTGGGTGTCATAGGGCATACCTCACGTGTCAGGAGAGATCGCCCTTAGCGAGGATTTGAACAAGACTCACACAGCTAACTCCATGTCCAGTGCCTTGACGCGCAAGGTATAACGCATCGCGAACCGATCAAGAAAAAGCCTTAATCTAACGTCAGTTCGGGATAAGAAAACTTATTAGACACAGCCTGGGTTTTCAATTCTCCCTTTGCATAAGGGGAGATGCCGTAGGCAGAGGGGTTCCGGCCACGTATTGTGCTTACTGATAAACCCCTCCCTGGCGGTTCCCCTTAGCAAGGGGAACCCAGATATCCTTTGATGACGACGGCTCAGTTATTGCCAGTTATTGCACAGAGGAAGCCTTATCCCGAACTGACGTTAATCTATTGCTGTGAAGGAGATTAAGCGATTCAAGAAAAAGCCTTAATCTATTGCTGTGAAGGAGATTAAGCGATTGTTTTAGAAGCGAGTCTCAGCCGTCCTATTGAGGAATTTTCCCTTTTGAGGGTTAGTGCCCCCTCCTCTCTTGATTGGCTTTCTCCTTGAAAGACCGACTGAGCCATTAATTTAGAGGTCGTTCCATCTATATGTACGTAATATTGAACATTGTGTCATAATTTTGATGTTCTCTTTACTTGCAAGGTTTGGGGAATGTTGGCGGGTTCGTTGTCGGTGCAACAGCCCGCCTCTTACTTTGGGAAGAATTAGTTGAATGTTTTGAATGCGTATTTGCCGGGCTGGGATGAGGGTATTTCTTAGCCCGTCTTTCTTAGGACTCAGCAGGGGATAGCATAGCCCACGTTTACTTTGGGAAGACTCAGTTTAGTGAACTAAGCGGTTTTTCGCGAAACGAGCGGGCTGGGATGAGGGTATTTCTTAGCCCGTTTTTTCTTTCGGTTTGGATATCAGGGATGCTTATTTGATGGGACTTTAGAGGGAGGGTGATCGTCAAAATAAACAACTCACTATTCGGCCAAATAGGCCGACATTATTGAAAACGACCCCGTAGATGATGCTGATGACTACGAGGACAGTGACTACGACGATGAAGAAGAGACTGATACTGACGAAGAAGACTAGCCGTTCCGCTGGGTTAGCGTAAGCACTTGTCTCTAATACCAATAGTTAAACTCAGCCGCATCTTTTGGAATCTTTTTTAAGCAAGCGTTGATCTCATTCAAGTCAGTCTCCTCTGGGTCGAAGCTTCCCCCAGCCCATTCCAACATTGACTTATGTTCAGGATGCTCCGCATCTTGGATAATTTCAACAAAGTCTTGATAGCCCCAAGACCCTCCACAGTCTTCCGGTGGGCAAGCACGTTTCGCCTTTATGCATCTGGAATAATCAACGCCAGATTCAGGACGCAGCACCTTTTCAACTAAAATCTGATGTTCCCAAGAATCACCAAAATCGTAGAGGTATGAGAACTTGAACTTCTCACCCGGAATGAAGCTGTGCAGCTTAACCGAGCGCTCATCCTCCGGCTCCAGCTCCGGATACCCCATCTCTGGCATCGGAACACCGTACTCTTGGCCATGAATCGTAAAAGAATGGAGATGAGAATTTGTCCAGCCCATTGCTAGCTGAATCACCCAGTGCAAATGACTGAGCGTCACATCACTACTGACCTGCACCCGTCGCCAGATAGGCGGGCGAATATCCCTTAACGTGATCTTGAGCTGATAGATATCAGTAGCTTTCTTTCGCGTTGCCATAGATTCAAGGTGATGACTGTAAACGCTTACGATTAGCCCGCAGTCGGTAGCGCCACCTGCGTCGGTGCGTGTTGCAAAATTCGTCTCTCCATATCCTGCGTAGCCACCTTTGCCAGTGTCTGCCAGTTTTCCTGTGTCAGTATTTCAGCAAGTTTTTCTCTCAACTGCGCTGGCGGATGCTCTGCGCTAGTGCCCTGTTCGTACGCTGAGGCCAATTCCTGAACCCAATCTTCCTGCGCAGTCACCGCTTGTTGAATATGTTGAAACAGCAAAGTTTGTGCCTCTACATACGCTGCTTCAAAACTGGCTCCCAGTTCCCAGGACATCATCCAGTCACGCAGCACCGGCAGCAGTATAGAGAGCACCCTAACCTGTTTCTTCATTGTCCTCATATCCTCAACAGAGAGTCGCTTTAGAGCGGCTACATAGGGCTGTAATCCATTGCCTGCATCTATCCAGCCATCATCTTCGACCTCATCGACTGAGTTCTGTCGTAACCAGTCAGCATCGTTGAGCTGACGCATGAGCTGATCGGCCTTCGCAATTTGTTCGGCACGTCGTGGGTCGTCCATCATTAGCACTGCGCTTTGCTATAGAGGGGAGTACTCGAAGTATACTAGCCCATCTTTCTCAGGGTCAGGCCCGTAGTTAGGCATCCGCAGCCGATAGTAGAACCCTTCTGCTGTCGGCAAAGCGTGTAGCCCAACGCGACCGTCATAGCCTAGTTCTGCACTGCGCCGTCTTGAGAATCCCATCAGTGCCCGTCCGATACCCACATAGTCAGGAGGATCTTCGATAACACGCCTGTTCCACGGTGCTGTCGATAGGTACTCTACATAAACAATCTGAGGTCGCGTAGATCGATCTACCTGCGAGCGATGCCACTGCGTTTCGACGAGAATAACCCCCTGAGCGAGTTCATCAATCTCCATAACGTAAGCTTCAAAGCGGTCTTCATTAGTGGCGAGCCGTAGCTTGTAATCCCAACTCCAGTCAGCATCAGGTTGTTCTAGCGCCTGTAACATCCCTCGCCAAATCGTTTCAATTTGCGCCAGATGAACCGCTGTCATCTTACAGATTTGCCCCGGTACAAAAGCGCCCATCCCAGTTTTAATTTGAATAGGAAACTGCATAAGCCAGCCAATACCTTCTGGTCATTGTAGGGGGCGCAACGTTAGCTAGGCGAGCCCTCTAAGCCGCTTCAGTCTCAGCAATCTTTTGTCTAAAATATGCCTGAATAGTGGTTGTGGCGGCAGACGCAATATCCTCCCAGTCCTGTTCTGATAGAGCAGAGCGGAGCACACTCCGTACCTGAGAACGAGCGCTGGTCGGTACCCATTGTTCGCCTCGTCAGCTGCCATTGCCGCCTCTAACGCCGTCCTCAATTGCTGCTGTACGCTTTTAGAAGGCTGCTTCAACTGCTTAAACAATAGTTGTTTGCCCACTCGAATCGCATCCGACAGGCCAGCCCCTAAGTCGCAGTTATCAAGCATCTGGCAGAATTCACCACTAATCAAGATTCGTAGCTGCTGTCGCTGCGCCTGAGTCAACAGTGAGTCATCTGTGGACGAGTTGAGTAGAGCCCTCCAGCTATAGCCAGCGCCAATCGTACAGTTGGCTTCCTCCTCTATCCGTACATCCTCCAGCGCTTGCAGCGGATCGTTCATTCTTTCGACAAAATCGCGTATCGCTTACTGGGCTATGTCAGATTGAACCGAGTTTTGAGGTGTCATGATCTCGATTTCCTCAGCGGTGGATACTCCAAATAAGCCAGTGGACTCCCATCCTCGTCATCAACGTGGTTCTGTGCTAACTCCGTAAGTGTCGCTTCAACGAACTGCTGAGCGCTCACTTGAAAAAGATTGACGTTGAACGTGACCATGCTGATAAAGCCAAGACCCCGTATGAGAGTCTACAAGGTCAACGATGACCCTAAAAAGCTAAGAACTCATTGCTTCATGGGATGATCCGGCACTTCAATGTGAATATTGCAGGTGGTCTGCTTCGCCTTCATGCACTCACGGACATGATCGCCATTCCAGCGCTCAATATCGCCCCAGATCGTATCCGCCTCGACCTGCCCGCGACTGAACCAAGCCGCATACCAACTCGTCGTCATCACCACCGCAAACCCGACGAACGCATAGAAACTGGCCTCCAGATAATGCTTCGTGCGCACCGTATTCACAATGCGCATCACCTGCTCATCCATGCCTTGATAAGCCCGCTTCGTGACCTGAGCCACCACCTCCGTCGTCCGCCTATCCAAAACATCTTTCTGCTCTTTTGCCTGCTGCTTAGCCACCTCCACCATCGCAGCGCGTTCTTTCTCCATCAGCCTCATCAGCGCCTTCCGCTCCCGCGCCAACTCCCCTCTTTCCCGCTCCAGCAGCGCCGACACCTCATCCCGCTCCTGCGCCAACTCAGCCAGCAGCACTCCCCGCTCTTGCTCAAAGACCTGCTGCGCCTCTTGCACCTGCTCTAACGCAGCTGCCTGCACCTGCACCAGCTGCGCATCCAACTGCCCCAACGCCGTCTCCTGCCGCGCCGCCGAGAGATTCAGCTTCGCCTGTACCCCCTTCCACTGCTCAAAGGCCCCCGCCGTCGCTTCCTGCATCATCTCAGCCATCCGCTCCGGGTACCGCTCCATCAGCGCCTGCAACTGCCCCGACGCAATCGCGAGGAGGAAGCCCGGCTCATCATCCGGCCAGCCCAACTGACGACAGAGCTCAAAGACCGTCGCCCTGAACTCATCCGGCTTCCCGGCCAGCAGCACATCAATTGCCTGCCACTGCTTCCGCTCCCGCTCTGAGAGCTGCGCCACATCCTGAACGCTCGCCTTCACCACCACATCTCCCTTAGCCCTACCCTGCTTCCGTGTGCTCTCTACCCGCACAGCCTTGTCCAGCACAGCCTTCTCTCCATGCCCCGGCTGCGCCTGTTCCGTTAAAAGCGAAAGCTGCTCATTCTTCATAAGCCAAACACCGCTCCCACTGCCCTCCGCTCATCCTCTAAACAGGTCAACCACTGCCTCACCCGAGCGCGATCGCCAAACGGCAACCCAGAGTCCGCCTCCCTAGCCACCGAAAACGGCAAATTACCCCTATCCAACGCGCTATAGGTTTTCGGCAACAAATCCCGCATTGCCACCACAACGCCACCCGCTTCCAACAGCCGCTCCCTCGTCTTCGATCCCTCAAACAAGCCAAAGCCATCCGCGCTATCAAAATGCAAATTCGAGATATAGTCAAATCTGGTGTACGGGAAAATCAGGCGACCTTCTTTTCTTCTACATCTGAGATCTCTTTCATCTCCTCAATACGAATGCCATCTTTAAATTGAACGCCCCCAATCACATCACCCAAAGACTTGAAACC
>JBGCGG010000172.1:0-5833 GCA_045110585.1 Phormidesmis sp. | reverse complement strand
GGTTTTAAGGCTTTGGGCGATGTGATTAAAGGCATTCAATTCAAAGATGGCGTTCGTCTTGAGCAGAAAAAAGTGAGTGCGGATTCCGAAGAGAAGAAGGTCGCCTAATTTTGTCTCATACACCAGATTTGACTATATCTCCAGGTTGGTAGGGACATAGCGAGAGGATGTTAAACGCTTGTCTCAACATAGGACAGAATGGGTGCCAAAATGCATGACGGACTGATGGTGCTTTAGCTTTTTCCCTATGCGGCTAGCCATCTGCCGTCCCAAGCCAACAGCATTGAAAATGCGATCGCAGCGGGTGCCTGTTGTGCTAATTCCGCTCAGGCTTTCCATAATAGGCATGGCCTGAGCGGAGCTGGCAGCGCCCAAGATCAGGTAGAGGCTGAAGGCTGCGATTGCTGAAGGCTGCTTAATTCAATGATTTTGATGTTGTTGTGGCATAGGCTTCTCCGATAAAGAATGCGTTGCATGGATGTTTCTGTTAGAGGAGACTTGCTAAACATTGATAGCATCGACTGGCAGCGGCGGCAGCACAAACGCAGTTGCCTTCTGTACAGCTACGGGCCTATCCCGATAGGGCACTCTGCCATCTGCACAGGCGGTGTATTGCTGGCAAAACGCTGCTACGGACATAGCTCCATCCGTTGGAGAAACCTGGCTAAAAATAAAGGTCAACTTTCCAGGTGCAGCTAGACTGAGATTGCAGGGCTGGCGACAAGCTGCCATACAGCGCAATGGCTCTATATGAATAGTATTTTGCAAGTCTTTATCGTTCAATGCCTGTTTCAGTTGTTCAATTAAGTGTTGTCCTCCAGACATGCCGTCTCGACTTTTTTCATTGGGAGAAAAGCGGCAGGCAGAACATACAAATAACGTAGTTTGAGTCATAGATTTAGCTAGGGGTAGGGCTTAACGTTAGATCCAACATTCAGATCCATTTGAAAAAGGCGCAATGTAGAAAAGTCTGGCTCAAAGTCGTCCCACTGGTTGCAAATCCTGGTGTGGCTTTCGGATGGGGAAACCGGTAGATTTTGAAGATATAGAAACGAGGCGCGATCGCCTGATTCCAATAATAAAATCACGTCGGTTTGAGGCTGATAACCCTCGACTGCCTGAATAATATGGCTAGTGACATGGTGGTGGTGGATTGCCGTATCGGGCATTGCTAACCAGGCATTGAGAAAAGGCTCAAGACGTGACTGGGGTACGTAATACGTTTGAAAACTTTCCCCTGCAATACTTAATTGCGGTGAATTGAGGCTACAGACCACCGCGCCGCGCTGCCCCGCTAAAAAGCCACACCATGCGTTATAGCCAAGCGTCAGTAAATTAGTGGACACAAAACTCTGCTGCCACTCTGTTACATCGTATTTTCTCATCAGTATCCTCCTACCGGCCTCGGCACTGCGTAAAACTCTTCCCATCGGTTGCATACCTGCCGGTAGCACTCAAAAGGAGAGATGGCTAAGTTTTTCAACAAGCAGATGTTGATTTCTCCTTGCCTTTCTATAAAGACCAGGATTTCCTGTTTAGGGCGATAAGTTTGTACATTGTTGATTAAGCGGTCGGTAATGGCAGCTTTCAGATTGTTTTTCTTGAAATAGCTTGATGTCTGAGACAACGGAATATAGCAGACTTGATAGTTCGCAGTGCTGGTTATTTTCTCAACCGTCACGGTGCAGGCTACTATCCCTCTATCCTGAGCGAGATAACCTTGCCAAGCTTGGTGGCCCAGAATCATACTATTTTCTTGAAAAAAGGCGGACTGCCAATTAGTCGAGCCGTTTTGCCAAGTGCTAATAGGACGCTGCATGAATCTTCTCCTGCAGTGGGCTATAGCTGTAAGCACCGTTGCCACAGAATGCTGGCCGCTGTTGTGGCATTGGGACATAGCCCAAAGTGATGGTTTGAATGGTCATACCAAAAAAGTCCTCTCAATATGTATGAGGGTTATCTAGTTATTCAAAATGGGTGCAGTTTTACAAAGGCGCAGATGTTGACGACCCTTTGCGGATATTTTTCTGTTGATAAATAGCGAAAAGCTAAACGCAGTAACAGGCTTAGTCTTGGGTAGGGTTTAGCAGGGCCATTTGTCGGCAAAGCAACAAGCTGTGCCCGAAAGCGATCGCCCCGGCCCACTGTACTTGCGTTCTAAATATGCTGGCAATGACATTCCAGCCCATTGCGTGACCGTCTGCCAGTAACGGATAGGCGAGCATAATCAGCACTTGATAAAGCACAAATCCAACGCTGACGGCAACGATTGTCCAGGCAAAATGTCCTGCCCAGGTGCTCCGGCTAAACGTAGGTCGCAGACTCGCCCACATCACCGCTAGCAATGTGCCAATGCCCATCAACGCGCCCCAGCTCAAAGCCGTGCTAGCTAGCGGATAGCCTCGCAATCCAAAGCCGATAATTTGGTTGATGAACCAGATAGCTAAAGCAACTGCGATCGCCCGCTGACGAGAGAGGATGACTCCGCTCATAGCCGCAAAAGCAACCAGAGGCGCATGGGCATAGATGATATTGCTCGCCGTTCCAATGGTTAACAACAAAAAAGGCAAGAGCCAACTGTGCGCAAGCGAGCGTCCCGCCCGAGCGAAGCTAGTTGTTTTGGTTGCTGCTGAGTAGGGAAATTTAAGCGTCATTGCAGAGCGTCTCCTAACCTATCAGAGGATAAGTCGGGCAAAAGGCTGGTGGTGCAGTGCAATGCCTTCTCAGCTTGTCAAATAAGAAACATTGGGTCGCGGCTGAAGGGTCGCGGCGGGAAAAATATTGAATCATCATCCGTACCTCGCAGATGTTGTGGAATTTTGAACCATTCATCGGCGGGCATTCTGACTTTAGAAGCGTGGAGCTTCTTTCACAGTTGCGGGACAGCGCCGGATTCTAACCGAACTTTCCCCGTTACCTCTAGTGGCTGGTTTTCACTAGAACCGATCACCCAAACTATACCAGCTTTAAGGTTATTCACCTCTTTTAGGGCAATCACTTAAGGCAACCGGATGCTAGTTACTTCAAATGCCCTGTCTATTCTGCTTTTGTTAATTGTTACAATCTGTCTTTAAATCATTAGAATAGTATTTTAGAATCTATTAGTTTGTTTCAGACTCATCTTTTTAGATAGCTATGTCTGTTTCATCTCGCTACAAAATACGACAACTGACAGCCAACGATATAGCGTTAGTCGATGCACTGTCGCGACTTTTCGGTGAAGCCTTTGACGATATTGATACCTATATCGGAAATCGGCCCAGCCCTGAGTATGTACATCAATTGCTTGAAAGCGACTACTTCTTAGCACTAGTCGCGTTAGAAGAAGAGACAGTAGTCGGTGGTATTGCTGCGTATGAATTAAAGAAGTTTGAGCAGGAGCGCAGCGAAATCTATATATACGATTTGGCCGTTGCAGCCGCTTATAGGCGAGAAGGCATTGCGACTGGATTGATTGAAGCGCTTAGAAAGATAGCGGCTGATCGGGGTGCTTACGTAATTTTCGTTCAAGCCGATACTGACGTTGTAGACCAACCGGCGATCGCACTTTACACAAAACTAGGAACACGAGAAGAAGTCTTTCACTTTGATATCGCTGTCGAAGATAGTGATGAATTTGAAGGGGAGAGGAACTAGCTATGAATGCTTAGATACGTCCTATGACATCCTCCCGACGCTGATGCTACGCATACAGCGCGGGCTTCCTCCGTGACATCTAGGCTACTGCCTGGACATTTCCTGAGAGATTAAGGGCCTGACACCTCATCAATGCCTCGATAGAGATAACACCACACCCCTTTCACTCGAATACATGTCTCGTCAACTAAACAGAGCTTACCGACTTTCCCCTTACGCATTCATCAGGAGGCGGTGGGACGAGATGATCGCATCTAGCCTATCAGCCGAGGCTGACACCAAATTTTGGCTACTGAATCCTGACAGTTTCTGTCAAAGGGGCGTTCTTGCCGTTGGCTTGTGGCTGATATGAAACGGGTATTTTAAGGACAAAGGTAGTGCCTTCGTTTTCTACAGATTGACACTTGAGTGAGCCGCCGTGTTTTTCTGTAATTATTTGATGGCTGATCGATAAGCCCAGCCCAGTGCCTTTGCCGATAGGCTTGGTCGTAAAAAAGGGATCAAATAATCTAGTCATGACGTGGGATGGAATACCTGTGCCATTATCTGAAAGTGTAATGACAGCGCTCTCTTTCACCGTTTCTGTCTGGATAGTAATGCTGGGGTCAGGATGACTGGGGTGTTCGCCGTCGTCTGTATCACACCTGAGTGCGTCAATCGCATTGGTCAATAAGTTCATAAAAACCTGATTTAGCTGGCCAGGAAAACATTGTATTAAGGGTAATTTTCCGTAGTTTTTGATCAGTTTAATGGCCTTATGGGGGGCGTTTGCTTGGAGGCGGCTATTTAAAATTAATAGCGCATTCTCAAGTCCTTCGTGGATATCAACTGCTTTAAAATCTGCTTCGTCCAGCCGTGAAAAATTGCGTAGGGAGTTAACAATCGCTTTAATGCGTTGTGTTCCTAGTTTCATTGAGCTGAGCAATTTGGGGAAATCTGCCCGAATAAACTCAATATCTAGCTCATCAAGGGCTTTTACAATTTGAGGAGATGGATGTGGATAGTGTTGCTGGTATAAGTCGAGTATTCTTAGGACATCTTGTGCGTAGTCATGGGCTGGCTGAAGATTTCCGTGGACAAAGCTTACAGGATTATTGATCTCATGGGCAACACCTGCAACCAGCTGACCCAAGCTAGACATTCTTTCCGTTTGAATGAGTTGTCCTTGGGTAGATCGAAGTTTGTTCAGGGTCGTTGTTAAAGCATTGTTAGCGCGACTGAGTTCGGCAGTGCGCTGTTGTACTCTCGATTCTAGTTCCTCGTTGGTGTGCTGCAAGATAACTTCAGCTTGTTTCCGCTCAGTGACATTAATGAGTGAGCCCGATAGAGTATCTTCCTGGTTAAATTGGATGGCGAGTTCTAGCCAGAGTAGCTCGCCTGTCTGGTGAGGAAAGCGGAGTTCTAAGTGGTAATTGGTTTGATTGTCATCGTGCGATTTGCTTGAGTCATCCGTTTTGTTATCGGTTTGCTGCTTTAGAATGGTTTTCCAGTGTTCTACATCACGTGGATCAATAAAGGCAGCGAGAGACTGACCCACTGTTTTAGAGACTTGATGACCGAGTGTCTCTTTCCAAGCACGATTGACAAAAGTTAATTTACCCGTGAGATCACACTCAAAAACGATTTCACGAAGGTTTTCTACGCGTTCACGATAGCGACGCTCTGAGGCAGTTATCTTCTCAATGAGGCGATACTGAATCTGGGTATTTAACTCATTGGTTGTGTCCGGCTCTAGCATAGGGCAGTGACGTTAAGGGATTCTAGTAGTTCACCTGCCGTTAGTGTTTCCGCATAGAGTGGAAACACATCTTCTAAATAAAACGATTGTTCAAAAGTTGTCCGAGCGGATGTACAGTCACTCAACACCGACACTCGATATCCTTTTTCGTGAGCAGAGCGGCCTGTTGAATCAATGCAGATCGATGTCACCGCACCCGCAATTACCAAATGAGAAATATCTCTTTGCTTTAATATTTCATCGAGGTTGGTGTTGATGAATGCGTTAAATCCTCGTTTGCCAGGGACTTCTAAAATGTCATCTTGAAAGGGTGATAATTCCCTCAGTACAGGACAAAAGCTTGCAGGATAGTCAGGGAGGGAGTTTCATAGGTTAACCACAACTTATCAAACTCCCATGATTGAGCTTAATACCTTGCGTGCAAAATTGCAGCCTCATCTCGGTTGGCATGGTGCCAGA
>JBGCGG010000171.1:0-7318 GCA_045110585.1 Phormidesmis sp. | reverse complement strand
GTCAAGCACTGCAAGGGTTACACACTGAATTTGCTCCTCACGCGTTCGCTATTTTTCTTTGTAGTACACTCTAAAAGCCTTGCTACGTAAGCATCACAGACCGAGGTGAACGTTTTCGCACGTATCTCGCTCAGGGGTCTATTCGTCAACAAAGTGAACAGTCGGTCTTGCAACGCGCGGCGCTGTCATCGCTCACACCGATCAACGACACGCTTATCTTAACTCTTTTACCCTAGAGTCATTAAAGAGCGATAGACCGGTACTGGTCACTGCGTAACAACATACCGAAAGTCTTTCTAATGAGACTATTTATTCGCTTGGGTACGTTAAGGGCACTGTCATCGTAAACCAAGAATTTGGAGAACGCGTCAAAGTGCTAAAGCGTCTGTCTTTCTGGATGTTAGGGGCTGTTACTGGTTTATGCTGTGCACTTCCGGCCAGTGCTCAAACTGCTACACCTGCTGTAACCGCAACCACAGGTGCAGGAAGTGTTGGCACGCAGGTTAGTGGGGGCCAAGTTAGTGGGGCCTTTACCATTACAGGCGGCTCCGAGCAAAGTAGTACTCTCTTTCACAGTTTTGAAGATTTTTCACCTCAAAATGTCAATGTGCTATTTGATCTGACGAACACCCAAAACACGATTGAACGCGTTATCAACCGCGTCACTGGATCTTCTAACTCAGTTATCAACAGTCAGATATCCATCTCAGGAAACAGTGGCAGTCCTGATTTTTTCCTGATTAATCCCAACGGTATTATCTTTGGTGAAAATGCCAGCCTGTCTCTACCTGGGGCATTTATCGCAAGCACCGCTGAGGCTGTGACCTTCAATACTGGGCAAAGCTTTAGCGCAGTCAATCCGACAGATGCACCGATGCTCTCTGTCAGTACGCCCATTGGTCTACAGCTAGGGAGCACATCAGCAGATATTACTGTCAGGGGCACCGGGCACAGCTTTACGAATGGTTTCGGCTCTGCATTCACGACTAGCCCAACGGGTTTGACAGTTGCAGACGGTCAAAACCTCGGCTTAGTGGCCGCTAATTTAACCGTCTCAGGCGGTACGCTAACAGCATCCAACGGCAATGTTTCACTAGTTGCAGCGGGCAACGCAATGCTTGACGTAGATGTGCAAGACAGTAGCGGACAATGGCAGCTTCGCCCAGAGCAGACACTTACAGCAGGCAGCATTCGTTTCAGCGAACGGTCACTGATTGCAACACGTGGAACACAACCCGGTTCTGTTCAGCTTTGGGCTAATAACTTGACGATGGAAGATGCGTCGATCATTTGGACAGAAAATGAAGGCACGCAAACCGGGGGGGCCATCTCACTGAATATTCGAGACACAATTCAGTTTATTGGGTCATTGCCTACCCCGCTCAACGTACCCGGCAACGGTCTTTTGTTAAGTGGTTTGTATGCGGTAACTATTGGCAACGGAACGGGGGGTGACGTTACTGTCAACACAGGGCAGTTGGACTTGCAAGAAGGCGGCACTATTCAGGCGTTGACCCGTAGTGCGGGAAATGCAGGTGCGGTGACCGTCAATGCAGATAGTATTAACTTCTCAGATAGTCGATCAGATGCGGCTCTCGGATTTATTGGTAATCAGTCTTTGTTTGCTTCTGGTGATAGTGGCCCGATAACCATTAATACGCGGGTGCTGCGTTTGGACGAAGCCGGTGTGATTGCCTCTGCTAGCACTGCTGGTGCTGGTAATAGCAATAGCATTGAGATTAATGCTCGTGAGAGAGTCCAGCTCACTGGCTCCGATACCAATATTGGAGACATTATCATTTCAGCATCTGCTGTTTCGCCGACAGGTGATGCTGGTGATATCACGATTAATACACCGCGCTTGACGCTCAATGAAGGTGCCTTGGTTAGCTCTTCAGTGTTTGGTGCTGGTCAAGGCGGTACGGTTAGGGTGAATGCCACAGACCGTGTGTTACTGCAAGGCAGTCGAGTGAGTCCTGTCCGGGCCAGCGTAGAGAACAGCAGCATTCGCGCTTCTGGTGTGTTGCTACCAGAGGCCGCAAGAAATAATGCGAGAAGTGGGGGCATATTTCTGCCGGATGAGGTAACTGGCAATGCGGGCAATGTGGTGATCAATACTGCCAACTTAATTTTGAGGGATCAAGGAGAAGTCGCTGCTTTACACAACAGCACTGGAGATGCCGGTGCTGTGCAGATTAATGCCAATCAAATAAAGGTGGATGAAGGTGCGAGATTGACTGCTTCTACCGTTTCGGGGGAAGGGGGTAATATTGAAATTCGGGTGAATGACCTGCTGAGTATTCGAAATGGCAGTCAGATAACGGCAATCGCTGGAGGTGTTGGGAATGGTGGCAATGTGTCCATTAATGCACCTGTGATTTTAGGGTTAGAAAATAGCGATATTTCAGCAGATGCAACACAAGGCAACGGTGGCCGCATTAGTATTACGACTCAAGGAATTTTAGGCTTAGAGTTCCGTGATGAACCGACTGCTGAAAGCGATATTACAGCCAGCTCAGAGTTTGGAGTGAGCGGCACGGTTGAAATTAATGAACTGACGGTTGACCCGAGTGCGGCGCTAGTGGAGCTACCGAAAGCGCCTGCCGATGCTGATGATCAAATTGCTGCAGCTTGTGATGTGGATGGTGGCAATCAGTTTGTGGCTTCAGGTCGAGGTGGCTTGCCAGAAACGCCTACTCAGCAGATTGTATCCAACCGTGTTTGGAATGATCTTAGGGAAAATTCGATGCAAGGCATCCTAGCTCAACCGGTGGTTGCATCGACTACAATCGCTGCTCACAATACGGATTCAGAAACAGCAATGACGGAAGCGACCACTTGGAGCCGCACTGATGACGGACAACTACAGTTGCTAGCCGTTGTAACAGCTCACGTTGAAAGTTCACAAGCTAACTGCCTAGCAACTATGAAGCATACGCTCACACCTACGCTTTCATCAGGTCTTCATGGCTAGGGAAAACATCTCACAATTAAACATGGAGTACGGTCTCGACTCTTACACAATCTGGCCATAGGAATCGAAGCGGTGACCCAGGCCAAGAAACAGTCACTGACGAAACCATTCCAAAACACAGCACTCAGCGCCTTGGCTAGATGGAGCCAACAGAATTTAGAGATAGCAGACAGCACTTCCCGCTCCATCTAGCCAAGGCGCAAAACTAGACCTCGCCATCGCTAAACCGAGCCAGTTTCACAAGGCTACTCGTGCCCAAGGGAAGTGCGATCGCCCGCTTTTAACCCCAAATAAGTATATTTATTTGGACTACGTTAAATGTCACACTAAAAAGTTAGGCTATTCATCAATAAGGCTTGATGCTAGGTGGTTTAAACCATTATCGGAGGGGCGATCACAGTCTTTTTTGGGAGAGCGCCAAAAACCATGGGAAAGCCCGGTAACTCGTTCAATTTCTGACGGCTCTTGAGCCTTTCTAATGCTGTAATTGTTGATCGCACTCTGAAGTGAATGGTGGTGTTTAGCGCGAATCACTAGAAAACCGTGTGTACTACCTAACGAGTTTTCAACGTTTCCCACGCTTTTTGGCAGTCTCCTTGTAGACGGGGAATACAGAAATATGATCTAGGATTTTCCTAGGAAATGTATGCCGATTCTGCACTAGCACCTTGCATCAATTACTGAATTGGGCGACAGTATCCGAAGGTTTTTGGTGCATTAATCATGTACTAAATACGATGTGGACACTCTCTTCGCTTCACTTGCCCTGATCAGTAGGCAGTTCAAGTGAAAAAGTCGTTCCTTGCTCTGGAATAGAATCATACCAAAGTCGTCCCTGATGTTTTTCAGTCACAATTTGATAGCTGATAGCCAACCCTAAACCTGTACCTTGGCCAACGGGTTTAGTCGTAAAGAAAGGATTAAACAATTTGTTCTTGATATTATCTGGTATACCTAGGCCATTGTCGGCAATCCGAATAACGACTTTATTCAGAGACGACAATTCAGTTGAGATGCGAATTGTAGGAATAAATGATTCAGGCATTTTTCCCTGTTTCATCAGTTCATCGAGTTCATCAATGGCGTTAACCAGGATATTCATGAACACCTGATTGAGTGGCCCTGGATAACAGTTAATGCTAGGGACTGATATCCCGTAGTCTCGAATCAGGTGAATTCCTTCAGGATTAACGTCCGTAGGTTTAAGTCGAGTGTTCAAGATCGTTAACGTACTATCGAGCCCTTCATGAATATCTGCCATCTTAAAGTCAGATTCATCTAGGCGCGAAAAGGTGCGCAGGGATTTCACAATTTCGCTGATCCTTTCTGCCCCCACTGTCATCGATTGAAAAAGCTTTTGAGAATCTTGTCTCAAGAAGTTAAGATCAATTGATTCTATCTCTATCTGAATCTCGGCGGCTGGTTCAGGATAGTAGTACTGGTAAAGCTCGACCAAACTAAGCAAACTTTCAAGATAGTCATTGGCACAGTCTACGTTGCCATAGATAAAGCTGACTGGATTATTAATTTCGTGAGCAATGCCAGCTACCATGATGCCCAGTGCCGACATTTTTTCAGATTCGACGAGCTTCATCTGTAACGTCTTGAGATCGCTCAAGGCATTTTCCAGGGCCTGTCCCCGGTCTTGCAAAATGGTGTGAGATTTTTCCAGATCTCGAATTACCGTCTTGAGCACATCCTCCCTTAAATCACTAGCCTTCTCCAGCTCTATTCGGTCGGATTCGGAACGCTGTAGCTTGCGCTTCAGAATCCGAACTTGTTTTTCTAAGGCTTTTCGCTGCTGCTGGTCATCATTGAGTTCACTCATAGCTGAGTCCGAAGTGCTATAAGCCCGATTCAGTCAAGTATTTCTGAAGAAAACCAGGGCTTAAAGCCATTTCTCTCGTCGGTTCTCTCCCGAGAATGAACGTTCTCAAGACTGCTTCAACCCTATGAACAGCGAACTTGAACTGTTTTAGGCATTAACTTTTAGCTAATTGTTCCCCCCATTAGCTGCGTACTAGTTCTCCCTCCATCATCTTTACAGACATCTTTCAGGCCTTTTTGACTCGCAATCGCATATGGCAAGTTCTGGTTAATATTTCACTACGCACTTAAATGATTGCTATGGCTGTCCTTGAGGTGTATTGGTTCCTAACAATAAGGTCACAAACGTTTCTTGGTGATAATGTGTGACGCCTTGAGGTTCTAAGGGCGCGAACTCACCATAGGTATAAAATCCACAGATGGGCACAGCGCTAGGTAGCGCATTTCTCACCAGCTGATACTCTTCCTTTGCCCTAGTACCTAATAACCAGCGCCGACAGCAGCAAGAAAATAGGAGCACGGCCTCTGGAGAAGCAGTGCCAGGATAACGGGCCAAAGCCGTTGTAAAGGATTGCTCAGCAGCAGCAACGACCTCATCGCGATTGATATCAGTCAGTTGAATGGTCGATTGTTGTAGAATATCGCCGAGGAAATTGATTTGACCAGAATCAGCGTCATAGGTATTTGGCACCCTCATGTAGTAGAACTCGCTCTGCCCGTCATAGACCGCTAGAGGCGTTTCTGCGGTAGGAGGGCGAGCTCCCAAATAGCGTTGATAGAACTCCAGGGCGGGTTTCCCATCAATTTCATAGAGAACGGTGCCCTCAGACCGGGTAACAATCCCTTTTTGTCCGATGGGCGTCCAGCCACAGGCCGTTCCATAGGAGACTTGGATATCGCCCGAGAAAACTAGAATCGGAATGGAATTGGTCAGTACTTCGTTGCGGAAAAATTGAACGGTTGATTTGAACCGATACTGGTCTCCTGCCGTTCCACCTACAATCGGCACACGGCCGCCGAGCGCTTGCTGTAATCCCTTTAGAAGCTCCCCCCCATTGGTTGTCGAGCCATCTGGAATGTAGCTGGCGGGTATGGTGATACAAACTTTAGCAGAAGCATCACTACCAGTGGCTTGCTGTACTGCTTGGTAGGCAGCGGCGGTAGGATTTTCTTTGGCTTTATGCCCGACACCGGCAGAAATCTTTACCGTATCGGAACTAAAGAGCATTAAGGTCAGAGAATCTTGTTGGAATCCCAAGATTGAAGACATCTCTCCGTCGGTTGTACAGCCGATTAGGTCTATACCTGGAAATTCCTGGTTAACCTCATTGAGAATTAAGGCATGATCAAAGTCAATGGCGGCAAACAGAATGCCAGCTTGGGGTTGGTGGCCCTCTAAATCCTTTCGGCAATGCTCCAACACATCTTCTACAGCATATTGTGCTTCTGGATCTTCGCTGTGTCCAACCACTACTTTTAACATTGAGGTCTCCGTATTGATTAGGGATTAACCAGCGCCGAACTGACGGGCGGTCGTGAATCAGCCAATGTCAATCAGGAGACAATTAGGAAAGCGTTCGTTGTGAAGCAGTGAACGCTTTCCTAATTGCCTCCTTTGACGTAGCTCTATCTCTAGGAGAAATTATGGCTGAAAAATAATTGTGGGAGTAGAGGATATTTACATAGGTTGCTCGCAGAATAAGGGGATGAGACCTAATAGATTGGAGCTTTACGTCTGCTGAGTGTACAAGTCACTTAAAGAGTTCTCAGCTTGGCTAAGGATATCGAAACCTAGACCGAGACATATGCAAAACTATGTCTCAATCAATGTCTCATAATAGTGTTCTCAAAACGTCTAGGATATAAAGAGGCGTTTGAGGTAGGTTATGTCAACGGTTGGCTATGCGCGGGTCAGTTCGGTAGGTCAGAGTCTCGATGTACAGCTCAGTAAACTGAAGGACTGCGATAAGGTCTTTCAGGAGAAGCGAACGGGGACATCTAGCCAACGGCCTCGGCTCAAAGCTTGTCTTGAGTACGTTAGAGACGGCGATACGTTGGTAGTCACTAGGCTCGATAGGTTGGCACGGTCTACGCTGCATCTGTGTCAGGTTGCTGATCAGCTCCAGCAGAAAGGTGTCAATCTGAAGGTGATTGACCAAAGCATCGATACGGGTGATGCGACTGGCCGACTGCTATTCAATATGCTTGGCGCGATCGCACAGTTCGAGACTGAGATACGCGCTGAACGTCAGATGGACGGCATTCGTAACGCGCAGGCCCGCGGCGTTCAGCTTGGTAGACAGCGGCATCTGGACGAGGACGAACAGGTTGAACTTCAGCAAAAGCGAATAGATGGCGCTCTCATCAAAGACCTGATGGCGGAGTACAACCTTTCAAAGGCGACTGTTTACCGCTACCTGGACGGCATTACTGTTGAGACAACCTAGCGAGGGTTGATTGCAGGAAGCTATGCGGCGGCTTCGCGCTTTGCGTATTGCTTGAGCCATGCCACTGAGG
>JBGCGG010000170.1:0-3310 GCA_045110585.1 Phormidesmis sp. | reverse complement strand
CTATCGCTATATCTTGGACCAGGTTGCCGCGAAAAAGTTTCAGCTGCCCGTCGCAGGGACTTTTGCGCTCGACCAGGTGCAGCAGGCCCATCGAGAAATGGAAGCAGGTCAACATATTGGCAAGTTTATTTTGCAGCCTTAATTGATGAGATTTCCTCAATTGTTATCAACTAAAATTGATTGAAGCAGCGCTTATATAGGCGTGTAAAGTCTTTACTTTGAAATGACTATTTTAGGAAAAGTGGCTAACAGTAAAAGTTGATTTATAGCGAAAAATGACTGATGGTGTAAATGTTTTTTTACCGAGTTCTCGATTTTTATACGGATCTGTGTGAAAAATTTTAAATCAGCCATTTGGCTTAGTTGATAACAACAAAGTTTGTTGGCTTCCAAAATGAGCCAAAGAGCAATGCGTATATTTACAGACATCGTGTCGCCACTGACAGTATTTTCTCAGTGATTTTGAGGAGCGAAATGCAAGAACGTATCAAGCTGTTTTGTTCTCGTTTTTCCTTGTGCGTATTTACCGATAAGTGTGCTGAAGCTCAGTTGTATCAACCTTTTTAGCTATGAGAGAATAAGGGGAGAGGCCCCCTGGTTGTTTCTGCCAAAAGTTGTCTATCTTCAGTGAAGAAGCAAGTCTAGGTAATTTCTCTAATCAACTTGAGTTAATCATTTGACTACTCATTGACGTTGAAAAAATGAAATTCTGAACCTTCGTTTTTAGGGGCAATCAACCGTCGAAGTGAAGGCTAAATCAGTCGCTCACTTTTGCAATTTAATTTTTGTCTTTTGTTGAGAGATGAAAACGAAGATTGTTTGCTCCGTGTAGTACTTGGTGGACCTGTCATCAGGATTTTCTGGAGTACGCGCTACGTTCGCTTAAAGGGTGTTTTACACATGTCACGGGACGCGCTAATTGTTGGTATTAACCAATGTCGCTCACTGCCTGCGCTCAATGCGCCAGCAGCAGATGCGGAGGCCGTTGCCGCTCGCCTGCAAACTCAAGGAGAGTTTCGAGTGCAGCGGATGCCAGAGGTTATTAAAAATAAAACGGCTACGGTGGGCCAGCGGCGCGGTGTTACTTCCCAAATGTTGGAAGACGCACTGGTGCAGTTATTTAAGCCGAAGGGCAAAAATATTCCCAACACTGCCGTATTCTATTTTTCTGGACATGGCCTTCAGCGAGATGCGGGTATTCAGGAAGGCTACTTAGCGACCAGTGATGTTGATCCTGATAATGGCAACTTTGGGATCTCGCTGAATTGGCTCCGTCGCCTTTTGCAACAGAGCCCAGTGCGACAAATCATTGTGATTCTTGATTGTTGCAACAGTGGTGAACTCCTGAACTTCCGCGATGCGGACCCGGGTGCCCGCTCAGGCATTGATCGCCTGTTTATGGCGGCTTCTAGGGAATATGAATCCGCCTACGAATCATTAGAAGGCAAGCACAGCGTCTTTACTCAGGCTTTGCTCTCTGGCCTCAACCCCTACTCTCAAGACGGTGGCAAAGTGAGCAGCTACGGCCTCACGGAGCATGTGAGCCAGCAGCTACGGGGCGAATTGCAGCAGCCGCTATTTGAAAGTTCGGGCAGTGAGATTGTGCTGACACGGGTGAGTGGTCTTAAAGCGGCCTTTTCCAAGACGCCGATTAGTACCTTTACGCGTCTGAAAAAGCTCTCTTTTGGCTTCTGTCCTTATCGAGGCCTTTCTCCTTTTGATGAAGCCCATGCTGATTACTTCTTTGGCAGAGAGGAGCTGACCACTCAGCTCTTGGAAAAAGTAGAGCATGGTAATTTCTGTGCGCTGGTAGGCGCTTCTAGCAGTGGTAAAACGTCTTTGCTACGAGCGGGGCTGGTGCACCATTTGCGCAAGGGCGATCGCATTTCGGGTAGCGAGAATTGGGAAATCAAATCCATTACTCCCACACAGCATCCTATTCGCGGACTGGCAGCGGCCTTTGCCTCTACGTCTACCGACGATGTTCAGCGTGCTGGGCAAATGCATCAAGCCGAAAATTTGCTGACGGCCCACGGCGGTAGCGGGCTTACTCAGCTCATTCGAGCGGCCCTCATGAAGCCGGGTGAAACGTCTATTCCATCGGCGTCTAGGCTGTGGTTAGTGATTGATCAGTTTGAAGAACTCTTTGCGCCGACCGCAGATGCGGCGGTACTTGCTGAGCGGCAGCAGTTCATTCACTGCCTGATGGAATCACTGGCTGACCCTAGTATTCCGCTGGGCCTTGTGATTGGCCTGCGGGCGGATGCAATGGATGAGCTGCTGCCCTACGAGCGGCTTAAAGACTTAGTCGAAAAGAACACGGTGCTGCTGACGCCGATGAGCTACGACCAGATCAAGGACGTTGTGAAAAAGCCTGCCGAGAAAATGGGCATTGAGCTAGACCCCACAATGCTCTACACCCTGACGATGGATACGAACGGCGCACCGGGCGAGCTGGCTTTGATTCAGCAGACGCTGCTGGAGCTGTGGCGCAAGCGTGAAACCAACGTGACGGGAGCCACTGCGCCAAAGCTGACCATGGACGCCTACATGAACCTGGGCGGCGTGAAGAATGTCATGACGAACCGGGCAACTGCCGTTTTTGAGGGGTTGAGCGAAGAGCTGCAGCGAGCGGCGCGGCGAATCTTCCTGTCGCTCTGTGAGCTGGGTGAGGGCCGAGAAGACCATCGTCGCCGTGCGTTTAGAAGTGAGCTCCTGAATGAAAACTTTCCGGCGGAGCTCATTGATAGCGCGCTCGATAAGCTAGCGGCGGAGCGATTGGTGATTGTGTCGCAGGCGGCGGTATCGACGAACTGCTGTGCTGAGCAGGGTGTGGAGATGCCGAGTGCGACATGGCAAACACAGCGCGATGAGTCTTCGCCGCTAAGCACGTGGTTTTTGGATAATGTCTCGACGACGGCGACGCCTATTTTGGGTTCGCCGAGAACGGTGGATCTGGTGCATGACTCGCTGGTGCATGATTGGGACTTGCTGCGTACTTGGCTGGCTGAGTCGCGGAGCACAATGCGCCAACAACGGCGTTTGGAGCGGCAGGCACAAGACTGGGAAGAGCGTAATCGTCCGAAGGGCACTGACTATTTGCTCGGGGGGACTCAACTGCAGGAAGCGTTGGCTTTCTTGCAGCTAAATAGAGACGAACTCTCTGAGCTGGCCCAGGACTTTGTGATGATGAGTAAGCGGGTGCAAGGTCGCTTACGACTGCGCACGAGTATGCTGATTCCAATTGCGCTGATTGCCGGGATGGCGGCGTCTATTATGAGTCGCTTGATTTTCCCTCCAGCGCAGACGT
>JBGCGG010000169.1:0-5585 GCA_045110585.1 Phormidesmis sp. | reverse complement strand
GCGGGTTCACCCATTACCTATATCCTGGTCGATCTAGAAGGTGAACTGCACAAAGTGACACTCGGGCTCGATGTGGTAAAGGGTGAGGTGCCTCAACTGTTGGTGCCTAGTGGCTATTGGAAGGCCGCTGTCCTTGAATCAGGAGACTATGGCTTACTAGGCGAAGCGGTAGCACCAGGGTTTGACTATCGCGATATGGCCATTGCCAAAGCTAATGAAATCAAACAACAGTTTCCAACATTATGGGACGAGCTAGCACCTTATGTCAGGCTTTGAGGCTCTATAGTCTCTGACGGTGCTCATTCTTGTTGCAGTTTGTCTCATGTCCCTATCGATTACGATACCTTCGCTAATGCTTTGGGAGTCATCGGACAAGTGAGCCGCAGAAGAATAGGGTAGATCACTTGTTCAGATGCTCTGAGTAGTGTCAAAAGACTTTGTGAGAGAAATGCCGGTTCCCTCGGCCCGATTCGTTGCCGATAGGCGTCTCAAAAGCAGTAACAGCCAGGACATTACATGCCCTGGCTGTTACAAGAAAAACTATTCGCGAATGAATAAGATGCGAGCATCACTCAAAACGATTACAAGGAATGAGCCTCGCATTTTATTGTCAGGCTAAGAAATTGCTCTTGCCCCAGACGTATCACAACTCAGTTAGGAGATACACTCTAAAATCTCATTCTTGGGAGTGCAAAATAGAACATAGGAGGTTCGACTCTGCAAACACCCTTTAGGCATCACTTTCAACATACATGAACAATATGCCCATCACTGCAAACGCCATCACAGCGAGCATTGGAACGAAAGCAGCAGGGAGAAAAGCGGCAGCGAAGTCACCAGTCATATTTGAATCTTCCTAAACGAAACGAAGTGATTAACCAGTTATGGCTTGTACTTTTAAAGAATCCTACTGTGATTGCCCTGATGCAATGACCAATCATCAAGATTCTTAACAGTTGTATATGGCCTTTGTGTATGGCCTTGTGGGCATTTAGAAGCCTGTCAAAAAAAGGCAGAATGTTATGAACTAATGCTCATATTTTTGGGCAACTAAAACACCACCTTATTAATCATATGGGTTAGCTATATACTTTCGTGGCTAAATATCAAGATTCTTAACAGGATATTAAACGTAATGCATTTAGCTTTAAGCTTCAGAATAGAAATGTTCTAACGCATTGCACAGTTTAATAGGTTATAAACCATGACAGACGCGATTACTCACGGCGGAGATCCTTTTGTTGGAAACCTGGCCACTCCGCTCAACGCTTCGCCTTTTTCGTTAGCTTTTATCCGCAATTTGCCTGCTTATCGCGCAGGTCTTTCAGCTAATGGTCGAGGCCTAGAAATTGGTATGGCTCATGGCTATTTCGTCTATGGTCCTTTGGCGTTGCTAGGTCCTCTCCGGGACAGCGAGTTTGCTGCGCTCGCAGGTGTGGCTGGAGCCATTGGATTTGTGATTCTCTTGACTGTTGCGCTATCGTTGCACGGTTTCGCTCGTACTGGTGATGCGATCGCAACTGTTACAACACCTAATCCTCCTGCTGAGTTTGGTACCAAGGCAGGCTGGAGTGATTTTGCAAGTGGGTTCTTTGTTGGTGGTTGTGGTGGTGCATTCTTTGTATACCTTCTGTGTCAAACGCCTCACGTCATTCCATTGCAAGAACTTGCTAGCGCAGTTTGGTCGTCATAGACTGTTGCTCTTTGAAGGCTGTCAGTTTAGATAGTCTGGAAATAGCATAAATTTTTAAAGGGGTGTGGTAGATACTGCACCCCTTTTTATATTGCAGACACAAGACTGAGGTGTCAGTCCTAAGCGAATCCTGACGGTAATAATCTTTCACTTACGCAGGTCAAAAAGTGACAATGCTGCATAACGCAGCGTGCTGCGTTATCTCAACAAAGTTGTGCTTTTCATCTGATAATTGTCGTGATGAAATGTGCCTCTGACAACAGAGACTCACCTGTCTTGTATATTACCTTGTATATGACCTTGTATATGACCTTGTATATGACTATGTGTCGGTGATGTTCTGGACTGATTTATAGCGACTCAGTACCACAACCTAGGTTGTATTAAGATGCGGCATGGCTGCCAAGTTAGTACAACTCATATTTCATGAGCTACTTCGATCCCTGAAACCTCTATATATCAGTAATTTTAGCTTCTAAAATTTACGACTGCATTAAAGTTGCACTAATTCCCCGATGAGATAGAGGTGCTTCATTCCCTCAGTAGGTCTTGTTTTATTAGACTTTTTGGCTAGTAGAAAAGGTTGTCCATGTTGGGCAGTAGGGTAACAACGCTACCTGTGAAAGGGCACTAGAGTTTGCCAACCTACGGACAGCCATTCCCAAAGGGTATTTTCGTGCTTATTCAAGTTCGACCTCTAATGCTTTGAGTTCCTCAATATCCGACAGGCGATAGCTAGTGCTGCGTCCACCGCCAGGATTTTGTTGGAGCAGACCTCGGGTTAGTAAATTTTGGATATCTCGCAGCGCTGTATCTGTTGAGCACTTGGCAAGCTTGGCGTACTTAGATGTATTCATGTGGCCTTTGAACCCATCTAGCATCCGGTTCAAAATAAGACGCTGCCTGTCGTTAACGCCGTGGCGATTGGCGCTCTTCCATAGCTCGGCTTTGTAGAGTACAGCTGACAGCCTTGATTGGGCCGTAGCGATCGCCCGTCCAAGGCAGTCGAGAAACCAATCTAGCCATCCGGTAATATCGACGGAATTGCGTTGCTGGCGTTCCAGTTGCTGGTAGTAGGTTTTGCGTTCGGATTCGATTTGCGCTGACATGCTGTAGAAGCGATCGCTCATACCATCGGCTCGGGCGAGTGCCATATCCGCGATCGCTCTAGCAATGCGACCGTTGCCGTCTTCAAAGGGGTGAATGGTGATAAACCACAGGTGGGCGATCGCAGCTTTAATGAGTGGCTCAACTGCTTGAGCGCCATTAAACCAGTCAAGAAAGGCCATCATCTCAGGTTCAATGCGGGCAGCTTCAGGTGCTTCAAAATGAACCCATTCCTTTCCAATGGGGCCAGATACGACTTGCATGGCCCCGACAGAGTCAGGTCGCCAATCCCCAACGGTGATTGTTCGCATGCCACTTCGGCCCGTGGGGAAAATCGCGGCATGCCAGTTGAACAGACGATCTTTTGTCAATGGTTGCTCGTGTTGCTGGGTCGCATCGAGCATAACTTCGACAATCCCTTCGACATCTCGCCCAACAACAACAAAGCCTCCTATATCGATACCCAGGTTGCGGGCAATAGAAGATCGAACTTCCTCAGAATTCAGTCTCTCTCCTTCAATGGCCGATGATTGAACAACTTCTACTGTGAGTGTATTCAGGTTGGCCTCTGTGCGCAGGTCAAATCCCAAAGATTCCATCCTTCCCAGTAAACGGCCTTGCCTGTGACGGATACTGGCTAATTTCTGCTCTAGCGCCTCACTGTTCCAGGTAAAAACCGGCCAGTCTGCGGTTTGATGAATCCAATCCATAATCACTGCATATTATGCGGTGATTAGAGCATACAATCACCGCGACCCTAACGACAATCACCGTGTTTTTTGCAGTACTGGAAATTCTAGTGCTGAAGCTTGCTTCAGTGGCTAAGACAGGAGGGTAAAGGCAGCGCAATGTGGTGGCTGATAGAGGCTAAAATCACGACGGTCTAGCGTGAGGATCGTCATTCTTTCGGCGTCCATCCTGACTGGGGCTGGATTTCTGTGGTGAGGATATTTTCGGCATTGCTAGCTAGATCCGGAGAACCTGCATAAAAACCGACGATAGGATCATTGTCTACGGCTAGAGGCTCCTTGTCGTGAATCTGGAAATACTGCTGTATGGCTTCGTCTAGTAGAGTCTCTAGTGGCTTCTGTTGCTGATTAGCTAGCTCTATGAGTTTGGTCAGCACTGTGGGATCGGTTTTCCAGTTGAGGGTGATGTCTAGCATTCGCTTTTAACCTCTACGCGTACTCTAATGCTATTGCTATTTTGCTTTTTCATGCGGAGCTGACGGTCAATCAGCTCCATATCGTAATTTAGATGCTGAACTCTATAGCTGCACCTAATAATCTACTAGCCTTCTACTCTCACCCGCTTGGTCAAAATGGCCATGACTTCGTTGGGTCTGTCGGTAGAGATGGGTTGGCTCCAGTCGTTGGGTTCGGCGTAGCCGCGTTTGTGCAGCACTCGGATAGTGGTTTGGACTGCGGTGAGGCTGCCAAATAGTAGGTGGCGAACGGTTTCGGTGTCGTTACTGGGTGGGGGTAAAGGGCTATTGGCAGGTGGAATGGTGGGCGCTGATGCGCCCTGATCAGAAGGGATAAACATGAGATCTGGTCTCCGGTTGTGGGTTTGGGTAGGAAACCAGAACCCAATAGAACTTAGCCACCCCAAGGATGAAGTGCACATCGGGGTGGCTAAGGGGTTACAGTGACCCTAGCCTCCAGACTGCGAGCTCAGTTTGGGGGTTAGCTGTCGGTAGGTGTTGGTAGCACCTGCCGATGGCGCTAAGAAAAATTGAGTTCTGAGAAATAGCTGTGATATCTATCACAACCTTGCTTCTGACGATAGGGTGATTCTTTTCTACAGTCAAGCTGATGTGGTTGGTGGTGTCAGGCGGAATCTAACAAGCGTTTTTGCTCTATGGACATTGATATGTCTGAATGCATACTCAGTTCGCAACGATACGTAAGCTATTTTGCAGATTTTTAGGGGGAATATGGGGAAATCATCGATTAATGTTGAAAATTAGATATGAGATAACGCTTAACCGCTGGGAGCATCTTGGTCGCGATAAATAACTTCTAAGTTTGGGTTTAAGTGTTTTGGAGAAGTTCTCATGAGTGAAGCCGATACCTGTAGACAATATGTAGTTCCGAAGTTGCAGGCAGCGGGCTGGGAACGTGAGCCTCACTCGATTGCAGAGCAACGCACGTTTACCGATGGGCGGATTGTACTGACGGATCAGGGTAGCCGTCGGCGAAAGAAAAAACGAGCGGATTATATCTTGCGCTATACGCGTGATTTTCCGATTGCAGTGGTTGAGGCTAAGCCTAGTAATACTGAGGCGGTTACGGGTTTACAACAGGCTAAAGAATATGCAGAAATCTTGGGCCTTAAGTTTGCCTATGCCACCAATGGTGTAGCTATTCTGGAGCATGACTACACTACAGGACAGGTGACTCGGCTAGACACATTCCCGAGCCCGGAAGTGCTGTGGGCTAGATTGTGCGCTGATCAAGGGATCGAAGATGAGAAGTTAGCAGAGATGCTGCTGTCGCCCTTTAACTTAGCCAGTGGTCGAACGCCTCGGTACTACCAGGAAGTCGCTATTAACCGGGTGGTGCTAGCGATTTTGCAGGGGCAGAAACGTATGCTGCTAACCATGGCAACGGGCACGGGTAAGACGATTACAGCATTTCAGATTTGGGCTTGGTGCAAAAGTGGCCGTTTTTGGGTAACACTGGCACGATAAATTAGGCCATCATAACGATGATGACCTGTTACCCATTAGCGTTTCTGATTAAGCTTGTTGGAAGCGCTTAAACCCGAGGCGTTCTAACCAATG
>JBGCGG010000168.1:0-6165 GCA_045110585.1 Phormidesmis sp. | reverse complement strand
CAAACACGACATCTTGCTCAATATTGGAGAGATTTCAGATCGCCTTTACTTCGTAGAAAGCGGGGTACTGCGTGCCTTTTATCTTGCAGAAGGTAAGGACATAACGCGATGGTTTTGTTTTGAACGTCATTTTGCGGCGGCTTACTTTAGCTTTGTGTACCGGCAGCCAAGTGAAGATAGCATTGTGGCGGCCACCGATGCGACGCTGCTGTCGCTGAGCCACACCGCCCTTCAGGACTTATCACAACAAGATTCGGTGTGGGTGGATTTGAACCGTAAGCTACTGGAGCATTACTACACGACGCTGCTATCGCGGGTTAGCTCGTTTCAAACGCAATCGACGACTGAACGCTACGGGCACTTACTCCGCGAGCGTCCGGATATTGAAGAGAAGGTGCCGTTGGGGCAGTTGGCATCATATTTAGGGATGTCAGCCGAAACGTTAAGTCGGCTTAGGGCAAAACGCATAAAACAGAACAAAATAAGCGCCCAACGAAAGACTTGATTTAAATCAAATCGGGCCGCTGCTTGATTTAAATCAAGTTTAGGTGGTTTCTTGGCTCAAATGAAGCGAATACAGTTAAGCGTAGTTACCCCTTCAAGAGCAAGAACAACTATGCGTTTAGCCCTGACTCCATTAGCCCTGAACCCATCCGTTTCGACTAAGTGCGGCGTAACAATCGCCACTTTAACGCTGTCTTTTATGGTGGGTAGCAGCGCGATCGCCCAACCACTCACACCGTCTCTTTCCCTCGCTACCTTACCGCCTTTGTCAGTGCCTATTGCTCACAAAAATGCCTACCGAATTGAGACCATCACAGCGGCGATTGAACGTTCCCCTAACAATGCAAATTTATATAACTCTCGTGGTTGGTATTACTTCCAACAGGGTAGCTACGAGGCTGCTATTGCAGATTATACCCGCGTTGAAACGTTAGGTCTTGACACTATCGAGGACTTCTATCGGCCAACGGTGTACTACGTGAGAGGGCTATCTTACGCACAACTAGGTCGCTATGAAGCCGCGATCGCTGATCTCAACATTGCGCTAGAAATGTACAACGCCAAAAACGAAATAGCCGCGATACAAGAAATTGAAACTACGATTGAGAAGTTAGAAACGCTGACGGAATAGACACAATTGTCTTGACCTAAAGACGACTCATTTAAAATGACTGAAATGCTCTCCACGCGGCCTTTTAGCCGCTTTTTAAAATCTTTTTTATTGCCCATAATCAAAATTTACACAGTGTCAACTCATTCATACCGAGAGGATTAAATACTCTAGGGAATGATGTAACAAGGACGTGATGATCACCTACGTATGTTTTGAAAAAATGAGTATAAAAACATACGTTTTAAACAACGACACTGGAATCATGCAAAAGAAAGCATTAACGACCATTTTAATAAGCAGTGCGTTCTTCGGAATAGCTGGCTGTTCAGCCGCCACTAATACAGCATCTTCTAACTCTGCTGTTACGCTTGAAATTGGAGGCTCTGCAGAAACCTACGAGATTTTGGAAGAGCTAGCTGAAAGCTATAACGAGAGTGGATCCAGCACTAAATTTGACTTTTTCCCGTCTAGCCAAACAGCAGGTGGCATTAAGGGTGTCAAACTCAACGAGCTAAATATTGGCAGTATGAGCCGTAAGCTGACCTCAGCAGAAGCTAGTCAGGGCTTAGACTATGTGCCATTGGCAGAAGTTCCATTATTGATGATGGTGCATGAGAGCGTCACGGGAGTCGGTGATATTACCGGTGAGCAAATCAAGGCGATTTATGCGGGTGAAATTAAGAACTGGCAGGAACTTGGTGGGCCAGACGCGGATATCATACTGTTTGATTTGGCAGAAGATGAAAATGAAAAACAACTTTTGAGAGAAACCTACCTTGGCGAAGACCTAGAGATTACACCGACTGCAATTGTATTCGCAGAGGATGATGAGCTGTTAGAAAGTGCGGCTATCACAGAGTATTCAATAGCTGCCATACCACTGGAAGATGAGATTGCTGAACTGCCTGTCAATATCTTGACTGTTGATGGCGTAGCGCCTTCCCCTGAAAATATTCAGTCTGGCAAGTATGCAATGGCTCTGTCGTTGGGCATGGTCATTTCTCAGCAAGCTGAGCCAGAAACCAAGGACTTTGTGGCCTTTGTTAATAGTGAAGAAGGCCAGCAGCTGTTAGCCGCAGCGTTAGAAGATGATGATGATTAGCCGCTAGTTCATCCTTAATAGGCTTTTCTGGCTCTCGTAATCCGCATCTAACGATCTGAATCATTAAGATGCGGATCTAGCAATCTGGATCTAGCAATCTGGATTTAGAAATTTATATCTAGTCATCTACATCTATCCGGCCTAGCCCTTTCCTAGTTCAGCACTCTCGCTAGCAGTTAAGACGCCCTGTCTACACTCCTATCTTTCAAGACTCAATTCATGTCTACTAAACGCCGTAGATTTAGCTATCAGCAAGCCCCATTACCCGTCAAAATTTCTTTACCCTTTACCCTGGTCTTTTTTATATTTTGGATGGCGGGTGTTGTTGTCGTTGGACAATCTTTTGCTCGGCAGCTAGATAACGATAAAAAAGAACAGACGACAGAGCTTAAAAACCTAGTGGAGAGGGAGCTTGAACGAGATCTAAAGAATCTTCGGCGAAGTGCTCGGCTGATGGCGAATGATGATCTGATTATTCAGGGAGCTGCAAATACAGATAAACAATTACTTCGGCAGGAGATTTTACCTAGCAAAGCCATTTTGGATATGGATGCGATTATTGTCACTGATCGCGATCTTAACTTTTTAATGGATACCCGAACGCTGGGTTATCAGTCTCTAAAGATTCAGACGCAGGTTGCCGCTGAGCTAATGAAGGGCGGCGCAGGTATTTCAACGGTTGTTTTCTCGGAAGAGAATAAACCACCAGTGATGCTGGGAACTGCGCCGATTAAGGATGGAATGGGCCTGGCTGGGGGCGTTATTTTGGGCTCGGTGCTCAGTGGCGATCGCCTACAGCAAATCAATGAATCTATCGATGCGCAAATAGTGGTACTGGCCGATCATCAGGTGGTGGCCTCCACATTTTCTTCAGACATGGTGTATTCAGAGATTAATAATGCTGATTGGGAACAAAAAAGCAATATTCCAAGACGGATCACCTTGAAAGATCAGTCTTATCTAGCTCAGGCCATCGTTTTAGAGGGGCTGAACAATGAGCATTTTGAAGTTATTTTGCTAACGTCTCTAGCCCCGCTAAATCAGGCGAAGCGGATGCTGTGGTTATTCATCTCTATTCCAGGCATTGCCAGCGCGCTCCTGTTGGCCGTCGTTGGCTACTGGATTGCCAAGCGCATTGCCCGTCCCATTCAAGCCATTACCGAAGTTTCACTCAATGTAGTGAAAGATAATAACTTTGATTTGCAGGCCCCGGTTAAAAGCCAAGATGAAATTGGCGCTTTGGCCACTTCCCTAAACCAGCTAATTGCATGGGTTAGAGAATATACCGAAGCCCTCGAAGACTCGGCCCAGACGCTAGAAACTCGGGTAGAAGATCGTACGCAAGAACTTTCTAAAGCCCTGGGAGAACTCCAAGAAACGCAGGCACAGCTTATTCAAACCGAAAAAATGTCAAGCTTGGGCCAAATGGTCGCAGGCATTGCTCACGAAATCAATAACCCCATTAGCTTTATTCAGGGTAATGTAAACCCCCTCAACGATTATCTGAACGATCTCGTTGATTTACTAAAGACGTATCAGGAAGCCTATCCCAACCCAACCGAGGCAGTCTTGGATAAGCGAGACGAAATCGAAGTTGAGTTTTTGGTGGAAGATGCCGCCAAGATTTTGAACTCCATGAAAATGGGCACACAACGGGTTCGAGATATTATTGTTTCTCTACGTAACTTCTCTCGCTTAGACGAAGCCGCCATTAAAGATGTAGATCTCTGTGAAGGCTTAGATAGCACGCTGCTCATTCTCAACCATCGCATTAAAGATGGCGTTACCATCGTCAAATCTTACGATGAGCTGCCGATGGTTTGGTGCTCCCCAGCACAAATCAATCAGGTCTTTACCAATATCATCGTTAACGCCTTAGATGCCATGTTTGAGGCCGATGTGGAACCCAAACAGCTAGAAATCACGACTCGAACCCTCCCTTCAGAACACGTTCAGGTATGCATTAAAGACAGCGGCCCTGGTATGCCCCCGGAAGTAAAAAGCAAAATTTTTGATCCGTTTTTTACCACTAAGCCAGTGGGCAAAGGCACCGGGCTAGGGTTAGGTATCTGCTTCAAAATTATTCAACAACACCAAGGCACTATAGAAGTACATTCGGAACCAGGCAAAGGCACAGAATTTGTCATTGCCTTGCCAATATTTCTCGATTCTAAAACCTTAGATACTACAGCGTCTGACGGTAAAGTCTCTCAGAAAAACTCCCTTGACAGACAGCCCGAGAACATCTCAGCTCAAGCTGCTTAAATAACGAAAAAGCCATTCTGATACTGACATCTAACCTGTCATGTGTGTTTTTAAGTCAGCAGCCTGAACGAATTCCCCGCTGAGCGAATTTCTTGCTGAGTCACATCCTTTATGGCTGTACCCTTTTATTCATCTTCTCTCCAAGGATAAGTCTGGGTATCCTAACTTGAAAATAACTGATGAGATTCATACCCAAGCACTCCGTAGAGATAAGCAATTTTACTGTACGAGTTCATGGACGATTGCCGCTTTTATCATGGGCCGAGCTGTTCGTCTAAATCTCATCAACTTTAAATTGTTGATAAAATACCTGCGGGCGCTTAGCCGAAGATGGTAACTCCTATGCAAGACCTACAGACATCCCCCTCTGTATGCCCACCCAGTGAGCAGACATCATCAACGATTTTAATCGTTGATGATGTTCCAGAAAATCTTCGCTTGCTTTCAGCAGCCCTCACGCAGGCAGGTTACGAGGTTCGCGGTGCTATTAGTGGTTCTGTTGCGCTGATGAGTGCTTCAATTGAGCCACCAGATTTAATTATGCTAGATGTCACCATGCCCAAGATGGATGGGTTTGAAGTGTGCCGTCGTTTAAAATCAAAAGTCGCAACGGCCGAGATCCCAGTTGTTTTTATCAGCGCATTGGGCGAAGTATTTGATAAGGTGAAAGCCTTTGAAGTCGGCGGAGTGGACTACATAACCAAGCCATTTCAAACTGGCGAAGTCCTTGCTCGTGTGAAATCTCAGCTAGAGCTTGGTTGTCTCAAGCAGCAATTACAGCGCCAGAATCAGCATCTACAAAATAGCCTAGAACAGCAGCAGTGGGCAGAAGCCCAGGTGCGTCAACTCAACTCAGAGTTAGAAGATCGAGTTGAAGAGCGTACAAAGCAGCTGCTACACCTAGCAGAGACTCAAATGCAGCTTGTCCAAACAGAGAAAATGGCAAGCTTAGGGAAAATGGTCGCAGGTATTGCCCACGAAATTAATAATCCCATTAACTTTATTCAAGGCAATCTCACGCCGCTCAGTGACTATCTACGCGATTTAGTTGGCTTATTAGAGACGTATCAGGAAGCGTATCCCACCCCAACCGAAGCTGTGTTAGAGAAGCGAGAAGAGGTGGAGGTGGAGTTTTTAGTCAAAGATATCACCAAAATCTTAAGCTCAATGGACACCGGTACACAGCGGGTGAGAGATATTATCGTTTCGCTGCGTAATTTCTCTCGTTTAGATGAATCTGCGATTAAAGATGTGGATCTGTGCGAAGGGCTTGATAGTACCCTACTTATTCTCAATCACCGTATTAAAGAGGGTGTCACCATCCTCAAGGATTACCATCCGTTGCCCCTCGTCAGGTGTTCGCCAGCGCAAATCAATCAGGTCTTTACCAATATCATCATTAACGCCTTAGATGCCATATTTGAGGCTGATGCGGAAACCAAACAGATAGAAATTTCGACTCGAACCCTCCCCTCAGAATACGTTCAGGTATGCATTAAAGACAACGGCCCCGGTATACCCCCCGACGTAGAAAGTAAGATTGTAAGTATTCAGGTTTCCTTAACGTGATGGATTGAGCCGTAGCGATAAGGTGTACGCATGGCCTCTTTATCCACGAACATAACGCTATCATCCGCATTAGAGCCCTTGACTTCAGAGGGTCTGATAGAGATTGTCTTGC